>VXLY01000108.1:5945-7456 GCA_009841335.1 Rhodothermaceae bacterium | reverse complement strand
GTCTTGGCGGTTTTCCAGCCGCCCAACTCGCAGAGCACCTTCAGCGGCTGGTCCAGCGGATCACATGGGAGCTGAATCCCGGCCGGAAATCTTGTAACTATTTACAGGGCTGCACGATCTGCGTTTCCTGCCGTTGGATTGGACACTACTGGACCGTGCCGCGAGAGCGGGAAAAACGGGACTGGATGGCGGGAGTCCGAGCGTCACACCCTACGGCATCCTGATCTCGTATACCTCCACGTATTCCTGCCCCAATTCATCCTTTCGGAGCACTGCGATTCGGTCGGCTGCTATGTCCAGCAACTCATGGACCGGGCTCGGGATGGTGACTTCCCACTCCACAAGTTCTCGTCCTGTAAACCCACCATTGTTGAACGTCAACAATTCTGGATGGAAGACCGGGAGACGAAGGGAAGCGATGGAGGTGCCGTCCACCCCGATCACCGACCAAAGCCGCCGTTCGCCCGACAGCTTCGCATAGTCACCGATCCAGATCCTGCCGCTGGCATCAATCTTGACGGCCCCAATTGCCGGATAGGTAGCCCGTACCTCAGACTGCTCTAGCCGCCTCCGCCAGTCGGGGTGAACCACTGCTGGGAAAGCGCCCAGGAACAGGTCGGTCCACTCCTCGCGTTCCTCTGGGCTAACAGCCTTGGTGGGAAGAACGCCGCCACGGACTTGGGCATGCACCGACGATCCGCGATAACGTGTCAAGTCCAACGAGTCGTTGGTGCCGACGACGGAATGGACTCCCCGCCCGTCGTACAAAGCTGTCCGGCCAAAACCCACCGCGACCCAGTTCTGCCGGTCCAAGGTGACGAATCGCTCCTTGCCAGGCCATTCTCCCAAGGTGTCGAATGATCCGTCGGTACCAGTGCATGCAATCAGGAACAGGGGGCCGCGCTGCAAGCCCGGAGGGAGATCCGGTCGGGTCTCTAGAACGCCGATGAATCCCTCGCCGTTCACTTGGGCAAGAGGAACGACCTCCCCCATGCAACCGATCCGCCGCACGTCGACTACACTCCCCGCCCAGTCCAAGAAGGTGAGGCGTCGCAGTGCCCGGTCGTACACGAACAGCGAATGATCGGTGGCTACCCCGATCCGTGCTATATCGGAGTAGTCCCCCGGACCTTCTCCCTCGCCGCCCACCTGCGACCGAAGCTCGCCATCTGGACCTAGGAAGGTCAGGTTGGGAGCGACGCGATCAGCGATCACAAGAGACGAATCAGGCAACAGGACCGCTCCGACGACATGGACCAGGTCGAGGCGGCCGAGTGTCGAATAGAGCAGTGTCAATCCGAGTTCTGGAAGCTCTCGGGAATGCAGGTCGGCAATCTGAGCGATTATCGCCCCTCCGGAATCGGTGACCACTGCGCCGCCAGCATCCGGGTCACCGCCCGGACGCCCGCCACTCTCCCTTGTGTCCTGGCAACCGAACGCTGAGACCATCCACCACAAGCCAATCGCGGGAACCGCGCGGGATCGAAGCATCATTGGGACACCGACCGGGA
>VXLY01000108.1:2511-5845 GCA_009841335.1 Rhodothermaceae bacterium | reverse complement strand
ACCGGTGCTTGGGTCTGGCAGAACGGACAGGTGAAGTCGGAGAAGTTGACGATCGTCACGAGAGCATTCGACGGCCCCATGCGATGGCCTTCCAGGCCGTATGTCTCCCAATCCGCGACGGCTTCCACACGAGGTGGCAAGTTCAGCAATGCGCCGTTGTGCTTGATGATTCGGTTGGACACTGCGTAGATGGCGCCAAGGGCGGACATGGCGACGGCAATGTTGAGGAGCAGTTCTCTGCGGCGGGATGACGACTTCTTGAACATCGACTGGTTCCTTTCGTCAGATGTTTCCACGGTTGGGTTGGCACCGGGCGACGGACGGGCTACGGCTGATCCCGCCCGTCGCCCGATGCTGCGCGCTACGAGCCCGTGCCTCCACCGGAGGGATTGCACCTGCCGAGGGGGCTGCAACCGTTCAAGCACCCGCCAAGGACGCACTCCAGGGGGTTGTGGCATTCGTGCTCGTAACACGGGTGGGCAGCGGCCGCCGAGAGGGGGGGCGTCACGGATGCGCCGACCGCAACAAGCGCAAACGCGATCGCCCAGATGAGCCTCTTCTTCATCGTAGTGCTCCTTTCGGATGAAATGGAGCGCCGGTGTCAATCTGGGTCGGCGCCCCTGTGTCGGGCGATCCTCCTTTGGGATCGTGCCCTCGCCCTAATAGACAGTGCGAGCGAGAAAAACGTCTCACCGGCCCAGAAGCCCCGATTCGGCAGTTTGTTCGGTATATTTTCGGCAAATCGCGCCGGACGGGAAGTTCTTGGCACATTTCGGGGCCGATTTCGGGAACTTTCTTCCCGAACCGACGGGAAGGTATTGCCCATGGCCCAGGAACTTCTTCCCGAAGACTCGGGAACCTTTTGGCACCGAAGTCGTGGAAAAAGTATCCTGTCTGCGCGTGCGTCCCACCGGCAGCTTTAGTGTGCGCTTCGGCCAACGAGGCGCGGACTCGTGCCGAGAGGAGCAGACGGATGAACCGCAACGGCGGTCGCAGTACCCGGGGGGACGGGCGGCGCCGGGACGACGACCTGCTGCAGCGGGTCGAACCACTTGTCGTGTCGGTCGCCATGCGATTCGCGCGGGACCGGACGACGGCCGAGGAACTCGCGCAGGCCTGCCGCATCCGAATCCATGAGAAGCGGAGACAGTGCCGCGACCCGAAAGCGTTGCTCGGATGGGCGAAGACGCTTTGCCGGCGCGTCTGCGCCGACGCGGTCGGTCGGGACAGGATCGAGGGGGACCGCTTTGTCGAGATCGACGGCGACGTTACCCCGGCTGTGGATGCGGCTCCGGATCCCCTGGCCGCCGCCGAGACCGCCGAGTTGCGGGTTCGGATTGGAAGCGCCTTGGCCCGTCTCCCGGACGAGCAGCGGCGACTGCTGCTCCTGCGCTACTGGCCCGGGCTGAGCGCCAACGAGATTGCGCACCGCGAGGGCCTCCCCGCTTCCACCGTGCGAAACAAGCTGAGGCGCGCGTGCCTGCGGCTTCGGCGCACGCCCGAGCTCGCCTGCTACGCTCCGCGTCGGCCGTCGCTGTGGTCGCAAGGGCCGGGGAACGGTATTTTCAACGGATCGAACATCGGCACTCCTCCCGCGCTCGGCGAGGCAGCGCCATGATCCCCGGCCTGTACTTCGAGGAGATTCTCATCCACAAGCTGCTTGCCCGCCCAAGCGACTTCCGGGCGGTGTTCCGCGCATCGCCGGACGCGATGCTCCTGGTCGGGGCCGACGGCCTGTTGAGGGACGCAAACCCCGAGGCCGAGACGATGTTCGGGTGGTCGCGCGAAGAGTTGGTCGGCGAGTCGGTCGAAATCCTGGTTCCCGCTGAGCTTCGGGACCGCCACCGCCGCCACCGGGAAGTGTACCACCGCAAACCCACATCGCGCCCGATGGGCGTCGGCATGGAACTTGAAGCGGTGCACAAGGACGGCGGCGGGTTCCCCGTCGAGATCAGTCTCGGTCCGATGACCGACGAGGCGGGAGAGGTGCTGGTGGTCTGCGCCGTGCGCAGCCTGGCTCAAAGCCAGATGCTTCGCAGGGTGGCAGCGGCGAGGGTCCTGGCGGCCGAGGCGGAGCGGTCGCGGATCGCCCGGGACCTGCACGACGAAGTGAAGCAAAGCCTCACGGCCGTCCAGCTTCATCTCGCCGCCCTGGTTGAACGGGGAATGGCGGGGGAGGACGCGCCCAAGATGATCTCGGGCGTCCAAGGCGATCTGGACCGGTGTCATGACTCGCTGGATCGCGCCATACGAGACCTAATGCCTGTCGAGTTGGAGGGGCATGGGCTCGAATTCGCGCTCAGCGTCCTTTGCCGGCGCACGGAGGAGCAGGACTTCGCCGTCGAGCGGGAGATCCGCTGGGCGGGCAGGGCGCTGAGGGCCGAGACCAGTCTGGCCGTATTCCGGGTCGTGCAGGAGGCGCTCAACAACGCCAAGCGGCACAGCGGCGCCGGAAGCGCCAAGGTGAGGTACTGGAGGGAGGGCCGGACGCTGTATGCCGAAGTCAGCGATTCCGGAGCGGGTTTCTGGCCCGACGAGCTTGAGCCGCATCTGTCGGTCGGCCTGGGGAGCATGCGGGAGCGGAGCCGGATCGCCGGAGGACGGCTCACCATCGCGAGCGCGCCCGGGGAAGGCACGTCGGTCAGGCTCGAAGTGCCGCTTGGGATGCCCGTGCCCGAGGAGGACGATCCGGAATGAGCTACTCTTGCCGCGTCGTGCTCGTTGACGACCATGCCGTTGTCCGCGCCGGAATCAAGCTGCTCATCGAACTCACGGAACGGTACGATGTGGTCGGGGAGGCTTCCTCCGGTGAAGCAGCCGTCGAGCGGGTGGACGCGCTCAAGCCCGAATTGGTGGTCATGGACATCCGCATGCCGGGCATGGACGGCATTACCGCAACCCGAAGGATCACGACGCGGAACCCGGATGTCCGCGTGCTGGTCTTGACCGCCTACGATGAGCCGGAGTATGTCGAGGCCGCGATCGAGGCGGGCGCCATGGGGTGCCTGAGCAAGCGGCGGGCTCGCTCCGATCTGGTCGGAGCCCTCGACATGGTGGCCGCCGGAAGGATGACGTTCCCCGCGCATGTCGTCGGTATGCTCTCGAAGGCACGAAACGCCTCGCGGAGCCGGGCCGGTGGTTGGGACTCCCTGAGCGAACGGGAACGCGATGTCCTGTACCTCACAGCGACCGGCTACACCGCCGAGGAGATCGCCCGCAGGATCCATCTGGCACCGAAGACCGTCGCGAACTACCGAATGTCCCTGAAGAGCAAACTGGGCGTCCAGAGCCGCGTCGATCTCATGCGGGCCGTCGTGGAGTCCGGACACTTGGC
>VXLY01000108.1:0-2411 GCA_009841335.1 Rhodothermaceae bacterium | reverse complement strand
CCCCCTCACAGTCGGCGTCCGCAAACTTCACACGCGACCTGATCCACCGGCGTGTGCCCCACATCTTGGCCGGATACGCGGCTGTGTCATGGGGCATCGTCGAGTTTACGGCTTTCGCCGTGGACGAATTCCTGCTCTCGCCTTACTTCACGCGTGCGGCGCTGGTCACCCTGGTCATGATGGTGCCGAGTGTGCTCATGGTTGCTTGGTTTCACGGAAAGCCCGGTAAGGACAGGGACTCGCTGCCGCGGACGGAGAAGATAGGCATCCCCGCCAACCTCGTGGGATGCCTCGTGGTATTGTCCTCGCTCGCCACCCGCGACGATCCGGTTTCGGCCACTGACCCGGCATCGGAAAGGCCCGATGAAGCGAGCATCGTCCAGCAGGGGGTGCCCAACTCCAGATCGAATGGGACCACCGTCCTGTTCGCACTCGAACCCGGACCCGGAATAGGCGAGGGCGAGTCGTGGATGTCCTACGCGTTTCCCGAGGCGTTGGTCCTCGATCTCATTGCATATGACCGTTTCCTGCCGATCCCCTCCTACGACTACCAGTCCTACGCGCGAGAACGGGGATTCGATAGCTTCGCGGGGACTCCCTTGCCTCTCAAGCGCGAACTCGCCCGGAATCTCCATGCGGGGTTCATCGTGGTCGGGGAGATCAATCGGATCAATGAACTGCTGGGCGTCCAACTCTGGATCCACAGAGTGAGCGACGGATCGCTCGCGGGCCAGACTGCTCATGAAGCGACCGACCTACTGACGCTCGTTGACGAAGCGGCGGGACCGGTAGGGCGCGCGTTGGGACTTTCTACTAC
This sequence comes from Rhodothermaceae bacterium, assembly GCA_009841335.1. GTDB lineage: Bacteria > Bacteroidota > Rhodothermia > Rhodothermales > Bin80 > Bin80. The sequence continues at coordinate 1,594 of VXLY01000108.1, read as the reverse complement.
CGAAGAGATCGACGACCTTGCCGTACGGGCACGGCTCTCCGAAAACGAAGCTGCTGTGGAAGCGTTTTTCAAGGGCATGTTCCACCATGTTGCCGACCGCGATCATGAGGCTGCCTCCAGGTACTTGACCACCGCAACCACACTGGATCCCAGCTTCGCGGTAGCCCACTACGCCTTGTGGCGCGTGTTGCGGGCTTCCGGGCTGGACGACAAGGCTGCCTCGGCCCCGCTCGCTTCGGCCATTGAGCACCTGTACAGAGTACCCGAGCGATACGCCTTCCAAGTGAGGGCGGACTATTACCGGGCCATCGGTGAGCCGGACCAACTGGCCACGGTCTTGGACCTGTGGATCCAACTGCACCCCGATGACCTGAACGCGCTACGCATTCTGACAGAGACTCAGGTGTCTCAGGGTGCTTGGGAAGATGCCCTTTCGACCCTCTCCAAGATGCGCCGCTTGGATCCGTTGGACGACCGACTCATCCTGGTCACGGCGCGGGTGCAGGAGCAACTGGGCAACTACGACCAAGCCGTGGGCGTCCTGGCCGAGTATGTGAAGCGGTCACCCGGCGACGCGTCCGCGTACTCACAACTGGCCGACCTCCAGCGGCGGCTGGGCCGACTTGAAGACGCACGCGACGCGCTCAAGCGCGCGATTGTCCTGGATGCTCTGGCACCTGAGCCCGTGAGGGAACTTGCGCAACTCGATCTTGACGACGGGCGACTTGGCGAGGCTCGCGACGGGTTCCAGCGCGTGTTGACGTTGGCCCGAACTGCGGAGGAGAGGGTAGAGGCGCTATCCGGTCTCAAGCGCTATCATCACCGGCGCGGGGAGATGATCGACGCGATCGGCGTGATCGAGCAAAGGCGGCAAGAGCAAGCAGGCTTCCAGACGCAACCGGGTGTCGCTTTGGGGAGCTTGGACGACATCTTCGTCTACCTTGATGCGGGTCTTGTCGACGAAGCAGTGAACCTGCTTATGGAATTGAGGTCGACCCTTGAAGGACAGGATCTCTACCTTCACCGGCTGGCCGTTCATATCGCTCTGGCAACGGAGGGTGTGGACGCGGCCTTGGAGGCGCACCGACAGGCGTGGGAATCGTTGGAGGCCAGTGGCCAGGAGGGCCTCCGATCCACTCTGTTGGGGGACTTGGGACTGATACTGGACCGAGCAGGAGACCACGAGGGCGCGGCGGAGAACTTTAAGGCGGCCATCGAGCTATCGCCGAGTAGAGAATTCCATCTTGGCGCGGGAAGAGCACTGCGCCGGGCGGGACTGTTGGGCGAAGCGGAAGCGGAATTGCGCAGTGCCTTGCGTCTTGTGCCCGCCGATCCGCACGCCCACTTCGAGATGGCGTCGCTCATGGAGGCGAGGGGGGACACGACCGCGGCGGTGTTCCACCTCAACAACACGCTCGCCGTTTGGGAGAACGCCGACGAGGATTTCGAGCCAGCCCGACTGGCGCGAGAGAAGCTGACAAAGCTAGTCACGCCTTGACGCGAGCACAGGGGCCTACCGCTCAAACCCGCCACCGCCGCGCTCGGGGCCTCGGGGCTGGGGCGGTCGCGGTACAACGATGCGGGTGATGGTCCG
>VXLY01000038.1 GCA_009841335.1 Rhodothermaceae bacterium | reverse complement strand
TGGTCCGCATCAGAGTTACGTTAGCATTGTGGGGATGCAGCGTTCGCTCCTTGAATGCTGCGGGGACAGTCTCTAGGGCCCAATAATTAACCATATCCAGTGCTCCGCAGGAAACTACTTGGGGTATGGCGGCGGCAATGGCAGCTTCCAGCCGCTGGGGGCCGGCGCTCAACACACCTCCTACTACCTCATCGCACCATTCAGTGGTAGTAACATCTGCAATGCCTTCAAAAAAACCATCTGCAATAAGTTTTTCCATTGCCCGACCGCCACTACCCGTCGCATGAAAAACCACTACTTCAAAGCCCGATCTCTCCAGACGCTCACGCAATCGTGTGACACATGGTGTGGTTACGCCAAACATGGTCGCCGCAATCAAGGGCCGCTCATCAACGTGCTCTGGCAATTTATGCGACGCCATGCCACAAAGTGCATCAGCAGCATTCTTGATGATCACCCTGCTTATCCGATTCAATCCTGCTATATCCGCGACGGAGTACATCATGGCGATATCACTCTCGCCCACATAGGGCGCTACATCACCGGAAGCGAGAGTGGACACCATCACTTTTGGGAGTCCCACTGGGAGTGCCCGCATGACGGCCGTACCTACCGCGGTTCCCCCGGAACCACCGAGCGCCAAAACGCCTGCCAATTGAGGGGACATATTCCTCGCCAGGTTCACAGCACCGCGTGTCAACGATTCCAAGGCATAGCTGCGACTCCCCCTTTCTCTTAGAGCTAAAATATCTTCTCCACCAGCCCTGGCGACCTCGCCTGCTGAAATATCTGGCTCGCACTGCGGCTGCCCCATTACCCCCGCGTCCATCAGGATAGGATTCAGGCCTCTCGACCGAATGATATCCCGTGCGTAAGCATACTCCGCCCCCTTAGTGTCCAAGGTGCCAACAAGCAGGATACTTACAGGCTCGGGATTTGTCATGCCTATTCAAAACTTATCAAGCTACAAACCGGATGACGATGATTGTGTCCGGGGGTTACCATCACATGAACGCAGTGAAATTTCCTCACTATTGTCCTTACGATGCAGTGCTTAGAACATTTCAAGCCTGATCTGTAGCTTTTCCGTGTCCAGTTCTATAGCCCGATGATCATCTGTCAAGCGGAAATCCGTGATACTATTCGGTAAAAGCTCTTTCGGTGTGTTCATTTGGAAAAGCGTGTCAGCGACCACATACCAATCTTCTCTGGTCAAATGTACCACCGCCTCGTTGCCGTTTGCAACCATTGGGGCATATTGTAGAACTTTCTCCAGATGTGTGATGCCTTGCTTCTGGTGCAGATTGGGGTCCATACTTCAGCCAATTAAATTGCCGTGAAAAGATTGAGATTTCTCACTCAGTCCAGTGATACGCAGTAAAACGGTTTATTGCCTTCCAGCCTTCTGAACTCCGAGCTTACTTTTTCATGAGTCGCAACCTTGGGGTTCGGTCTACATTCGTGGCAAACTAGCAGGTGTTATACCTGATCAGGTTTGTTAATCCTCTTGTCTGACAAACCTGCTTGGAGTAGTTTAAGTGCTGAAGGGAAACTCCTTTTAGTAAGACCGTCGACGTGGGACTTCAGGGTGAGGCCGGGGACGTTAATTGTTGTCCACTACAATCCGGGAAACTCGTTAATTGGACACATTTCAGATTGGTTTTAATTGAACCTCATTATTGATATAACCAGTTGTAAATTGGTCGCAATCACTGTGAGCGACTTGCAGAACTTGTGGTCACAAAAAAGATCATTATTGATCAATAAAAGTTGATAATCCTTATTAGCTCGTGCGGATGCATCTCTATTTGGACTTGTTGCAGCATGTAGTAACGAACGGACGTGAGCGCAGTGATCGCACAGGGACGGGAACGATCAGTGTTTTTGGATATCAGATGCGATTTCCGCTTCAGGAGGGATTCCCTATTTGTACAACCAAACGTGTTTGGTTCCGGGGGTTGGCGTGCGAACTGCTCTGGTTCCTTTCTGGTTCTACGAATATCAAGCCGCTGGTTGATCAGGGAATCTCAATCTGGACCGCTTGGCCGCTGAAGCACTATCTCGAGCATCATCAGCTCCCGGTACCGCCGTCGGACTCTGAGGAATGGTCATTGCGCCTTAAAGAGTTTGAAGAACGCATCCGCGACGAAGAAGGGTTTGCCGATAAATGGGGGGATTTGGGTCCCGTGTATGGCAAGCAGTGGCGTTCATTTTCTGGAGTAGACCAGATTGCGTCTGTCATGAACTCTCTGCAACGAAGACCTTGGAGTCGACGTCATATCGTAAGCGCATGGAATGCAGGAGAAATAGATCGAATGGCACTTCCTCCGTGTCATATGTTCTTCCAGCTTTCTGTTGTTGATGCCCGGCTGTCCTGCCAGCTTTACATCCGGTCAAATGACCTTTTTCTAGGTGCTCCGTTCAATATTGCTCAGTACGCGCTCTTAACCCATCTTATAGCGGAGCAGGCGGGCCTTGAACCAGGTGATTTGGTCTACACTATCGGAGACGCACACATTTATTTGAATCATCTTGACCAGGTAAGGCAGCAATTGACACGGATCCCGTATCCACTACCAACTTTGCATATATTAAGAAAGCCGGCATCATTGCTCGATTATGAGTATAATGATTTTGTACTAAGGGACTATAAGTATCATCCGGCCATCAAAGCTCCTGTGGCTGTTTAATCCTTCGTTGCGAAAAATTGACTAACTATGAGATCGCGTAATCCTGGGAGTCAGCGGCGTGCGTTACTTCAAGGTGTTTTTGAGGATAATCAAAAACTGGTTGGGCCTCCTGTCTCAAAGCAGAGGAAAACCACAGTATGGTGGTCTATGGGAATATCACTTCTGGTCATTGTGATTGGCTTGATGGTCGTCGGTGTAGAAGAAGACGGCACAGCTGAACCAGTAAACTCTGTTGAGATACTTACATCTCCTGACCAACGCATACTTGCATCCCAGGATGAACTGGTTGCATCCGAGAGCACAACAGACGTACCCTTATCCCGAGTATATGGTCTTGGCGTGAACACGATCGTACTTGATCCGGGGCATGGAGGTCACGATCCCGGTGCCCTTGGACCGGTTGGCCTGAGCGAAAAAACTGTTACACTTGATGTTGCTTTGCGTCTCGCAAGGAGACTGAAGTCTCGAGGCTATAATGTGGTTCTCACACGGCGGCAGGATGTTAGCGTGAGCCTGCAGCAAAGGGTCCTTGATGCACGGGATCACGAGGCAGACCTATTTGTGTCAATTCATGTAAATTCAGTCCCGGTTGATACACTGGCTTTTATTGAGACTTACTACTATAGCCCGCGCGGAGATGCTCGCGCGGAAGCCTTGGCTTTACGGGAGAATTCCAATTCGGGCTATAGTGTTGCTCAGTGGCGAAACAGTCTTGAGTCGCTGGGGCGAACCGTTCGGGATGAAGACAGTCGCCGATTGGCCACGCACATTCAGAATGCGATGGTGTCAACTATGCGCAAAATTAATCCGAGGATTCGTGATTGGGGGACGAGATCCGGGCCATTTATGGTGCTCGTGTACACGAAAGTGCCGGCAGTACTTGCTGAAATAACCGCGATTTCCATGCCCGAAGAAGAACAAAACCTGCTGGAGGATGATTACCGCGAGCAGTTGGCTATCGGACTTGAATCCGGCATTATCTCGTATCTTTCTGCAGAGGATAGTCCTGTAATAACGGCTGATTAGTTTAAATGTCACAACAATCTGAAACATCCGACAATATTCTGCGCGTCGGTATTGATTTGGGAACTTCGCGAAGTGCCATTGCCGCTGACAATGGCAAACGCAAGTGGATTCACAGCTATGTCGGCTGGCCTCGTGATTTTATCGCACGCAAGTTGCTCAAGCGTGATGTGCTCGTTGGAACGGATGCTATTGAGAATCGGAATTCTGTCAACTTGGTTCGCCCTTTGGAGCACGGTGTAATCAGAGACGGAACGTCCAGAGATGAAAAGGCTGTTCGTGAACTGATTCGGCATTTGATATCGTTGGCAGAGCCGGAGGATGGGCAGAAAATATATGCCGCCGTAGGCGTGCCGGCAGAGGCACTCCGGGCCAATAAGCTTGCAATACGCAATGCAGTGGGGGAATGGACAGACACCCTTATGCTGGTGTCGGAACCGTTCGCGGTGGCATATAGACTCGGCGCTCTCAATAACTCTTGTATCGTTGACATTGGCGCAGGTACGATTGATTTCTGTGTCATGCATGGTACGATGCCGAGTGATGAGGATCAGCGCTCAATGCGCTCCGCGGGGGATCACATAGATCAGCAACTTTACGAGCTACTGTCGGAGCGCTTCGCCAATACACCCTTAAGTGAGACTATGGTGCGCGAATTGAAGGAGAAGCACGCGTGTGTATCTAGTGCAAGTGAACCCATTAAGGTTAAAATGCCGATCGCCGGTAAATTCCAGTTACAGGACATCACACAGGAGGTTTGCCGGGCCTGTGATTCGTTGATACCAGGCATCGCAGAGACGATTATTGATCTACTGAGTACGTACGAACCGATACTCCAGGAGCGGATCCGAAACAGTATTTATCTAGCTGGTGGCGGAAGCCAAATTCGCGGCATAGCAGAAGCTCTCTCTGCTGCCCTTGAGGAGTATGGGCATTTCACGATCACACCCATTGAAGATCCGCTGTTCAGTGGTGCCGAAGGGGCCCTGAGTCTGGCGGAAGACATGCCAGAAGAATATTGGGAGAACATGTAACACGTTCCCGTGTGATCGTCATTGCCGCACTGGCACGTGAGAATCGCTGTATCGGTAGCAATCTGCGCCTCCCATGGCATATCCCCGAAGATATGCGGCGTTTTAAGCGGCTGACGAGTGGTTTCCCGTTGATCATGGGACGCCTAACCTGTGAGGGGCTCGTACGTGACTTTGGTGGGCCGCTGCCGAACAGGCGTATGCTTGTACTGACAAGCAACCCTAATGCAAATATTCATCCATCCATTGAACCATTTGCGTCATTGGAGGCTGCGCTGAAGCAAGTCGAATATGCCGATCGGGTGTTTATTGCCGGTGGCGCCAGGGTTTATGAAGAGGGGATTCCCATAGCAGATCGGCTCGAGCTAACGCTTATTGATCGCTCCTATGAGGGAGACACTTTCTTTCCGCCTTACGAGCACCTCATCGGGACCGAATTCTCGCTCGTGAAAGAACGTCCACATCAAGGATTCACTTTCGCCACATACGATAGGATCCGTCCCTCAAAGGTTCATTAGAATTGGGCCTGCTTGTCAGTAACCAAGTATTCCCGATGAGTACGGTATTGCCTGACAAAGTCGAGCCTATTCAGGAAGTGAAAAACTCCTGACCATACGCTGAACAATTTCTTCGTAATAGGCTTCGTACTGAGAAACGATTGCAGAAGTATTGTAGTGGCGGACAGCATGTTCCCTGGCCCGTTTAGCCATTTGTGCGTGTAGCTCATCGTTCACAAGCACCTTGATACAGGCCTTAGAGAAGGCCTCTATGTCACCCACTGGACATAAATAGCCCGCTTCACTGCCTTTGATCAGCTCCGGTAAACCGCCAATATCGCTGCATACGACAGGGACACCACAGGCCATTGCTTCGAGTGGAGCAAGTCCGAACGATTCAGATCCACTGGTAAGCAAAAAGAGATCGGCAATGGACAGAATCTCTGCAACCGGGTCCTGTTTTCCGAGAAACCGCACAGCATCCTGAATTCCCAAATTACGTGCGCGCAATTCCGCATTGGATCGATCCGGGCCATCCCCAACCAAAAGAAGCCTGACTGCCAATCCTTCCTGAAGAATCCGGTTAAACACCTCGATGACGTGGGGGACATTCTTTACGCGACGGAAATTCGATACATGGACCACGACTTTTTGATCAGCCGGACAGATCGCTTTCTTAAAATGCTTTTTATCCTGTCGGCTGAAGCGTTCTGTATCAATGAAGTTGGGGATCACCTTAATGGGGGCCTCCACACCGAAGGCATCATAAGTCTCCTGGCGTAGGAAATCGGACACAGCCGTCACACCGTCCGACGCGTTGATAGAATAAGTTACCACAGGCGCATAAGATGCATCTTGCCCCACTATCGTGATATCGGTGCCGTGCAGGGTCGTGACGACCGGCAGGGAGATTGACTGCTTTTTGAGTATGTCGCGTGCAAGAACAGCGCTGGTTGCGTGTGGTATCGCATAGTGCACATGAAGCAAATCCAGTTCCTCGTACTTAGCAACATCCACCATCTTGCTTGTCAGAGACAGCGCGTACGGTGGAAAATCAAAAAGCGGATAGTGCCTGACACTCACCTCATGGAAATAGATGTTTTCCGTGATTTCGTTCAGACGAAACGGTAGGGAGTAGGCAATAAAGTGAATTTCGTGACCTCTAGCGGCCAACGCTCGACCCAATTCGGTGGCTACAACCCCACTTCCACCATAAACAGGGTAACAAGTGATTCCAATGCGCATGATGTAGTTTGTATCGTAGAAAACGGAAACCAGTACAGTGAGCACAAGGTTGCACTGTCCGTCATATAAGATCAAAAAAATGCGCCAATTTGTGGTAGTTTTTTTCTTAGGTGCGCTTGTTGCTCCTACTGCTATTTCCCAGACCTTTGGTGTTAGCGCCGGAGCGAATTTTCAGCGATTGAGTGAAATCAGACTCAATGAGCTGGAAACAAAATTTTCAAGTCAAAACGGCTGGCATGTAGGATTGTGGGGTGAAGTCCCGCTTGGCCCGGCAGCAGCGCTGCGCGGCGGCGGCCGGTATATGGCAGCCGGGCAGCTATTTGATGGATTGGAGGCCAATTTCCCATCGATCCGCGAAAAATTTGAGGTTTCGCTGGTCGAGCTCTACTTGCTGCTGCGCATAGGCTTTCCCTCGCAGGTAGTCAGTCCATATGTCTTTGCTGGTCCAGTATTCAGGATCCCAGTCAATACTGACCAACAACTCGCCAATGATCTATCAGCTCTTTCTTATGCGGGGGAGATCGGAGGTGGACTTGTTATCAACCTGGGGCCGATAAGCCTGTATCCTGAAGTTGCTTATGTCTTTGGATTAACTCGCTTCATTGAAGACGAATTGGTACTTGAGTTTATCTCCCTAACTGTCGGGGATACGCAAAGGCTCAATACGGCAATGTTACGCCTGTCGATTGGATTTTAGTCGAGTTTCTGTCTTCCTGCCTATTAAATTGACATTCCAAGCAGGTTATCAACATCACGCAAGGCCGGGACGGGTTTGCAGTGCGGTTAGCCCAATTGCAGATCAAACCCTAGTTGAGTGAGGCAGATGTGTGTGAACATCTGGTGAATTGAGTGCTCACTGATATCCTGGATTTAAGCACAGGAGGGAATAATGCATGACTCCCCAGGGGTCTTCAGCCGAACTTACATACAATAAAGGAATGTCTGATCTACGCGATGTTATTGGCAAACCCAGTCCAAAATGGATCTA
>VXLY01000100.1 GCA_009841335.1 Rhodothermaceae bacterium | reverse complement strand
GCCTGACACCTTGTTTGCCATTCGCAAAAAGCATAGGCTTTCCGTGCTCCAGGTAGACCGTCCGATCAGCTTTCGTGGCTCTCTCGGTAAAGTCAAAAAAAGCGCCATCGTTGTAGATATTGCAGTTTTGATAGACCTCAATAAACGCACTGCCTGGATGGGTATGTGCACGCTTAAGCACCCTAGTAAGATGCTTCGTATCGCGGTCGGCAGTGCGCGCCACAAATGATGCCGAAGCGCCGAGCGTCAGCGAAATAGGATTGAACGGGGGCGAAATCGAGCCAAATGGACTACTCTTGGTCACTTTACCTATTTCACTGGTTGGACTGAACTGCCCCTTGGTTAGCCCATAGATCTGATTATTGAACAACAAGAGCTGCAGGTTCACATTCCGACGCAGCAGATGAATCAAGTGATTTCCTCCAATAGACAATGCATCCCCGTCCCCTGTTACCACCCAAACATCAAGGTCCGGCCTCGATGCTTTGAGCCCTGTAGCTATCGTAGGAGCGCGTCCATGAATGGAGTGCATCCCATACGTGTTCATGTAGTACGGAAACCGGCTTGAGCAGCCTATACCACTGACAAACACTACATTTTCCCGCTTCACTCCCAGTTGCGGCATTAGCCGCTGCACGCTCGCGAGAATCGCGTAGTCTCCACAACCCGGGCACCACCGTACATCCTGATCACTGGCATACTCTTTGCGGCTTGTCCGGGCCTTCGGTGGGCCCGCTCTGCGCGGTCCACGACCTGGGGGTCGTACAGGTTTCCTGGAAGGAGGGAGCGTCGGCATTTAATTGATCTCTTCGCAATGATTGATGGCAGCCTCAACAATTTCACTGGCCTTGAATGGTTGCCCCTGAATTTTGTTAAGCGCGGTAAATGGTAGTAGGAATCGGTCCCGGAGAATACGAACCAGTTGCCCCTTATTCATCTCAGGTACCAAATAACCATCAAAGCGGCCCAGAATAGCACCTAGATCTGACGGTAGCGGATTAATGTAACGCAACTGAATCGTTCCTACTTTCAATCCACGGTTGTGCAGTCGATCCACGGCGGTTTTGATTACCCCGTCAGTTGATCCCCAACCAACTATGAGTAAATCTCCTTCCTCATGACCGTATATCTCTGTGGGTTCAATGAATTGTCCTACCCGCTCAACCTTGCTAGCCCGGAGATTCGTCATGAATTCGTGATTCTCTGGATCGTAAGAAACATCTCCTGTCTCGTGTTGCTTCTCCAGACCCCCCAAACGATGCTCTAGGCCCGGCGTCCCGGGCTTTGCCCAAGGCCGAGCCAGCGTAGATGAATCTCGTACGTAAGGAAGAAACACATCTTTACCATCCACCTTCCGATTCGTCATTCCTGCGAAGCTGACATCAAAACCTCCGAGTTCGCTGGACGATGGAATACGCCAAGGCTCAGCACCGTTGGCTACATATCCGTCCGCTAACAAAATGACCGGCGTCATGTGGCGAATCGCAACCATGCAGGCCTCATATGCCGCATAGAAGCAATCTCCCGGAGTTGAGGCCGAAAGCACTGGTAAGGGTGCTTCACCATTGCGGCCATACATGGCCTGTAGCAAGTCACTTTGCTCGGTCTTGGTTGGCAGCCCCGTAGAGGGCCCTCCACGTTGCACACCGATAATCACCACGGGCAACTCCATCATAACCGCAAGTCCCGTGCTTTCCGCTTTCAGTGTCAACCCTGGACCGCTGGTTGCGCAAACCCCTAGATTCCCCCCGAAGCTGGCTCCGATAGCTGCCCCAATTGCCGCAATTTCATCTTCTGCCTGAAAAGTCTTTACGCCAAAATTTTTGTACCTGCTCAAATGATGGAGCAGATCCGAGGCAGGGGTGATTGGATAGCTGCCGTAGAAAAGGTCTAGACTACTCTTGCTGCTGGCGGCAACCAAGCCAAGAGCAAGTGCCTCCACTCCGCGAATCGCCCGATATGTACCAGGTGAAAGTCGTGCCGGAGCGACCTCATACTGCACAACAAAATCTTCCGTCGTTTCACCGAAATGGTATCCCTTCTTCAGTAAATGAATATTCGCCTTCACAAGCTCAGGGCGTTTGGCAAATTTCTTCGACAACCACTCAATCGCAGGCTTCAGTGGACGCGAATAAAGCCAAAGTGTCAATCCCAGCGCAAACATATTCTTGCTGCGATCGACTGCTTTCTTGTCGAGCCCAAAGCCCTTGAGCGCTTCCTCGGTCATCCGAGACAGCTCAACCTCAAAGACCCGGTAGTCCTGCAATTCTCCTTCCTCCAACGGATTGCCGTCTTTATAACCTGCCAGTTTTAAGCTGTGAGGCTTAAAGGCATTCACGTTAACGATGATTGCCCCACCCCGTCGAACACGCTCCAGATTGACCTTAAGCGCAGCCGGGTTCATGGCCACCAGTAAATCAACCTCGTCCCCCGGCGTCCGAACGTTCACGGATCCGAAGTGCAGCTGGAAACCACTTACACCGTAAGTCGTCCCTGCAGGTGCACGGATTTCCGCCGGGAAATCTGGCAGGGTTGCCAGATCGTTCTGGGCAAAGGCAGTCGCCAGCGTAAACTGAGACCCGGTTAACTGCATACCATCACCTGAATCTCCCGCAAAAAGCACGGTGACTTCGTTGAGTGACTCCACGGATTTCGTGGCTGCAACAGTACTTACGGGGAGGCTCTCCATGAGTTAGCTTGCAATATTCAGACTACGGCACAAAATATACCAATTCATTTCAACAGGTTGCTCTTTGGCATGTTGTGACACCCTCCGATCGTGGCGTATGCATCCAGTATTTTTCCGCGAATGAGCGTCCGCTGCGGCTAATCTACCGGTACGACGAATCTCGATCATTTTCCAAGCCTATCGTAACGAGGGCAAGTCCAGTACACGGCAATACCGAGAAATCAGGAAATTAAGCGCTTGCAGCAGGCAACCCTGCCAGGCGCAAGCATAAGCTCCTGCCGCAGCATGCCTTGCATTCTGTGGACATCTAAGGGTAACCACGAAAAAACCATTTTGTCCCACTGCGCAAGGAGAATGTTTAAAGCAACCACACTCAAAGGTGTCCGAAACGCCTTGCAACCACAACAAGTTACGCAACATGCGTTGATAGTGTGTCGCTGATTTGGGGTAAAACCGTTGACTGGGGGGCACGCGCGCGCACCATATACGCCTCCAGGAATCCCCTGTGTTTACCTGGCGCTTCAACTGCTTCAACGATCCGCTCGTGATTGAGGGAGTTGATACGATCGCACGCTGCACGTATAGCGTCCATGGAAATCTTAAGCGCTACATCCACTGGCATGCGCTCTGGATTGATGTCCAGACCATACCAGGCATCGTACCCGTGCATTTTGAGTACATAAAGCCCCGCCTCCATTTGCTCCGGTGATACCAGGCCTGCATTAAGGTCCTGATCGTAATTACCCAGCGGTTGACTATTCCAATGCGTATGCGCCAGACGCCCCTCCGACAAAGGCCAGCTCAGGGCATAAGCTGTGTCTTCAAAGCCCATAAGTAGGTGTCCGATTTCGGGATTCATACAAACCAGTTTATGGCCTTCCGCGAGCAGGGTTCGATTTTCGTCATGCTGTAACATTTCCTCAACCTGCTGCCCAAGTAGCACGCCCTCCGGAGTCAGACTGTAAAGAATGCGCCCCCTGGGCTCATAAGGCTTGGGTTCAAAAGCTATACGCATCCCCGGGGCTACGTCCAACGCTTCCGCCAACCCCGCAGCAAATCGATGACGCATATGGGCCATATTCATCCCAAACGGATTCTCATAGCCATCAATTCCTGGCCACACGACTGAAAAATCACACTCAAGCTCCCGGGCCAGACTCAGCGAGCGTGCCGTTCGATCAATCGCCATCTGACGAACCTTGTCGTCGGGGTTTGAAAGCGAGCCAAATTCGAACTCCGCATCGTAAAAAAGTAATGGAATGACCGTCAACAAACGGATGCCGGTACTCTGGGTAAAGGCTTTCCAGAGTGGAAGATTATCCTCATTTATCTCGTTCGGATAATGTGCTTCCAAGGCATCCAGACCGTAATCTTTCAAAGATGCGGCAATCTCGAGTCTGGCCTCAATTGATTCATCTGGCTTGTACTTGGCATGAAACCTTGAATCCGCTGGTGAAAAAAACCAGATGCCCGCAGAAAACCTGGGAGTGAGATCAAACGAATTCAGATGACCGACTAGGTCTTCACCTGTCCGTATCCTGGCCTGTCCGCGCAAGTCAGTTAGGGGCATCGGTTATAATTGTTTTTTGTCAAAAGATGGGAGGAAACCGGCATCACCTATGATGCTCCTCATAATGGGTTTCCAGCCAATCTTCTCCGTAATCGTTACTGGGATCCCTGACAATCGTATGAATATGATTGCTTCCGTTCTCATCTCCGCCAACTCCTCGTTCACGCACATATTCGATCAAGACGGACGGACCATGTACCCGATAGTAGTATCGACGCTCCATATGCTCTGTAGGACCGATCCACGCGAAGCTTAACGCTTCCAGGCCGTCCGAGCGAATTTTGCCCAATTGTGCGTTTGCAGCGCGATGATCTGCATTACGGACATACTCCTCAATCAACTCCCACAGCAAAACCTTTTGGGCTTCGTCCAACGCAGAAGCTTGTAAGCCCTCAATTGATTCAAGCCTATTACGCTGTCCCGGACCTTCGAAAATGTCATTTGGAACAGCGTCCCCCAGTACAGCAATCGCACGCTGCTCATCGGTGAGTGTTTGCATGAGCCTGAATCCTCGTTCTCGTTCGTGAGAAAGGATCCGCCACCCCGCATAGGGGCCTGATTCAACGATATACGGTTCCGCACCCAAGAATAGAGGAGTGAACGCAACATTATCCCCAACTACTGTGAAGCTGGCAGACAGGTGATGCCCTGTCAGAAGCCAACCCCATTGCTCATCCGTCTCAGGGTTTCCAAAAACAGATACCCAGTAATTATCTGTCGTCCAGCTCTCAATCAGCTCAGCCATTCGACCGGACGCACCACGCTCCGCAGCCGCCTCACTGAGTACATCATCAAGCCACATAACACCTGCTATTTTCAAGTATCCCTGACTGCTGGTGGATGCTCTGATCAAGTCATGAAGATGATGACGCTGAGTTACGGTCATATCCCCGGTACGCAACCCTCCACGCTCATAAAAAATACTGGGCAGGTTGCTCCACCGTGTCCGGGCATCCATGTCTGAGAACTCAAATTGAGTCTCAGACAACTGCTCATTATTAAGTGAGCCAAGAAACGCCACGGCCATCGCACGCATATCCTCCGGATTTAGCGGCTGAGCCGCAACTACCGGCTGCACCGTAGCATTTTGGACAGTCCCCGCTTCCTGTGGTAAGCTAAAAGGGAACAGACTGAGAAAACCGAACAATACAAGTAAGCGACACGCTTGACAGTTCATGAATGAAAATCCCCTTGGATTAATGCAAGATTGGGGGATGTTACACCAGCGCAATGTTTGGGTTTCGGAAACTGTTTGCGTTCACCCCGAGGCACGAAGGATCTGGTATGGCTTCATTTCGAGTCCTGAGTAAACTGTAATACCTGAGTCAAACCAGATTATTGAGAACATTATCGTGAGATATAGACCCGAACCCAGACGATCAAAGGCTGCCCATTCAGGACTAATTGGTGCTTGCACAGAAAATAGGGGGTAGCTTGGTTTAGAGTGGTGTAGGAATTTGCAGGGGTAATTATGATGATTCTCGGCCAATTAGTACTCTATGGCATCGTGGACGTGCTCGCTGTTTCGACGATTATTGTTTGAGGTTTAGATCTGGTAGTAGAAGGCGATGGCTCGGTAGGGTCCTGCGACTATCGCCAATCTTCGAAGGATGGCATGCCGCTGGACAATACTCTGAGCTGTAGCGATGAAAAATGTATCTTGTGAAGGATTCCCTAGTTCCAAAGTTTTTCTGTCATCTACACGCTAAACGCTATGAAATTACCCACGGCCTTATTAAAGAGAATGCCAGTACTACTCACGCTATTAATACTGGGGAAAGCCACAGCTCAGCTGCCGAATGTGGAGATCCAAGAGCAGATATCTGGAGTCGAGGTCCTTTTCATAGGAATAAGCCCGGTCGATGAGTCTGTGGTGTGGATAAGCGGAACAAATGGTACCTACGGACGCACCCTTGACGGAGGTGAGCACTGGGAAATCGGCGTAGTACCGGGAGCAGACACGCTCCAGTTTAGGGATGTTCATGCTGTAAATGACAATATGGCCTACCTGCTTAGCATCGGCAATGGAGATCAGTCCAGGATCTATAAGACAACGGATGGGGGAGAATCCTGGGCACTGCAGTTTATGAATGTGGAGCCTTCTGGTTTTTTTGACTGTATTGATTTTTGGGATGCACGTAGTGGGATGGCCTTTAGTGATTCCTTCGACGGTGCATTCTACATCATTACTACGAGCGACGGTGGAGAATCATGGCATCGCGTACCACCTGAAGTATTGCCTCCTGCGCGGCCCGGAGAAGGAAGTTTTGCTGCTAGCGGGCATTGTTTGCATGCTGGAGGAGATAGCACGGTATGGATTGGTACGGGCGCTCACGAGTCGGGGCCCGCCAGGGTGTTAAAGACAACGGATCGGGGCATGACTTGGACGTACAGCGATACACCCATTCCGGGAGGGTCTGTACGAGGAATCACTTCTGTTGCATTCCTTGACTCCGCAACGGGTGCAGTATTGGGCGGAGATGTTGCAGACATGGCAAGCCGTGAAGACAACATTGCGCTAACTGATGACAGCGGCATTACCTGGACTCAAGCCGGCCGGCCTTCCTTTTCTGGACCAGTGTACGGGGCTGTTTACGTGCCTCATGCTCCCATCCACACGCTGGTTGCCGTGGGGCCAGAGGGCTTGGCCATAACAAGCAATCAGGGAGCATCATGGACAACGCTTTCCAACGAGAATCTGTGGACTGTTGGATTTGGCGGACCCTCGACAGGCTGGGCTCTGGGAAGAGATGGACGAATCCTGAAGATCTCACTTAGCTGGTGACCATGGCATTCCAGATGGGATGTATATCCGCTTTAGAAAAATGCAAGGAGATAGTCTAATGTTTGCCAAGAGATATCGGTCTCTGACAAGTTGAGGGTCTCACACCCATGATTTGTGCACGGCTTGAAAGCCGACTTTGTCCAAGCTTTTCGGGTTAAGGTCTTCCCAGCGACCACACCTCGGGCACGTTTCAGTGCGACGCCGCTGCACGGTCAACATGCACAGAGTATCCTCTCGGGAAAACACATCCGATACTGCGAACCCCAATAGCAGACTTTTCGCGTATTAACTAACGCATCCGGCAATCTTGCCCCTGCCCTGGCAAACTCGTATCAAATCAAGCAATCAGATCACTGATTCTCGTTCTCAAACCTGAGTCCTCTGGAATAGCCCTCTGGGACAACATACCGGGTGTGATACTCCTGCCAGTCTG
>VXLY01000048.1 GCA_009841335.1 Rhodothermaceae bacterium | reverse complement strand
TTAGTCAGTACAGCCCGAGAGATGTAGCTGACAACTTCCGGTTGATCAGACTAAGGATTAATATTGTGGCTAGGCTACATTAGGACTCCCGTTTATCGAAATGTAGTTGGGGATCAATGGCAGCTAAAGCTGGGTATATGTGTCCGCGTCCCCTCCATGATCAAGACTCTATCTTGTAAGAAAATCTGACTAACAGCGCGTGCAGGTCTCGGAACTCATTGATAGAATTGATTGCAGTAGCGCCTGAATCTTCCAATTTCACCGTCTGATTTGCACAGTCTGGGCTGCGAAACATACTGCTTCTTCTTCCAGATATCGACATCATCCATAACATCCTTTTTCTGCATAAGCAAGATGAACCTGTTCATGAGGGAAGTGCGAAGATTCAGGGGCAGAAAGCTCAAACCAACTATGCTCCGTTTCGGTTTATGGATTTGCTTTACCTGGCTCGCTAGCACCATGTCAATTTCCTTTCCATCAACGGGAGTCGCGAGGACATAAAAATTTATGTGCATGTCAACCGACTTTTCATGGATCATTACGTTTGAGAACCCAAATCCATAGATATTCGCCTCTGCACTGACATCGAACTTGATTTTTATTCCCGCTACATTCTGAAAACGCACAAAACTGAAGCTGCTCTTGAGGTATGCACCGTCTACGAAGAGCGGTTCAATCCGGTACACATTGTCATACCCGTGTACGTATCGCAAATGGGCCAGGTCTACCGAATTCTCGGTGGTTTCCTGAGGATGCCCCGGAAAGCGAATCGTGCTAAAAGATAATTCACTCCACTTGCCCTCAATCTCTTCGTTCTCCGGAAGGCTCCATTGGGGAGGACGTCCGTCAATCCCCCACCAGGCAAAGACAATTCCATTAATCTCCCTTGATTCGAACAGTTTGAGTCGTGCAGTCTTGGGTGGAGGAGCGAACGGCGTGGAAACACATTTACCACCGACGTCGAATTCAAACCCATGAAAAGGACAGACAAGACAACCATCGCGAACCATCCCTCCGGACTCAGGTCCCAGGTCAGCTCCCAGGTGTGGGCAACACGCATCCGCTACGCAGATACGACCTTCATCATCGCACCAGGTGACAATTTTTTCACCCATCCAAGTCTTTTCAATCAGTTTCTTTTCAAGTATTTCCTTGCGACTGGCCACGAAATACCAACCTTCGGGAAAAGACGGAAGATGATCAGTCATTATTCCAGACTGTTTTGTGAAGTTGTATTAGTAAATCGGCAGCAGGAGACTCTGTATCACAGAGCCGTGCACAAAAATAGTAATTGCAGACCGAATTAAGCACACGGAGTACACAAGGTGCTGTCCCACATTTTCCCCTCCAACAAAAGCTGTGTTGCCCCACGGTCTAAAGTGCCACATGCAGATTGAGATTCCCCAGGACCTCTTGAAGACCAATTGTCAGGCGATTGCTTTTGATGCAATCGGGGGTCAACACGCTCGCAAAAGGCACGCTCGTATAGGGTATCGTCGGCCTTTCCTGAAGAGTACTTGACTTTGTGGTTACTCCCCACACGAGTATCCTAGAACCCCATACGCTACGGCTGAAGGATTGGTCATAACGTCATCTACCTGTGCGCCCAATCAGGAGGGCGATACTCTTTTGGCACCCTGTCAGCAATGCTCTCAAATGCATAATAACCGTATACTTTCACACCATAGGGGTCAATAACTTCCCCAGATTCGTCGATAGCTGTTGGACCGGAGGTGAGTTCCATAAAAGAAATTTGAGGTCCAGGGCGGCTCCACTCGGGTTGACGCAGCCATCTCATATAGTTGTCGTCTTCTGTTTCCTTGGTGTACACGACCTCCAGAAAACCGGTGAAGGTAAGTATTCTTTCGAGTGGACTGGGGCCAGGTTCGAGCAGTTGGTTGGAGTCCATAGTAAAACTAGAGCTGTTAGGTTCAAGTGAGAATCTCCGATAAACCTCGAAACCTTCTTCCTCCACTTGACCGGCTAGGACAGAGAGCAAAAAATGTCGTTGCGATCCGGCAAAAGCTGCCTGCCTATTGACTCGCCAACGCTCGGCCTCGAGGCTGTCGGTTGGGACAAGTTCCGTAAAGGAGGGCTCGCCATCGTACTTGAGAGTGATGCCGTAGTGAAAAAACTCTTTCAAGTAGTACTGGATCTGGTAACCCAGTGCACGGTTCTCAATGATCAGTGGCTCGCTGGCTGTAGCAGACAACTTGCCCAGCCGGCTTGTAAAGCTGAGTACCTCGGGGTTTAAGATTGAGGTTAGATTGCTGTTTTCGGACTCCCCCACAAACAGGCGTGTAAACTTAATTAAGCGTCTCTGCCATCTGCGGGCAAGTCGTGCATTTACAACAATCTCCTCCAGCTCAATAGCCGTAGACTTAAGGTGAAAATCAAATTCGTATTGTTTCCCAGCCCGGAACAGTGTGTCGACATGGACTGACTCGTATCCAAGCATTGTAACAACCAGGCGATGTGCCCCAGGGGGTACACCTTTGAGAACAAACTTGCCATCTCTGTCAGTGGTCGTTCCGATCATAGAGGATGCAATAAATACATGCGCCCTCGGCAGTCCACGGTCGGACTCTGTATCGGCAACGGTGCCCGTGAGCACAGGATCCTGGGCGGATGCCCCACAGAAGAGTGCAGCATTGCTCAGAAAAAGCAATGCCAAGTATTTCGAGCTCCTAGAAACTTTCGCCCTGAATCCACGGACGGTATTCCTTTGGAAGCTGATCCCCCGTACGCTCATATGCAAAATATCCGCCATAGAAAGTGACACCATAAGGATCCTCAGGATCCCCTTTAAGGTCCACCACGGCTGGTCCGCGATCAAGCCGGATGGTGGAAGTCTGGTAACGAGCCCGTCCCGCCCGTCGTTGCAATCTTAGGTAGGCCGCATCTTCCAATTCATTTGTGTAGACCACATCAATAAAGCCCTCAAAATCCAGAACCCGTTCATCGTCACTCTGCCCGGCTCGAATAATATCCGAGGCTTTAATTGGGTAACGGTTATCCTGGTTACCGAAAACTCCACCACGTAGATTCAATGAACGCTGATTGGAACCGGGGCGCGAGTAAATCTTGAAGCCCTGTTCCTCTACCTGATCATTAATGACCGAGAGCAGAAAATGTCTGAAGGACCCATAAAAGGCCGAGTCGCGCTTGGCATTCCATCGGGCTGCTTCTTCTGGACTGGAGGGCTCCAGTGGTTCAAAAAGTGGTTCCCCATCCCATCGCCAACTAGTTGGTTCTGCAATGAATTCAACCAGAAAGTAGGTCAGCTTATACCCGAGGGCTTTATTCTCTATGATTAAGGGTTCACTTGCCTGTGCCCTGAATTCTCCTCCGCGCCCCGTAAAATCCAGCACCTCGGGGTTCATGATAGTGGTTTCCTGGGCATTTGGGCTTTCGCCGATAAATATGGTTGTGAATCGTTCCAGTTGTCGCTGCCACCTTCGATTATTGGTAGATACCGTTACTTCCCCCAGCTCATAAATTCTCTCCCGAAGCTGAAAATCCTGCGTGTATGTGCGTGCTTCGCGCAAAAAGAGATCAACATGGTCAGATTCGTATCCGATACTGGATACTACGAGGCGCAGCGTGCCCAGCGGGATGCCAGACAACGTATAGACGCCATTGTCATTGGTGGTTGTCCCGGCCATTGAGGAGGCAATGAACACATTTGCCTGAGGAATCGGTGCTCCCGTAGTGTCGGTTATGGTGCCTGTAATTGTGGCCGCAATCTGAGCTTCTGCAAGTTGAGCAGAGGCAACCAACAGCACGAAGGTTAACACCCGTTTCATTGTATCCAATTCAGTTGGAATATAGACGGCGTTAGGCCTTGTAGAATTCCACTCCGCGCCCGGCCATGTCCGCTATGCGTGCAACGAGTTCATTCCTGTCAGACTCGGACATACCGATAAATGTCCGAGCCAACGCAATTTTCTCACGGAGTTGTTCAATATTGTCAGGGCCGGTAACGATCACGCTGACCGGAAGGGACCATACGAAGTGCAGGGCTTCCTGGATAGATAAATGGTTTGGTACTACACGTGGCCGATTACCATGCTGTCCGTGAGAAGAACCACCAAAAAAACCCCCATTTGCAAGTGTTTTCATGGCAATCATGCCCATATTCCGCTCTACGACCTTCGGAATTACCGTTCGTACGAAGCTCTTATAGCTTACGTCTGCTACATTAGCGGGGCATTGAACAGCATGGAAAAGATCAGTTTGTTCAAGGAGGTGGCGGTGCGCCGCAGGGTCAGTATGACCTGTAAAACCAATGTGACGGGTTTTGCCGTCAGCAAGGGCCTGTTCCATTACATCAAGCACGCCAGCCTCAATTCGCCGGTCAACATCTTGCGGGCTGGTAATGGCGTGCATCTGCCAGAGATCCATTTGCTCGACGTTGAATCTCCGCAGCGTACCTTCGAGATGCTCCCGAGCCACCCTAGCCGTGGATGCAGTTGTTTTTGACATCAGATAAATTTGATCCCGCCATTGAGGGACAAGGAATCTGCCCAAATAACGTTCGCTTCTTCCACGCTGGTATGACTCCGCTGAATCATAGAAGCGCACACCACCCTCCATTGCGGCCTCTATAGTAGCTTGGGCATCTCGTTCATTCATCCGTCCAATATGCCAGCCTCCGAGGCCAAGCATGGTGACTTCTTCATTCGTACGACCAAATGGGCGGCGAGGCAGTTCGTCACTGTCGTTTGGTGTTTGCCGCTGGATCAGTGCAGCTGATCCAGCAGTCAAAACCCACTGTACAAAGTCACGTCGATTCATAATTTCAGATGTTATGCTGGGGTGGATTCCACGGCCACTGCACACAGGACTCAATTTCAGGAAAGAGTACGATGTCTGCGCATCCTTTCAACGCAAGTGTAGTTACCCTGATGTTCGGGGGGAGCAGTTTCATTGCAGCATTTAATGTTTTTCCAGAAACGACTACATCATCTACGAGCAAGATATGATTTGCCTCGGAGGGTACACTGAACGGTTGGTACAGTTGCGGTAATGAGCGCTGGGGCCTATTGTTCTTATCCCGGTAGTTCAACCACAAAGGCATCATTGGCACTCGCAATTCATATGCTGTCATTGCTGCGGGTACAATCCCTCCAGAACCGACCCCAACGACTAAATCGGCGGCAGGGATTTCGGAACTGCGCAGTCTTTCGCTGACTACCTCAAACGCAATAGCGGGGATGTTCGTTACAGTTGACACGACGATGGGACATACTGGGTATTAAATCTACGCCGAAATACTACGCCGGATCCCGAATGGAAGGATACTGTTTGACCAAAAGAGGCCAGAAGCTCACAGTACATGGCTAAAGTTATAATAACTGGAGCGAGCAGTGGAATTGGTGCTGCGATCGCAGAGATATTTCGTAACGACGGAGACCATCAGATTATTCTACTTGGACGCTCGGTACGTCGCTTGAGTGCAGTTGCGGTGAAGACGAAGGGAAAGCCCATGGTGTGTGACATCACCAAGGAAGAGCATGTTGAGGAAACATCCAGGAAGATTCTCTTTGAGTTTGGACCGCCGGACGTGCTCGTAAACAACGCGGGTCATTTCGTTGCGAAGCCACTCGTGGAAACCACTCCAAGCCTTTTCAGGCAGCAGGTTGAAGTAAACCTGACCGGGGCATTCATGGTCACACGAGCACTACTTCCGAGCATGCTTGAGGCAGGTTCGGGACATGTATTCTTTATGGCATCTGTGGCGTCTCAGCAGGCCTACGTTGGGGCGGGTGCGTACTGTGCAGCCAAGCACGGATTGCTGGGACTCGCGAGAGTTGTGCGTGCAGAGACATTGAATACAGGGCTTCGGGTTACGACAGTCATGCCAGGTGCTACACTTACGCCCAGTTGGGATGGCACCACACTGCCGGAGGAGCGGTTTATGCCTCCACGAGATGTAGCCCGCAGCGTGCTTGATGCTTGGAAAATAAGCTCCCGTACGGTGATAGAGGAAGTACTTCTTAGACCTCGGGAAGGGGATATTTAGGGGAATCATATCGCAAACTGTAAGTTGCATATCTGTGACCCAGTTGCTATACTGTGCGTGTTCCGTTTGGGATAGTGGTCGGGCAATAATCAGGACTTAGGGGAAGCGGAGCCTGTGTAAGACTGGTCCTGCTCCGGCAGGTCGGAAAATTAAATCAGGGAAATGATGCAACAACAGATATCACGTCGGGAGCTGCTGAAGATTGGAACAGCGTGTCTTTTTCTTAGTCCGGGTCGAATTAAAGCCCAGACCGATTCCGTTTGTCTTGGTGTGATAGCTGATTTGCATCATGGCTTAGCACCACGGGCGATGGAGCGACTGGAAACGTTCATGCGAGCCGTCGCCGAGCGCAAACCTGATGCCATACTCCAGTTGGGGGATTTCAATTATGGCACCGAAGAGAGTGACGAGTGCCTGGACCTCTGGAATTCGTTTGTAGGCCCGGGGTACCACGTGCTCGGAAACCATGACATGGACTTTGTGTCCAAGGATTTTATTGTTCAAAAGTGGGGCATGCCAGCTCCCTACTATTCCTTCGATTTCGGTCCCTACCATGTGGTAGTTCTTGACCGAAACAATCTGAAGGCGGAAGAAGGTTATACGCCTTACAACGAAGCTAATTTCTACGTGGACGCGTCTCTGCGCGGCTACGCCGACGACGTACAGCTCGCTTGGCTCCGTGATGACCTCGCCAAATCATCCCTTCCGACCCTGGTATTTGCACACCAGGGTCTCGGTCTTCCAACCTCCATGCCTGAGGCTAGTAGGGCCATCGAAGTCGTACTGGAAGAACACAACAGTAAAGTGGCCGATAACAAGGTGGTGGCCTGCTTTTGCGGTCATCACCATATCGATCGGTACACGCGCAAGAATGACATCCATTATCTTTGGATAAACAGTGCTTCCTACTATTGGGTTGGAGCAGACTACGGGAGCATGGCCCCATACACAAGTGCGCTGTATACGTTTATCACTTTCCATCCCGATGGCCAAATGGAAATAGAGGCTTGCCATACTGACTGGGAAGATCCTTCTCCAGCTGATCGCGGTTTCCCACGTGCTGGCGAATTGACGCCGTTCATTTCCGCCCGAAGCCTAGGGCACTGAGTGCGAGCGATCACTGCGGACGATCTAGATCGTGCGTGTGGTCGATACAGGTATTTTGGTGGCGGTTACTGTTCTTAAGTCTCATTTGTGTACGACCAACACTAGAGCATCCAAAGCAAATGTGACAGCCGCCGCAAAGGCGAGAATTAGCGAGCCGCCCGCTCACAAATATCTCCATCTCGGAAAGTTAATGAAGCTTTTCGGGATCCTGTGAGAATAGACTTGGACGTTGCCCTGTTTAGCATGCTTGGAATTGACAGTTTGTGTTGGAAGGGCCTGACTTGTTGAGGTGCATGTGGTGTGCAGAGCCAATTGTTCATGGAGACAAATCCATGCTGTTATCATAAACGCCTAAGCCATGGAACAGGAACATTACTCTAACCTCGACTAATCCGAAGGCCGCTAAGACGGACAAATGTATGAGTCATACGCCAACGCTCACAAGGGTGAAATAACGCTTCGTGAAGCTGTGCGAAAGCAGTTTCTGAGTGAAGATGTAGAGGGTTAGGGAAGCGGAGATTCTGATACGAGTTGCAATTTGAG
>VXLY01000026.1:38191-65349 GCA_009841335.1 Rhodothermaceae bacterium | reverse complement strand
TCCCGCCAGGGCTCGAACCTGGGACCCTCTGATTAACCTACCACACCGGCTTTCGCCGGCCTCCTGATGGCGTTGTGGTCTGGACCATCTCTTCACCCTTCCATGTGATGGTGTCGGGTGGGCTGCGTATGGCCTCTGAGGGCTCTCTTGACTCCGCATAGTGCGGTAGTTGTGGCGAGAAGGTTATTCAGCCATTGTCCCATGGGATTGTCACTTCCTCGAGGGAGGAACTGACTGTATCAGGCCACAGATCAAGGTTGCCTGCTGATTACCCACATATCCAATGCATTTTTACGCGCGACAGCGTAGCGGTGGCTTTAGGGCGTCCCAGCATACAGCAGCCTCCACTCACGCAGTTCCCTGCGCGAGGCTCCATTATTAAAGTCAGATGCTCTTCCAACTGAGCTACGGGATCAATAAGTACGAGAACTAGGGCCGGGCAATGTACGGCAATCTCCCGGAGTTTAATGTTTTACTGGCTGCATGTTCCAGAGTGTCTTCATTGGATACCGCATCACCAATCGTCCCTTTAACTTTGAAGTGTCAAAATTGATGAAGCCATGTGCCATATATACTTCTGAGGGACAACAGCGCCAAAGCAGCTTGATCTCCCGGTCGCCTTGGCGATAGTCAGTGGTTGCAATCAATCCAACCAAATGATCTACACCTGAACCCATGAATACATCTACTTCGGCCCCGTCAGAACTTGTGGTATTGCGGATAAATCCATAGTCCAAAGGGTAGATGATTTCTGGGTATTTGGGGTGTGCCGTACGTCGAGGACGATCCAATGTTACACCCTCAATTCGAATCAACTGCTCCCACAGATCCCAAGAAAAACGCTTTTTTAGAATTGACAGGTATGCGTCCGTCATTTGGCTTTCGGGACATAGCGAACATGCAATTCATCCAGCCTCTCGCGGGCAACTGTGGTGGGCGTTCCAGACATGGGCTCCTGGGCGCTTTGTGTTTTCGGGAATGCGATTACTTCACGGAGGGAAGTTGATCCTGAAAGCAGCATGACAATGCGGTCCAGCCCAATAGCAATCCCTCCGTGAGGAGGTGCGCCGTAGCGCAATGCTTCCAACAGAAACCCGAATCGCTCTTGGCTTTCTTCGGGGTCTATACCCAGAACAGCAAACATTTGCTCCTGAATGTTTCGATCATGGATACGAATAGATCCGCCGCCAATCTCCATACCATTGAGCACGATATCGTAGGCCCGCGCTTGAACTTGACCTGGATCACTTGAAAGAAGCTGCAAATCTTCTGTTCGGGGCGAGGTAAACGGGTGGTGCATAGCCGTGTAGCGCTTTTCTTGGGCATCCCATTCTAAAAGAGGGAAATCGGTGATCCACACGAACTGCCATGCGTCCTTGGCAATGCAGTCAAGCTCTTGCGCCATATGCAGGCGAAGGCTGCCCATCTGCTCCTGAACAGTAGGCCATTGACCACAAAGAATAAGCAGTAGATCTCCTGTTTGGGCTCCCGAGGCCTCAATGGCACTGCTCACGAACTCATCCGGGAGGACATGCGTCTTGACTGAACAGTTTGGAGGAGATCCATCGGAAGGGATCCGTACATAAATCAGGCCGCCAGCCCCAATTTGTTTGCGAACGACTGTTTTATCCAGGCGGTCCATATACCCCCGTCCTCGATCGCCTTGTCCGGGAGCGACGAGTCCCAACACAGCTCCACCTGTGGACAGTGCTTGATCAAATACACGGAACCCCGAATTCTTGAAGACGGGACTGAGATCGCAAATCTCCAGATCAAATCGCAGATCAGGTTTGTCCGAGCCATACCGGCGCACGGCATCCTCGTAAGACAATCTGGGGAAGGGGGTAGGGAGATCCACGTTGAGGATATCTTTCCAAAGCGCCACCAAGAGCCCTTCTGTTAAAGAATAAACCATATCCTCTGTCGCGAAGGTCATTTCAATATCAATCTGCGTGAACTCCGGTTGCCGGTCCGCACGTAGATCTTCGTCCCTGAAGCATTTCACGATCTGCACGTACCGATCTAGGCCTCCAACCATAAGGAGCTGCTTGTAAGTCTGTGGGCTTTGGGGCAGCGCATAGAATGATCCGGGATGTACTCGACTCGGAACGAGATAATCGCGGGCTCCTTCGGGGGTGGACTTCATTAGAGTCGGCGTCTCGACCTCGAGGAAATTCTGTGCGTCAAAATAGCGGTGGATCGTCTGATAGGCCTGGTGTCTCAGCACAATTTTATTTTGCAGATCCGGTCTTCGAAGATCCAGGTAGCGGTATTTCAGCCGTAGATCCTCGGATGCCAGTTTAATCTTTTGTGTGTGTGCAGACACGGGGAAGGGTATAGGTTCTGACTCAGCGAGAATGATTATACTCTCTACACGAACCTCAATCGTTCCAGTTGGGAGGTTTGGATTAATGGTCTCGCTTGAGCGTGGAGCGACGACCCCAATTACTGACACGACATACTCGTTTCGCAGACGATCGGCAAGATCGTGTGCAGCGGCATTGTCCTGGGGGGAGAACACAACCTGTGTTAAACCATAGCGATCTCGAAGATCTACAAAAATCACTCCGCCCAGATCACGTCGTGTGTCCACCCAACCTTTGAGTACGACATTCTCTCCCAGATGTATATCGGAAAGCTCTCCACAGGTATGCGTCCGGGGTGGATGCTCGTTCATTATATCGCTTGAAGGGCCAGACATATTTTCTGGATAGATTTGCTTTAATTCCTGGAAACCCGTAAATATACCGGATCTGTCCGTGCAGACAGCGGTCTCTACGGAAAATCCTATAGATATCGGTCTGACCGCTTATATTTTCCCGTCACCATAGAGAGCGTTCAAAAATGCCAACCAGTACTGAATCGCCGCATACCGTGAAATGGTTCGGCCATCCACGGGGTCTTTCAACATTATTCTTTACAGAGCTCTGGGAGCGATTCAGCTACTACGGTATGCGTGCGCTGTTAGTTCTATTTATGACGGCCGCCGCTACAGAGGGCAACCCCGGATTAGCCTTGGGCGAAGGTGAGGCGGGCGCTATATATGGTCTATACACGTTCTTCGTGTATGTTTTGGCATTGCCTGGCGGGTGGATCGCAGACAATATTTGGGGGCAGCGCAAAGCGGTCTTTGTTGGTGGTTGCATCATTGCACTTGGTCATTTCACAATGGCCGGACCACTTGTGGGATTGCCAGACAGGCCCAGTTTCTTTCTTGGCCTCATGTTCATTGTAATTGGGACTGGATTGCTCAAGCCCAATGTTAGCACGATGGTTGGTGATCTGTACCCGGAAGGTGGTGCTACAAGAGATGCAGGTTTTTCGATCTTCTACACGGGGATCAACTTGGGTGCGTTTGCCGGGCCAATACTCACAGGATGGCTGGGGGAAGGCTACAATTGGCATTACGGGTTTTCCTTGGCCGGGTTGGGGATGATCCTGGGCCTAATTCAGTACAGACTTGGTACAAAGTATCTGGGGGAAGCCGGTCTGCTAAAGCTAAACACGTCAAAAGACCAACAGAAGAAAAAGGTACAGACCACCTACATTGTGTTGACTGTTTCTTTTGTGGCTGCTGCTGTGGCGGGTACATTACTCCTGCAGTCCCTATCACTGGAAACGCTCGCAACCTGGCTTGGCTATGCGGTAATCGTGATCGCCGTGCTGTTCTTTGCTTACCTTCTGATTCTGGCCAACCACACCAGGTTGGAAAAGAGGCGGTTAGTTGTGATTTTTTGGTTGTTCATTCTCTCCGCAATTTTCTGGTCGGGGTTTGAGCAGGCGGGATCATCACTCAATTTGTTTGCCCGTGACTCGACCAACAGGATGATAGGCGGCTGGGAGTTACCAGCCAGTTGGTTGCAGTCAGTGAATTCCACTTTCATCATCATTCTCGCGCCGGTCTTTGGCTCTCTCTGGATCACATTGGCCAGATTGAAGCGAAACCCGTCTATTCCTCTCAAATTTGCCCTTGGACTCCTTGGTTTGGCAGCGGGCTTCTTTGTGATTGCATGGGGTGCTGCGAATTCAGAGGATGGTTCACTGGTTTCCCCCGCATGGCTGGTTGTGATGTACTTCCTCTTCACGGTAGGGGAATTGAGTTTGAGTCCGGTTGGATTGTCTTCAATCACAAAGCTGGCGCCAACGGGTCGTGTAGGGCAGATGATGGGGGTATGGTTCATAGGTACAGCCTTGGGCAATCTTTTTGCGGGTCTCGTTGCAGGGCAGCTCGAGACGCTTGCCCCGTCGGCACTCTTTGGCAATGTGGCAGTGATTATCGGTGTTTCTGGGGCAATAGCACTGGTTGCGTTTCCGTTGATTAAGCGCCTGATGGGAAAAGTTGAATAGAAACTATCCTGACTTACTGATACAGGCTCAGGTCAAGGGCCTGCCACGACAGGGCAACCGTCCTGATTGTCAGTCAGACGACACGCATGTCGACCTCACTGATTGGCCTCCGTGCCCGAGGGATGATCATTGAAAGTGTGGTCGGTTATGCCATTGACTTCTTTCACATAGCATAGTAAGCTCCGCAGCCCCGATACGGAGCGCTGTAGGTTTACAGATCAAGTCATGGCCGTGTGCTCTGCAGTTTCGTCGGTGTACGCTTAGGCCTGGGCTACAAAAAAGCGGGGGGGCGCGAACCCTGTATCGTAATCTGGCGCATACTCGGCAAGCTGCACGAAGGCGGTAATGATTGAATTGAGGGCGGAACTGCTGTTGATTCATTATTGTCGGCAGTGTGTTGGATCAAAGAGATGCGTGTTGCATGGGAACGGTAATTCTATGTGGTAGATGGGCTATTTTTTGAACGAGTACGGGGGTGCCTAATGTGTCTTATGCATGCTGATTCAGTATTCGTTTTGAGAGGATATTCGGGGATTTTTTGCTTGGTGTATCCGACGATTTAGAGTGATTAGCTCTTATTGCTACGTATCGTAGGTAGCGTGTTGGGGCTTGGTAAATGATTTCATGCGTCCAGAGAGGAAAACGAATCATGAATATGAGATATGGTGTCGTTGCGTTGACGTTTGCGCAGTCTATTTCCGCTGAAGGACAGACCATTTGGACGATTGGAGAGACAAGACGTGCTCCGTTTGTCAATTCCGTAGCGTTTTCGCCGGACGGCACACGGATGGCTTCAGGGTCAGATGACGGCACGATTCGTCTGTGGGATGCAGCAACGAGACGGTAGTTAGTCCAAATGGATCATAGGTATCCTGTTATCTCTATAGCCATTCCCAGAAATGACGACTTCATCGCATCTGCCGGCGGAATAGCACTTAGGCTACTGGATGTTATGGTCAAACCATTGGAATCAGTGTCTCCCGTTACGCTCGCGACCTCTGCGCCGGTCAACACGAATACTCCCTCATGAACTCAACGTCGTCGTCACTGCACGCCACTCCAGTCACCGCACCGGAGCGCATCGCCTCAATCGATGTGCTTCGCGGGTTCGCGGTCTTGGGTATCCTCATCGTCAACATGCAAGGGTTCGCGCGCGTGTCGTCCGCGTACATGAACCCCACGTCGGGCTCGGCGTTCGTCGGCGAGGAGGCGTGGATCTGGACGGTCGTGTATATCCTGGCAGACACCAAATTCCTCTCGATATTCTCGATGCTGTTCGGGGCGGGGATCGCGATGATGAGCGAGCGGATGATGAGCCGTGGGCTTTCCGGGACAAGCCTCCACTACCGCCGACAGTTCTGGCTTCTGCTGATCGGTCTGGTCCACGCGTACCTGATCTGGCACGGCGATGTCCTTGTGGCTTACGCCCTCTGCGGCTTCCTGCTATATCCGCTACGCAAACTCAACGCTCGCACGCTGCTGTGGATGGGCGGGTGTGTGGTCGCGTTCGTCGTTCCGTTCTGGCTCTTGGCCGGCCTGTCGATCCCGTACTGGCCAGAGGCGGATCGGCTGGAACTCGTCGCGCAATGGGCGCCGCCGCAGGAGGTGCTCGACTCCCAGATCGCCGCCTTTCGTGGCGGCCTGGGCGAGCAGCTGGCGGCCCGCGCGCCGATAGCTCTCGAGCTGCAGACGAGTGCGTTCTTGGGCCTCTTCTTGTGGCGCGCAGGAGGACTCATGCTCGTCGGCATGGGCCTGTACAAGCTCGGCGTCCTGGCCGCGGCGCGTTCGGTCGTGTTCTACCGGCGTATGGCAGTCATCGGAATCGGTACCGGACTCCCCCTGGCTGTGGCCGGAGCCTGGTACAAGGTCGACCAGGGCTTCGCCTTTGAGACCGTGATGTTCCAGGGTGCCCTGTTCAACTATGTGGGGTCGGTCGGCGTCTTCCTGGGGTACATCGGTCTCGTCATGCTCATGGTTCAGTTTAGCCGGCTTCCTGAACTAACGGCCCGACTCGCCGCAACCGGACGCATGGCGCTGACCAACTACGTCACTCAGAGCCTAATCTGCACTCTCGTGTTCTATGGACACGGCCTGGGCCTCTTCGAGCGCGTCGCGGCGCCCGGCCGCATGGGCATCGTGTTTGCGATCTGGGTGTTGCAGCTACTCTGGTCGCCCTGGTGGCTCAAACGCTTCCGCTTCGGGCCGCTGGAATGGGTTTGGCGCTCCGCGACATACATGAAACCGCAGCCCATGAGGGTGTGAGCCACCGGTCGAATACGCGTTTTCGAAAGCAAACCAGGTCAGGTTGACGGCCCACGATCTTCTTGGACGTGAGGTAGTCCGGGTGCTAGATGCGGCACAAGTGGTCGGTTCGCATAGTCAGCAGCTGGCCTCCGGGCAGCTCAGGAGGGATGTATTTTTTGCGGCTCATCACCGATGACAGGCAGGTGACACGACCGCTAATCGAGCGCTGATCTGGACTTGGAGCATCAAGCGTCAGTATGAGGCTATAGCTGGAATCCGGTGATCTTTTCGGTTAAATTTAGATACACAACGTCGCAGGCAGTAAAATGGGCAGACAAGTTCTTTTCTCGTATAGGCAGGACGACTCAGTACGCTGCTGAGGCATCGTTTGCAGTTGGATCGTTGACCAGAATATTACAGGTCTAGCGAAAACCGGCGTGCGCTTCGAGCATTTGTCATTCTCACCAAGCCTTTGTTGACACACAATAATTGCCTTTATCAACGATGAAACTGATTCATTTTATTGGTAGGACGCCCCCAATAATCAGGAGTAGCCTCTTTGTACTCTTATTGATTTCATTGCTTCATCAGGGTGCAAGCGCACAGATACCGGTTACGGGAACGGTAGTATCAGATGACACTGGTGAGCCATTAGCAGGGGTTTCGGTTGTGATTGATGGCACGTTTATCGGTACCATCACGGATCAAGACGGCATGTATGCGATTGATCTTCGGACCCAAGACGATGTGTTGGTTTTTTCTTTCGTGGGATTTCGGACACAGCGGCGCACGGTGGGTCCAGGGGTCACATCGATTAACGTTCGGCTGCAACTGGATGTGGTAAAGATGGAGGAAATCAGCGTTGTCGGCGAAGAACTAAAGATCTTTGCGAGCAACGTGGTAGCTGCACCAATGATACGTCAGCAGTCTTCAGTTACCAGTGTAGCATCGATTATAGACAATCTTCCTGGTGTAAGTGTTCAGGAAGGTGATTCGTACGGCATGGAAGACTGGTCAAGCAATGTCGCTATGCGAGGTTTTCAAGTCACCATAAACGAATCACAAATTGGGACCACGATTGACGGATTCTCGAACGGTACATCTGACTACTGGAGCGGCGCGAAGGCGAATCGGTTTGTTGATGTTATTAATTTGGGTGGCATTGAAGTATCGCAAGGAACCGCCGACATTGCCTCACAGTCAGTGGAGGCACTGGGTGGAACATTTAACTATATAACGGACGATCCTGCACTAGAGCGACGTTATAAGATATCGGCTGCAGTGGGTGAGCATGATGCGAGGCGGATTGCCATGCGTATTGATACCGGACCGCTGTTCGGGGAAGGGGCACATGCCTGGATCACAGCTCTTCGCCAGGAAGCAACCGATTGGGTTCAGGGCTCAGCGCAAAATGAACGCGAGCACTTTGCCGCGAAACTCGCTTCGGCGCATTGGCATTTTAATCTCACCAGTTATTTCTCATACGATCGGATTAATGAGGAAAACTATCAGCGGATCTACAGCGAAGCGGATTTTAGGGCTAATCCACGGTGGGACCGTTTGATCGGTGATTGGCCTGGTATACCCTACCTGAACCAATTCTATAGACGTGGTTGGAAGACAGTACGGAGCAACACCTTTGGTTACGTCAAAGCTGATTGGGATACTGGATTGGCCCTCTCAATCACTACAGGAGCCTATTTCCATCGGAATAGAGGCCGAGGTGACTGGTTGCCTCCGTACATTGTTGACGTTTCTGACGATCAAGGCGGGCCAGAGTCGGAACTGCAGGGTGGCCCCCCAATTCGCGGTGGACAGCAACTCGGTCTGATACGATTTGTTGATCGGAATGGCTCAGCCGTATCGCCCGAGCCTGGGTGCACATCGTCATTTATATTCAATTATTATGGAGCAGGTGGGCCGGAGGTTGACCCTGCTTGTCATCCAGGAGCGACCGCTGTTCAGTCGTATCGTCACAGCCACTATGGGAAGGATCGTACCGGCGTCACGGCTGAGGGCACGTGGACTGCGTTGATTGGTGCGGCTGGGAGTTCGCTGCGCACCGGAATTTGGTATGAGCGTTCACGACGCCTCCTAGGCCGGGACTGGCACCGTATGCTGGATCCTTCGGTCAGCCAAATGTGGGATGAGCGACCTTATTGGCACCAGTACGAATGGGAATTTCCACAGCACGTATTCAGATGGTACCTTGAAGAGACGCTTTATGTGGGCCCGTTGACCGCCAGCGTCGGTGCCAGACAGTTTCTTGTTGGATTATCGCGCACAGACGACTTTAATGTGGATCCAGAGTTGGCTGTAGATTCCAACTCGGATCTGCTCTTCTCCGGCGGTGTTACGTATGAATCGCCGATAGAAGGCTTGCGTCTGTTTGCTGGCTACTCCGAAAACTTCCGGGCATTCAGTTCGGCGCTGCTGGAGGTCCCCGGCCGGAGCCTCGATGCACTTGAACCGGAAACCTCTTCAAATATTGACTTAGGTGTTCAATATTCAGGTGGCAGGGTTGCTTTGAGCGGTACTTGGTATTCCGTGGATTTCGAGAATCGCATTGTATTTCTCGGCCCGCAAACAGTAGCTGGACCGAATTATCTCATTCCAGGTGGGGGGGCATACTTCAATGCAGGAGGTTTAGACACGCGAGGGTTCGAGTTCTCGGCCACTGTGCAGCTACCACGCCAAGTATCCCTGTATTCGTCCTACACGCGCAACAACTCAGAGTATATTGGCAGCGGCAATTCTGTTGTAGATGCGGACCAAGGAACGCTGCCGGGTACGGACGTTACGGGCGTGCCTGATCAACTTTGGGTTGTTTCCGTTGATCGCCCCGGCCCGCTAAGTGCTGGGCTATCAGCAAAGTATACGGCTACGCGGCGTGTTAGCCTGACAACTGATTGGTACGCGGATGCCTACTGGATCGTGGACGCTTATGTCAGCTTGTTGGGAGAAACCCTAGGTCAGTTGTTTCGGTCAATGGAGTTCTCGCTGGTTGCAAACAACTTGTTTGACGAAGCATATCTGTCTGCCATTACTGAGAACGCTGCTTGGCTTGGCGCGCCGCGGACGATCTCAATGACCACTACGATTACGTTCTAGCCATACGAGGCTGCTGAAAAAAAGCTGATTTCAGGCCTCAGTCATAGGATTTTCTGCGATAAAGCGTTTGGCTAAAACTCCCCGGTAATTCAGGCTAAGAGGATCATCGCTTTGCCAGCGTGCGTTCTTCTGCATACTGAATTGCCTCGACCAGGCCGTCAATCATGCTTTCCAGCTTCAGGTTCGCTTGTGCATATGCAAGCGCATTTGCTGAGAAATAGTCGTGGTTTTCCAGCACGGTGAGGACTGCTTTAACAAGCTCATCAAGGTCGCCATAGCGGGCTTGCATGCCGTTCACTTTAGGTTGCAGGTAGGCGATTTCCGGGCTGTGGTAGCGGATCTTCGGATCGGGGCTTGTGCAGGTTACGACGGGGACGCCCAGGCAAAATGAATGATTGACATTCAGACCGACATATCCAGGGCAAACCATCACATCTGCCGCATATATCAATGGGGCAGAATCTTCTAGGCGCGGGATTGCACCTCGGAGGAATACATTTTCCAAGCCTTCATTTTCAACTCTGGCCAGTAGTTTGGCATATTCTGGTCCGTCACCAATGACAACGAGGGCAGTCTGCTCGGTTATTCCTAGGGCTTTATGCAGGTTCAGGAGGATTTCCGGTCGCTTGTCTGCCACCAGGCGTCCAACAAAGACCACAATCCGTCCACGCTCAGGCAGGCCCAGGCGGTTCCGAATGTGTGCCTTACCCTCTTCTTCCAACGCACTGTACAGCTTGAACAGTTGGGGAGTGTCCAACGTGTTGCGAGCGACAAAGCAGCGCTCACCTGGTATATGCGGCGCGATCAGTTCGGCGATTTGATCCGTGTAGCAGACGCAGCCATCCACTCTTTTTGCAAGTGCTATACGGTAGCGGTCCAACGGATGAACCTTCGATAAGGCACGTCTATTGGATGAAAAATGTCCCCAGAGCAACGTACCGATGCCCTTCCTTTTCGCAGAAGCCAACAAGCAGGGCAATGAGAGCGTACGGGGGGATTCTTCAGCCAGTAAGACACTGGGGTTACAGGAAAAAACGGGCTGAGTATTTTGGATTAATGCTCGTTGTCCGCCGATCCAGGTGTTGCGTAGCCGGATGCGTTTATAAGTTGGAGCCGGTCCACTGGAAAGCGCTTTAAAGGAAGCTTCCGGGGGAGCCCCTGCGCACACGACGAGACGCCCATCTAAACGATCATTGAGTTCCTCAAGAACAGGTCGACGATATCCCGGCACAAAGCGAGCGACGTAGGCAATTGGATCCTTCATGAACACGCCTGTTGAATTACGTGCTCAAACCGATCCGTTATCCGTCCGATCTCAAAATTTGCTGCTGCCCAGGCCTCTGCTCTTTCCCCCATGGTTTGGCGCAGCTCAGGAGCGCTAAGTAGAACCTCGGCTTTCTGGATAAAACCTGTGTGGTCGTTGGGCGCAGTGACGAAACCGGCCCCTGATGCTTCGAGGATACGTGCAGCAAGATTTTCCGCGGGTATACCTGCAAGAACCGGGCGTTTTGCACAAAGGTAGGTCAGGATCTTGGAAGGTACAGAAAACTGTCCCGCATCATCCGTGAGTAGAACAAGGAGCACCTCGGCGCTGGAATACATTGCCGGAAGCTGATCCGAATCTTGATAAGGCAGCACTACCAGATTGGTTAGATTTTGTGTTTCTATGGCCTGAGTAAGCCAGTCTGCTCCTGCTCCCTGGGAGACAACTACGACCTGTGCACGCTCCTCAAACTTTTCCGCGAGGCGCACGAGTATAGCCGGATTATGCTTCATACTCAAGGTACCTGCGTAGAGCAGGATGGGACGATCACCAAGATTATGCTGATGTGCCCATGCCTTGAGCCCGTCAGTAGATTTTTCAAGAACCCCCCAATTCTCAATCACATGACAGCGATCGGGGGCAACTCCGAATTCCTTGAGGGCAGGGTGGAAGTCTTCAGTAATTGCGACGACTGCATCACTCTCACGCAGTAGCCTACCCTCCGTGGACTGAAAATAACGACCGATAACCGAAGCGAGTAGCGGCAGCTTCGATCTCAGTACTTTCGATGCAGCTAACCCAATGAGATCCTGTAGCCAGAATACAAACGGTATATCGTGTTGCTTGCATGTTCGCAGTATACGGTCTTGTGCACTCAGGGGGGCGTTTGCGGAAATAACAATGTCTGGATTGAATTTTAAAATGATCTTGGCCGCCAAACGTCCATATTCCCGTTCCTGTCCCCAGCGTCGGATGAGGTTGTATTTGTTGAATGATTGTGCGGTCTGAATAGGGAGTAGTGTGAGATTTGATATGTTCTCGTGCACATTGCGAGGGGTTGTGACGAGGCTATCACAGTATGCGTGCGCCACCACATGTCCACGATTTTGCAGAGAATGACTTAGTGTGACCGGGAAAGCGTACGCTCCAAAATCGTGAATTAAAATTCGCATTCACCAACCGTGTGTTCAATCTGAAAATGAAGAATGGGTATACGTGTGAGATCTGTCAGCTATTAGACCGCGACCCGGCCTATGATTGACACGGCTTTTTCAAGACTGAAGCAGCTACTCAACCTGACGGTTTGAATTATGATTATCCAGATGCACTTGGTCTGTATCTGACTGTTCCCGCATTATTCGGTGCCCGGCACCGGCTGCCAGTCCGGCAGCGATGGCAATAATGAAGAGGTAGTTTTTGAGAAAAAAAGGATTTTGTGTTAACGTCGAAATCGTTAACGCAATCAGGGGCACGGCACCCGCCAAGCCTGCCAAGCGCGTCCAGCGTTCGGCAGTATCACTTCGAAATGCCCGCAAGCCCAGCCTAACCACGGAATACCAGAAATACATCACCAACCCGAGCCCCCAGAGCCCGTACTTGTACCACAGTCCGATGTATCCATTATGCACAAATGAGTCCGTGTCGGTTGATTGATGAACAATGTCGAAAAACAAATAGGACACGCCAGGGCCGTGCCCAATAAGTGGATTAACTGCAATTTTTTCAAGCACGGCAGCGGTTTCCCTGAATCGGTTCACGAGGGATAAGTCCTGTGTAAAAGCTGTGGCAATTGAGCTAAAGCGCTCAGTGATTCCTTCAAGGATCACCACTAGGAATGGTCCGATCAACACGTAGCCTATCCCCAGAATCACGACGCTGACAATCGTTCCGGTCGTCAGCATTTTGATACGCTCGGGGGTGCGAACGAGAAAAACAAGTATAATTGCACCGAAGGCAAAGGCAAGCCAGAACCCGCGAGCCTGCGTCATGATCAAGCCGGCAAATGTGAGCGCCAGTGCGACCGCAGAAAGGAGAATCGGTAAAAAGCCCTTGGCATAAACCAGTAAAACCAGACTAATGAGTGCACCAACCATGAGTAAACAGTCATTAACAACCACCCGTGAACCAGCCACCTGCCACAGCTGAGTCGCCCCAGCCAGGTCAGATGCATAGTTGAATGTGTTCAACAATGCGACGCCTGCACTCATAAGCACCACGGTTGTAAGCATGATCCTTGGTCCGAGCCTGTGATGGACCACAGTATGCTTAACCGGAAAGTATATCAGCAACATTGATAGCGAAATCAACTCGCTGAACGCAACCCTGAAATCCCCCTGAAATACCGTCGTGAGGATCAGGGTGGCCGGAAGCAAAAACAGAAATATGGCGAGGGACCAATCTGCTTTTTCGGTCAGAAAACTTTCTGATCCAAAAACAACATGTTGCAGGAACCACACGCCGAGTACCGCGAACAGGTACAGCGCATAGGCAACCTCTACCACCTGAAAGCCGCTCTCATTTGAGGCGATCAATACGAAGCCAGCGATGGTGGCTACCAGGTTGATCAGGGGATTAGCAAATAAAAAGCATATGGCAACTGCCCCGATTATTGCCACAGGAAGCACAGCTGTGTAGATAACAGATCCAGTGAAGGCAAGCGCAAGTACCACTGCCAGGCCCAAAATGAAGCCGGCAATGATCAGTGCATTACCTATTCGGTACAGACTTAGTGGAGTTGATAGGGCGCCAACCAGTCCCATTTCGTGCTTTTATTGAGCGTTGCGCCAATAGTAATGCTTCTCCGGTTACCCAGAACTCAGGCGTTCGGCAATCAGTGTGTAATTTCTTTTCCACCAGCTGCTGATGAGAACGTATAGAATGGAGAGCAGGAAGCCTGAGAACGTACTGATAACGCAGATAGCTGCACGCCAGGGGCGTGCTTTTTCAACAGGAGGTATGGCGGGGTCCAGTTGCTGGACCGATTCTGAAGCACGCTCCTCTTCCAGTCTGGCCTCTTCCAGTACCGGTCGCGTAAACTCAAGAAGCGTGCCCAGGATTAAGGCATCCGTCTGTAATTCCACGAACCTGTGTGCAACTTCAGGCAGGACTTCCTGGGGTACCGGCATAACCCGTTCCTGTCCTTCCAGCGCCTGATTATAGGATTGCCAAGCCTGATCAACTGCCCGTTGGGCCGCACGTGTTTGTGAGTGACTGTCTCCGTACAAAAAGCGCAGGTTATCAAGTTCAAGTTCCGACACAAAGATCTGCGTCCTCCACTCCGCAAGTGCTTCCGCAAACGCCGCTCCCTGGGTAGGTAAATCCAGCACACCGGTCTCTTCCTGGAGTAATCGGATGGCTAGCGTTACTACCGCCAAACTATCTACAAACGATTGATAACGTTTTTCTACGGTACGGCGGTACTCACGGGCAGTTTGTGTTGACAGTTCTATTCCGACCCGGTTCAGCTCCGAGACAAAGAAGTTGGCCATATCGGCCGCACGCTGTGGCTCTTTGTCATAGGTCTGTATAGACAGATAGTTATACTCATTATCCACAACAAATTCGACATTGCCCTCCAGTTCCTCAATGGCGTATTTCATAGGGGCCTCACTGTCAGCAAGATCATACACCTCAATGAGATTGAACTCTTCGACTACGCTTTCTTTTACAGTGCGGCTATCTAGTATGGCAAGCTGCTGCTGGTAATCACTGACCAATCCTCCAAGCAGCGATGAAGCGCTGCTCCCGAGACGCCCACTGATGACCCCCGAAAGTAAACCCGACGAGGTTTGCCCAGGGATCAGGAGGCGCGTCTCGGCCATATACCAATTCGACAGAAGGAGGCTGATAACTACCGATGCTACTCCGAAGAATCCAGTGATCCCGACGATCAGCCAGCGCTTTTTTAGTAAAGCGCGCAATAATGCCCAGAATATCTCGGTCGGGGACCTTGAGAGTTCAGTCATCGAAGCGCGTTCCATAGAACAAGGGTTACTGTTGCCGCGGCGGAGAGGACCCCAACTAGGGCTTGAACCTGCTGTGCACGTGCTTGGCGGGAAGTCACGGTCAGTTGTTCCAGTCGAGAAACGAAAATCGTATCGCCTGGACGTACTGGTTCATTCGATCCTTGGCGTACAGTAGAGCTACTCCCGTTATAGATATAGATTTTATCTGCCTCCGGCCCCGATCCCCCGACACGGTCAACATAGTACTTAGCAGACATTCCCGACACAAACGTAACATAACCTGGCTGAGGAACGTTTCCAGTTACCAGGACTGTGCCTTCGTCACGCGGAAAGATCAGCCGGTCTCCGTCGTAGAGTACGATATCTTCGGTACTGCCGGACAATGCTCCGGCAATGTCCGCAGCTACATGGCTGCCGAGTATACCGGAGAACGGTCTCCGAAAACTTTCAGAAAACAATCGGCCGGTGGGATCACTGGTTGAAGTAGGTACTAATTCAGATTCTACAAGGTTTTGAGGAGTATCTATGAGATTGTTTTGGCTCGTACGCTCCAATGTGGCCGAATTAGTACTGGCACCGTCCCTGAGTCCGCCAGCTAATTCAACCAACTGTGTCAGCGTCGTTACCCCTCCATCTATGCGATATTCTCCGGGGTATTTGACCCATCCCTCAATTTTTGCGATAGCTGTTTTCTGTTCATAGATAGTGAGATGATCGCCGGCTACGAGAGGCTGTTCCGTCATTGAGTTCTGTTTCAACTCCTCAATGCCCTGATCAAGTACTGTGTGATAAGTGCCATCGCGCCATCGCATGAGCCGGAATTGCGTTGCGCTATTTAGCGGGCGTCCCCCCGTTGCAAGGTCAAGTAGGCTGGCAATCGTATCATCGGGGCGCCAGTCGTACAGTCCAGGCCAGGCGACATCACCGGAAATACGTATACTCTCGCGAATTTCGTGATACGCAGGAACATTGACCCGATCGCCATCCCGCAGAAGTGGGTTGTAAGCTGTATTGCCTGTAGTCTGGTATCGGGGTAGATCAATCAACTCTTCTGTTCCGTCTCTACGCTGTACCTGGATGTTTCTCAGTGCAGGTTTGTATGCCTCGTTGGTTTCCGGTCGAAACAACTGTTCAGGAGCCACAAAATCAACTTCCACATCTTCATTAGTCTGCCTAGTGGTTATTACACCGGAGGAGAGCGCCTGGAGTACAACATCACTTACACGCGAGGCGGGGAGCATCGGGAAACGTCCAGTTTTAATAACTGAGCCCGTAACGTGAACATAGAAGCTTCGCGCCTGTGCCAGAGAGAGACTAATGGGGGCATTGACATATCTGGATTCGAGCAGCTCCATAGCACTGCTTACAACCTGTGCCAATGTCTTGCCACCGGCATTCAGGTCGCCGGCCTCCGGTAGGGGTAGCACGCCAGAAGCTGAGACGGTAAGCGGGATCTCGAGTGGGTTCAGTCCTCCAATCATCAAACGGAAGACATCGCCAGGACCAATGAGATATTCATTGGGATCAACGGCCCCCTCCAGTACCAGGGAGCCTGATTGCCCAACCTGTGTAAGCATGGCTCTCCTGAATTCCTCTTGAGGGTCATCCGGGGTTGCACTGACCGAGGACACGCGGTTGGGAGCGATTTGAGCACTGGCTGGTATCGTTAGAGCCAAAAAAAAGGCAGCAACCCAGCAGATAGTGAGCTTGCGCATCGGCGAAGAAAGTTTCACGAACAAAGAGACGACGGAGTAGCCGATGTAGCGATGTGTGTAACTGAAGCTGAGCAGAAAACGGGGCATACAACGATATGGGGCAGCGCATGTTTCGGCGGTGAATTTCAATGTGCGTGATTATGTGATTGTATTGTCCGGTTGAGGCATGAGAAAAGTTGGATTAATGCGCATCACTAGTCCGGCTGCGACTTGGCAGACGGACCGCGTAGTCGTTGATAATGTAATACACCCATGGAACGGCATTTGACAATGTGGGTACCCAAGGACTCCAACTTTATTGTCAGCTCACACGTGTTATCCGCAACCGCTCCGGCCAAGATTAATCTGGGATTGAATGTATTACGCAAGCGAACAGATGGATATCATGATCTGGCTACGGTGTTTCACCCGATAGGCTGGGCCGACACACTTACAGCTGATCACGCGGATACGGTTAGACTCACCTGCACGGAAGCAACGTTACCCAGTGGGGAGGATAATTTGGTTGTACGCGCCGCCAGACTCCTAAAGGCCTCCTTTGGGGTCGATCGAGGCGCAATAATGAATCTGACGAAGGTCTTGCCACACGGTGCGGGGCTTGGTGGCGGATCAAGCGATGCGGCAACCGCATTGCAAATCCTGTGTAGACTTTGGCGCTTGGATTGCACAACTACGTCGCTTGCGTCGCTTGCGCTGGACCTTGGATCAGATGTGCCGTTCTTCTTACGGCGGTGCACAGCCTTTGCGCAAGGCAGAGGCGAAATGCTGTCTCCTCTGGAAGACTACCGTTTTCCCTTCAGCCTTGCAGTTGTGGTGAATCCTGTTCGTATTTCAACGGCGTGGGCTTTTCGGCATGTTGAGGTACGTGAGACTGGTCGTGCAGACTTGGCCGAAGTGGTTCGTACCAATGACCTAGATCGCTGGAGGCGTGAATTGACCAATGACTTTGAGGAACCTGTATTTTCTAAGTGGCCGGTACTTCGCAGGACTAAATCTGCGTTATTGCGTGCAGGTGCGTCTTTCGCATCCCTAACGGGTACGGGTTCGGGGGTTTATGGCGTATTCGAGAGCCACAAGTTTGCGGAGGATGCTGTTCAGGAAGCGGCAGCAAGAGGCTGCGCGACTTGGTGTGAGGCTCCGTCTTAGCTATTAATTAGCGATCTTACGGCTCACAATTATCGCACAGCTGATTTTTTCTCATGTCTCGTAGCACATTCTTGCTATCGGTCATAATCTTTCTTTCTGTCTGTAGCGGCACGGAGCGTCAGCCCAATGTGATAATCATTTTGGCCGATGATCAGGGATGGGGAGATTTATCCATTAACGGAAACACTAGCATCAAAACATCAAACCTCGATCGGATGGCTGTCTCAGGGGTCATGTTCGATCGCTTCTATGTAAGTCCTGTTTGCTCACCGACCCGCGCTGAGCTTTTGACAGGGCGATACCATACACGGTCGGGGGTGCATGGAACTAGTGCAGGTTCAGAGCGCATGAATGCAGATGAGACCACCCTTGCCGAGGTGTTCCAGGAAGCTGGCTATGTAACGGGCGTATTTGGCAAGTGGCATAACGGGCAGCAGCCTCCGTATCACCCGAATAGTCGGGGCTTCGACCATTTTTATGGTTTTGCCTCTGGACATTGGGGGCACTACTATTCTCCACCTCTCGAATTGAATAATGAGCTAGTTCAAGGTGAGGGGTATCTGCCGGATGACTTAACACAGGCAGCCATGGCGTTCATCACCGATAACAGGGCATCTCCATTCCTGGTTTTTCTGCCTTACAATACTCCCCATTCTCCTATGCAGGTACCGGATCAATGGTGGGACAGTGTACCGGGGAGATTTCAGGATCATCCTAACGCTGAGCGGGAGAACACCCTGCACACACGGGCAGCACTTGCGATGACGCTTAATATTGACTGGAATGTGGGTCGTTTACTGTCTTTGTTGGATGAGTTGTCGCTTTCTGAGGATACCATTGTGCTTTATTTCTCGGATAATGGTCCAAATGGTGCACGCTGGAATGCGGGGATGAAAGGGAGAAAGGGGTCCACGGATGAAGGGGGCGTCCGTTCGCCTCTTCTGATGCAATGGAAGGGTACCCTTGCTGCGAACACTGCAATCATGGAGATTACTGCTGCGATTGATTTAATGCCCACATTGGCCGAGCTTACGGGTATTGAACTTAATACCCGGCATCCGCTGGATGGCATAAGTTTGGCGCCTCTGCTTACCGGTACCGCTGAGGATCTTCCAGAGCGTATGATTTATTCGCACTGGAACGGACGTACCAGTGTACGTACACAAACACATCGATTGGATCATACGGGGCAGCTCTTCAATATGGTTGAAGATCCAGAGCAGCGACAGAATATCGCGCCTGAGCATCCAGAGCTAGCCGATTCTCTTCGCCGAGCGCGAGAGGCCTGGATCGACGAAGCTGTCCCTGATACCTTTGAGAATAGGCCATTCACGGTGGGGCATCCGGACTACGAAGTAACCTGGTTACCTGCCCGGGATGCGGTAGGATCGGGTGGAATCCTTCGATCTAACCGGTATCCGAATGATAGCTTTCTCATGAACTGGACGCATGCGGATGATGCGATTCTTTGGGACGTTGAGGTTCTCACGGCGGGGAATTATGTGGCCACGCTATACTATACGGCGGCATCAGGCGATGAAGGGGCGCAGATCACGCTGGATTTTGGGGACAGTGTTGTAGGAGCAAGGATTACTGAGGCACATGATCCGCCGGAATACGGGATGGATGAAGACCGTGTACTTCGGATTGAGTCGTATGTAAAGGATTTCCGTCCGTTGCTATTGGGGCAGATATTCCTAGAAGCAGGACGCAAACCTCTATCGTTGCGAGCAACCAATATTCCGGGCACAGCGGTCGCTGATATCCGTCTTTTACAGCTGGAACGCACTACTGAATAGGGATTCTGAGCGTCATACCCGTGGTCCTAGTCAGAAACCGTGCTGCCGATCATCAGCCGTAGCTGCTCGGAATGATCTTCCGATTGGTAAGTCAATCAGACTGGTTGCGCCTTTTCGTTCTCCTGACACCGGACGTTTCCACGGCCTTTTCCAGATGTTCTGCCAAATACCTCCGGTCACGGGTAGACACTTATTCCGGACGCATTTGCTTCGGCTGCGTTGATCCACACCAAACATATGCTCAACTGCTCCAACGAACACGGCGTGGTCTAATGTCACCAGGTTACGCGATCTTTCGAGTTTGCTCGATTCCCTGGCGTCCGATTCGGTGGAGGGGCGGGGAAGTAACTGTTCATGCTGATCATAGGCTCCGCACTGTTGTCCAGATATCTCATGAATTCACCGACCACAAACAGAGCGTTGTGCGCCCCCTGACCCCAATAGCTTGAGCGGAAGGTCATGCGTCGATCATTGAAGCCAACCCAGGCACCACTAACCAACTCTGGATGCATCAGGATGAACCAGCCGTCTCCGCCCCCATTCCTGAGTCCAGTCCGTTCGTCAGTGCGCCCCTGTGTTGTTCCAGTCTTGCCAGCAAGGTCATAGCCAGACAGGCCATAGCTTGTTCT
The DNA here is from genome assembly GCA_009841335.1 of Rhodothermaceae bacterium. GTDB lineage: Bacteria > Bacteroidota > Rhodothermia > Rhodothermales > Bin80 > Bin80. The sequence continues at coordinate 45,129 of VXLY01000026.1, read as the reverse complement.
AATGCGGATGCCCGTACCATAGTTGATTACATCACGGAGCATATCTGTGACGGTCGCAGCAGTTTGTTCGGAGAGCCTTTCTTCCCGAACAGACTGATGTTCGTACAACACAGTACCATCCTCGTCAAGTATTCGAGTAACCATTACGGGTTCGTTCAGGAACCCCTGATTGGCAAAAGTACTGTACGCGACCGCCAGCTCAAGCAGTGTAACTTCACTTGTTCCCAGGGCCAGTGAGCGGACCGGATTCAATTCGCTTTTGATCCCCATATTCTTGGCAAGGTTGGCCACATTTAAGGGATTAATATTTTGAATAATCTGTGCAGTTACGGTGTTTTTGGATCTTGCTAAGCCCTCCCGCATGCTGACGCTGTCCCCGGAAACCTCATTCCCATAATTACTGGGACTCCAAACTACCCCCGTAGACTCATCCACATACTGATAGACCGAGTCTTTATACATATTCTCGGGTGAGTAGTCGTTGTCAATAGCAACTGCATAGGTGAATGGTTTAAAGGTCGAGCCAGGTTGTCTTTTTGCGATGTTAACCTTGTCATACCAGTCTGTTTTAAGCGTTCGACCACCAACCCAGGCTTTTACGTGCCCATTTCTGGGATCCATTGCAACAAAGCCAACTTCCAATCGACTTTTGGTAACCTTGAGCGAGTCAATAAATTCCAGATCTTTTTTAAACTCACGCAATGCTTCATTCGGAGACATTCCCTGATTTCGAAGGGTGTGGTATTGCGATGTTTCTCCGATATAGGTATTCAGGTCTGAAGAGTTGTAGCGTTCCCAGAACCAAGCCCAACGATTTTCGGGGTTTGCGTGACAGGGGGCCTCCATGTACTTTTTCAGATCTGTTCCCCAGTCCAGTCTTGGACTTCTAGGGGCGCTCCACTCACAGTCAACCACTGCCTGCAGGGAGTCCATTGTGGTTCTGGCAGCCTCCTGGGCCATAGACTGCATTCTTGAGTCGAGTGCTGTTTCGATCCTATAGCCAGCGGCATATACATCTCTGCCATTTTCCTCCCCCCATTCGTTAAGCCATTGGCGCAACTGTTCGGCGTAATGCGGAGCAAAGCTATCTGTGACTTCTGCCGTTCGGATATTGGTTATCGTGGAGGAGTCTCTGATCGCCTCATAGTGTTCCCGGTCAAGAAAGTCTACGGAGACCATGCGGTACAAGACCGTATTACGGCGCATCTGTGACTGTTCTGGGTTTCGCTTTGGATCATAGCGCCATGTCCCCTTGAGCAATCCTATCAGTGTTGCACTTTCCAATAGATCCAGGTCAGCTGCTGATTTTCTAAAATAAGTCCGCGCGGCAGCCTCAATTCCGTAGGCATTGTAGAGGAAGGGGACTGTATTCAAGTACATCTCGGCGATCTCGTCCTTCGCATAGAGCTGTTCCAGACGTACTGCTGTAACCATCTCTTTGAGCTTGCGCTTCACACTGACTTCAAATCCGATCTGTTCGTTATAGATGTTCCGCGCCAATTGTTGTGTGATAGTTGAACCTCCTTGACGCTCGAACGGGAGCCCGAGTTCTCCGAGAATAGTTTGGGTTACTGCTGAAGCTGTGCGAAAAAGACTGATGCCCCAGTGATCGTAGAAGCGGTGATCCTCAGTTGCAATTAATGCATTGCGCACATGTACCGAAATCGAATCATAAGTGATCCAGGTACGGTTCTCCCGTCCATAGCGTGCTAGTTCCTCACCATCTGCTGTGTAAGCTACACTTGCATAGGACAGTTCAGGGTTTTCGATCTCCCGCAAGGATGGCGTATCCAGGGAAAGAATCAGCATATAGATGAACAGAAAAATTGCCCCAAGGACGATCGGTATGGTCGGGATACTCAGAACAAAGGCAGCTTGGGCAATCTCAGGTTTTCGAAAAACACGGAGAAGCAACCCTCGATATCCCTTTAGTGCAGATGAGCGCGGTTTGTGTTTTTTACGTGCCATGGGTGGGACGAATGCATGGCAGGCTATTGTGCGCCTGTCTGTTTACTGTTCGATCCATAAGCCCTTGCACCATGACACTGCGGAAATCGTTCCATTTTCTGCCACTGTAATTCTGGGTCGCTGCCCGAAACTGCTCCACAGATCCACCAGTCTGGGTCTGTTAATTCGCAGTATGAAAGTATCGCCTTGGAGGAGGAAGTGGTTCTGAGGATAACTCAACGGTTAAGAATTGAAAACTATTGCAGCAATGCTTTGGGAACGCCAGGTCACCTCGAGAAACACTACCTATACTTTCACAGAAATTGCAGTCTCATAAATGTCCATATCGGCTTTACTCATACCCAGTCGCAGTGCTATTTCGTGCCAGCTCTCTATGGCCAGCGCCACGTCGGCCACAATACTTTTCGCGGTATCCGGTTTGAGCGCAAAATAGGGGGCTGCCGCGTATGCGAGTTCCAGATCTGCATCGGGACCTTCTTCGGAAATCCACGTAGTCAACTCACGAGCTTTCTTGTTCCTTGGCATTGGATTCAAATCATATGCAGGTGATAAACGCCATTGGTTATTGCCCGCATATATAAAGCCATGATTGCGCAGGTGATCATCCAGATTGCTAATCATTACGCCGAATACAATCCGTCGCCAGAGTTCATGCAAATCGTTTATCGGCGACGTAGAATACATGCGGATACATTGAGCAATGTCTGTGTAGGTTGCACTGTCGCCATCTTGTAATCCCAAGAGGCTCATGGCAGACAGGAAAGGGATGCGCTCTTCGCAAACTCGATCAAATCTTTGGATTAGGGCCACGGGTAGGCTCCCAACCATTTGAAGGTTGCCTTTAGCAGCATTAATTCCAGCTTTGTCGGCAAGCATCAGCGCAAGAACTTCTCCATGCGGGATGCTGTAGTCGTCATCTGGATTGGGGAACTTAGCAATGGCCAGAGATCCTTCATTGTTGATGACGGCTGATTTTGGGCGGGCTCCTCCAAGCGGAGAACCTTCATCGAGCAGCAGTCTCAGGTCTTCTGTAGACTCCGTATTCGTCTGAACGGCCATGGCAGCATTTAACAGTGCAGGGAGCGATGCTGATGGAAGCACAGTACGTTGTCCAATGTTGCGACAAAAATCAGACTCACCTTCGCGCGTAAAGCGAAGAGCGCCAACTCTGGTGTAGTCGTTTGTTGCAAACAAATAGTCAAGTTTTGAGAGGCTTCTGTTGTGGCCCATCCTTTGGAATGCGCGCCGAATCAGTGTTCGTCCCCAGCTGTCAGGTGCACAGTCTCGGATCGCACCTGGTAGTGCCGTTTTTTCCGAAGTCCAATAATGTTGCCGTGTGGTCAGTTGTAAGTTTGCGGGGTCAAGTGCAAAGGCCTTATGATGGGATAGCCAGGAGTCTGAGTACTCAAACAGCGAACTTTTACGGTTGGCTTTCCCAAGATAGCGGAGGTGACCTACCAGATGTGTCTTTCCACCAAATTTCACATGAACTTCAATAACTTCATTCATGGTCTTATCTTTATGTGGCTTCCAGATCTGATGCGCTTTGGGAGTCGATCTTCGTCCAGATCTAAGCCGAGCGTGTCGTTTGTGCGGTCAGCAATTTGTCCCAGGTGCCTGGCTAGTCCCAGGATCGCCAACACAGAGAGATAGGCACCCATCGAAACCGACGGATCCCCCTTCTCTATCCGAGCGAGTGTGCTGCGACTCAAGAAAGCGCGCTCAGCCATGGAGACCGTCGAGATCCGTCGTTTCTTGCGTGCGACAGATATGTCGGCGCCTAGTTTCACTAAGGCTTTTCGTGCAACGAAAGGAAGTGTTGAGGTTGAAAGTGATTTCATATTGTATTATAAATGAACTATATAATGCTATAATGTATTATACATAAATCAATAATCTCCGTTTCCATAGCATTAGGCTAACCCTGCTTTGTGGCTGTAAAATGTATGCAACAATGGTTTTCGTGTGGCTTAGGTTAGCAGTATGCAAGTCCATTCGGGAACTCTAACTGTAAGTTCCAAATGCGTATTTCCATTCCTGTCTCGACATCCGGGCTGCCAGAATATCGACTTGTTGTTAGTGCTTCTTACATTACTTCTGCATAGACTTCACGAAGTTCTTTCAACTTGACCTAAAATCCCACAAGTAATGGAGAGTATCAAAAATGCGCAATACCAAATTCGGAACGTTCGACGACTTGCTACAGATTACGGAAGAGACCGTTCGGCCCATTGCAATTGCCCTTCGGGAGACCGTGTTCAAAGTCGATCAGAATGCTTGCGAGGTGGTTCGCCTCGGTGACCGTGCTGCAACCTATGGCGTAGGTCCACGGAAGATGCTAGACGGCTACGTCTATATCTTGCCGTATAAGAGGTGGGTCAATCTCGGCTTCTATCAAGGCATTGACTTGGCAGATCCGAAAGAGTTGCTGGAGGGAACAGGCGCCAAGATGCGCCATGTGAAGATTCGTTCAATTGATGACGCAAAACGGTCGGAGGTCCGAGCACTAATCAAGGCAGCCCTAACCAGGCGCAGGGAAACGCTCCGGTCTTGAGATCCTGACGAACCCGGTACATAGGGGCCTGTTTGACCCAGCAGCGCGAGCTTGTCGCGCCGCTCAGCACGGGTGCGAGTAGATGCCGCAGAGCTTCTCAAGCGTGAGTGGTTTGGGCTCGGCTGATTCTGCAGCTTGCTGCTCCGCCTCGTCGTACGCGCTCTCCCTCGAGTGACCTTCTATGTGTTAGAGGTGAAGAATGTAACAGTCGCTAAACATGGTCACTCACGAAGTCCAATCCGAGGGAGGAGCCAGATACGTTAGTAAGGGTGTCCGGTAATCGTGCAGGAACTCGGGGAAACACTAGCCGCTACTGCGCCAGGGCTTGTGGAATCTGACAGGTGGATAGAGCAATTGGATTCGGTTGCTCTCTCGTGGCATTGCAACCAAATTGTGTTACAAGTGCTATAAGGAGACGGATATAAACATCTGGGATAGTGTATTCCTCATATGGCGGTTTAGGTGGTTACGGCGCATTTCCACCGGTCATCAAAAACCTGTTAATCATAAACGGGCTGGTATTCCTTGCCCAGCTTGTGATTAATTTCGGGCTATTTGTAGGGTGGTTTGGGTTGTGGCCGTTTGGGAATGGATTCCAGGTGTATCAGCTCGTAACGTATAGTTTCCTTCACGGGGGGATCTCTCACATATTGTTCAATATGTTTGCGCTGTGGATGTTTGGCGCTCAGATTGAGAACACATGGGGTTCCCGACGCTTTGCAATCTATTATTTCGCCTGTGTGATTGGGGCCGGCTTTGTTCAACTTGCCGCCACTTATTTCTCGGGGGCGGTCTGGCCTACAATCGGTGCGTCGGGCGGCGTATTTGGGATACTTCTTGCCTTTGGGATGATGTTCCCTGAGCAGCGGATTATGCTGCTTTTTCCACCGATCCCAATGAAGGCCAAGTATTTTGTGATTGGGTATGGTATACTGGAGCTTTTTTTTGCTACGACCGATCTTCAGCCAGGAGTGGCAAATCTGGCGCATCTAGGCGGAATGGCCGCTGGATTTCTAATGATTATGTACTGGCGTGGGCGGCTGCCCATTAAGCCCAGGTATGGCTAGTGATCACCTGCTAGGGTAGAGTTCGTCTCGAAATCAAACCGTTTCAGGAAGCGCAGCGGGATGAAGTACACTGACTGCCACGACCTCCCTGTGCCCCCGTCCGTAAAGCAGGCGCGCAATATGTCTCACAGTGCACCGTTGCCAAACGCTTCCATGGTATTCCCCGCAATTCCCGCGCGAGCCGTCCCCTGCGTGATGTTTCCTTGCCATGTGCCGCGTTACATTGAGTTGGTTGCACCGCCCCGTTTCAGAATCTATGTCCAACCGGTGCACAAGTACGGATGAAATCATTTGCCGCCCGCAGCGGCTGGGTTCTATCTTCAAGTGGTCACTAAGCCCCGTTCCTACGGGGGCTTTTTTTGTTTAGCAAAGCGTCACCGAGTATGGCAAACAAGACTCAAGATATGAGTACAGCGACTAAGCCCTTAAAGAGCGCGCCTTTTTCTCCCCCTAAGCGCACCCCATCAACACCCCTCTGCGATTGCCTTCACACTTGTGTCAGAGCGCACATAAGCGCATGAGCGGCCATGGGGAGACACCGCGGCGTCAGAGGGCAAAAAAGGGGCTACGGAGCGTCAGGCCCGCATATCGGGCGCTTCAGAGTGCCTTAGGGGCATATAGGGCTACCAAGGAATTCCCGGCATGCGCATAGTTAGCATTTCGACAATAATTTGCCCGGCTCCGTTGAGGGCTACCTAGTGCGAGGCACATCTATGGTACCCTCCGTACGTTCGTGAGGAATACAACCAGGCTTGGAACTGATTATCGAGGGGAACGCATACCCCGGCATTGTCATGAAGATAGAGTCGGGAAAGCCTATGTATTTGCAGAAAGGTGCGCGGGATTGAACCGGTGAGTTGATTCTGGCGCAAGTCCAGCTCCCATAGTGCCGTGAGGTTTCCTAGTTCGGGTGGGATTGAACCGGTATGCTGATTACCGGACAAGTTCAGAAATCTCAGTGCCTTGAGGTTTCCCAGTTCGGGTGGGATTGAATCGGTAAGTTGATTATTAGACAGGTTCAGTGAACTCAGTTTCGTAAGGTTTCCCAGTTCGGGCGGGATTGAACCGGTGAGTTGATTCCGGCGCAAGTCCAGCCTCTTTAGTGCCTCGAGGTTTCCCAATTCGGGTGGGATTGAACCGGTAAGCTGATTGCGGTGCAGGTGCAGTGCCCAAAGTTCCGTGAGGTTTCCCAGTTCGGGTGGGATTGAACCAGTAAGTTGATTATTAGACAGGTTCAGTGAACCTAGTTCCTTGAGGTTTCCCAGTTCAGGTGGGATTAAACCAGAAAGCTGGTTATCGGACAGGTACAGTGAACCCAGTGCCTTGAGGTTTCCCAGTTCGGGCGGGAT
>VXLY01000026.1:0-38091 GCA_009841335.1 Rhodothermaceae bacterium | reverse complement strand
TGAGGTTTCCCAGTTCGGGCGGGATTGAACCAGTAAGCCGATTGTAGTCTAGGTTCAGTGAGCCCAGTCCCGTGAGGTTTCCCAGTTCGGGCGGGATTGAACCAGTAAGCTGATTGCGGCGCAGGTGCAGTAACCACAGTTCGGTGAGCTTTCCAAATTCAGACGGGATCGAACCGGTAAGCTGATTGTCGGACAGGCGCAGTGATTGCAGTTCGGTGAGGTTTCCCAGTTCGGGTGGGATTGAACCCGTAAGGTGATTGTGGGACAAATCAATAGAATTGAGGTTCCCATATATTACACGTAACCCGTACCAGGAGTCAAAGCCTTCGATTGTCGCTGGAACCGTTGTCGTATCCCAGCCGACGTTATTCTTCCACTGCCCCCCGTTCGTTGATTCATAAAGTGCGGTAAGCGCTTTGTGAACGGTAGCAGCGTCCTGCCCCTTTGCAGACGTAACGGGGGCCGTGCAAAAGACGGCCAGTGTAAGCAAAAGATAAGTACGGATCATCGACAGAAACAGGTCAAATGACATTATACGCCTGAATGCTCCCCTCCTTTCGTCCCCACAATGATACAATAATTCAATTCTCCAAAAAGATCAAGGATTTATTGGAATTGAGATTCGCCAGCGTCAATTGACTGGGGTGGCTTATCTCAGCGCAGTTAACAGATTGCCGACGACAGTTTGATATCCGGAAGATCAAAGGCGAGCTTTTGCTCAGGACTGACAAACTCTATCATGTTAGTTTTTGGGGTCGTGTCCGTGGCAGTTTTCGGAACCACAACCAGACGGCATGGCCCAGAGAGTTCGTTCACCAAGCTTGCAATACTCAGGATCTTTTCGCAGGTGGAGGTTCGTTTGTCCGCGCTTCCTTTTTCGCCTGCCTAGTGCCATGAATTCACACCAGTAAAATCTGAGTTTAGACGCTTACTCGATACCTAAAAACAACCGCTCCTGAACTCCCAGAATCTCCGACTTTATCCACAGGGTGCCAAGGTAAGCGAACTTGGGCAAAATCGGATAATTGCCCGTGAATATTAAAGTCCGGTTGTATTTTCATCGGATCAATAATCACTCAGAGCCTGCGGTTAATCTATCCAAGTATGTGCTGGGCTACTGGAAAATACCATGCTCCGAGGGAGCCAAGAGAGGGCATTTTCAGTTACAACGCCAAAATCAGGGATTTATCATGCTTCGGGGATTCATTGTTGGACTACTGCTTATGCTTGGCAGTGCATGCAGCTCACCAACTTCAATCACTCCACCCAATATTGTACTTATAATCGGTGATGATCACGGGTATCCATACTTTGGTTTTACGGGATCAGCCCATGTCCATACGCCATACATGGACCGTTTAGCGCATGGCGGTGCACTCTTTACACACGGACACACAACGGACAACCATTGCCGTCCGGCCCTTCAGACGCTCAGTACAGGACTTTTCCCCATACAATATGCTGCCCAGATGGAAGCCTTCAAGGCACGGGAGCAGGCAGGTGATCCTGAGTACCGTCAACTTGCTCCCGATGAGCAAGCGCAGTGGGATTTTCTGTATGAAGCCAATGCCATGCGTGAGTTTGAGACCCTTCCCGGCCTACTGTCTCGCGTAGGCTATGTCAGCTTTCAGGCGGGTAAGTGGTGGGAGCAATCCTTTGCCAATGGAGGATTTACCGAGGGTATGTCGAAGGGATGGGATCCAGATGAGGTTGGTCAACCGGGCTTCTTCGGAAAACTCATGGGAGGTGACGGCGTAGAGCTCGTCCGCGAGACATCCCAGCCGGTGTTTGATTTTATTGACCGTAATCTTGATACCCCCTTCTTCCTGTGGTATGGGCCCTCTCTGCCACATGTCCCTCTTAATCCCCCCAAAGCATACTATGCCCGGTATAGGGATACCAATCTGTCCGAGTCAGCCAAAGAATACTACGGCAATTGCACATGGTTTGATGCCGGGGTTGGAGACTTGCTGAACCATCTGGAAATGCGCGGGCTTCTGTCTAACACATTGATCGTATATGTGAACGATAATGGTTGGGAGCAACCCCCATTTGAGGAATACAAGGACGTACCCATACTCTACAATAATGGCGGCCCCAATGGTAAGCTGTCGCTACATGATCAGACTTTTCGAACCCCGATCATTTTCAACTGGCCAGGAACGATCAATGATGCCGTTTTTGATGATATCCTTGTAAGCAGTGTGGATCTGGTACCAACACTTTTGGACTATGCAGGCATAGAAATACCGGAATACCTGCCAGGGGCATCCCTTCGTCCGGTGATTGAAGGCCGAGGCGGCATCCAGAGAGATGCTTTAATTGGCCGGGTCACACAAATGCGATCCGACACTGACCCGATGGGCAAGCGTCAGACGGGGTACTATGTTCGTACGCTCCAGTGGCATTTCACGTCCACAGAAGGGGAGGTCCAGCTCTTTAATGTGGAGGAAAATCCGTTTGAAGATGTGAGCGCAGATCACCCGGAATTGATTTCAGGCTTTCTAGAGCAGATTGAAGACTGGAGGGAAGAGTTCAGCTCTCCGGTTCTGGATCCCAGTCTTCAATAGCTTCCAAAACCGTCTGTACAATCTGAGACTCAGGTACTGTACCAACGACCTTGCCTTGCTTGAACAGGTGTGCCCTTCCACGCCCAAGCGAAATGCCGAGATCAGCTCCCTGTGCCTCACCGGGACCATTGACTGCGCAACCCATCAAGGCCACGGTCAAGTCCTTCTCAAACTTGCGGGCACTGACCGCAGTCTCTACTTCCTCAACGATCGAAAACAGGTCGCCGTTTAATCGACCGCATGTAGGGCAGGCGATGACATTGACCCCCGGACGACCTAGACGTAGCGATTTCAGGATGGCGTGTGCAGTCTCCACCTCTTTCACGGATTGGGTAGCTAAGGAAACGCGTATAGTATCCCCAATGCCGTCAGCCAGCAATGCCCCAATACCAATTGAGCTCTTGATGGTCCCTACTTTGAAAGATCCGGACTCAGTCACCCCTAGGTGAAGTGGAAAGTTTGTGTGCTTGGCCAAGAGCCTGTAGGACTGAATCATATAAAACACATCAGAGTGTTTAACGGAGATTACAATGTCTTCAAAGCCGTGTCGTGCACAGATCTCAATATGGCGCAATGCGCTTTCCAACAGGGCCTCAGGTTGCGGATAGCCATATTTATCCAGGATATCACGTTCCAATGATCCGCCGTTAACTCCGATACGAATTGGGGTACCCGCTTCTTTTGCAGCAAGAAGAACCTCCCGCTCCCATTCTTCTTTGCCAATGTTTCCGGGATTTATTCTGACTTTTGCAACGCCCGCTTCGATGGCTTTTAGAGCATACGTGTGGTTGAAGTGAATGTCGGCGACAATGGGCATGCTAGTTCCCTGCACGATGTCCGGGAGTGCTTCGGCATCTTCAGGCCGTGGCACGGCCACGCGAATGATATCGGCGCCGGCTTCTTCGAGTTGAGCGATTTCAGCGAGGGTTTCCTTAACTTTATAAGTTTTGGAAACCGTCATAGTCTGTACTGAGATTGGTGCTTTTCCACCAATCTGCACCGGACCTACCTGGACGGGGCGAGAGTCTCTCCTAGGGCGTTGCATGCGGGTTATTGTGCCTGTGCGTGTGCTGACTTGTACGTATCAAAGGGGATACTGGCCCATTTGGGTCCTTCACCCTTGGTACTTTGTTGCTGATACTCAATGAAAATACGTGCGCGGAGGATTGCATGCTGGAATCTCTGGCTGGTGTGCGGTCTATTGCTTTCGGGATGTAGGGCTGAATCGGATCCGGCGGTTGCTGTATCAAGGGGAGTTACGGTTAAGCAGTCTGAATTCGTGCACGCATACACAGACTGGCTCCTACGGACGGGTGTGCAGGACACCCCACAGCGGCGATCTGCGTTTGTCCATGACATGGCCGCAACTAGACTGGCAGTCATGGAGGCTCGTGAATGGGGGATTGCAGGATCTCCCCACTTCAAAATGCGCGAACAGGCACTCGGGCGCAAGCTGCTCCTCGACCTGTACATTAAGCAGGTCGTACTGGATACCGTAACAGTATCCGATGCTGACATCCGCACGCTGTACGCACGCGCACAGACCACGGTAAGTGCACGTCATCTCTACGCGCGAACGCTTACAGAGGCGCTGGAACTGCGCCAGCGTCTACAGGGAGGCCAATCCTTCGCAGATCTGGCGCATGAGATCTTCAGGGATCCTGACCTTAGGGAATCGGGCGGTCTGCTGCCGCCATTCACCTTTGATGAAATGGATCCGGCGTTTGAAGAGGCGGCGTTCACGCTCCCGATTGGTCAGATCTCCGAACCAGTACGCACAGCACAAGGGTATTCATTAATCAGAGTCGAGGAGCGCTTTACCAAGCCGATCATCACGGAATCGGACTTCCAGAGCAGAAGACCTCATTATGAAGCCTACGCACTAGAGCGGGCACGCAGGATTGCACGTCGGGATTACACAATGCGACTCGTTGATAAGAGCAAAATAGTGTTCAACGATCAGGTGCTAGAGGCGCTGATCGTCAGGATTACACCAGGGAACGAGGCTTTTGACCAGAACCTGGATTCGCGCGAGATCCTGCGCTATGGAGATCCTTTACGGGTCTGGACGGTATCGGATTTTCGGGAGCATGCACGGTTTGCCAGTGATCGGCAGCGTGCGCAGGTTCGGACAGTAGCTGATCTACGGGACTTTGCCCGGGGCTTAGTTGTCGCGGAGCAAGTATTGTCGACGGGGCAAACGATTCGAGATTCACAGGAATATCGGACGCAGCTCCGCAAGGCAATGGACAGGTATATTGTTGAATACTTGCAGTCAGCAGATTCAGTGGACATAACTGATGCAGAATTACGTGCTTACTACGACCATGCTCCTGCAAATGAGTTTATGCGCCCGCGCCAGATTGCCCTTCGGTGGCTGTTTTTTACGACCGAAGCCGAGGCCAATGCCGCAAAAAACAGCGGTATGGCCTTTACCGGGCCCGAGGAGTTGTTCTTTGCACATCAGTTGGGTCCCCGGTCAAATGAAATATTCGATGCCTCGGAGGGTGCGGTGGTCGGCCCGCTTGAAACAAATGACGGGTGGATATTACTAAAAACCGGTAACCAGTACGCAGAATCGCGCCAAAGCTTTCCAGAAGCCAAAAGTGTAATATATTTTGCACTTGTTGAGGAAAAACAACGAGAAATACGTCTGGCTGGATATGCAGAGCTTATCTCGCGCTATGGACTAAAAGTTGATGAAGGAACTCTCGAGAAAACCAGCTTACTTGATTAATTGTCTGGCAGGACTTGTACTCCTGATAGCCGTGCCTGTAAGCGCACAGACAACGGGTAAACTGACAGGTCTAGTTACCGATGGGACCACAGGAGAGTCGTTGCCAGGCGTGAATGTAATTATTGACGGTACATTACAGGGCGGAGTAACAGATGCGGAAGGACGTTTCGTGATTATTGGCGTCCGTCCGGGTGTGTATGAATTGGTCGCTTCATTTGTGGGTTTTGGAACTCAGCGCCGCGAGGGTGTACGTGTGAGTGTTGATCTGACTACTGAGGTCAATTTTGTATTGCGTGAGGAGGTCATTGAAGGGGAAGAGATCGTTGTCATTGCAGAGGCCATTCGTGTAAGGAAAGACTTGACGAGCAGTGAGGCGCGTGTGACCGCAGAAACCATTGATCGGCTGCCGGTTCAGGAGTTGGGGCAGGTGTTGAGTGTGCAGGCTGGGGTAACCGAACGTGGAGGCTTCCATATACGGGGCGGGCGTAGCAGTGAGGTCGTCGTTATGGTTGATGGGGTCCCTGTGACCGACACATACGATGGCTCAACCGCACTTCAGTTAGAGAACGAAGGTATACAGGAGCTTCAGGTGATCAGCGGCACCTTCAATGCAGAATACGGTAATGCCATGAGCGGTGTTATCAATGTTGTAACAAAAGAAGGGCGGAATGATCGAATCGGCGGCTCAGTAGAAGCCTATTCTGGTACGTATCTGGTGCCCGGTGAAGGCGGGCGTGACCTGCTTCGGGGAACCCGATCGGACGAGCTTACCACAGGATTTCCCTATGATCAGGTGGATGTTTACTCCTATTTACCTTTTGCGCCGACGCATTACGCAAACCTGAATGCTTCCATTGACGGTCCAATCATCAAGGATCGTTTGACGCTCTATGCTAACGGTCGCTATTTCAGCAACGACGGCTGGTTGTATGGAGCTGATTTGTATGATATTGATGGTTCGGGAGGTGATTCCTCGCTTGTGCCAATGAACACATGGCAAAAGCTGAGTTGGCAAACCAATTTTCGGGTTCAACTTACCGGCAATATGATCCTAAATGTGATCGGGTTGGGGTCGCGGACCGAGGCAAACGATTTGGGTGGGCGTTACCAGTACTACCGGTGGGCGCCGCATGGAGTCCCGCAGGTTTATGATAACGGTATTGACTTGAAGCTCAAGTTTACACACTTGATTAGTGCACGCACCTTCTATACGTTGAACCTGGCCACTTTTGAAAAGTCAGCTGAGCGCTACCGTTTTTCGAGTGTGACGGATCCGCTGTACAACGATTTTACGCTGAGTCCGCCGGATTCAATCGAGATCACTCCGGGAGTGTGGGAGCAGGTTGAAGCCGGTAGTAATCATTTTGCGCGTGGTGGAACAGATCTCGGACGTTTCAAAAGGAGTACGCGGAGTTACTTCGTCAAGGGAGATTTTACGAGTCAGTTGTCGCGCTACCACCTCATTAAAGCCGGATTTGAGGCACGTATGGATCAGCTCCAATTTGAGGAGTATAGCCTTGTGCCGGCAATCGGCTCCACCGGCCAGGTTATTGAACCTTTCATGCCGGCCGTTCCGCCTCCCGTCTCCTTCGGCTACCGTCAATTTGACGGTGTTGAGCCGATCTCAATAAGTGCTTACCTGCAGGACAAGATTGAGTACGAAAGCTTTATCGTGAATGCAGGAGTGCGAATGGATTTTTTTGATGCAAGGGCAAACATCCCCGCAGATCCATCGGACCCGAACATCTACAATCCATTCAAAAAAGTCAACCTGTATCGCGATACTGATGGCGACGGAATTATTACAGACGATGAGGAGCGGGAAGACAATGCTCTGACACAGGCTGACCGGGAAGCTTATTGGTGGACAAATTCGAGTCCCAAACTCCAGTTTTCGCCCAGACTGGGGGTTGCTTATCCCATTACGGAAGAAGGCGTGATCCATTTTTCGTGGGGGCACTTCCTCCAGATTCCAACACTAAATCGACTGTTTGACAATTTTGGGTACAAGATTCCCCGCCAATCTGGCCGTCACGGTCCCTTCGGAAATCCCGACTTGGACGCGCAGCGTACGGTCATGTACGAAATCGGTCTCAAGCAGGCGATCAGAGGTGTGGTGCTGAATGTAACGGCCTATAACCGGGATGTTCGGAGCTGGGTATCTACTTCCCGATTGATCGAAACCGAACTGCCTGGCGTCAACTACGTCGTGTATGCCAATCGGGATTATGCTAATACCCGAGGAGTCACCCTCTCGCTGTCGCGCCCGTACGCGAGCAATTACGGGTTTGAGTTGAACTACACCTACCAGGTGGTTGAGGGATCAAACTCAGACCCGACAGAGGAGTTTTTTGCAGCGGGTAATGAGGAAGAACCACGCTTGGCACTTCTGCCCCTTGGATGGGACCAACGCCACAAGGTTGCCGGATCTTTCTTTGTAGGCGGACGCAATTGGGGTGCTTCTGCACTCGTTGTTTGGGCCTCCGGATTCCCGTACACGCCGAGTTTTGAGGAAGCAGCACTTGTCGGAGCAGATGTCCAGCCGGAGTTTCCGACGAATGCACGCAGACAGCCATCAACCTTCCAGATTGATGTAGATATTTATCGCGAGTTTTCTATCGGTCCGGTGCGTCCGCGCCTGTTCCTGCATGTTTATAACGCACTTGATCGAAGGAATGCAGTGACGGTTTATGGGGATACGGGGCTTCCCGGAATTACTTTTTCCGCCCCCATTCAGTCGGCGGACCCCGGATACTTTTCCCGGCCCAATCACTATTCTGAACCCCGGCGCGTGCACGCGGGAGTGCGGCTGCAATTCTGATGATGGAGCTACGCAAACTTGTAATAATAGGGTGCCTGGCGATCTTTGCTGCACCAGTCTTTGCACAGGGCGTGATTGATCGCAATCATGTGCCCAGCGACGAACGTGTGGATCCGCTCGAACGCAGACGCGACGATATAGACGGAAATAATATCCGGGCAACGATCACGAACTGGGCGCAGACTGCCAGTTCCGGCTCTCCGGGAGATTTTAATTATGAGTGGCCTAAGAACACGAATAGGCGCTACGTTGCACTAACGCAGTTGTGGGTTGGTGCAGAGACTATTGCGAATACCGGCCCAGATGCAGGCGAACCCATTTGGATTGTCAATGTGGCCGATTTTCGTGCCAATAATGCAGGAGGCAACACGTCATGGACGTTTGAACCTGTTGGGGGTTATGTGAACCCCGCCGGAAGCGAGTATGGAATTGCACAGAGCGACGAACCAGACAGCTGGCCCCCTTATTGGCCGGATAAGGTTTCGGACGTAGGGGATCCAGGCTGGAGCGGGTCATGGAACGGTTTCTTTGGAAAGGACATCTTCAACGCAGATCAGGAGTTTTTCTTTAAGGCTGGCGATGACCAGTATGACCGGTACCGGGGAAGTTATGTGCCGGATGCCACTGATCAGTCGAGGTATGGTCTAGGCCTAATCATTGAAACGCGGATTATGGCCTGGACACAAATATTAGTGGATGATGTGGTCTTTTTGATCTATGGTGTCAAAAATGATGGTACAGAAGATTTGGAAAAGGTTGGGATGGCAGTCTGGCTTGCTGACTGTGTTGCAGGAGATTGTGGCGATGATGTCATCTTTTTCGATTTGCTTGAGGATGTGGCATTTATGACAGACGAGGATGGGATTGGAGACCAAAACTTTGGCAGTGATCCGGCAGGAACGGTAGGAATAGCCTTTCTGGAAACGCCGGGGAACGCGACTGACCGCATCGACAATGATGGGGATGGATCTGTGGCGGATGAATGTCCCGCAAATAAGGGCGAATGTAACAGCCCTATAGTACCGGAATCATTTTTGTCGGGAGAAGTGGCAGCAAACAATATTGACGACAATGGTAATGGCCTCATTGATGAAAACGCCGTGCACGTTCCATTTGGTACGCAAAGAGGCGTAGGTTTTGCAGACTATATAGACAATGATGAAGATGGCGAGCAAGGTGCACCGGTTATTACTGCCGAGATGGCTGCTGCCGCCTCAATAGATACTTGGCTCCGTTGGCCGCCCAACCCTCAGAACGATCCCGTGCAACAGGTGAATGGTCAGGTAAAAGTTCATTTAGTAAATGTGACCCAGGAAACAATCGGACTGCCTTTCAGGGATAATATTGATAATGACGACTCACATATCGTTCCCACGGCCGCCTATCAATACTTGTCCGAACCTGGTTCTCCCGTGATTACGCAGGGCATGATAGACGCCGCTGCCTCTGATCCGTACCGACGCTATTTGGTCCCCGATGCAGGTATCCTGTTGTATGATGTGGGCCCAGAGGACCTGGGCAAGGCTTATGCCGACGGCATAGACAATGATCAGGATGGCGCTGTAGACGAGGGAATTGACGAAGGTACCGATGAAATGATTGACGAAAGCCGGGCGGATGGCATAGATAACGATCAGGACTGGATACTGCTGCAGAATGACACTGGACTTGATGGAGTCGCCTTCACTGGGGATTACGGGGATGGGGACGGGATGCCGACCAGCGGGGCGGGATCATCCTTTCCCGGGGAAAAAAATATTGATGTAACCGATGTAAGTGAGTCGGATCAAATCGGGATCACCAATGTCCGCCTCTTCGGGGCATTCACCTTGCCGGTTGGCAGTGCCAGTGACCGATTCCTGTTCTTCAATTATTTGCTTCCAGGCGAGTTTGATACGGAACAACCGGATCCAGGGGATAATGATTTGACGATTTCCAGTGGCCTATTCCCGCTGAAAGCGGGGCAGACGGAGCGGATTTCGCTTTCAGTTCAGTTAGGGCTCAGCGAGGAAGAGGTCTTGGCAGGAAGAGATAACGCACTGGATGCGTATGGAGAGGATTATCAGTTTGCCCAGGCTCCTATCACGCCAGAGGTTTCTGCAGTGCCAGGGGATGGTCGCGTGACACTTTATTGGGATGCCAAGGCTGAAGAGTCAGATGACGATTTCCTAAGATCTCTCGGATTGCCTTCCAAGGATTTTGAAGGATATCGTATTTACCGGGCTACTGATCCGGCTTTCCTGGATGCTTTACAGATTACTGATGGCCGAGGCAACCTGACGT
Source organism: Rhodothermaceae bacterium (assembly GCA_009841335.1). Lineage (GTDB taxonomy): Bacteria > Bacteroidota > Rhodothermia > Rhodothermales > Bin80 > Bin80. The sequence continues at coordinate 27,680 of VXLY01000026.1, read as the reverse complement.
TCCGAAAGCCGATTGCCCAGTTTGATCTCATAAATGGCAATGCAGGATTTCATCCCGTTGCTGTAAATGGAGTCAGCTTCTACTTAGGGGATGATCGTGTGAGTGAAGGAGAGGGGACCAATGGTCTCGCTCATTCATATGTTGATGCCACGGTAGACAATGGAGTGACCTACTACTACGCAGTAACAGCATATGATTTCGGGGCGCCCTCTGCGGATATTTCTCCTACGGAGACTCCTGTCCGAATTCGGCGGCGTGCAGATGGCTCGGTAGAGACTGGCCGCAATGTTGTCGTGGTCACGCCCGCGGCGCCGGTAGCCGGTTACCAGGATGCAACATTGGAAACTGTAGATGGGTACCTGCCGCGCATTCAGGGCTCAACCTCAAGTCGAATTGCTTACGAGATCACTGATCCCAGAGCGATCGTTGACGGCAACCGCTACCGTATCACATTTGAAGATTCACTGCATGTTGGCGGTCGCTTTTCACCGGACACATTGAAGACCAAGTATTTCACACTTACGGATGTATCCTCCGATCGTGTACTTCTTGACAGGTCGGTAGCATGGCGGCAGGGTTGGGAATTTCCGCCTTTGGATGATTTGGGCAATGCGCTGGGATTCAGTCTACAGTTCTTTGGGGAGACGCTTGTGCGCCTTAACAGTGCATTGAGTGGTTGGAATAGAGACGGTGTGTATGAGGTCACCCTGGATCCATATATCTCTCCGGGTTTTACCTTGGGCCTCCGCAATCCTGCTGATTACCGCTTGGAAATTGTGGGTCCGGCCCAGGGGCAATCAACCCAAATGCAGGCATCTTTCTTTAGAAGATTGCCGTCCAGGCCAACGAATGTTCGTGTATTTCGGGTTGAGCATGACGGTTCGGGGGGCACGCGTGACGTGGAAGTTGAATACGGATTCTGGGATTTGACGGGCGATGACTTTACCGGTGCGCAGTCAACTTCGCCGGCAACCTTCAGTGCCGACAGAGATAGACGGGAGTCGGATCTGATCATCATTCGTGAGCCTAGGGTTGGAGATGAAGGCGGGGATCCTGTATACACTTGGCGTATGGCATTGGATTTTTCGGTTGAAAGCAATACGAATCCATCCGAGGGAGATATAGCAACGCTCATTACCCGCAAGCCATTCCTGTCCACAGACGTGTTTGAGTTCAGTACCCGGGCCCCTCTTGCCTCAACGGATAATCCAGACTCGCTCCTGTCTCGCATACAGGTTGTTCCCAATCCGTATGTGGTTACCAATAGATTTGAGGAATTGAATGCTTTTTCCACAGGACGGGGAGAGCGTGTGATCAAGTTTATCAATCTACCACCCGAGTGTACGCTTAGAATTTTCAACGTGAGTGGCCGTTTGATCCGAACATTGTACCTCAATGAGGGGCAGAATCATGCATTAGCCAGCAGTCTCATGAATGGTACGATTACCTGGGATTTGCTGAGTTCTGATGCGTTAACGGTAGCGTATGGTGTATACCTGTACCATGTGGAAGCTCCTGGAGTAGGTGAAAAAACAGGTACATTTGCCATCATCAAATGATACTGCATCGGCCTCCATATTCGGTAGCTTGTTTTTTGGTTGTGATACTGATATTAATCAGTTCACAGGATGTGTTGGGCCAGTTTGCGAACGAGACTCGTGATGTTACCCGCAAGGGCACGACCGCTGCGGAATTTCTCAGTATCCCCATAGGGGCGCGAGCGACCGGCATGGGAAGTGCAATCACAGCTAGCGTTGACGATCCAACCGCGCTTTATTGGAATCCGGCAGGTTTGGGCTTGCTTTCCAAGGCTTCTGTGTCTATTGAGCATGCATCCTGGCTGGCAGGCATAAACTTCAACTATGCAGCCGTAGCTTTGCCAAGCAGCCTGGGCGCTTTTGGCGCAGCTGTCACTGCCATGGGGACACCGGATATGCGGGTAACCACGGTTGAGGAACAGGAGGGCACAGGGGAAACCTTCAGGGCCTCCAGTTACGCTTTTGCACTTGCGTGGGGGCGACAGCTCACGGACCGATTCACTTTTGGGGCCACAGTAAAGGTGATCACGGAGCAGATATGGCATTCCACTGCAAGGGGAGCGGCGCTAGATATCGGTACTGTATTTGTGACACCGTTCAGAGGAATCCGGTTAGGGGCGGCCATCTCCAATTTTGGCACAAAGATGGAGATGACGGGAGACGATTTGCTGGTGACAGCAGATATTGATCCTCGCAATCGCGGCAACAATGAAAGTAATCGGGCCTACCTGAGAACAGATCAGTTTGATCTGCCACTGATCATGCGCATTGGGCTTGCTGGAGAAGTACTGGAAACGGAAACCGCACGCGTAACTTTTGCGCTGGACGTTCTGAGTCCCAACAACAGTGACCAGTATGTCAATGTGGGAGTAGAGGCTGGACTGCTTGGCGATCTGTTACTGGTGCGAGGTGGCCACAGTGAACTGTTTCTGCGAGACAGCGTGCGTTCTTTTTCTTTTGGGGCGGGGTTGCAGTATGACTTTTCTGTGGTCGGGTTGGCCATAGATTATGCGTACGAGCAGCAGCGCTACTTTGATAACGTAAGTCGAATTTCAATGTCCCTCAGTTTCTAATGACTGGGCGTATTTCGGGGAAGTTTTTGTATATTCGGCGTTTGGTCTAGCTTAAAACAAAATTTCATGAAGACAAAAAACATTTTACGACTTGGGTTGCTACTCTGCTGCATGTTTGCGGTGGCCGACGCACAAGCTCAACGTACTGTCACGATGCGGCTAAATATGGCCTCTGTTCCGGACACAATCAACGGGATGGGGCTCATTGAGGTGCGTGGCGCGGGCGGAGTAGAGGGTAATGTTGCACCGTATACGTTGGTGGATGGCAACATTATTGCCTGGGGTGATGATAGCACGCTTGAGCCCGTTAACGAAAAGGGGCCCAACGGCGAAGACAGCGACTACTGGAACATAACGTTTCAGATTGCCGATACGGTCCGTCTCCAGCATAAGTTCTACTCGGATCAACTCAATCTTTCACTGAACGCTGGTTGGGAGGCGGATCCCAATCCGTACATTGAGCCGGGGTCCGGGGATGTTGATCTCGGTCTGCACTTTTTTGAGGCGCAGATTCCGTGGCACGGTGCTTCGGGGAGGCGCGGAGATTACAATTGGCTGCCTTGGGAGCCCAAGATGGATTCAGTTGCTGTATGGTATCGCGTAGCCATGTTCGGACTACATTCCGAGGATAGAGGCTATGATGCAACTATGATGGCCCCGGACCAGATTGTTGGTGTACGCGGAGGCCCGATGATGGATGCCACTGACACAACGCTCGTAGGTCCCTTGGATTGGGGAACCTCACAGGTGGTGTTAGACCGTGAGTCAATGGATGAATCGACTGCGGGTTACAGTATCTACTCGGGAGTTGCCTACTATCCGGCCTCGCTAGCGGGAATGGAGCAACAATACAAATTTGTCCTTGAACATGGGGCCACTGTTGGATGGGAGGAAGGAAATCTTGCTGGCAACCGTAGTTTCACTGTGCCGGCATCTGATACTACGCTGCACTGGATGTATTTCGGTAATACAGCACCCAGTAAGGTCGTGCCTGTGGAAGGACAGGTGGTCTTTGGAGTGGACATGAGTGCGTTTGAGACTATTGGTCTTTTTGATACTGCCCGCAATGACACGTTGTGGGTCTTTGGGGATTTCAACGGCTGGGGAGGCTGTCGGGATGAACAAAGGCTTGACGAATGTTACATGTTTAAAGAGCCAGGAGGCACCAACTTTGCGGCAGCCGTTCCGCTGACACGTCCCCCCGGCTGGAGTTCCGGCTATAAGTATTTCCTTGACTTTAACGACGCAGAGTTTGAGACCCAATTCGGTGTGCCTCCTCCAAGCGGATGGGAAGAGGGTCACAGGACGGGTGTCAATCGCGAGTTTGAATTTGCAGGAGACCCAAGCGGCCCGCAGATTCTGTCTCTGTCCTACTTTAATGATGCAACACCGATGAATGTGATGATGGATGGAGATGAAACTGAGGTGATGTTTTCGGTCACTATGCAGCAGGCAATAGACAACCAGGCACAGCCATTCAATCCAGCGATGGACTCTGTTAGTATTCATCTAGGGGATCCGATTTGGGCGCATACCCAGGGAGTGGACGGGACGGACCACGACATTCCGCTCTGGGATGAAGTATTGCTTACGGATTCTGATGGAGATGGTACGTACACCGGAAGCTACACGGTTAGTGGCCCCAGCTATAACATCCTCACGTACAGATATATGTACGGAGGCAAGAGTACGAGTGCTCAGGAGATGGGTTCAGATACCAGGGTGCCCGGGCGTAACAGGGTTCATTTCATTCCCAAGAATGCGGATGGCTCCTTCGTAGCGCAATATGAGTTGCCGGCTCACGAGTTCGATCTTATGCCCGGCCCACTCCCATTCGATGTTAATCCGTACATCAGCACGGCGATTGAGCAATCTGAGGAGATCCCTTCCAACATTTGGTTAGGGGAGAATTACCCCAACCCATTCAACCCAACAACGACGATCGAGTATGGCCTCGAGCAGCAGGCACACGTACGACTTCATGTTTATGATATGCTTGGACGTCGCGTAGCCACACTCGTTGACGGACTACAGCAGGCTGCTACCTATACCGTTACGTTTGATGCCTCCAGGCTAGCGAGCGGTATTTACCTGTATCGCCTCGAAACTCCGCATCAATCGTTCACGAAACAGATGATGTTGATCAAGTAAACGATTATGGGTCGGCAGGAGTATTCCTGCCGGCCCATTTTTGTTTTGGCGAACTAAGGTAGGTGATGCCGTTGTCGCTTGGTCGGGCGGAAGAGTGTTTGTGGAATTCTAGGAGCTGCAAATTTGATGTGGGGATAATCCCGGAGGCGGGGCTATCAGTTGAGTAGCAGCCAGTCTCGGTGTAAGACTCCGGTTCAATGAGAGTCAGGACTTTTCTGAAAAAGCAGCTTCGTAGAGTTGGCTTGGAGGTGAATCGTTTCAATGCGGCGGGTTCATTTACTGCAAGGAGGCAGAGGATGCTGGAGCGTGCAGGGGTGGATCTTGTACTTGACGCCGGGGCAAGCGATGGCGGATTCGCTTCTGAGTTGAGGGATGCCGGCTATCAGGGGCGGATCATTTCATTTGAGCCATTAGAGAAGCCTTACCGATCCTTGTCAGCCAAGGCGAGGAAGGACGATAAGTGGGAGGTTTTTCAATACGCGTTGGGGAGTGTATCGGAGGAGGCCGTGATTAATATCGCCAGGGATGACAAATGCAGTTCACTCCTGGCTCCATTAGAGCGACAGACTCGAGTATACTCGGGCGCACAGACGTCATCCTCAACGATCGTTCAGGTGCACAGGTTAAGTGATCTGTACGGTGCACAGTTTCAGCCTGGGGCGTGCACTTTTTTGAAGATAGATACGCAGGGTTATGAAGGGCGCGTAATTGAAGGGGCAGGGGATGTGCTGGACCAGATCGTGGGGATGCAGGTTGAGTTGTCTCTGGTACCACTGTTTGACGGAGGCCAGAGCTATGCCAGGTTACTACAGGAGCTGGAACGCCGGAAATTCCAACCAGTGCTGTTGGAGCCCGTGTTCGTTGACCCGAAGACCGAACAAACACTTCAGGTGGACGCTGTTTTCTTCCGTCAGGAGTTGTGGAATTAAGTCGGCTATCTACGAGTCAGTGGGATTTTTTGATTGTCGCTTCCGATGACGGAGGTTTCCTTAGGAAGCCGGATTAGGGAATCTCAAAAAATGGTATTATTCTGCCACAACCCTGATTTACTGGAAGTACGGTAGCAGGATGGTCAAATACGATTGAGTTAAAAAGTGGTCACTACCCGTGGGTTGAACCTATATCGTCCAACTGCGAATTCATCTTCGGAGTACTCAGAACAGATTGGACGTTTTGTGCAAACCCAATAAAAAAGTGGACGATTTATTGTCTGGTTTTACAGGTGTATCAACGTTGATTATGCAAGGCCAATGAGATTTCCTCAACATACTGGGCGTTTGCTTGCCCTTGTTGTGCTGACTTGTTTTCTGGCTCAGGTACAGGCCCAGCAATTGGATGTCACCTTCAGGTGGATACCAGATCGAACGGTTGTGCGAGCGTTCCTGCCCGGTGAGTTCAACGGGTGGGGGCCAAACAACGGCGGACGTATAGCCCCGACAGCACCTTCATTGATGACCTTTGACAGTGCAACCGGAGAATGGCGCTACACGCGCACCTTGGAGATAGGGGAAACATACCAGTACAAAGTACATGTTCACTTAAACGAATCAGGGTCTAGTAATGTGTGGATCACTGACCCGCTGAATGATCGAACTAATCCGAGTGAGCACAATAATTCGGTGGTGACTATTGCGGATCCAATGGTTTTTCAACTGGCCCGGCATCGTAACAGCGAAGGCACAGTTACGAGCCTGAGCGCTGGAGTGTTCGCCACGAGAGACCTGGCGGAACTCACGTTTTCAATTAATGGTCAGGAGCAGGATGGATTACCGTACTATTCGGATGGCATCTTCCATTTTGAACTGGATGTCCCGGCTGCCTGTGATCTAGCATTTACGATTACAGCTGTGGACACCGATGGAAATACAGTAAGTCACACAGTTGGTAAGATACCTCCTCCAGTGGTGGATGCTCCACGACCTGAGGGGATCATAGACGGAGTCAATTACAATCTTCAGGATCCAACTCAGGCGACCTTAGCGGTTTTTGCACCACACAAATGTTATATGTATGCAATCGGTGAATTCACTGGATGGGAAGCCAATCAGAGCGGGCTCATGAATCGGGATGCGGTTTCCGCGGACAGTGTACACTGGTGGCTGACACTTGGGGGATTAGGCCCAGGGCAACAAATCGGTTATCAATACGAGACAGAAGATGGGGTGCGGTTTGCAGATTTATTTTCCGAACTGATTCTTGATCCAGTTCATGATCGGTCAATTCCCTTGACAACCTATCCGCAGTTGAAAGTTTATCCATATGGTAGTACCCAAGGCCCTGTGTCTGTATTACAGACGAATCAGCAGCCGTATGAATGGAAGGTAAACGACTTTAGCCCTCCTGCTCCAGAAGAGTTGGTGATCTATGAATTATTAGTCCGGGATTTTTTGCATGAGCATGATTGGACAACGCTCACAGACACGCTAACCTACCTGCAGCGTCTGGGCATCAACGCTATTGAGTTGATGCCGGTGGCCGAGTTTGGGGGTAACATCAACTGGGGGTATCAGCCGAATTTTTATTTCGCACCGGATAAGTACTATGGTCCAGCGGAGGACCTGAAGCGATTTGTGGATACGGCCCATGAGTTGGGAATGGCGGTAATCCTAGATGTTGTATACAACCATGCGGATATCCCATCCCCACTAATAACACTCTATGGGGCCAAGGATCCCAACCCATGGATCAATATTCCGGCGCGGCATCCGTACAACGTGTTTTTTGACCTCAATCACGAAGATCTCTACACTCAGTACTGGCTAGATCGTGCCAATGCCTATTGGCTTACCGAATTCAAGGTAGATGGCTTTCGCTTTGATCTGTCCAAGGGATTCACGCAGCGTAACACGGGCTCGGACTGGGCAGCATGGGATAGGTATGATGCATCACGTGTTCGCTTGATCAAGCGTATGGCAGACAGGATGTGGTCAGTCAATCCAGATGCCTATATCATTCTGGAGCATTGGACGCATGATCGAGAGGAGCGGGAGTTAGCCGAGTATGGCACAGATCAAGGGTTACCCGGGATGATGGTTTGGTCCAACGTGACCCACCAGTTTGCAGAAGCTGTAATGGGATATAACAGTGGAAATAACAGCAACTTCTCCCGAACCTACTATGGGGATGGGGGCAGGAGATGGAGATTGCCCCATGTAATATCCTACATGGAAAGCCACGACGAACAGTGGCTTATGTATAAGATGCGCCAATACGGGGCTTGTGAGCGCTCCCCTTCAGGAGGGGATACCTGTGATCCATCACTAGCAGCTAATTCAGGAACCTATAATATCCGGCATTTGCCGATTGCACTTGATCGTCTTAAGATGGCTGGCGCCTTCTTTTTTTTACTTCCTGGGCCACGTATGCTCTGGCAGTTCGGAGAGCTTGGATACGGGTATGGGGATCGTGGAGAGGAGTGTCTGGAGCCCAATAATTGTCCATCTTTTGCCCCTTCACGAATAGCTCCTAAACCCATTCGCTGGGATTATTATGATGACCCGCTCCGGAAACGCCTCTATGATTCATGGTCGGCACTAATTAATCTGCGCCACAACTATCCGGTCTTTCATAGCACCGAATCGGAAGTTGCACTTTCGTTGGCTGGACCGGTCAAGCGGATACATTTGCGCCACACGGACATGGAGGCTGTAATCATTGGAAATTTTGGGGTCACCCCCGAACGCAATAGACTCGGACTGGAGGTTCCTCCCGTATACTGGTATGACTTTTTTTCGGGGGACTCACTCAACGTAACTGGCAGTATTCCTTTAATGCTGCAGCCTGGCGAGTTTCATGTGTATACATCCAAACGCGTACCAACACCGCCCGAGGGCCTCATTACGGTGGGCAGGCAAACCACTGAACCGCAAGTTTTTGGGTTTACATTATTGAGCAATTATCCTAACCCATTCAGAGATCAGACCAATATTCAATTCAGCTTGGATCGGGCACAGTCGGTCCGCATTGAAGTTTTTGATGTGCTTGGTCGCCGGATTGCTCGGTTGGTAGACGAAGTTCTTGTTTCAGGAACGCATTCGGTGACACTGGATGCCGTTTCGTTACCGTCCGGGCTTTATACGGTTCTTATGTCTGGTGAATCTTCAAGAGCGTCTCTGCCGGTCCTGCTAGTTCGATAGTATTGGGGGATTAATGCGAATAATTGGAACCACAGATACATATTTTGTGTCACATTGGGCTGTGGAGGATTGCAAATTAGTTCTTGTTCAGCAACGCCGCTAGGGAATTGCTGGATTTTTGACCTATTTTCGAATTCGTTGCGCCTAAATTTCGGTCGGAACGCATTGAAGTTGTTGTTAGTCTGAGCCATGGTTCCATATAAATACGTACAGTGGGATCCGGAGAGGCATGGTGCGAAGACCTCCACGTTTGAGCAACTCTTTGACCTCTTCCAGCAGTTGCTCCAGTACACCGCCGGAGATGCCAATGAGGCATTGAATTGGCTGACTCAGTTGGATGAACGTTACAGTCTGACTGATTCAGAAATGGGTATTGGAGATTTTATTGAGGAGCTCAAGGCGCGCGGTTATCTGCGGGAGAACGATGGCAGTATAGAGATCACTGCCAAAGCGGAGCGTAGCCTACGGGCTCGTTCACTGGAGGAGGTTTTTCGGCAGCTTCGCAAAGGAGGTACGGGACGACATCCAACACCCTTTGAAGGTAAGGGAGATGAGCTTCTGCCTGAAACGCGACCGTGGAAATTCGGGGATGATCCACACCTCCTGAATATCACCGACACGCTTTCCAATTCTTACAGGCGAGGTGGACTTGATGACTGGTCACTGGAGGAAGAAGACTATGTACTTCACGAGACAGATCACCAGTCAAATCAATCTACCGTGCTCATGATTGACCTCAGCCATTCGATGATCCTTTATGGCGAGGATCGAATTACGCCTGCCCGTAAGACAGCTATGGCGCTGTCGGAACTGATATTGCGCCGCTATGCCAAGGATACGCTTGATATTGTAGCATTCGGAGATGATGCGTGGGAGGTGTCAATCAAGGATTTACCATACCTGCAGGTTGGGCCGTATCACACGAACACACGTGCGGGGCTGCAGCGGGCACGAGAAATCCTGCGGAGGCGGAAGAATCGAAACAAACAGATATTTATGATTACCGATGGTAAGCCAAGCTGCCATTTTGATCAGGGACGTCTCTATAAGAATGTGTTTGGATTAGACAGGAAGATCGTCAACAAAGTGCTGGACGAAGCTGTGATTTGTCGCCGCGAAGGGATAACGATCACGACGTTTATGATTGCGCGGGATCCATACCTGCAGGGGTTTGTTCGCCAGTTGACCGAAGCGAATCATGGGCGGGCTTACTATGCGGATCTGAATAATTTGGGGGAGTTCCTGTTTGAAGACTATGTACGCAACCGGCGCAAGCGTCTACACTGAGGGGAAGGTATAGTGAAGTCTCCGATTCCACCTAAGAAGCATCTGGGGCAGCATTTTCTAACGGATCCCAACACTGCGCGTCGCATTATTTCAGCGCTTCGGGCGCCAAGTGATGCCTATGTCGTAGAGATTGGTCCAGGGACTGGTGCACTCACCGTTTATTTGCAGGAGCGTTATTCGCAGTTTGAAGCCATCGAAGTGGATCCACAGGCAGTAGCCTATTTACGCACCAGCTACCCGGAGTTGCGTGTGCGGGAGGAGAATGTGCTGAGTATAGACTGGGAGCATGTGGGGAACCCTCCCTTACATATTATCGGCAATCTACCCTACAACATTACCAGTCCGGTTCTTTTTGGGTTACTTGCTGCGCACGATGTAATTGCTGAGGCGGTTCTCATGGTACAAAGGGAGGTGGCCGAGCGAATTGTAGCCAAGCCTCGAACCAAGGCGTATGGAATTCCAAGTGTATTTGCACAGCTGTATGCACGCCCGAGTGTGTTGTTTAAGGTCAGTCGCAATATCTTCACTCCCAAGCCGGCCGTTGAGAGCACGGTAATTAGGCTGGAATTTGAGGGTGTGGAAATTCCAGATGTAGATAAGGGTCTATTGCATGCTGTGGTTCGCGCAGGATTTAGTATGCGTCGCAAAGTGCTACGGAACAGCCTTCGGCAGTGGGCGGGTGAACGGGATATCCCAGATTATTGGAAGCGATGTCGTGCAGAGGAATTATCCCCTGCAGATTATGTGGAGCTTGCGCGTTACCTTCAAAACCGTAGGAAGCAATAACTGGCTTTTCAGTCGTTAATCAATAGATCATCGTGTCTAATTCCGCTGCCGACATAGTTAAGATTTCCCCGCTTCCTGAACTGAATGCGGAGATAGCCGAGGCAGTCGAAGAACAGCTTGGGGAGGAAAATCTTTCTGCTGCGGTAGACCTGGTGCGTGAACTTCATCCGGCCGACATCGCGCGGCTCGTCACTGAATTGGGGCGCGAACGTGCTTCGAGCCTGACACTTGCACTGCCGACCATTACCGGCGCACAGGTGCTCTCGGAATTGGATGAAACGTTTTGTGCAGACCTCCTTGCAGCAACTCCCACCGAGCGCGTAACCTCTCTTCTCAACGAGCTGGAATCTGATGATGCTGCCGATGTTTTGGGGCAGCTGGATGAGACAGTGCGTCAACGGGTTTTGCGCGTTTTGGAAGATCGCGAAGCTGTACGCGGTCTACTAGCCTATGAGGAAGATACGGCAGGAGGTATTATGGCTGCCGAGGTTGTCACGGTTCTCGCAGACTGGACTGTCGCTGAGGCTACCGAAGAAATTCGCCGTAATGCAGAGGACACGCAAGATCTGTATGTGGTTTTTGTAATCGACTCTTCCAAACATCTCCAGGGGTTTGTGACCATTCGACGCTTATTGTTGTCACCAGCTGAGGCCACTATTGGTGATATTATGCGTACTGATGTGCGGTATGTGACTACGGATGTAGACCAGGAAGAGGTTGCCAGGACTATGGAACGGTATGATCTGGTTTCTCTGGCGGTGGTGGATGATGAGCAGCGCTTGGTCGGTCATGTTGCGATTGATGACGCTATGGATGTTATTCGTGAAGAGGCAGAAGAGGATTATCAACGTCTAAGTGGTATTACTGGTGATGAAGAGCCCACGGACTCGGTTTTCCGAATCACTCGGGGTCGATTGCCCTGGTTGTTTCTGGGCATGATTGGGGCTGTATTTGCCGGGAGCGTCATTGGTGTTTACGAGGAGAATATCCGGCGCGCCTCAGTTCTTGCTGCATTCATTCCGGTTGTCATGGCTATGGCCGGAAATGCCGGGATTCAGAGTTCGGCGATTATTGTTCAAGGATTGGCTTCGGGCGAAGTTTGGTCAGCTAATATGTTTCGGCGTCTTGGCAAAGAGCTTCTTGTGGCCATTGTCAATGGCTTGGCCTTAGCGATGATGATGTTGGTTGTTGTTCTTCTGCTGTTTGGTTGGCTTGCGACGGTCTGGTCTTCTGTGGTAACGCCTGCTCCTGAACCCACGCGACTTGCTGTAACAGCGGGGTTGTCACTCTTTGCAGTTATTGTGCTAGCCGCTGGAATTGGGGTTGCTACCCCACTTATGCTTGACAGAATTGGAGTGGATCCAGCACTGGCTACGGGTCCTTTCATCACCACCAGTAACGATATTATCGGGCTTATCGTGTTCTTTATGCTGGCGACAACATTGTACCTGCCCTTTGTTTGAGTCAAATTACAGTGACGCTATGCTAATGCGGCGGGGAAGGACAGATGGTTATCGGGTAAATTAAAAGGTGGGATCGTCCAGATCCAAGAGACCGCATCGTACTGACGTCGGCGAAAAACCTAACTGTTGTTGAACAGCAAGCTACCCGCGGTTCAGATACGCCGGAAAAAAGGCAATATAGAATCGTTTCCCAAGTACCCTCCGGCTTGCAGAGCTATAAGCCGAAGGATCAGCTCTATTCCGACAATCCTTGGTCAAGCAAACAATTGCTCTTGGGCACGTGCATTCTTGATGTCTACCTCGTCGACCATGTTGGCTTTATAATCAAGGAAGCGCTGCTGGAGTACAGGGTCGGATGTGGCAAGTATTTGTACCGCCAGTAGAGCAGCGTTCTTTGAGCCATCAATGGCCACTGTTCCTACAGGGATACCGCTCGGCATCTGTACGGTGGCCAAAAGGGCGTCAAGGCCCCGAAGTGCACCAGAATTGATGGGTACGCCAAGCACAGGGAGAGGGGAATTGGCCGCGATCACGCCTGCCAGGTGTGCTGCTACTCCCGCACCAGCAATCAATACCTTGATTCCCCGGGTATGTGCAGTAGTTGCATAATGATGCGCACGATCAGGCGTACGGTGTGCGCTCATGACATTTAATTCAAAGGGAACGTCAAAAGACTTTAAAATATCTGCGGCTTTGCGCATGATGGGAAGATCAGAGTCACTTCCCATTAGAATTCCAACTAAAGGCTTCATGTACTAAACGTGAATTGCTTATGGACTTAAAGGAAAAAGATCAGCCATACAGGAGACGCTCGAGAGCAACCTCGTTTGCTACAAGCACATCCCGCGGCTTTGCTCCGGCAGGTGGTCCGACGACACCAGCCTGCTCCAGTTGATCAACGATCCGAGCAGCCCGCGTATAGCCAATAGATAATTTGCGCTGAATCAGTGAAACAGAGCCCTGTTGTTCGCGCACGATGATTCGAGCAGCCTCGTCAAAGAAATGATCGGTGGCACCATCCTGAAACGACTGGTCGTAAGAAGAGCTCTTGGCGGGCTCGAGTTCGACCTTGGGTAACCGATAAGAGCTCGGTTCCGGCTGCTTAGTGATATAAGCAATCAATCGATCAATCTCCTTGCCAGAGACAAAGGGTCCCTGCAGACGCATGACTTTGCTACTGGTCATATACAGCATATCCCCATTACCAACCAACTGCTCAGCGCCATTCTGGTCGAGGATAGTCCTCGCATCAACCTTTGAGGCAACCTGGAAAGCGACACGAGAGGGGAAATTTGCTTTGATAAGTCCGGTTATCACATCGACAGACGGGCGCTGGGTCGCCAAGATCAAGTGAACGCCTATTGCCCGTGCCTTCTGGGCAAGTCGGGCGATAGGTGCTTCAACATCCTTTCCGGCCGTAAGCATAAGATCAGCCAGCTCATCAATGATCACCACGATGTAGGGCAGATATTTGTGACCATCAGCAGGGTCAAGAGCCCCCTCAGAAAATCGGGTATTGTAGCTCTTTATTCCACGCACCCCAGCGTCTTTGAGAAGATCATAACGTGCGTCCATTTCCTGTTCACAGGCTTTCAGGATGTTGAGGGCGTCTTCAACTTCCGTGACAATGGCCTCGCTCCCGTCCTCCGGCATGGCCAGAAAATGATGCTCAAGCTTCTCATACTGCTGAAGCTCGACTTTTTTCGGGTCAATCATCACAAACTTCAGATCCGACGGAGCACATGCATATAGAAGCCCTGTGATCAATGTATTCAGACCGACGGATTTACCGGATCCCGTAGCCCCAGCGATCAGCAAGTGCGGCATCTTCGTGAGATCTTCCACGAAAACACCTCCCTCAATGGTCTTGCCAAGTACTACAGGCAGCTCCATATTGGACTCTTGGAACCGAGCTGTATTGATCACCGACTGGACCCGTACAAGCTCTCTTTGGCTGTTCGGTATCTCTACGCCAACTGCAGATTTGTTCGGGATAGGGACGATCATCCGAATTCCTTGGGCGGCCATAGCCATAGCCAGGTCATCCTCCAATGACTTGATTCGACTGACCTTCACACCGGGAGCAGGCGTAAGTTCATAGAGCGTGACGGTAGGCCCCACTTTGGCGTTCACTTCAATGATTTCAATCTTGTGCCGGGCGAGTTTTTCGACAAGTTTGATCTTGTTCTCCTCCAACTCATCATAGTCGATCTTTTGCTCGGTTTCCTTTGGAGCCTCCAAGAGTCGAATATGCGGGAATTTGTATTTACCCACCCCCGCAATCTGAGTACTCCGGGACCCGGATGTGTGCCCGGCCTCCTCAGTAATCTGCCCGGTAACCTTGAGCTCCAAGCCGGTTCGATCAATCTCTCTCGTAGGTTGTTCGGCGGAGGGTTCCGTTACATGCGGTTGTTCCAATTCAACATTCTGCTGAGGTTCAGAATCCATTTTGTTACGGCGTGTTTCCACCGATGCAACAGAGGATTGGGGATCAAGATCTTCCCAGGTTGATTGCAGTCCGTCTTTGCCAGAAGCCTGTTCCGCTGCCCGTTCTTCTCTGGATTTATCCCGGTGCTCTTTCATCACCCGAGCCGTGGATTTCCATACCTGTTCCGTGCGATCCAGCCAATGCTGAATGTTCAGATCAATGGCCAGCATTAGCCCGACAATGAAACTAGCGCCCAGAATGACCCATGATCCAGGCCCGCCTATGATTTCATTCAACCAGAATGCTGCCCGAAAACCAAAATCACCTGCCCATATTTCCAGTTCAGACATGGACGGGTACAAGCTAAGGCGACCAAATATGATGGCGCCAAGACACACGATCCAGATCACATGTATTGCTGGTATCCAGATGGTCCTCAGTGGTCGCTTTCTGAGGACGGTGTACCCGCACAGAAGTATAATAATGATCAGGAAGAGGGAGGTGTACCCAAAAAAAGAAGGTACCGCGGCATACGCGAGCCACGCCCCAACAGCTCCGGCAGCATTGCTGACGGAAATACCCTCAAGAGGGAACAGTAATTCCCAGAAAGATTTACCCTCAATTAGGGTATTGTCTGACGACGAGTAGGTACCGCCGGCAATAGCGAGAAAGACGCCGAGTGTGAGAATTAGTATCCCCAGAACTTCCTGTCTTCTTCTGGATGGCGGGCGTTTTTTAGTTTTGGATGTGGTCGAACTGCCTCGCCGGCGGTTGGCTTTACGATCGGCCATTAAAGAAACACTTGGGATTTATCAAATGCAAAGACCAACTAAGATACGACGCAGGATATTATGCCTACCTAGTTGGCTTTCTGTGAAATGGTAATTTCCGCACAAAGGCATCCAGCGTTCGGGATCGAGCGCGTATACCCACCTTATTTCCGGGAGTCGTGAATTCCGGGCTGTTCTGGGCATAGGCGAGTGCAATACCACAATTCAGTGTGGGAGACTGAGATCCACTGGTGACATGCCCAATATGTTCTGCAGATTCAGAAACGACCGAATAGCCTGACCTGGGGATTCCTCTCCCATCCACGACTAGGCCAACTAGACGGCGCTCAGGGCCACTGGCCTTGATCTCAAGCAGGGCCTCCCGGCCGACAAATGCTCCCTTTTGCAGTTTAGTAACCCAGCCTAAGCCGGCCTCATAGGGGTTAATGTCTTCGGTTAGCTCGTTTCCGTATAGGCAAAAGCCTGCTTCAAGCCGGAGGGTGTCTCGAGCTCCAAGGCCAACTGGGGGCAGGTTATAGTCTGAACCAGCTGCCATGATCGCATCCCACAGCGCATCGGTGTTTTCGGACTCAACATAAAACTCAAGTCCGATCTCTCCGGTGTAGCCGGTCCGGGAAACAATCACCTTGTTGAAGCCCATAAACTCACCGGCAGCCGGTCGTAGGAAGTTAAAACTTGATAATTGATGAACGGGTTCTCCCAGTAGTTTCGCTCCGATCTTCAGCGAGTCTGGCCCCTGCAATGCGAGTAGTCCCATTTGATCCGATACATCATACAGATCTGCTCCCATAGGATTATTGGCCTGCATCCACTCATAATCCTTCGCAATGTTGGATGCATTGACCACAAGCATGTATGCGCCATGATTGACTTTGTACACGAGCAGGTCGTCAATCACTCCTCCCGCTTCATTGCACATCAGGGTATACATTGCTTTTCCAATACTCAGCCGGGAAGCATCATTGGTAACCAGATGCTGCACAAAATCCTCTGCATGCTCGCCCATGGCAAAGATTTCTCCCATGTGGCTCACGTCAAATAATCCGGCGGACTTTCGAACGGCCTTATGTTCGTCTAGAATACCGGTGTACTGCAGTGGCATACTGAATCCGGCAAAATCGACCATACGCCCTCCCAGGCTTACATGCGTTTCATGCAGTGCGAGTGTGCGTGACATACTTCAACAATTATGGGAGTCTGTGTGCGCGGCAACCTTGTGACTTTAACGCCGCAACCGCCGCATCGGCCGTCTTATCGTCCTCTAGACTTATCCTGAATGCGCCGCCGGTACCTTCACGAATTTTGAGTAGCTCAATGTCTTTGATGCTGATCCCCTGCTCAAAAAGCGTTCCTGTTATATGTGCCAGTACTCCCGGCTGATCTTTTGCGTACACGAATACATCACTCAAGGGTCGGAGAAATCCCTTAAAATCCCGAGGGATAGTATTACGGACCGCGCGTGCCCGTTCAAATATGGGACGCAGCTCCTGAAGATCACCATCGGCGCGCAGTTGTTTCCGGGTGAATTCCAAGGCATGAATCAACTCATCAAGTGCTGTTCTGACGTCCGTACGATTGGCCTCAAGGACTGCAGACCACATCTCAAACGGTGAGGAGGCGATTCTCGTCATGTCCCTGAATCCTCCTGCGGCCAGCTGCAAAGTGATTGGGTTGTCCTGGCATCGATCCGCGGCAACGCCCATCAGATTTGTGGCCAAAAGTTGCGGTAAATGACTGACACACGCGACTACACGATCATGCTGTACGCTGTCCATGGAAAGCACTCGGGCTCCTGTGGACTCCACCAGGTGCGTGAGCGCACGATAGGCGTCTGAGTCCTCCTGCCCATTTGGGCAGAGAACGTAAACGGCATTTTCAAAGAGAAAAGAGTCTGCTCCCTCAAGGCCACTCCGTTCAGATCCAGTCATGGGATGTCCTCCGATGAAACAGACGTTGTTTGCCAGGAGGTGCGCTGCTGCGTTGATCACAGGTTGCTTTACAGACCCCACATCGGTTACGAAGGTATGGGGCCGCAGGTGCGGAGCAATTGCGCCCAGTACCGACTCCAAAGCATTGAGTGGAACCGCCAAGAATACGGCATCAGCCCGGTTAACCGCGTCGGCCAGCGAACTGGCTTCATGGTCAATAATCCTCCGTTTAATTGCTTGGCGGAGCACATCCGGTTTATCAAATCCCGTGACATGCAAATTTGGTACGCGCTCCTTCCAGGCCAGCGCGAGCGATCCGCCAATTAAGCCGATGCCGATAATGGCAACGCGCTCAACCATGAGACCGCTACTCGGACTCACCTTCTTCCTGAGGTTCTCCAGCTTCGGGAATGGGCATCGAGGCAGTTTCGGCCTCAAGAGAAAGGGACCCCTTCTCTTCCTTGGGTTCTTCTGCTTTTGGAGGGGGTGTTGGTGCTCTTTTGACCTCAAGAGAAAGAGACTCGTCCGGGGAAGTGTAGTCAATCACGATTCGATCTCCATTCCCCAAGCCCTGTTCAAGAATCACTTCCGCCAGCGGATCCTCCAGGTAACGCTGAATTGCGCGTTTGAGTGGTCGGGCACCGAACTTGGCATCATAGCCCTTTTCGAGGAGAAAATCTTTTGCAGAGGGTTGCAACTCAACAGAGACGCCGAGTGCCTTGACGCGTGTGAGGAGTTCCTCAGAAAGCAGATCAATGATCTGATAGATGTGTTTTCTTTCCAGAGAGTGAAAGACGATGACATCATCAACCCTGTTCAGAAACTCGGGATTAAATACATCCTTCAAGGCGGTTTCAATGGTGCTCTTCATTGCCTTGTAGTCAAAGGTCTCGGAGCTTTGCGAGAAACCTAATCCCAAACCAGAGTTACGGATATCCCTTGCACCAATGTTGCTGGTCATGATAATGACCGTATTACGAAAATCAACTCGTCGACCACTCCCATCGGTCAGTACGCCATCATCAAGAACCTGCAGCAGGATGTTAAACACATCGGGATGGGCTTTTTCGATCTCGTCCAGCAGTACAACCGAGAATGGCTTGCGACGAACTTTTTCGGTCAATTGTCCGCCTTCATCGTAGCCCACATACCCTGGAGGTGCGCCAACCAGACGGCTGACTGCAAACTTCTCCATGTACTCGCTCATGTCAACACGAACGAGTGCTTCGGTAGAATCGAACAGGTACTCGGTGAGTACTTTTGCCAGTTCTGTTTTCCCAACTCCGGTAGGTCCTAGGAAAATGAATGACCCAATGGGTCGATTGGGGTCTTTGATTCCGGCCCGTGTACGGCGAATCGCCTTGGAGAGCTTTGCGATTGGTTCGTCTTGGCCTACGACGAATTTGCGTAGGGCATTTTCCATGCTCAGCAGTTTTTGCTGCTCGGGCTCGGACAATCTCTCGAGAGGGATGCCGGTCATCATGGCCACCGTTGCAGTGATATCTGCTGTCGTGACATCGAAGCGTTCTTCCTCAGCCAGAAGCCGCCATTCACTCTTGGCCTGATCCAGTTGTTCTTGAAGTTTCGTCTCCTCGTCGCGTAGGCGGGCAGCTTCCTCAAACTGTTGTTGAGTGACCACCTCGATTTTCGTTTTCCGCGTTGCTTCAATCTGGTTTTCCAGTTCGATAATATGATCCGGTACGTGGATATTACCAAGATGGACGCATGCACCGGCTTCGTCAATGATATCAAGTGCCTTATCAGGGAGGTGACGGTCGGTGATATAGCGTTCTGAGAGCGATACGGCCAACGCTAATGCATCGTCCTGGTAGAATACGTTATGGTGATCCTCGTATCGATCCTTTATTCGGCGCAGGATTTCCAGCGTTTCCTCTGGAGTAGAGGGGTCAACAAGGATTTTCTGGAAGCGTCGGTCAAGTGCACCATCCTTTTCGACATACTGCCTGTACTCGTCCAGTGTAGTGGCTCCGATACATTGCAATTCTCCACGGGCCAGTGCTGGCTTGAACATATTGGATGCATCAAGTGAGCCCGAGGCACTGCCCGCGCCGACAATGGTGTGGACCTCATCTATAAAGAGGATCACCTCCGGGCATTTTTCCAGTTCAGTCATCACAGCCTTCAGGCGTTCTTCGAACTGCCCACGATACTTGGTCCCTGCTACTAGTGCAGCAAGGTCAAGGGTTATGATGCGTTTTTCATGCAGGACACGTGAGACTTTGCGCTGGGTAATGCGCATCGCGAGGCCCTCTGCAATGGCGGTTTTCCCGACACCTGGCTCGCCAATCAGGATAGGGTTGTTCTTCTTACGGCGACTGAGAACCTGGGCTACTCTCCCGATTTCTTTATGTCGGCCAATCACAGGATCCAGCTCTCCTTTATCAGCGAGTCGGGTCAGATCACGGCCAAAATTGTCCAGTACAGGTGTTTTGGATTTCGAATCACGCGGTTTCTGAGGACCGCGGCTCCCCTGCGTCGGTCCGCCACGACGGGGCTCATTCGAACGCCTGGTTGGAGAACCGCCAGAGAGAATGGCATCCAATTCTTTACGCAGGACCTCGTACGTTATTGAAAATGTACCCCCAAGTATTTGAGCGGCTACGTTGTCATCATCTCGGAGCAGGCTCAATAGGAGGTGCTCAGTACCGATCACGTCCGATTTGTAGAGTTTGGCTTCCAGATAAGTAATACGGAGTACTTTTTCAGCCTGTTTGGTTAGTGGGAGGTTACCTACAGTGAGTGTGCCACCGCCAGAACGCACGGTGTGTTCAATTTTTTTCCTGAGCCTATTCAGGTCACAGCCAAGGTTGCGCAGTATTCGAACAGCCACGCCTTCTCCTTCGCGAATCAGCCCGAGGAGAAGATGCTCGGTGCCGATGTAGTCGTGACCAAGACGAATAGCCTCATCACGACTGTATGAGATCACATCACGAACACGGTTGGAAAAGTTACTGTGTCGATCCATTAGCGTCTGGTTCAGGCTGCAAAGCTGGATCCGCAACCACACGTCTGTGTAGCGTTTGGATTATTGAAAACAAAACCACGCGCATCAAGGCCTGCATGATAGTCAATCATGGTCCCTAAGAGGTACAGTCCCTGTCGTTTGTCAATGTACAACACAATTCCATCAAAATTGAACGTAATATCGTGTTCACGAAGCTTGTCAAAGCCCAAAATGTAACTCATACCGCTACATCCTCCACCCCGCACGCCAACCCGGAGCCCATAATCTTCGGGGATTGATTTCGTGGTCAGAATTTTCTGTACCTCTTCGGCTGCACGGGGGCTCAGCGTTACTGGGGCAGTAGATGAATCAACCATGATGATTTTGAAATGGCCCGTATCGCCTATACATCTTCTGTTGAAGCCTGTTCCGTTTTCTTAGAGAACGCAGACTCAGTATGGTACATCAAGACCCGAGTCATGAGACGTACCGAGTGACTCAAGGCGCGTTCGTCAACATCAAAGAGAGCATCGTGCAGTGGGTAACCTGTGGCTGTGCTGCCACGCGTACCAACACGGATTAGCATACCCGGAACATGCAGCAGGTAGTTTGCAAAATCTTCTGCTCCCATGCTAGGTACGCATATATCCAGCGATGCATCTTTGCCGAAGAGATGGTGTACGCAGGTTCGGACGATCTGGCATAGTTTGGGATCATTGACAACAGCGGGGAGTCCGCCACGATTGATTAATTCGATCTTTACGCCATGCAGTTGCGCAAAATTATCGGCAGCGCGCTGCATGTAACTAACCAGGAAGACACGGTCATTATCATTGAGGCTGCGCAGTGTGCCCTCGAACGACACTTTGGCGGGAATCACATTGTGTGCTAGCCCAGCCTCGAGTACACATACGGTGAAAACTGCAGGATTACGCGGATCGGTTACACGCCCAATGAACTGATAGTACTGATTTAGTAACTGCGTGGCAATCCATACAGTATCCTTTAGGTTGTGTGGCCGGGCGGAGTGTCCAGTACTTGGTGCAGTGACCTCCACGCGCAGACGATCAGATGATGCCGTGACCTGTCCCTCGGGTATCCCAAATTGCCCAACATCAAGTGTTGGGTCTACATGGACGCAATAGAGAGCTTCCAAGGGCTCGCACACCCCCGCTTCAATCATAGGGATAGAACCGCTAGGATTGCCCTCCTCATTTGGCTGAAACAAGATTCGCACACGCCCTCTTAGGCGGTGCCGGAGTTGGTGAAGGTTTAGTGCAACACCAATACCAACTGCTGTGTGTACATCATGCCCGCAGGCATGGGCAACGCCAGTGTTTCGTGAAGCGTACGCCACGTGTTTGGCGTCTTGCAGCAGTAGTGCATCTAGGTCGCAACGAAAACCAATGTGTGGTCCAGAATGCTCACCGTCTATATCCACGTACAGTCCGGTCTTTGCATGCGGTCCAGAAACCTTTAAGCCATGACTCTCCAGGTGAGCACGTACCAACCGGCTGGTAGCGTATTCTTCAAAGCCGATTTCCGGGTTACGGTGCAAATGCCGACGCAGAGCCCTCAGGTATTCAACGAAATCTTCGGACAGCCGCTCATTGTCGAATGAGGCAGGAAACGAGTACGTTGCAGGTACGGCGTCAAGTGTTGACATATTTGGAGGAGTGCCCAAAAACTACGTGGTTATACGCTGTCAGGGTTGCCAAGGTACTTGCGAAAATGAATGTCCATACGAAAAGTTGCTTCCCAAGAAGGATTCCCTAATTTAGCCAGCAGCAGTTTCCATAACTGGATAACGGAACTTCGGGTACAACAAATGCGATGGTGATGACTAATTCTGAGAAAGTTACTCAAAAGCTTGGCTTTAGGTACACATCAACCCGCGCCAGATTCCCTGTACGGCCAAAGAGGGCGGCACTCTCCTCGGAGGAGAGCGCGAGTTCTGGCCGCTCCTGCGCGTAATTCCCTCGAGTCTCAAGCATCTGTTTTTCAGACAGATGAAAAACAAAAGGGACCTGGCAAAAAGTAAATGCGAGCATCCCCACATTTAATTGCAGGGACTCAAGATTGCCGTCAAGGTCATACCAGCTGAATTTTTCTCGGCTTCTGCAAAATTCCGCACTGCGGAGCAAGGCGGGGTTGATACGGAGAATTCCATTAGTGATTCGAATACCCAGCTCACCCCAGCGACAAAGAATATCTTCCTTAACCTGTCCCGTCAGCCCAGGTTGTTGTGCTCCGCCCCAACTTGGAGTATGCGAATATGGATCTTGCGGAAAAGCGCCGTACTTGCTCGGTGACTGAGTTCCGCCCAGACTATCGCGGATTTTATAGTAATGCCGGGCAAGCTCCTTTTGCACGGAATGCGGTGCATCTGCATCCACAGCATCCCAGAAGGCACCCTGTACTGCCAGAAGCAGTTTGGAAATAATATGCCAGTAAATACAACCCAGGCCTTCGTACTTAAAGAACCGTCCGGACCGACCCGTGAAGGATGCATGCCTGAACGTTTTTTCGTACAGTGCCAAAATGTTTGCTCTATCACGATCAGCGGATTTATAGCCCTCTTCCCGCAGCACATCCAGCAGATTTGTTAACTCAGAAGCATTTACTAGTGATGGGCTAAAATAGTGCTGTCCGTTGGCGGTTCGGGCGATCAGTCGATGATCGTTTTTCTTGATTAATTTTCGTACAAGGGTTAGTCGTACGATATCGTTGGGAGCGATACGATTACGAGCACTAAACGTAGGGAGGTTTTTGTCTGCGTAGAGGAGATAGCTGCCCAGTCGCGTACTATACAGAGGGCTTTTTTCCAAAGCGTTCAATAGCGCCAAAGCATCCGCAGCGCCAAGCATACCGGAGGTCAATGCTGCAATCTGCCCCTCTAACATGAGCGGCAGAGTCTCTATCTGGATAGATCCTGCAGAGGTTACGTGGAGAATCGTATAGGAATGTGCAAGATGATCCTCCTGGATCGCTTGTTGGAGTGTCGGGAGAATGGCTTTACTAGCAAGGCTGCAGAATTCGGCCAGAGTTGAAGCTTCAATTAGTGTCGATCCTTTTTGTATCCCGTGCGCATACAGGTTCGCACGATACCTGGAAGCTGCACGTCCCAGCCCATCCATTGAGCGGAATTGGGCCGTAGGGTCGTTAATTTCGCCACAGCCTGTCAGCTCATTTTCTACACCACTGCACCAGTCAGCCACTTCTTTGGAAACCCGGTATTGTATGTCCTTTTGCGCTTCATATAAATGACCAAGGAACTGCAAGTATCTGTACAAATGGAACAGTGTAACTAGAGAGCATCCCCAGCCGGCAAGTGCGTTATTGGCATCATTCCATTCAGGGCGCTGCGTGTTTAGCCATATTCCCCCACCAGGCACCAGTGCGCAGAGCTTTGCCAGTGCGGGGACAAGTAATTTTTCCGCAAGCGTCACAAGAACCGGTTGATCTTCCGGGGTCTGCAGTAAACGGCCGTCGGATCCCATTTTCTCTACACGCTCGGAGATCTGTCCATGCAGATCCCAGTCAAAATGCACCGAGTTTTTCGGATCAGACAGGATCTGTTCATGTTCAGCCAATCGGTAGGGTACTTGCATATAGCTGAAGATGCGCGTATTTAGCAACTGGGCAAGCCCGGTCGGGTCATGTGCGTATGCCCATTCCAAAAGGCAAAGCAAGTAATTGATTTGGTGATCGCCCCAGTACCCAATTGAGGCCCATGGATCCGACTCGTCAGGCACTTCCCAGTCTACTCCGCTTCTTCCAATCCGGTAGGGATTGTATCCGTCAGCAGTAGAAGCATTAACGAAAGTTGCGATCATTGCCGGATAGTAATGGGGAAAGGACCTGCCCAGCGCCTCCCAGTTTTGAAACAAGTCACGCCAGTTTCCGGAGTAGTCCAGTGTCATGTTACCCTTCTCATCGCGTGTACGGATTTCAAATGCATTCCAGGGACGGCTGGGATCGCCGTGTCGTCTGCTGTATCCGAATGGGAGATATTCAGACAGTAGTCGGCGAAGCTGTGGATCTTCGGGCTGTGATACCTTGGTCAGATCTATGGTACGAGGCAAGTCCTCCAAATATGAGGACTCGGCAAGTGCATGATTGCGCACACGAATGAAATCAATCAGATCCTTCTTATCGGCGAGAAATCCGCGGAGCGGGGTGCCTCCCCGCATTACGTTGAATAACGTATTTGCGTAGTGTCGGGAATCATTGGACGTCAATGCGGTCTGTTGGAAGCCGTCTGCGCTCCCGATTAGAAGGCAAAGGTTTGTAGTATCCCGCTGCTCTTGACGACGCAGTGTTCGTACATGCGTCGCCGAGTTTTCCAGTGCTGTGTGCAGCGAGATCAAATCCCCAACATGCTGGTCCACATCCGCGATCAAGTCCCAAGAAGTAGGGTGGTCCTTGACAAGGCGAAGATTGCGTTCGACGAAGAAAGCTCCTCGGCGACCACGGATCCGGTGTTCTGTATTCAGTTGTTGTCCAGCCCTGTAAGCGCTCAATTGCAGTTTGGATAGCAATATGGATACTGGACGTGGGCCGTGTTGCCAGACCAGTGTGGCGGTTAAGGCTTCCTCCGGGACCGGTTGATCAACTACAAGGGTACTAAGGGAGAAAATACCTACCTGTTTCTCCAATTCATTGATCTTGTAGGCATCAACGAGTGTGCTGCGAGAACGCTGCAGTTGTGCGCTGACACCGGGAGGCAGGATATTGCAGATCCCGTCCAGCACACTGACACGTATGGGTAAATTCCAAACGCTTTCCAGCCGAGCACGCCGTACAAACCCGAAGCCGTCAACGCATTGCCAACTGTAAGAGAAGCGTAGACTTAGGTCGCGGTTGAACTCCTCGAACAACAGCTTATTGCCTGTGGTGTTCTTGTAAAGGTTACGTTCGATCCGATATAACCCTGACTGTATAGGCGCGAATGGCTCCCAAAGCATCGTTCGATTGGAGCGTTCGACCCGCACGATGGTGACACTTCCTGTATGTGGGGCAGCGTCGTGAAGTTTGTCGTCGGTTACGTAGGGGAAGAGTGCGTGATCGGCGTTGCGGCGACCGGCAGTTAGTGCACCGGTGCTTGAAATAAACATCCAGTGATCTCCGACGCTGGCCAATGTGGTCAGAAAAGGGGGAAGCTGGTCGTAATTCCCAATTCGGTACCAGCGTTCACCGTAGCGCTCCACGAACCGCCCGGTACAGGGTCCACGATTTGGATATACCTTGCTCTGCCCAACGAATATGTCCTGAGGATCATTCTCCCGTAACGAGGAACGGGATGTTGGCATGCGCCGCACTTCCTTGGCCATCAATTATGTTAACAAATAGTCGGTAGGCACCCGGTTCTGAAGGGGTCTTCAGGTTAACCTGCGCGCCATCTGCATTTGCGAACAGGCCGGGGATCGGTTCTGGCTCGACTTCGTCATCTCCACCATGGCCAACGGCTGTAGCTTCGGGGCGAACGGTCCAGTAGTAATTTAGCACATTTCCTTCGGGGTCATTCGTGACAACAATACTGACGGCATCTGCATCGGGAGACAATTCTATGTTATCGGTGGCTCCCAGGCCATTAAGCGTGAAGGAATCAATTTGGGGGGATCGATTGGCTGGCCAGGCACCTGTCCATTTGTGGTGCATTACGTCGACCGCAGCCGTTTTATCTCCATTTGGCATAAACATGCCATACCAAGTGGGTGTGCGTTCCTGCTTTTGTCCCCACAGAAACACATAGGAGCCAATACACTGAATGGTATCGGATGCAATCACAGCTTCGTATCGCCGATCATACCAGTCTGCTTTTACGGTAGAGTTATTTTCGATCGGTGCGCCCCAGGAGGTCGTTGCAACCTCCCAGTGTCCGGTGGCGCCCCATTCGGTCACAACATAGGGACCATTCCAATCAGCTTCTTCCAGGTAACGTGGCAGGTTGATGATATCGGCGTACATCTGAATACCCAGAAGATCTAGGTCCGGGGCACGTGTCTTGATCTGGTCGATCAGCTCAGGGCTGATACCCGCCAACATCGTTAGCGTAGGATGATTGCCATCAACTTCATGGATCATTTTAGAGATATCATTCACGGCATCCCAGACGAGTGGATTGGTGGCCCCCAGATTCAATTCATTCCCGATTCCCCACATGAGTAGGGCGGGGTGATCCTTGTACAGCATGACTTCCTCCCGCACGGCGGTCAGTTGGGCGGCGACAGCTGCCGAGTCACTGTAATCGAAATCAAACACTCCCCGTCCGCTTCCGGGGCGCTCCCGTGCGATTTCGATTCCCATTGTCACCATCAGTCCGTTCGCATGCGCACGATCCAGGACCTCCATGCCAGTATCCTGCCCATTATCCGTACGCCAGGTACGGAACGAATTACCTCCGTGTGCGGCCAGGGCTTCTACATCCCCAAACTCGAGGCCGGCCCCATGGATATAGAAAGGAGCATCATTTACGTAAAGTTGAAATCGCCCGTCCTCTTGGCGAAGCTCCACTTTTTTCGCCTCATGGCTCTGGTTTGCTGTTTCGTCCTGCCCGCAACCTACCACCACGAAGAGGAGGATTACAGCGAGTATATAGTGACGTTTTCGACAGCTCATGTAGAATCGATCCAAAAATTCTGTGAGGCGTGAATACGATCCTGTGCTGGAATTGTGCCAGATGTGGCCCAGTCTTAGGGTGTATACGAAATGAGAGTCAGAATCATTGTGGAACGATTTACGCAGATTCTACCCGGTAATTGATGTCCCTTTCAAGACCCTATTGATCTGCGTTTGAACCAGATCATGGGTTGCCGTACTCACACCATGAACTTTCGCCAACTCGCTCCACCACCCAAGTGAATCTCTGGTTCGTCCAAGGATTTCATTGGTTTTGGTGTCATTTATTCCAGCATGCCGCCCTAGCGCTCGAAGGTGATTAATGCTTGGCGATTTGCCCTCACCCATCACCATTGTGCTCTGCTCTCCGCCTGGGCCATATGAGAAGGTTAAATCATAGGCTGGCGAGATTTTCCATACTCCCGTTTCATCCATGAGAAATGAAAAATTCTTGGAATGATCATCTCGATTATGTGCCATGACGTTGAAGACAGCATACTGAAACATTTTCTC
>VXLY01000053.1 GCA_009841335.1 Rhodothermaceae bacterium | reverse complement strand
GGTCGGCACCAATCTGACGTGCCATATCTTTTCGATTCTCAAGGGGCTCAATGACAATAATTTCGCTCGGCTCCTGCAATCGCACACAGAGTAGGATGCTCAGGCCGATCATTCCTGCGCCAATAATCAGAACCCTGGCGTTTCGGGCATTGCCGCCTCTGCGTACAGCGTGCAAGCCAACCGAAAGTGGCTCAAACATGGCCGCAATATTGAGCGGAAGCCCCTCGGGTACGCGCCTGAGTACATGGGCGGGTACACAGACGAAATCTGCCATCGCACCATCACGTCTAAAACGAGAGGTGCTCACACCGAAGACCGTTCGTTCTGAGCAGCGGTTTACCTGGCCGGAAGCACATTCGGAGCACTTGGTGCATCCCACGTTAGAGTCAAAGCAAACCTCTTCGCCTGCCTCAAATCCATTTGAAGTTATTTCGACCCGCCCAGCCGCCTCATGCCCCATAATAAGTGGGGGAAGACGACGCCCGGTTGTTCCTGTGTATCCATGTACATCAGACCCACAAATACCGACCGCGTCTATTCGTACAAGCACTTCGTGGGGAAGCGGCTGCGGATCAGGAACATGTTGCAGGCCAATCTGGAATGCTCCCGTATAAACAAGGGCACGCATAGATCAGGTTGCGGAGGTTGCGTCAGTAATACATCCGTCGCTGGCCGAGGATACGGTTCGTGCATACCGCAGGAGTACACCGGCATCTGCCTTAAGCTGCGGGGCTGACCAGTTCTGTCGTCTTGAATTCAATACGGGCTCACTGACTCCAAGTGTCAGGACACGGTTGACTGTGTCAATAGTAATGGGATCCCCATCTTCCACCAGCGCGATCATGCCCCCAACCTGTGCCTCGGGTGTAATGTGACCGACCACGAACCCGTGTGTAGCGCCAGAGAAGCGCCCATCGGTGATAAGTGCGACTTTGTCCCCTAGGCCAGCGCCCACGATTGCGCTGGTAGGGCGGAGCATTTCGGGCATACCTGGTCCTCCTTTGGGGCCGCAGTAGCGTAGGACGAGCACATCTCCGGTTTTGATTTTTCCTCCGAGAATAGCTTCCATAGCTTCTTCTTCCGTATCAAATACTCGCGCGTATCCCTCAAATCGGTCTCCCTCCTTCCCCGTAATTTTAGCAACGGCCCCTTCTGTGGCTAGGTTTCCGTAGAGAATCTGCAGGTGCCCGGTTGTTTTGATGGGTTGATCAAGTGATTTTATCACTTCCTGTCCGGCTGTCAGATCGGGCACTTCTGCCAAGTTTTCTTCCACAGTAAGACCAGTGATGGTCATGCAGTTACCGTGCAGCAGATCATTCTCAAGGAGCATCTTCATCACAGCGGGGACTCCCCCCACATTGTAAAGATCTTCCATTACAAAACGTCCGCTGGGTTTCAGATCACCAAGTAGGGGAGTTTTATTGCTCATAGTCTGAAAGTCATTCAGAGTCAGCGGCACTTGGGCAGCCCTGGCCATGGCAATTAGGTGAAGGGCAGCGTTAGTTGATCCCCCCAGTACGATGACCACGCGTAGTGCATTTTCGAATGCTTCGCGGGTGAGAATATCTTTTGGTTTGAGGTCCTTTTCCAAGAGCTGATAAATCACCTCGCCAATTAGTCCTGTTTCTGCTTGTTTTTCGTCGCTGACTGCGGGGTATGACGAGTCAAAAGGCACCGTCATCCCCAGGGCTTCAATGGCAGAAGCCATCGTGTTCGCCGTATACATGCCCCCGCAGGCGCCGGCGCCTGGGCAGGCGTGACGGGCAATTTCCCGAAAATCGTTGTCGGTTATGGATCCGGTTGCGCGCTGGCCAGCCGCTTCAAATGCGGATATAATATCAATCGGTTTTCCATTCCAGCATCCAGGCTTGATTGTGCCGCCGTACACCATCAGCCCGGGGCGATTGAGTCTCGCCAATGCCATGATGGATCCGGGCATATTTTTGTCACAGCCTGCAACGGCAATCACGGCATCATACCATTGAGCTGACGCTACCGTCTCAATAGATTCAGCGATGAGATCACGAGAAGGAAGCGAGAAACGCATCCCCGAAGAGCCCATGGATATCCCGTCGCTTACCCCAATCGTGTGGTAGATAAGGCCTACCAGATCCTGTGCCTGAACACTGCTCTTAATACTCTTTGCCAAGTCATTGAGGTGCATGTTGCAGGGGTTTCCTTCCCAGCCCATGCTCACAATGCCAACCTGTGGTTTTTCAAGATCTTTTTCTGTCAGGCCGACGGCGTGCAGCATGGCGCGTGCACCACTTTGCAGGGGGTTTTGTGTCACCTGTCTACTGTACCGGTTCATTTTTTACTACGTGAGAGGAATAAGAAGTGATAAGATCACGGACATCAAGCCTGCAGAAATCCCCAGAATGATTAGCAGCGCTGACCAGGACTTGAGTGTCTCTACCTCGGTGAGGCCGCTCATCTTTGAGTATATCCAGAATCCACTATCATTCATCCAGGATCCAACCAGTGAGCCTGCACCAATGGCGGTTCCCAGATATACCACATTGAATCCGAGATCTTGTTCGGGTGTGATCATCGCTGCCAGCATAGCTGAGGCCGTGATCATTGCGACTGTTGACGATCCCTGCGCAAATTTGAGCAGACTGGCAATACCAAAACCGAGTACGAGCATCCCCAGACCCGATGTTCCCGAGGTTCCGGCAAACAGATCGCTGATTGCGGGTCCAATTTGGGCTTCTTTTAGCATGGCACCGAACGTCCCGCCTGCGGCAGTAATGAGAATGATGAGTCCACCGCTCATAAGTGACTGCTCAATCAGTTTGCCAAGATTCTCTCGCGAGGGTCGCCGCATTTGGATATAAACTGCCGTAGATACCGCTGCTGCCAAGAGTAGCGCCATATTTGGGTCACCCAGTACGATGATCCAGCGAGCGAGGATTGTGTCGTTATCCAATAGTGGGAGAAAGACGGTTTTGCCCGCAATTAGGATTATTGGGAGAACAATGGGCAGCACAGAGAAGCCTAAGCCGGGAAGTGTGTCAAGCACGGTTGCCTCGGCGTCCACCCCCGGTACGTCTCGCATAGGGACGGTCATTCTTCGATTCAGCCAGCCAGCATACATCAATCCCAGGATTGCGGCCGGCAGTGCCACAGTTATTCCCACCAAAATCATAGTACCCAAGTCCACGTTCAGGTTTTCGGCTATAATCAAGGGCCCGGGTGTGGGAGGTACCAGCGCATGTGTGGCTGCCGCTCCGGCTGCGATTGCGATGACATATTTGAGATAACTTCGCTTGGTCTGAGTAAACAGTGAGCGCGCGAGGGGAATCAGCAAGTAGAAAACTGTATCAAAGAATACCGGAATCGACAGCATAAAACCGCTGGCTGCCAGAGCCGGACTGCCCCGCTCTTGTCCCAGTAAACGAATAAAGGCCTGAACGACACGGTCGGCTGCACCGCTGTTCATCATGGTTACGCCAATCACTGCTGCCATGGCAATCACGATGCCAATGCTTCCTGCGGTTGTTCCAAAAGCGGTGGCCACGCGTGTGATCTTGGTTGACCATTCTCCGGGGGAAAGAATACTGATCACGATAGCCGCGGCAATAAGTGCGACAAAAGCATTGATTCGCAGGCCTACTATCAGGCCTACGACAATGATGATCCCGAGCAACAGAATCAGAATAGGAGTCATCGCAATTATGGATTGAGTGAACGTGCAACCTGCCGTGCCGTGCCTAGCCCGTCAATACCGAGTTCAACAATATCTCCCGGTTGCAGGAAACGTTGAGGTTTCAAGCCCAGGCCTACCCCGGCCGGTGTGCCAGTAGAAATCACATCGCCAGGCAAGAGTGTCATGAACTGACTCGTGTAACTGATTACCTCCCACACATTGAAAATAAAATCGGCCGTAGTGCTGTCCTGCAGCATAGTTCCATTGACCGACAACCATAGTTTGAGGTTATTAGGGTCGGGGATTTCGTCGACGGTTGCAAGGAAGGGCCCCAGAGGTGCAAATGTGTCAAAGCTCTTACCCTTAACCCACTGGCCACCACGCTCCAACTGACTAATACGCTCACTGTAGTCGTTATGTATTACATAGCCTGCAACATAATCTGGAGCCTGTTCGACGGTAACATAGCTGGCACGTTTGCCAATGACCACGGCCAATTCGACTTCCCAGTCGGTTTTGGCATCGGGAATGATCACATCATCAAAAGGACCGCAAATGGCTGAACTGGCCTTAAAGAACAGGACAGGTTCTGCGGGGGGATCCATTCCGCTTTCTTTGGCGTGCAGCGCATAATTAAGTCCAACGCAAACAATTTTTGAAGGGCGGGCAATAGGAGGGCCCATACGTAAATCGGGATCCAGTTCCTGATGCGATGTACTTCCATTCAACCATGCACCTAGCCTTGTAAGTCCGTCCTGGTCAAAAAAATACTCATCGTAGTCGTCTACAACCGGGGTAGCGTCAACACGCCGGCCATCATCTAGGAGCAGTCCGGGTTTTTCTTGTCCAGAGGGTCCAATACGAATAAGTTTCATAGGTACACAAGCATTAAGGTTGTAGTGTGAAGGCGCCTCCGTCCATAGGAAGCGAGACCCCTGTCAGAAATGCGCTTTCATCGGAGGCAAGGTAGCAAATCAATGCGGCGACCTCCTCAGGCGTGGCCATACGCCCCATAGGCTGAGCTTCGGATAATCTGCTGAACATCTCTTCCTTCGTATCCGGGTAGTACTTCTCTAGGTATGCGTCTACAAATGGAGTATGTACACGCGCGGGTGCGACACTATTGCAACGGATACCGTCTTTTAAGCTGTCCACTGCCATGCTCCGTGTCATAGCCGCCACGGCCCCTTTGCTGGTAGAGTATGCAAAACGATCAGGGATGCCAACGATGGAGACAATTGAAGAAAGGTTGATAATGCTCCCACCACCTGATTTCTTCATATGGGGCAGGGCTGCAAGCATGCCGTAGTACACGCTCTTAACATTGATTGTGTACATGCGGTCCAGATCCTCCTCGGTCGCCTTGTCAATGCTGCCAATGTGGCCCGCTCCAGCGTTGTTTACCAGAATATCCAGTCTGTTATGTGTTTGGGCAATTGTGTTTATGGTATCTGTTACAGCATTTGAATCCGTAACATCGCAGCAGTGCGCCTCACAGCTTGTACCTAGATCGTTTGCAACCCTGCGAGCGTTTGGCATATCAATATCAAGCAAGTGCACGGTTGCTCCCTGGTGAATGAATGCACGGCAGGTGGCTTCACCAATTCCCTTGGCACCACCGGTGACGATAGCAATTTTGGATTCGAGACTGAACATGATTATAGCAGATAATTACTGCTGCACATTGGTAGACGATTGACGTTTCAGCGACGTATAAAATAAGGGAATTATAGCGTGTCTTTGAGTCAGCAGCCGCAGGGCTGGAAAATGCCGCTGGATGGAGGCAATCTGCACGAGGTGAAGCCGAAGGCAGGAGGGTATGATGCCAGCTACGGGATCGCGTTCGTAACTCCCTTCATGGAGGCTTGGACCTGGTTGCCAAGGTACTGAATCACCTCGCCCTGATCTACAGCAATGAATCAACTGACAATCACATCGCTGTTATTCTTCGCGGTGCCGGGAGCAACACCTCGGCTACAGGTGCCACGGTCAGCGTATGGGTATCCGGCATCCCGATGATTCAGGAGCAATTCTCTTCCCGCGGATTCTAGTCTTCCGAATACCCTGCAGAATCCAACATGCTAATGGATTGTGGGTCACTCAGATATATACTCCCCCACGAAATCACTGACCGGGGGCATCCACAGGTAGATCGGTGGTCACGATGGCGAAGACATTCCCCGACTCCAGTACCGGGACCGAACGCGTGATCATCCAGATCTCGCCGCCGCCCGCATCGAAGTAGGGGGGTGTCCATACACCTGCTTTGGCTGCCAATGGCATCGTGATCCAATCCTGCCCATCGATATTGTAGTCGGGCTGGGCAAGATCAAGAACTTGGTAGCCATCAGCGGTGCGATATACATAAAGGCTCGTTGTGACTGCGCCAGCCTCGTCCAACAGCGCCACAGCAGCCCCATAGAACATGGGATGCGCCTCCAGGTAGACCCGCAAACGCTCCGTATACGCGTCTGCGTCGGTCGGTCGCTCTGCCGTCAGCTCCTCCGCCAAAGAATCTAGTGCGACAACCACGGCGGCCTTTAATGCCTCCTGAACCTTCTCATCTAGGCGGCAGGCTTGAGTACTTACAAGGGCGAGCAAGACGAAACCTCGAATGATGGTGGAACGCATAGTTTGGGAATTAAATATGTAATTGCGCATACAATTCCCAAAAATAACGGTTGTTTCCGATGTTACAGCAACTTTTTGATCTTTCTGGACGGGTTGCACTGGTTACCGGTGCCAGTCGTGGACTGGGCCAGTACATGGCGAAGGCTTTGGCGCGGGCCGGGGCTGATATCGCGATCACAAGTCGTGATCAAGCGAGACTCGCGGAAACCGAAGAAGATATTTTGGACATCGGACGTCGAGTACTTTCAGTGGAACTGGATGTTCTGAATCTGTCCAGTATTCAGTCGGCCGTCCAAGATGTGGAAGCACATTTTGGGAGACTGGATGTTTTAGTGAACAACGCTGGTTGTAATGTCCGCCGCCGCGCCTTGGAGGTCACTGCGGAGGATTGGGACAAGGTGGTCAATACAAATCTCCGCGGTGCTTTTTTTGTGGCACAGGCGGCGGCGCGTATCATGAAGGCGCAGCGTTGGGGTCGGGTGATCAATATTGGTTCAGTGACATGTGTTTCAGGTTATGCAGGGATGGGGCCCTATTGCGCAAGTCGGGGTGGTATAAAGCAACTTACGATGTCGTTGGCTCATGACTGGGCCGAATATGGGATCACGGTCAATTGCTTGGCTCCGGGTTGGTTTAAGACAGAACAAAGCAGGATGCTTTACGAAGACGAGACCTGGCTCTCTATGCTCAAGGAGCGGATACCAATGGCCCGACCAGGCCGGCCGGATGACTTAGATGGTATGGTAGTTTTTCTAGCGTCTGAGTCCAGTCGCTATATCACGGGCCAAACTTACCTTGTTGACGGGGGAGTATCTATTGGGGCTATCCGTGCGATGCCACAAAGCGAACTGGGGTAATCCTCTGGGTCGGGATTCTTGGATTCAGCAGGCTGTGGTTGAGTAGGTCGGCTATTGATCTATCTCTCAATCGCGTTGCTTCCAGTAGGTCAACTACTCCCTCATCAGGGGTTCACAACGGGGGATCCAATGCCTAATACAAACGGCTGTACGATCCATTATACAACGAATCAGGCCTTGCCATGGCCGACATTATTTATCCAGAAATTTTCTGAGTTTAATGTCAGATGCATAGAATATCTTCATGCGGTATCCCCAGACCTTCCGACGAATTTCTTCACGGATTTCGGCAAGCTCAACCTCAATTTCTCTAATGGCCTGTTCCTGCACTTCTGGTGAGAGTTTTTCGCCCGTTTCGTTCTCGTACTTCTGAATAGAATACAGGGCTACATCGATGAATCTTTCAGTTAAAATGTTTTGACTGAAGGTATCCAGGAAGCGAGTAGAATCGCTAGTTTCTTTTTCTCCTATATCAGGCGAGTCATCTTCTTCTACAGGTAACTCAATCCCGATCTCTTTAAGAGACTCTTCCAAAGAGTCAAATATCCGGACAATCCTTTTGAAGCCGCTGACCCCCATCACCTCTTGAACTATACTCGGGAGCGAACATAGTCCAAACAACTTCTCTGAATTAGCATATTCTTTTGCTATGATAAGCAAAATGCGCAGCCCTGCACTGGAAATAAACGAGACCTTGGAAAAATCCAAAATCAAGCTCAAGTCGTCAGGCTTGATCTCCGAGCTAATCAGGTTATGAAAAGTCGCACTACTTGGGCTGTCGATTCTTCCGCGAACATCACCAAAAAGAAAAAA
>VXLY01000099.1:2527-8019 GCA_009841335.1 Rhodothermaceae bacterium | reverse complement strand
TTGAAGAAGCAGAAGGTGCAGCCTGTTTTGCCAGTGGAATGGCCGCAATTACCGCACTGTTTACACATGTTCTCGGGGCAGGGGACCACCTTGTAATGAGTGACGTTGCTTATGCAGGTGCCGTTGAATATACACGCGATCTGCTGCCGCATCTTGGCGTATCCGTGACCGCCGTTGATGCATCCGATAACGAAGCGGTAGCGCGGGCGATACAGCCCAATACACGCTTGATACATGTCGAAACACCGTGCAATCCAATCCTGAGGCTTGCAGATCTAAGTACGCTAAGCAGCATCGCACATGAGCACGACGTCTTATTGAGTGTCGACTCAACATTTGCCTCTCCTGAAATCACGAAGCCGCTAGAGTATGGTGCCGACTTTGTAATGCACTCGTTAACAAAATACTTCGGTGGACATGGAGATGCCCTCGGTGGTGTGATTGTTGGCAGTACTTCCGCAGTGGAAGCGTTACGCGCAAGAGTAGGGGTACACGCGGGTGGTGTACTGAGTCCCTTCAACGCCTGGTTGATTCTGCGGGGCATCGCCACGCTGCCACTGCGGATGCGGGCGCACAGCGAAAGTGCTATGGCTGTGGCACGTTTTCTTGAGGGACATCCGCGCGTCGAACGTGTCATCTATCCAGGCCTTCCTTCACATCCACAGCACGAACTTGCGTGCATGCAAATGCGTCAGTTCTCGGGAATAGTCAGCTTCCAAGCCAGTGGAGGTGTTGCACTGGCTAAACAATTACAGGAGCGGATGGGTCTGATCAGCTACGCTGTATCGTTGGGAGACGTTCGTAGTCTGCTGTTCTATATTGACACGGATGAGATCGTTGATTCCAGTTTTGGATTGCAAGGGGCTGCACTCTCCGCATATCGAGAATGGGCAGGAGATGGCGTGTTCAGAGTGTCCGTAGGACTGGAGGATCCCGACGATCTTTGCCAGGATCTGGATCAGGCACTCAGGTAACTGTAGCCCACCAGAGGGACCTTTTCAGCGCGAGAAGGAGCTTTTCCGGGGGGCATTGCCCATCTCTGAATAGAGTTGCCGTGTCAAGTACCCAATCATGGGGCAAACGCCAGAGAGTTTGGCATCGGTCACAATACAGCCCTCGAAAATTTTCATACCGGGTACGCAAGCCGGAAGTGGGTGGGTACCGACAATCATGGATTGGACGATGCCGTTTCAAGATAGGATCGGAGGCTATCCAGGCTCATCTTCCATCCCTGAACGCAGCCTTCAAAGTACGCGTCCCCTTCGCCATCATCAGGAAAACCGGCATGCGTGAGCTTTAGTTGTGCACCTTCTGAGTGGGATGAAATATCATAGGTGATTGATATCGGAGCGTCAGGCATGGAAGGCCCCATCTGGGCGTAGTACTTGAGATCTACCATTACAATCTTGTGTGGGGGAGCGAAGACCTCATAAGTTCCACAGGAAACGTGTATTGGATCATCTTCGTGTTCCCCCCATGCAGCTGTAAACACGCCGCCTTCGCGGGGAATTACAATGATCCGTTCTGCATTCCACCAGGCACGCACTGAGCTCGGTGTATGAAGCGCATCAAATAATTTCTGAGGCGTGCAGGGAAAGATTTCTGTGCAAGTGATCGTGCGCATGGGACTACTCAAAATGAAAGGGAGTGACACAACTGAGTACTTTGGGCTCTCACCCGCGTATAACATACACGTTACCATCAGGTTGCTCGAAGAGTATGGCTGCAGCCAGTGACAATCAATTGACGATTCCTGTAACCGGGATGCATTGTGCTTCCTGTGCGGCAGGTCTGGAGCGTCAGCTGAGCCAGCTGCCGGAGGCTGATCAAGTAGCTGTCAATATTGCTACACACGAGGCACACATTCAGGGGTTGCCGCCCCGGACCATTGTAGAAACAATTGAGAGTGCGGGCTATGGAGTCGCTCGTTCCGAGGTTAGTTTGCAGCTCCAGAAGGGACAGACTGCTCCTGGT
Organism: Rhodothermaceae bacterium; assembly: GCA_009841335.1. Lineage (GTDB taxonomy): Bacteria > Bacteroidota > Rhodothermia > Rhodothermales > Bin80 > Bin80. The sequence goes on along the minus strand of VXLY01000099.1, from coordinate 6,045 downwards.
CAGAAAATTGTTGAGGCGCGTTGTGCTGCGATTGGCCCACTGGTCAGAGGCAAACTGTCTGGTGAAGTGCTTGAACTATCATGGGTCCCTGGTTTGGTCGAGGCTGAGGCCGTATTGAGGGCTTTCCCAGAATATACACAGGCAGCCGTAACGACGGACAGCAGGCATGCCTTCAAACATTCCCGCCTGATTGTTGCGGTTTTGGGCGCCGCAGTATTGATGGTGCTGACAATGCTGCTGAGTACATCTAGCTTTGTGCTTTTTGCGGTTGCGACGCCTGTTGTTTTTTATAGTGGAGGGCCGTTTTTCCGTACTGCATGGGCCGCGCTTCAACGGGGCACCGCAAACATGTACACGCTCATTGCAATGGGGGTGGGAACTGCATGGACATACAGCACAGTAGTGGTATTCTGGCCGGGGCTATTTGACTCATTGCCTGCGGTTTATTTTGAGGCGGCTGCCGTCATTGTGGCGCTTGTACTGGTTGGCCAATTCCTTGAGTCACGCGCAATGGCAAAAACGGGATCGGCCATCGAGGCGCTCCTGCGACTGCAGGTTCCCGTTGCTCGTGTACAACGGGGACCACATGTAGTGGATGTGCCTGTAGAAGCTGTTCAAACTGGTGATATTGTGATCGTCAGACCAGGTGATCAGGTGCCTGTGGATGGCCAAATTGTGCAAGGTGCCGGTGCGGTTGACGAAAGCATGCTAACTGGTGAGCCCTTACCGGTCCCCAAGTCGGCGGGTGCATCCGTAGTTGCAGGCACTCTGAACACAGAAGGCGTTCTGACTATACGCGTAACCCATACAGGACACGATACCGTATTGCAACAGATCGTGAGGCTCACCAGAGAAGCTCAGGGTCGTAAAGCCCCCATCCAAAAGTTGGCTGACAAGGTGTCCGGTGTTTTTGTGCCGGTTGTTTTGGTGGTCGCAGTGATCACATTCGTCGTATGGATGATGGCAGGCGGGGGATTAGATCATGCACTTACCGCATTCGTGTCTGTGCTGATCATTGCCTGTCCCTGTGCCTTGGGGCTGGCGACTCCTGCCGCGGTTGTAGCAGCTACCGGTGCGGGGGCCAGTAGGGGTATTCTGTTTAAAGGAGCGGATGCCCTGGAGCGCACAAGTCATATCACGCACATTGTACTTGATAAAACCGGCACACTTACGACTGGAACGCCTGTAGTCGCGTCAATTGAAGCAGCAGAAGGTACCTCAGAAAAGGATTTTCTACAAATCACGGCTTCACTTGAAGCACATTCTCAGCATCCATTAGCTGAGGCGATCGTTAAGAGCGCCAGAGCAGAGGGGTTGGTTTTCAGTTCGGTGGAGGTCACAGACACTGCTCCAGGTCGAGGAATTTGTGGAGTGGTTGAAGGTCGCAAGGTGTGTGTTGGCAGTTATGTATTTCTAAATGAGCGGGGAATCGATCTTCCCCCTGTCGCTACGGAAGATAGAAGGGTACATGTGGCTATTGAAGGGCAGTGGGCCGGCCAATTTATGATTACAGACACACTGCGGGGAACTTCCAGAGATGCGGTCGCAAAACTCAAAGCAAATGGGCTCGGCGTCACGATGCTCACGGGTGATAATGCGAAAAACGCGTCAATCGTCGCCCAGGAAGTAGGCATAGAAGACGTATGTGCGGGTGTAAAGCCGGATGGAAAACTGGACTTCATTGCATCCCGGCGTGGTCGCAGGACAGTTTTAGCAATGGTAGGCGATGGTATAAACGATGCACCTGCACTGGCAGAGGCAGATGTTGGTATTGCAATTGGATCCGGTACTCAAGTCGCTGTAAAAACTGCGGATATAACACTGCTTCGTGAGGACCTGCGATTGGTTGCCGATACAGTAATTGTGGGCCGCAAGGCAATGAGTGCAATTCGCCAGAACCTGTTTTTCGCTTTTGTCTACAACACGCTCAGTATTCCAGTAGCAGCCGGCGTGCTATATGGGGTATTGGGGGTCTTGCTGAATCCGATGCTGGCGTCTTTGGCAATGACCTTGTCAAGCTTATCCGTTGTTCTGAATAGTTTGCGACTGAGCAGAGCCTTAAAATCTCAACAATAACAAACTTTTGATTTAGTGAGATTGTTGCGCAAAACTATCGAAGTTTGTTAGATCTTTATGATATCAGCCCGTAATTTGTCTGGCACAAACGCAGTTGATTTCCATCCGCGTCCAGGACAATAAATTGGCCCTTCTTTATTTCCATCCCCCAGATCTCACCTGTCTCGCTGACATCGACTACGCTAGCATTTTCAAACTCTCTTGGTCCAGACACTTTGGATCTTACTGTTAGTTTTGTTCTGTCTTTTTTCCCATTGTTAGAAACTGACCTGGTTCATATTTGTAAAATGTCAGAATTCATGTTATATTTCTGACATAAGACGGAACCATGCGTGACCTTCCCCGCCGAATAATGGAGCACGCCTCTACCCTTCAAGAGGGTACCCCTCTGTGCCCAAGGGCTCTGTTACACATGGCCAATCGCACAGCGGTCGATCAGGCTTTGTCACGGCTCGCCCGTTCAGGTGAACTTATGCGTGTTTTCCAAGGTGTCTATCTGCGCCCAATTAAGACTCGATTCGGTATAAGGGCTCCTCGTTTGGAGGCAGTCCTCGCTGCGCTGTCGGATTTATGGGGTGAAATAATTGTCCCCTCTGGAGGTGCCACGGCGAATTTTCTTGGCTTAACACCTCAGAACCCAATTAGACCGGTCTACCTTACGTCCGGTCCCAACCGAGAACTGCACTTTGGGAAACTCATCGTAGAATTGCGTCACGCTTCACGCAGCCAATTGACAGCACCCCATACGAAGGCTGGCGATATCATCCGCGCCTTGCTGTGGCTTGGTCCAGAGGAAGTTGAAGATCATCTTGAAAAACTCTGGTTAACACTTTCCAGGAAGGATCTGGACGAGCTTGCAACAGCCCGGTCGACGATGCCTAGCTGGATGGCAGAATCAGTGAGTATACGTCTAACAAATGCTTGAGACAAAATACCAGGCTTTATCCAGTAACGATCAGCGCGATGCTTTATCTGTGGCGGAATTCAGCAGTGATCAAAGTGCACATCTTCTAGAAAAGGACGTGTGGGTTGTCGCGACACTATCCGCACTGTTCAACTCCCCGTTTGGCCCGCATATAACCTTTAAGGGTGGGACTTCATTGTCGAAAGTGTGGGGGGGCTATACATCGCTTTTCGGAAGATATTGATATCACCTATGACATTCGCGCTTTAGAGCCAGCATTAGTTGCGAATGCCGGAGACGAAGCTCTTCCAGCAACTCGCAGTCAGGTAAAGCGTTGGTCACGGGCAATCCGCAAAGATCTCGAAAAATGGATCAAAGACGAAGCCCTTCCAGCTGTTAAAGCAGAGCTTTCGCGTGCGGGGTTCAGGGCACGGATACATGCCGAGGCTGAAAAACTCTATATTGGATATGAATCACTGTTTCTTGGATCGGGGTTCGTACGTCCTGAGGTCATGGTTGAACTTGGGGCGCGGTCCAC
>VXLY01000099.1:0-2517 GCA_009841335.1 Rhodothermaceae bacterium | reverse complement strand
TGGCGAGCCTCATGTGATCCGTACAGTGGAGTGCGATGCAGCGGCGCACTTACCTGGGATTACCTTTCCTCAAACACACGTGAAAGTTATGCGGGCGGAGCGAACCTTTTGGGAGAAAGCCACTGCGATTCATGTCTTTTGTCGCCAAGAACGAAGGCGTGGTGATCGCTTGTCGAGACACTGGTATGATCTTGTACGTCTCGACGAAGCAGGTATTGCTGAGAGAGCACTTTTGGACCACCAGTTAGCACTCTCCGTCGCTCGCCACAAGTCAAAGTTTTTTTCTGCGAAAGATATTTCTGGGGAATACATTGACTATCAGGCCGCAGTTTCGGGTGACTTGCAACTTGTTCCACCTGGTAATTTATATGAAATACTTGCAGATGACTACGCAAAAATGGCAGCCGATGGCATGTTGCTTGGCAAGAGTGAGCCATTCAGTGTATTGATTAAGCGTTGCAGACTAATTGAAGAGAAAGCCAACTCTTCGCGCTCAAGGAACGAATAAATACTCGTTTTCTGTGATAGCAAGTTGCAGAGTCAAATTGTCAAAGGAGGCTGTTGCCGCTCCGAACAACTGCTTCAGGCAGCGGTAACGGCAAAATCGCGTTCAAAATAGCCACAACAATCAATGTTAAACCTTAATCTATTCTTCGCTATAGCCAGAACGCCCTTTTTCAACAGTCTCTTAGTGTAAATGCCGAACCTACATCCCATGGTAGTGCACTTTCCAATAGCATTGCTGATTGTTGCCTTTACTGTGGATTTGGTGGCCCTGTTTTTTCGTCGAATCCAGTTCCTACCGAGGATGTCAACAATCCTTTACATAATTGGGGCGCTGGGTACGCTCGCGGCTGTTCTTTCAGGTGAAGCTGCGGCAGATTCTGTATTGGTGACAGGTGAGGCCAGCACAGTGCTTACTACGCACTCCGATCTAGGCAAAATCACGATGTGGTGGTTCCTTTCTTATGGTGTACTGCGAATTGCGCTTTGGTGGTGGCTATCATTCAAGCTGGTTGTATGGATTCCGGTCACGATTATTGGCGCTGTTGGGTTGCTACCGTTGATTCAGGCAGCGAGTTTCGGTGGGGATATGGTTTATGAGCACGGCGTAGGTGTTGCCGTAGTTGATTCCATGTCTGCCAAAATAGAGGAGCAGGAGGAAGCTTTGATGAGACTGAGAGGGGTCGCCGGATCGCCTAAACTGGAAGACAATGGTGCGTGGCAGTGGATCCCTGGACCTGATGCTGACGATGCATTCAATTTGGCATTTAATGTAGTCATGGGGGAGGTTACAGCAGGGGTGACAGAGAATACAGTGGGCAACTCTGAACTGTCACTCACCGTGGTAACATCACCAGTACTGATTACTTATGGTAAGGCGGTTGAAAGTGTCGAGTTTCGCGCGGTCATGGATTTATCTGAGTTTGACGGCTCTGTGCGTATGGTTCACCACGTGCAGGACAGCCTGTCATATCATTTTCTGGAACTGGAGAACGGAACCATGCGACTGGGGGTTGCGAGTAGTGGCGTAGAGGAAATACAGCACGAGGCTGTTTTGCCGAATCCAGAGGCACGTACCATTGGTGTTGTGGGAGATCGGACGCATTTCCGGGGGTATGCTGACGACACCCAGGTTGCGCATGGTCACGGTCAAGCTCCCGAGGCTGGTTTGACGGGGTTCATGATCAGGGGATCCGGTACAGTCAAACTGGGACGGATGCGCCTCACGCCACTGCGCTGACGGGTCGGAAGGTCGTTAAGGTCTATTCCCGTTTAGTTTTTCGTCAATCAAGACACAGCTGTGGACTTGAGGCTGCGAACGGGTTTCGGTTGTGCGGCTGGTCAGCTGGTTTCTGAAAAACTTCAATACGGCTCACCCTTCGAGCGGCCGGATATGTCGGATTCCAAGGACCAATCTCCTGGTTGCATGATCGTAACCTCATCCTTGAATACGTCTAACTCCACGCGCAGAGGAAGACCAGATTGTCATCAAAAGCGTGGTTGGGAATTCAGGCTAGGTTCGGTTGGCATCATTCGGAATTGGCATTCACCTATGCACGGCAGTTTTGAAGGTGTCGCGGCCTCCACCCATCTGAAGATGGCCGGCATAGCCACCCAGAATGTCCGGGAGCGGCCAGGCATCGTCCACTATGAGGGCGCGCCATCGGCCCTGAGACTGCATCTCTCCAGTCACAACAAGCGCAGACGACCGCAGGGCCTCACGCAGGCGCGGAATCCGACCCGGATACACAATAGCCTGCACCACACCGGTCTCGTCCTCCAGCGTAATGAATAGCACCCCCTTCGCCGTAGGCGGACGCTGACGCATCGTTACGCGACCCGCCACGCGAACTATCCCCCCAAGCTCCTCCTGCAATCCGGCAATACTGGAGACACTCAATGCACTCAATGTACCGCGGGCTGCCGCTACCGGATGAATGTCGCTGCTGCCAGTGCTCTGCAAATCCCAGCTTAGCTTCTCCGCAGACTTCAGTTGCGGAAGCTGAGGCAAAA
>VXLY01000071.1 GCA_009841335.1 Rhodothermaceae bacterium | reverse complement strand
CGCCTGCGTCTGGACCAAACCGACCGAAATACAATCGCCTGTCGTGACGTGTATGCTATCTAGATGCCGCTGGCATGTATGACTTACTTATTGCCGCAGGATGCAATGTCCAATGCATGTACACTTATTGGCCAGCAACTCCGTCCATAGGTTGATCGTGAGCTTGGGGCCCGTCGCCGTTTCAAATGCAACCATGTGCTAAACAAAAAAGATTGGTACCGCAAGACCCCAATAGGACAATCTGCCCCAAGGATTCTGAGCCTCAGCGTCGGAACGCAAGGATCCCATTGGGTTTCCTCTTAGTCAAGCCGATCATGCCATCGACTAGGCTTGCACCATTGCTCTCACACTGGTCTAGTCAAGCTCCACTGGCGCGACACCTCCCGCGCGCAGCGCGTCTATTCGCCAGCGCATCTCCTCATTGTACCTTTCTGCGCCCGGGAATCCAGACGTGGCGTACTGAATGCGCCCTTCGGGTCCCAGAATGAAATGGGCCGGAATGCCGGTCACATGGAAATCCGTGGCACTACCTTCGTCGAACAATACCGTAAAGCGATAGTCATTCTCCATAAGGAATTCGCGCGTCAAACTATGGTCGTGGTCCGTGGTGATCGCGAGAAATACTACATCGTCGGCTGACGCATATGAGTCCACCAGGGAACTGTAATGCGGAAATTCCTGGCGACACGGCCCACACCAGGTGGCCCAGTAATTGAGTACGACAACCTTGCCGATCAACTCGGAAAGACGCCATTGATGGCCCTCGGTGTCAGTTAAAATGAAATCTGGAGCCGCTCGGTCAAGTCGGTCGCCTATCAAGTGCTGGCGGGCGGCATCAGCCACCTCAATGCGGATGCTGTCTATCTCAGCGTCCAGCCTTCTCTCATCGCGACTCAACGCCAACGCGAGTTCCTCCACGAGCTCACGAATTCTGTCAGCGTTACTTCGAAGTCGCTCGTCCTGGGCATCGTGACCCAAGGCTGCCACAAGTAGTTCGTATGCTTCCTCAGTGGATCCTTGATCGGCGAGCAGTTCGCCCAGCGCAGCAAGGCGATCGGAGCGAGGGGCATTGGCAACTAGCTGCCGAAAGACCTCCTCTGCTTCTGCATTACGGTCGAGTCCGACCAGCACCAGGCCACGAAGACGCTCCATACTCGCAATCCAGTTCTCTCGAGCACCATCGACTTCGTCCAGAGACGCCCCTGGATATATCAGACCCGCACGTTTCTCCTTAAGCCCCGCAATAGCTTCATCGACAAACTCCAAGGCCACCTCGTGCCTTACTTCAAAGTCGATCAACAACCTCGTAATCCTGCTGTATGCACCAGCGCCAGTCCACGTCTCCAGGCGTACAAGGTCGTACGCATTACCGATTATCCGATCAAGTAAATCCTCATCAACTTGCCCGCTCTCCTCATTCTGCCGATCTGCTTCGTCTTCGAGAATTGATTGCTCCTCAGACAAGGCCACACGAAATGCCCCTACGTCACCAGTGTCCCAGGTCGGCAGGAAACGCTGTTTCCATCGCTCAACGATCTCGAGCCGCTGTTCAAACGAGCTGTCCCTTGACATAAAATGATCCATATAAAACACATCGAAATGAATCATATCCCCGTTCATTTCCCGCCCCTCAGGTGTCTCATCCAGGCGATTTAGCCACCTGTGCTGCTCATCAGAATCGTTCAACAGTTCGTATCCGTAGGCCAAAAAGTATTGGCGATCGAATTTGGTTTCCGTGCCAGCCTCGTCCGTTTCATTCTCAGCTGCGCTTGCAACATCAAGTTCACGTTTCAATTCGTCTTCTATCGTCGCTACGGCACTCGTGTCTCCCGAAGAACGAGCAGCCCGTAAACGTGCTCCAATGCGATGAATTCGAAAGACTTGGGAATTGTTGATTCTATATGCTGACGCCCCCTCTGATCTCATGGCCAGTGCGTCTAGAATCCGCAGCCATCTCTCTGATTGATTCAATTCGCCGACAGCGTCCTCAACGGACTCATAAGGCTTGACGCGATCGGGAAACGACCGAATGGTTTCCTGGCCGAGTTCAATGGTGCGGTCAAGCCAGTCGCGTCGACCTCTCAATTTGCCACCCCAGACAAGCGTATTCAAATAGCCTTCATGCACATGTGGGTTATCGGGGGCAAGTGACAAGGCCAATTCAAATGCAGCTATTGCATCCTCATACTGATTGAGTTCCATTAGCAGGCGCGCATGACCATAAGCCGCTTCAACATTGTCGGGATCTTGATTCAAGGCCTCTTCAAATCCGTCGCGTGCAGCCAAGAAGTCAAAAGCTTCATAGTCTTGGCGTGCGATCTGCAACTGTTCGTCAATACTCGGACCTGATTCCGAGCACGACGTAATCGAAACCGCGACAAGAGCCAAAAAGAGACTCAATGTGCATGACTCACTTGCACTTAGTCGCTGCCGGAAAAACGCCATCTTGTATGGTTCACCCTTGGTTGATTGCGAGAATTACCTACCTAGCCGGAATCTGTATGTTCCTATAGGGAAACACCGTCTGTCGGAAAAACATATTTTCAGGTCAATATTTAGTTTTCGGCAAGCCTTCACTTATGGAGAGACATCCGGTTATCCTACCAAGTGAATACGCGCATGGAATAATTGGATATATACGTTTTCAAATTCGCGAAATGCACCTCTTCCTCAATTGATTTTTGGCGTGAGGCACGGCAGGGTACAATGGATGACGCCCGGTGCCAGGATGGCCGGCTCATTTTTATCTCGCTAGATCGTGCCTAATCTCTCGCCGATTCTAAAAAAGTTGGAGCAGCAATCTGTCAATACCAGACACTCTGTCCTTCAGAGAGTAGGACCACGAGTGTAGCGTGAACTAATTTTCCGCTATCGTCCGCCTATGATGGTGGCAGCAGTACAACCACCTTATCGCCCAACTGTGGAATTAGACCATTTTCTTCTGCATTGACCAGAAGACTGGATCCCCGAACGATGAAGAGCAAAATCAAGTCGTGTTGATGCCTCACCTGCAGCGCTTCATAAGCTTTCGGCGCTGTAACCTCGAAGGTTCGCACTGCTCCCCCAGCTTCGTAACGGCGTTCCAAGTCTTGTGCAGTGTGCGTGGCCCCGAACAAGGGACGCCCCCGCAGATATGTCGGCACGCGGAGCTGTGAGGTCTCAGTACGAACAGTGGGAGCAGCGGGCTGATATACCTCTCCCCCCTCAAAGACTTCTTTAAAGCGAAGTGCGGCAAGCGAATTCGTTTCATCGTTGGAGGTCGCAGCTATAAACCGTTTGATTCCGCTCAAATCCAGTTCGTCGAAAACCTGTTCTCCCAGAGCATCTGCCGCTACCGCGGGTAATCCCTCCTCGCGTGCCCGCTCAATATTATTCTCGTTAACATCAAGCAGAAGTACGGTCATGCCCTGCTCCTGAACAGCCTTGGCAATGCTTCTCACCCACATACTGGCCCCCAAAAACAGGATCCCCTGTGGGTTCGAGTCTGCCATCTTAAGCACGCGGGCCAGCGGTTGTAGCGTCAATCCATAAACCGTGACTGTGCCGATAATGACCATATATACAATCGGTACCAACGGTCCCGCAAGATCTGCTCCGTAAACATCTGCAACACGAACCGAGAACAGCGATGCCACAGCAGCAGCAACAATACCCCGTGGCGCCAACCACGAAATGAAACCCTTTTCCTTCCAGTTAAGTCCGGTATGAAAGCTCGAGAATACGACTGCAATAGGCCGGATAAACAAGATCAGAATACCTAGAAAAATGAAGGCACGCGCATCAAAATAATCCAGTGCATCCAGATCAAGGCGCGCCGACAGGAGAATAAAAAGACAGCCGATCAGAAGCACTTGCAAATCCTCTTTGAACTTGGTTATGCTCCGAACTGTGACATACTGTTGATTCGCAAGAAATACTCCCATCATCGTCACAGAAAACAGCCCTGATTCCTCGTGCAGTTCATTCGACAGGGCGAACACAAGTATGACGACGGTAAGTGCAAGCGAACTCTGCAAGTAATCAGGCACCAGATGACGGCGTAGCAGAAAGACCATGAGAATAGCTCCCAGGACGCTGATACCTACACTTACAGCTGCCGTGGCCAACAACGCTTCCAGCGATGGAAGAATCGTGGCAATCATCCCACCACCGCTTTCACCCGGACCGTGCTCACGCATAACAATTACAGCTTCAAGCACCAGGACTGCGAAGATCGCACCCACTGGATCAATTGTGATTCCTTCCCATTTTGCAATCGCACTTACGCGCCCTCTCGGTCGAACATGTCTGAGAAGAGGCAACACTACGGTCGGACCGGTAACGGTCAGGATAGCCCCTAACACAGCAGCAATTACCCAGGGCATACCCAGCACATAGTGGGCGGCTATAGCTGCAAGCACCCCGGTTATCAGCACACCTATGGTTACCAAGTTCAGTACCACACGACCCACACCCCTTAGTTCGGACAATTTGAGATTTAAGCCCCCTTCAAACAGAATGATACCAATGGCTAGGGAGACAAAAGCAAAAAGCCATTCCCCCTGCAATTGTTCAGGCGGGAGAATCCTGGTTACTGGTCCCGCCACAAACCCGAGAATCAGCAAAAGCAGGATTGACGGTACCCGGATACGCCATGCAAGCCATTGCGCACCAATTGCCAATCCAATGACCAGGACGATATGAATCAGTATTTCCCCACTCACGAATTCAGATTGTTTGGCTTAAAGCGAACAATGAATGTCTACCAGCAAAAGGGGGCTTTTGCGCCCTCCGTCCGAGAAAGTAAGGCGTTTGCAACTAAATTTGTGCATTTTCCGAGTTTCCAGAAAGACATCATTCCACGAAACGCCACCCGACCTCCAAGTACAACAGAGGAGAGTTATAACCAAATGACACCCTAGTTGCTGTGCCTTCGGCGCAATTCAGGAAACCGTATCATTGATTGCACTCTGCCGATGGATTTGCGGAGCCTTGAATGAAGGCTACCCAAGATAGATTTCCCAGTAAGGGTATTCTGTACCTGATTATCTCTTCAAAAATTGGGCTGAAAGCTGTCATATACGTAGGTTAAATGCGTAAATTAACGAAAATTGGAAGCGCTTCCATAACCACCATTCAACCTGAACCATGCAACATATTTCTTTCTTTGACGAGGTCAACAAAATGTTTGACCGTGCAGCGGTACACACTGGTCACACTCCCGGATTGCTCGCACAGATCAGGTCCTGCAACAGCGTCTACCATGTAAGTTTCCCGCTCGTACGGGACAACGGAGAAATTGATGTAATAAACGCATACCGTGCTGAGCACAGTCACCATATGCAACCAACAAAAGGCGGCATCCGTTATGCCCCCACCGTGAACGCGGATGAGGTCATGGCACTGGCTTCTCTTATGTCCTATAAATGTGCCATTGTAGATGTCCCCTATGGCGGTGCCAAAGGCGGAATATGCATTGATCGGAGACAGTATTCTCAGCCTGAGCTGGAACGTATCACACGACGATACACCTTTGAATTGGCCAAGAAAAATTTTATTGGACCGGGCGTAGATGTTCCCGCTCCAGATTATGGCACGTCCGCCACCGAGATGAGCTGGATTTTTGACACCTATCAAACATTAACAGATAACCCGCTTGATGCGCTGGCCGCTGTCACGGGGAAGCCCGTCGGAATGGGAGGAGTTCGTGGACGCGTTGAGGCCACCGGGCGAGGTGTCTTCTTTGGCATTCGAGAGGCTTGCTCTGTTGAGGAAGATATGCGCGCACTGGGACTGGATCCCGGTGTGGAGGGTAAGCGTGTGATTGTACAGGGACTTGGAAATGTCGGCTACCACGCTGCTCATTTCCTGGAAAACGCCGGTGCAAAAATTGTTGGTATCGGCGAATATGATGGCGCACTCTACAATCCAGACGGATTGACTCTGGAAGATATTGTATCGCACCGCAAGGAGACCGGAGCAACGCTCAACTTCCCAGAAGCACAGAACATTGAGAATTCCAAGCAAATACTGGAAATGGACTGCGACATTCTAATCCCTGCAGCCCTGGAATCTCAGGTGACAAGTGACAACGCGGATCGAATCAAGGCGAAAATCATTGCTGAAGCCGCGAATGGTCCGCTCACGTCCGATGCCGATCAGACCTTGGCGGAACGTGGTGTCGTAATCATTCCCGATGTCTACCTGAACGCAGGAGGAGTCACGGTCTCCTATTTCGAATGGCTACGCAACCTTTCCCATGTACGGCACGGTCGCATGAGCCGACGGCGCGAAGCGTACAATGCGCTAAGAATCCTTGAAACCGTGCAGGACCTAGTTGACAAGCGCCTGAGCGCGGCGACAGCCAAAGGCCTTGAATCAACATTCGCTTTCGGTGCAAGTGAGGCTGACCTCGTTGATTCGGGACTGGAGGATACAATGGTTAACGCATACCACGAAATCCATGCCAAAGCACGAAGCCGCAACCTAGACCTGCGCACAGGCGCATTTGTGAGCGCAATTGACAAAATTGCTCAGGGCTATCTTCGCATGGGTATCTTCCCTTAGACCCTGTCTGGCCGGGCAGCCGTCTTTCTGTGTGGTTCGTAAAATTTTTTCAGGGCTGCGATATCGCGCTCCATGTCGCCCGTGGGTGTAAATGGGGCTCCGAACCCAACTGTGCGGCCGGGGTAATCAAAATAGGCCGGTACGATGACCACCTGTGCGCCTACTGCAATGTGGTAGAATCCCGTTTTCCATCGTTCCACGCGGCTACGTGTGCCTTCAGGAGTGATCGCGAAAATAAGTTGCTCGCTCGTCTCGAATAGCTCAATGGCCCCTTCCACCATCCCATAATGATTACGCCGATCAACCGGCTGCCCTCCGAGTAAGCGAAGCAGGGGACCAGCTGGCCATCGAAAGATGGTGTGTTTTGCTATCCAGGTTCCCCTCAGGTCCAAGGCAAACATCACGGCCATAGCCAGGAAAAAGTCCCAGTTCGATGTGTGATAGGCGGCAATAATCACAAATTTTTTTAGGTTCGGCAACGTTCCCTCCACACGCCAACCCAAGGTCTCCAATAGCCACTTGGCAAATCGTGTAATCGCCGGGCGGGATTTGCGTGCCACATCAGGACCAAGCTCAGGGAAGGACATCCTACGAAGGAGCTATTACACGTGCTCTGACTACCCCATCAATGGCTGCCAACTGATCGAACACCGAGGAACTGATTGGACTACGAATATCAATCACGTTGTAGGCCAGGGCACCGCGCCCCTTATTTACGAGATTATCAATGTTAAGTCCGGCGCCTGCAAGCACGGTTGCAAGTTGGCTGATCATTCGGGGTTCGTTTCGATTTACTACCTGAATTCTGTATCCATCTGGACGGGGAGGGAGTGTGACTTCGGGAAAGTTGACTGAATTCTTGACAGTCCCATTCTCAAGGTAGTTGCAAATTTGTTCTGCTGCCATAACTGCACAGTTATCCTCAGCCTCTGATGTCGATGCACCTAAATGTGGTACTGGAATCACTTTGGGATGCTGTGCCAACTGCGCATCCACAAAATCTGTCACGTAGCATGCACAAGTGCCTTTATCCAAAGCCTGAAAAAGTGCTTTTTCATTGACCAGCGGACCACGTGCAAAATTTAGAAGGCGTACCCCCGTCTTCATACGGGCGAAGTGAGACGCGTTAATCAGGTCACGCGTCTCATCGTTGAGGGGCACATGAAGCGTAATGTAGTCTGCACTCTGAATGATCTCATCTAGACCCGTTGCGCGCGTTACTTCCCGACTCAGCCCCCATGCACTGGACACCGAAATAAACGGATCGTAACCCAGCGTCCTCATCCCGAGCGCATTGGCTGCGTTTGCAACAGCGACCCCAATGGCACCAAGACCAATGACCCCCAGTGTCTTGCCCATGATCTCAGGGCCCTTGAAGTTTTTCTTTCCCTTTTCCACTGCTGCGGCAACATCTCCATGTTTCAGGGACCTGGCCCAATTAATACCATCCACAATCCGCCGGGAGGCCAACAGCATACCACATATAACCAACTCCTTAACACTGTTCGCGTTGGCACCCGGTGTGTTAAAAACGACTATTCCCCGATCGGAACATGGTTCAATGGGAATATTGTTGACCCCTGCGCCACATCGGGCAATGGCAAGGACAGAGTTCGGAAAAGTGACGCCATGAAGGCTGCGACTCCTCAACAGGATTGCATCCGGCTCCGCTACGTTGTCTCCGACAACATAATCAGATGCGGGAAACCTTTCCAATCCGTGAGAAGAAATCGTATTGAATGTCCTGACTTTGAACATCTATTATTGGTATGCGGACTTTGTCAGAGGTTATCAATATTGAATAAAAAGGTATGTCGAGTAATCGGAACTAACCTTAAATTGGGCTAACGCTCTGGACTAAACTTATGAACGGACAAGAAACCAGCCGCAAAACTATCTGGTCGTGGGCGCTTTACGACTTTGCTAACTCATCGTTCACCACACTGACAGTAACATTCATATATGCAACCTATTTCACGCTGGGGATTGCCGAAAACGAAACCGAAGGTACCCGTCAGTGGTCTACGGCGATCGCCATCACCGCTTTCGTTGTCGCAGTGCTGTCACCATACCTTGGTGCACTTGCGGATCGCGGCGGGTTGCGAAAACAGTTTCTCGCAACCTCGACGATTATCTGCGTTGCAGGCAGCATATTGCTCTTTTTTCCACAGGAAGGACAGGTTGGGTTTGCACTCGCGGTGTTTGTAATCACGAACATTGCTTTCGAGATGGGCAACGTTTTCTACAATGCCTATCTGCCGGACATTGCTCCTGCTAAACAGATTGGACGAATCTCGGGATACGGCTGGGGACTGGGATATCTTGGCGGTCTGCTGTGTTTGGTGGCGGCGCTCTTCGGATTTGTTCAGACGGACACACCGATTTTGGGGTTCGGAACGGACAATGGGGAAAATATCCGGGCAACCAATCTTCTCGTGGCTGCTTGGTTTGCACTTTTCTCGCTCCCGATCTTTTTCCTAGTGAAAAACAAAAGCCAGCAGTCGCTCCCAGATGTCAGGACACTGATCGGGCAGGCCAACCAGCAATTGGTATCTACCTTCCTGGAAATTTCCCGGCGTTTTCGCCAGGTCCTGCGTTTTCTTGTGGCTCGCCTGGTCTACAACGACGGACTGATCACCGTCTTCGCCTTTGGTGGTATCTATGCCAGCACTACATTCGGGTTCTCCACGGAAAAGGTAATCGTGTTCGGCATCACACTCAATATAGCCGCCGGGCTGGGTGCACTTGCGTTTGGATACATAGACGATAAACTTGGCGGGCGTACGACGATCATTCTCTCTCTGGTGGGATTGATCGGTTTTGGCCTTATTGCGGTCCTAGCGCGCATGGAGATATTGTTTTGGATTGCAGGTCTTGGTGCGGGACTTCTAGCTGGCCCGAATCAATCTGCGAGTCGTTCACTGCTGGGCCGGTTCACGCCTGAAGGTAAACGGAATGAGTTCTATGGATTCTTTGCCCTTTCGGGGAAATTCACCGCCTTCCTCGGACCATTACTCCTGGGGTTGGTAGTACAGGCCACGGGCAGCCAGCGCTGGGGGATGGCTACCGTGATCTTCTTCTTTGCCGCCGGATTGATTCTATTGCTGCGCGTAAACGAAAAAGACGGGATACGCAATGTTCTCGAGCTTGAATAATAGCAGTCGTCCAATTTCCAATTTGCAAACCTTTAGCACCGTGATTCAATCTACCTGTATTCGGCCTAAGCCGAGTTCAGAGATTCCGTCTGATTCTGTCTTGGCATTCATCCATAGCCGTGAACGGAGAGCACTTACCGACTGTCAGTGCGAGTGGCATCCAGATCATTAACGCGATCAATTTGAGTTACATTCCATTGATCCTTGCTGTATGGCGTATCGAACCATGCATTCAGGATTTCCTCCAGCACCGCAGCACTTGTGGCACGCTGGCTGAGCGCCAGTGCATTTGCATGATTCCATATCCTGGCTCCCTTGGCTGTTTCGGCATCCAGGCACAATGCCGCCCGAATGCCTGGCATTTTGTTGGCTACGATTGTGCAACCGGTTCCGGTCCAACACATTACAATAGCCTCTGCAGCCTGACCCTTGAGAACCTGATCAATCGCTTGCTGAGTTACCAATGGCCAATCATGAGCTTCTTCCCCCGCATGCGGACCAAAATATATCGGTTCATATCCGCGTTTACGCAGCAAGTCGAGCAGCACATCAACCAGGTGACCATACTCATCACAGCTCACAGCAATCTTTGTTAACATGACACTTTTTCACTGATGGTTATATCCGAAAACCTTCCCAGCGCCCAGGATATCGCGGCTACACTTGAATCGTGGGCTAAGCTGTCCTTTGCTGAATCGTACGACAATGTAGGGCTTCATGTTGGTTCTGCCAACCGTGTGGTCAGCCGCGCGCTGGTCGCACTGGACCTCACCCCAAATGTCGTGGAGGAAGCCGTTCAAATGGGAGCGTCTATGATTCTGACGCACCATCCATTGCTTTTTCGGGCACCTCAGCGCATCTTGGACAGTGACTTCATCGGTCAGCTCATCCTCAGGCTGGCACGCGAAAACATTACACTCTACAGCATCCATACCAACCTTGACGCGGCCCATGGAGGAGTATCCATAGCATTGGCCGAGATTCTTGGACTAGGTGACATATCATTTCTGCGGCCAGATGCAGACAATAGCTCCGGAATGGGAGCCATTGGCCAATTATCAAGGCCACAAACCCTTGACGCATTTATGGAACATCTTAGCATCAAACTGAACACCCCGGTGCTGCGCTATGCAGGTAGTACCGACACGCAGGTGAGTACGGTGGCGGTATGCGGAGGTTCGGGCGGCAGCCTGATCGAAGCAGCTCTGAAAGCTGGCGCGGATGTGTACGTAACGGGCGACCTCAGCTATCACCGGTTTTTTGAGGTTCTTGGTTCTGATGGAGATTGCCGGATGGCACTCGTTGATGCAGGACATTATGAATCAGAAAAACATACGGAAGAACTCCTTTGCGCATGGTTGACCCAACGATTTCCTTCCGTTGATTTTTGTCGTACCAAAGTCTGTACCAGCCCAATACAGTATTTCATCCCCTGAACCCGAATCCATCTAGATTCGTTGAAGCGGGCTACCTTTTATTTCGACTTTATGAGTACTACAGAAACTACAATTGGCCACCAACTGCGTGCGCTCGTCCGGTTGCAGCATATTGATACGCTCATTGATCAAGTGGTGAAAGAGCGAGGAGATTTGCCCGACGAGATCATGGATCTTGAAGATGAGTCCGCAGGCCTGACAACCCGAATGGGCAAGATCACGCAGGAGCAGCAGGATATTGAAGTGTCCCGTCGTCGCAGCGAGTTTGATATTGAAGACGCGGAAGGCCTCATAAAGAAATACGAAGAGCAACAACTCCAGGTTCGCAACAATCGAGAGTACGACGCGCTCACCAAGGAAATAGAGGCACAGCGCGAGCGTATAGCCGCGGCTGAAAAACTCATTGAGACCACCGCAGGCACTCTCGAAACGAATGGTGCCCTGGTTGAAGAAGCACAGCAACGCCTCGTTGAACTGGCAGACCTTCTTGAGAAAAAACGTGAGCAGCTGAACGAGGTGTTAACAACCACCGAACAGAGAAAAGAGGAGCTGGAAGGATTGCGCAAGGATGCAGAATCTCAGGTAGATAATCGCTACCTGAGAGCGTATATGAGATTACGAAAACGATACCGGGATGGTCGTGCAGTCGTTATGTTGCAGCGCGGCGCTGCCGGCGGCTTTGCAGTCCCGCCACAACGGCAAGTAGAGATTCGTCAACGTAACCGGATCATCCCGTGCGAGCAAACCGGTCGCATTATCGTGGACAGCGAATTCTACGAGCAAGTGACCAGTGATTTAAGCTAGTATCTTTACCAGAAACGTGTCGGCCGGATCATCGCTCTGCCGTAAGGCAGGGAGGAAAGTCCGAACTCCATAGGGTAGCGTACTTCCTAACGGGAAGGCACCGCGCAAGCGGTGACGGCAAGTGCAACAGAAAGTACACCAGCCGATGGGCCGTAAATGGCTACAGGTGATGGGTGAAATGGTGGGGTAAGAGCCCACCAGCTTCAGGGGCGACCCTGGCGGCTAGGTAAACCCTACGTGGAGCAAGGCCAAACAGCATCGCACGCCTAGGCGATAAGGTGACCCGCCAAACCAGCGATGCGGGTGGGCCGCTTGAGGCCAGTGGTGACGCTGGTCCTAGATAGATGATGATCTCCCCCGGTCTGCTGTGCAGCGGCTACGGCATCGGGGCAGACAGAATTCGGCTTACAGGCCGGCACGCGCCGCCAGGGCGGCCTTCTGACAAGAGGGTCGCCCTGCTACTCTCCGTCCTCCACGGGGGAAGGTGGTAAGGCGTCCTCCACGGGCGGAGGCAAGGCATCCTCCAATGGCGGCGGGGGTACTTCTTCAGGAGCTGGCAGCGTTTGCTGATTTGTCTGTGGTGACTGCTGGAGAACGCTCTCCTGAGAACCACCGTCATCTATGACGAAATTGGTGAGGACACAAAGCACAATGAACACCGTGGCCATGATCCATGTACCTTTCTCTAGCACATCGGGCGCCTGCCGAGCCCCTAGTATCTGGGTTGTTGCACCCCCAGAGGCTATACCCGCTAAACCGCCTCCCTTGCCCGCCTGAAGCAGAATCAGGCAGGTCATAACTATCCCAATAAGCGTGATGACGACAATCAGAAACGTGAACATGTAGCGAGAAAACTGATTTGGTCCGGTGCTACTGCCAAATGTACATTCCGTTCCGGATTAACCTGCAAGCATCACCGCGGCTGCACTGCATATGGCTGCGGTTTCGGCACGAAGATGACGCGGGCCCAACCGAACCAGCGTCGCACCACGCGCCTGGGCTAGTATACGTTCATTTTCAGTAAAGCCCCCTTCGGGCCCGATCAATATCGTAACCGGATCCCGAATCCGATGAACAACCGTCAATAAGGGCGTTGGTGCATCGGGGTCGGCCAAAAGTATATCTGGCCCCAGAACCGAATTCAGAGATATTGGCGATTGCAGCTCAGGGAGCCTGCTTCGCCCGCACTGCTTCAGGGCTGCAATCATGACCTGCCTAGCACGGTCCTTTCGCCACGCTCTGGACTCAGTTCGTTCGGTGATCAGTGGTAGAATCGTGGTTACCCCTAGCTCAACTGATTTCTCCAAGAACATCTTGTACCGGCTTCGCTGCTTGAGCAAAGCGAGTCCAATTGTCAACTTCCGGGTCGGCTCACACGGATTCTCCTGCATGGCAATAATCCGTCCACGCACCCCCTTCCGGTCACACTGCTCAACTTGGACCTTCACGCAGGCGCCTTGACCGTCAACCACAGAAACGATTGCGCCCGAATGCAGTCTCAGCACTTTGAATGCATGATTCGCTTCATCTGGAGGAAACTCCACAAATCCGTCCGACAGAAAAAATTCGGGTGGAACAAAGAAAAAACGGTCCATTTTCTTAAAGCCCTAGCGATAACCCAATGTGGGCCCGCACGGCCGATAAATCCTCAGTATTTGAAGCGAACGTCAGGTTTATGATACCTGCCGCGGTGCTAATTTGGAAACCAACGCCAAACCCGGGATACCACCCGTCAACGGACTGCGATGTCTTGTGATCATCCAGATACCCAAGATCAAAAAACCCAAAACCATAATTCACACGATCAATCAGATATCGAAATTCTGTCAGCAACCGTGTAACCAGCGATGCACGAAAACGCTGTTCGTCATAACCTCGCAGACTCTGGGCCCCACCTACCCTGAACAGGTCACTTTCGTCAAGTTGCCGGCTACGCACCAACATTATTTCCCCGCCTGTAACAAATAGACTGCGCCCACGCAGGGGAACATACACACGCCCCCGGACGCTGAGACGGCCCTGATGCAGACTGTTTTGTTCATGGACGGACTCTTCTATCTCGACGATTTGCTCCGCATCCTTCGTTCCGGTTTCTGCCAGCATACTCAGCAGATAGCCTCGAGTAGGACTCAACGCATGATCAACCTGCCTGATATGGATTCCACCACCTATGAAAAGTGCATCGGCTATCGGGATTCGCTGCCTTCCCGCTATCACCTCCGTACCCGCGAGACCCGGCCGTGTGATTTCTCGGGCTACACTTGCAAAGATCTGTGTTGAGGAATCGATCCAATAGCCTAACTGCAGTCCATAATCACGTTTACCATAGGTGGAGTCCTGCTGCAATCCTTCAAAGGAGAGGGCTAAACTCAGAGGTAGCCCTAGCACTAGCGGAGCTTCAGCATTCACCAAGACATGCCCCAGTTGACCGGGGGCCCGGTTCAATGTCAGCTCCAGCGTACGCCCTCTACCGAACAAGTTTCTGAGTGCCAGGCTTCCGCTGCCAACCAGAGCCCCTCTGCCTCCTTCTGCCCGCTCATACCCCAATGCCAAATCAAACGCACCGGGGGGACTTTCCGTGACTGGAACGTGAATTGCGACACTGCTGTCTGTTGCCTGATAGAGCACAGGCGTATCCACGTAACTGAACACGCCTGTGGCTTCCAGCTTACGTTGCATATCTGCCGGACTATAATCCTTAAGAACGCTTCCAGGTGTCAGCCCGACAACATGCCGTACATAGACCTGGCCCGTTCGCCTAGCCCCTCGTAACACAACGCGATCAAGTCGCGCAGGCATGCCCTCCTGCACACGCATAACTACATCATACCGTGCACTGTCAACGGGAATCAGTGCCTCTATGACGACTTCGGCCAATAAATAGCCCTCCTCTGAGTACGCATCCAGTATTGCTTCCGCCGACCTTGTCAGGATATCCGATGTGATCCAGTCATCCTGTTTCAGGGGGGATTGTATTGTTTTTGTATCAATGCTCTCTATCCCCAGAAAACTGACTTTGCCTACACGTGCACGATCTCCCAGGGATACAAAAAATATGCGGGATTGTATGTCTTGAGAATCAATGGCGGCATGCAAGTAACCTTCCTGATGCAGCATTCGGATCGCCTGCTGCTCTAGGGTTAGCATACTTTCAGCAATCTCATCCGGCGACCACGGCCAAACCTCACCATCGGCTACAAGTTGCCATTGGGCATTGGCGTGCAACACCGTCACAAATACAAACAGGCTCAGACAAAAACTTCGCAAGTATGCCCTCATGAAGTCCACTGAACAGGTAATCCGCGAGTGAAGTAATATTCGGTGTAACATGTTCACCGATCCTTTTGGATACCCAGATACCTACAACTGTAACGAAAGAACTCCAGAATAAACTTTTGGAGTGGTACGATCTCCATCATCGGAATCTTCCCTGGCGTGATCGAACAGACCTTTACGCTATTTGGCTCTCAGAGGTCATGCTTCAGCAAACAAGGGTTGATCAGGTTTGGACATACTATGAGCGATTTCTGACAGCTTTTCCAACACTTGAGGTACTTGCTGAAGCAGATCTGGATGACGTTTTGCGTGTTTGGGAGGGACTCGGATACTACGCACGAGCCCGAAATTTGCACGCGGCTGCCCGGAAAGTCATTGCCTCAGGCCACCTCCCATCTAACTGCAGCGAATTGCGCTCACTTCCCGGGATTGGTCCATATACAAGTCGGGCGATTGCGTCCATTGCATTCGGGGAAGCTGTAGCTGCGGTTGACGGAAATGTTCGCCGTGTACTTTCCCGCATGTTTGCACATCCCGGAAGCCCAGCTAAATCCGTCCAGCAACTCGCTGATACGCTGCTTTACAGGCTTCGACCTGGGGATCATAATCAGGCAATGATGGAGCTTGGTTCACAAGTGTGTACACCAAAGAACCCCCAATGCACTGTTTGCCCGCTTCAAAATCATTGCCTCTCCTGGTCAGAGGGTAGTCCCGAAAGCTATCCGGCTCCAAAGAAAAAGAACCCTATTCCGCACCATAATGTAGCCGCAGGAATACTCCGTAATTCAACTGGACAAATACTCATTCAGCAACGCGCTCCAGAAGGTCTTCTTGGCGGTCTCTGGGAGTTGCCGGGCGGCAAAGCGAAGCACGGTGAATCGGGGCCGGAAACCTGCGCGCGTGAACTGCATCAGGAGCTTGGCGTAGAGGTGATCGTGGGGAATATGGTTGGTAAGGTCGAACATGCGTATTCTCACTTCCGTATTACACTTCGAGTGTATGAATGTACGATTGCCAATGGGCAACCGGTGTCAACTGGGGGGTTGACAACTACTTGGGTCAAACCTGATGCATTGCACAGGTTTGCATTCCCAAAAGCCAATCGACGTATCCTGAATCTACTCACAGCTCCATCAACTGAAACATCATGAACGAAACGCTTCTCTACATCATTCTTGGTGTGCTGTATCTCGTTTTTACGCTGCTGGGTAGAGCTGCCAAAAAGAAACAACAAGAGCAAAAAAAACAGGAGCCTTGGTCTCTTGAAGATGTGTTAGGAGACTTTCCAAGTTCATCGCAGGAGCAGCCTCGGTCCAGTGCACCACCTCCATCCCCGCAGCCGGAGCCCATTCCCGTACCCTTTAATTGGTCTGATGAATTCCGTCCATCCGGCAGCATCGAGCGCGATAAGTTCCCCTCCACGGCATCCAGACCCGCAAGATTGCCCTCGGTCAGGCAGGCAAAACCGGCCCAGACTGAACCCACACATCTGAGCACACAAAAGCGGCGTAGTTCAGCTACACCGGCGGCACGTGCCATTTCGCGGCAGCTCAAGAATCCATCCTCGGCGCAGACTGCAATCCTGCTTAGTGAAATACTTGCCCAGCCTAAGGGAATCCGTAGACCCCACGCAAAGCGTCTCCCGTGAGAGCATCTAGCAGTGATGCGATTGTAGTGGTGGCAATAGTCCCTGTTACAGAATGAATGCCTGTCTTCACGAGTGTGAAAAGTACCTATCACGTGCTGTGCAACTCCAGGAGAATATGATTGGGCACCCGAACTTTGTCCTATTTACATAATCCCGTAGGCATCACAGATGCGAAATCAAATCACATTAATGGTTATTACTCTGATGGGAATAGGGTGCAGTCCAGAAAGTGATGAGATTCGCGTGGTACGTTCGCAAATGGTGCCGTTTAGTGAGTTGTTTCAATTAGTTGACACCATTAGGGTGGACGCGTCAGTGCTCGTGGGTCAATACACTTTCATTGATGTTGACGAAGCCGGAAACTTACTTATCACCGACGAAGCGAGCCAAATCACTCATTTATTTTCTGCAGCAGGGATGCACATGGCGTCATTTTCTGTGCCCGATTGTGTCCCCGACGAAGCGAGTTTTCTTCCTGCAAGTTCGCGCTTTCTTGGTGGCGGGCGAATTGTGGTGATGTCCCGTGGTCGTGGAGCTGCGGTATTCGACCGGGGCGGTGATTGCCTGGTTGGAACCAGGCTGTGGAATATGTACTCAAAATCAATTTGTACACAGGAAGACTCAATTTTCATGCATTTGAAGGATCCTCGAGAAACAACGTCAGTGAGCGTGTACGATTCAACATTAGCACATTTGACGGATATTCCAATTCGCTCGCCTCGGCTTACCATGTTGAACTTGACCCACAATGGACTGCCGGGGAGATCTATTGAGTGCTTTGACGATGGTGCGCACTATCACTATATCGAGGATATGGATTCGTGGCCGGTGAGAGTAGACAACCGTCGGATTCGATATCAACCTGATTTCTTCCGGCGGCGGCCAAATGACGTGTCTGGAAATCCGCCTATTGAGCAAATACTCGAGTATCCTATGGGCATAGGCGTATTTGCACTTGACAAATCCACGCGAATGGTGCCGTTTTTTCAACTAGACCGGGAGTGGGCCAGATGGAGCGAAGAATCTGATCACCTGATTGGGATAAGCGTAGCCAGCAATACAGGACAGTTCCCGGGTCGCAGCACTATTTCGCATGTGATTCCAAAGTCCGCTGGTAACGGCTATTTATACGCTGAAGGGGAGCACGAGCCATTGCCCGACGGCGAAGTTGGGAATCCCATTTTGATTAGATACAGGTTCGTACAGCCCCAATCCGACGGAGATTAAGCAATGGCAATTAGTCGTGTACTTCGTCTTGTCGGGCTATGACCATAATGCAAGCGTACAACCCAAGCAGGATGCCGTCTCTTTGTATGCTGTTAGAAACAACTCAGCCCTTCTGATGGGCCAGGGGACCGCCTGAGGCCGCCGAGACGGTGTTATTGACGCCCTATGCCACATTCACGGCATAGGGCTCCAGCATTTCACCTTTCACACTGTTTGTACATCACGGTGTCGCAATTTTTGCTTCCGAACTGTGTGTAGTCGGCGAACTATTAAATCCGCCAAGACGCGCCCCCTAGTCTAGTGTGACGTCGAGAAGTTTGGCCATTACTTCAATATTGGCATGTCGGCTCCGATCTTTTCGCGCCAGCTCCTGAGGCTTCCATGCAAAAGTTCTGCCTGTTCCGGTAGCTGATCTACCAGATTCATGGACTCTCCGGGGTCTTTGCGTAAGTCGTAGAGCTCCAACAATCCATCCTCAAAGAATTCGATCAGCTTGTAATCTCCGCTGCGTACCGCCCCTGCCGGTGTAGTACGCCACGGCCCGGGGATTCTTCTTGACGCTTCAAGGTATGCCGGAAAATGCCAGTAGAGATTTCGCTCAGTCAGCTCGCCGCTCCCGGTAAGAATCGGAACGAGGCTTACTCCGTCTATACTGTGCGTCGGGTGCCCGGCGCCTGCGATCTCCAGGAGAGTAGGGTAAAAATCAATTCCAATCACAGGAGTATTGTCTACGCGGCCTGGTGTGATCCTTACTGGCCATTTAACCGCCAACGGGACGCGAATACCCCCCTCAAACAACATTCCCTTGTAGCCCCTGAGCGGCAGATTAGACGTAGCCTGGACAGCTCCACCATTATCAGAATAGAAAACAACTACCGTGTTGTCCGTCAACCCTAAGGTGGTAATCCGCCCTAGCACGCTTCCCACACTGCGATCAACACTTTCGATCATAGCAGCATATGTAGGATTGTTTTGCCCTCCTTCAGGTGCCTTGCCCGCATATTTTGCTTCAAGGTCTGCCTGTGCCTGTATTGGAGTGTGCACCGCATAGTGAGACAAATACAGGAAGAATGGTCCTTCTCTATTCTGATCAATGAATGTGATGGCCTCGTCTGTGAGGCGATCTGTCAAGTATTCACCGTCGGGACCATCAATAAGTTTGGGATTATTGTAAGGTGGAAAGTAACCTCCACGCGGTGATCCGCTTCTATATCCACCAATATTCACATCAAAACCCTGGTCTTCAGGATGAAATCCCGTGTCTCCCAGATGCCATTTTCCGAAGTGGCCGGTGGTATATCCTGCATCGCCGAGTGCCTCAGCCAGCGTCGTGTAATGGAGTGGCAGGGTTTCCGTGTTCGGAACAGGAACCATGCGGCGGTTCTCTTCCTTACCCCGACTGGAGGTTCCCACTGTGTAAATCTTGTGTCGCGGTGTGTACTGCCCGGTCATCACTGAAGCCCTACTCGGGGCACAATTGGGGGCATTTGCGTAGGCTTGCGAGAAAACGATCCCCTGACTCGCAAGCCGATCTATGTTTGGAGTTTCGTAGTACGTACTGCCATTGAATCCAACATCCGCCCACCCCAGATCATCAATGTAGAAAAAGACGATATTGGGCTTCTCTG
Source organism: Rhodothermaceae bacterium (assembly GCA_009841335.1). Classification (GTDB taxonomy): domain Bacteria; phylum Bacteroidota; class Rhodothermia; order Rhodothermales; family Bin80; genus Bin80. The sequence continues at coordinate 47,931 of VXLY01000071.1, read as the reverse complement.
GCTCGCTCCGGTTTTCCGCGATCGGTATTTCTCCCGAACTACAAAAAACACACAGGCCAAGAAGGGTCGTAATGATTTGTGAATTGAAGTACATCTGGAGGCGGCAAAAATAATTCCGATCTGAGGTGCTAACGCGCACCGATTCGTACCGTACCATCAGGTTGACGGGCCAACTGCCCATCACTTACCAGAGCAGCTATCTGCTCAGAAACCAGTCCTTTAATGCTGCGGCTAGTTCCCTTAAACCCAAACATACGGGCCACATCAACCCCACATTCTTCGTCATCAATCGCGATGTTGCGCTTCACAGAGCGCAAAATCGCTTCCCTGTACTCTAGGGGCGCAATCATTTCCGGTTTTCTGGTTAGATGATTTTTCTGGTTGCTGCGATCACGCACATGTACCGCAGCTCCGGGTTTTTTTAGAAATACCTCTTCCGAGCTACACCGCTCAACGGTTCTTCTATTTACTGCATACGCAACAGCCTCTTTGACAGCATCCCGGATTCGCTTCCCTGCACGTCCATATCCCCACAACTCTCTGAGCCTGTAAACAACAACTTCTTCATGAACGGGACCTTCAACCTCAACAATATTCTCAACAAGTTCTGCAATCAAATACGCTGGAACCTCGTGAAGGTCCGTTTCCGTGTATTCTATCCGTTGTTTAAACTCTCTATAGCTCACACCCGTCAACTCCGTCTGTTGTTCAATCGGCGGCCCTCTCATCACTCGTGAGCGCCTCGGCGGCGTGCTTTTTTTTGCTTCGCTCTCAGCGCGTGCCCGCCGAATGGCATCTACCGCCCTAGCGGTTTCGGCCTCTGGATTATTGAACCAGTCTGTACTCCATATGCGATGAAAATTCCAGCCTTTGGCTTCAAGCAAAGCCTGACGCATCCGATCCCGCTCCCGTGCCCACGCCGATGAATGGTAGCGTGCTCCATCACATTCAATAGCCAGAACATAACCACTCCCGCCATTTGGATCTCTTACAGCTAGATCAATCCGAAATCCGCCCGACCCAACCTGATATTCAACCGTGTACCCATATTGGGCGATTGCATGGCCAACCGCTTCCTCAAATGGACTGTCTGGCCCTCGTCCAGTAATTATTGGGATGTCCATTTCACCGGTTTCCGCGTACTTGAGGAAGGACCTGAGTAGACGCGGACCTCGGTTGTTGGTCTTTTCGTTCTGAATATCCGTGTCACGGATCGATGAAAATACTTTGCAACGCTTCTTTGCCCTTGTGAACAACACGTTAAGCCGACGTTCTCCGCCTTTGCGCGAAACCGGGCCAAAATTCTGGAAGAACCGCCCATCTTTGATTTTTCCGTATCCGATCGAGATGAAGATCACATCTCGCTCGTCACCCTGTACTGTTTCCAAGTTCTTAACAAAAAATGGTATTTCTTTGGACTCATTGCAGAAAGCATTGAGCTCTGGATGCTCGGCGCGCATTCGTTCTGCTTCATTCTGGATCGTGGCCTGCTGTGACTGACTCATAGCCACTACGCCGAGCGTTTCTTGCGGCCGCTTCCTCGCATGATCAAGCACGGCAAGCATAACCGCTCTGGCTTCCTTGGGATTGTTACTCCTGCCTCTTCCGCGACGATAGACGCCGTCCACGAACTCAAAGGTCAGACCTGAATCTCCCCGGAGAATTGGACTGGGCGGGCAGATAAGCTTATTCTCATAGAACTCCTGATTCGAAACCGCGATAAGCGATTCATGCTGTGACCGGTAGTGCCACTTCAGCATATAGCTAGGCATATCTCGCGCCTCGCAAAGCGTGAGGATGCTTTCCATATCCTTTATCTGTCGCGCAATTATGTCCTCTACTTCGTCCGATTCATCCTCCTCGTCAATACTGACCAGTTTATCAAAGAACGATGTAGGCGGCAATTGTTTTTGATCTCCAACTACAATTGCCCGCTTTGCACGCATCACTGAACCGATAGCATCCGCAGGACGCACCTGACTTGCTTCGTCGATGAGCAGGAGATCAAACTTCAGTGCATCTGGATCCAGGTATTGGGCAACCGATAAGGGGCTCATCAGGAAGACCGGTTTGACTGCCTGGACAGTTTCGCCCGCCTTTTTCAGGAGCTTACGCAACGGCATATGACGGGTCTTTTTGCGCACTTCGCCATGCAGTAGCCCCATGTATCCTCTGGTACCTCGTGGAATTGAGGCATAGTGTGCGGACATGACCTCATGAGAGCTGAGGTCTAGTAAGGCACTGTCTAGCTCCCTGAATTCTTCAACCAGTCTGGATCGGTCGCGTCCATTGATTCTGCCCAGGTCAGGATTCGTCTGGATAAAATTATTCCACACTGCCTCTGCACGGATATAGTCATAGGTGTCACATGCATGCTCAGGCATCAATCGCCCGTTAGCTAATCTTACGCGAATGTCATCCAACCCTCTCTTACTGACCTTCTCGGACGCATCATACAACTGCAGCCATGTATATTGACCTTCTGTATCGGCGTGCCAGTCTGATACACGATCTGCGATTCTGGGAAACGGCACGCTGTCAATTGAGTCCACAGAAAATGCCAACTTTAAATCCAATCCACACATTTCGACCACCTCATCCCATCTTTCCTTGAACACATCAACACAGTTACCTAGCTCTTTGGCAAGTTCGTCTGGGTTCACCGTTTCCGGCCATTGATCAATCTGCCTTATCAGTGCATCCGTTGAACCAAGCATTCTGGCATGGTTGTCAATCCACTGCACCGACTCAACTATCCCCGCCAGATCCGTCTTCAGACCACGCCATAGTATCCACGGTACCCGCTCCCCCAATGCTCGCTGCTCTTCAATTTCTTTCACCCGCAACTGGTGACCGATAAGGTCGCCCAGCAACCCCAATCTCTCATCCCTGGTCTTGGGTGGAGAAGATGATATGACCGCTGCATCAAGTTTTCTGACTGCAGCGCGATAGCCACCGAAGAGAAACCGTACGATAGAATTCCCCCGCCGGGCAATCTCGGCGTGGGTTGCATCCCAATCCTCGCCAAAAGCGTTCTCTCTCACAAATCTTCTCAATCGCCCCCTTGTCTTCTGCTCTGTTTTGATGTCCTCAAAAAGCTTGCGCAGCCTCATAATATGCTCCAGCACAGCATCCACCTGTACTAAACGGTTCACATCAGCGGGCTTGGTCGACATGGACCGCAGCAGATTCGACACCCTGTCGACCTGCCCAAGCCCTCCCTGCTCATCAATACTGAGGGTCTCGCAGGCCTTATATAGACAGGTCCTTAATGCATCAAGTGCCACATACAACCCTGCAAGCTTACCATGAAGCCGACTGCGGTCCATTGGAGTCATACGCCGGTTAGCTCCCCTCCAGATGTGCACACCCTCTGGTCCGTACTCCTCCGTAAAATCAGTGAGTTTTTTTACCTCCTTTCGTACTGCATCAGATTCTTCCAGCCCCCAACTGGCGGTTACTTGGACCTGAAAATCCGGCCTTGGCAGCCTTTCCCCGGTCAGTTTAGCCAACCGACCCATGACACTGAACGGCGTTTCCCCGCTGACCTCATCAACCATATGGAGTTGGTCCGACAACTCATTCAAACGGTCCCTGACGTCCTGCAAGCGTTGGTATTCGGAGTTGTCCCCTATTCGCGGAGCTCCCAACTCCAAAGTTATGCGGAGTTCTTCGTATACCGCCTTCTTTCTGGCTTTGGTTGAATGCATTTCCAGGCACAATGGACCCAGCCCGCACGATTCCAGTCGACTATGTACGACATCCAGTGCCGCTCGTTTTTCGGCCACAAACAATACCTTCTGCCCCTCACGAACTGCTACGGCAATAATGTTAGCGATGGTCTGCGACTTGCCCGTTCCGGGCGGACCCTGTACAACCATGCTGTTCCCTTTGCGTGCAGCGGCAATCACCCGGGTCTGCGATGCATCAGCCTCCATGACGTGTCCGAGGTCTCTTGGATTAACGAACCGCTTATCCAGATTCTCTTCGGGATCAAACGACGGTGGCTCACCGCGAGAGTCCCCACACAACAACTGCAGCATTAGTGCAGTAGGTTCTGCCTTATCCAGATCTCTCGACATAAGAAACTTGCCGGAAGAATAGAATCCCAATTGCATGGCATCCGCCCAAACTACCCAGCGCTCCTGAGCGCCAATCGCCTCGTTCACCTGTCTGAAGTATCTGGAGGGAAACCAGTCCTCGCCTTCCGGCCAGTCCGGAAGCTTATGATCATAATCGCTTTTGAGGAGGGCATCAAATGAGTGATTCGGTTCCAGATCCTGGTCCCGCATAAAAATTCTGAAATTCGCCCGCACCCCCTCGCGCTGAAGCTCAACAGGCAATAGGACCAGCGGCGCGAATCGCTCTAATTCGGAAGAAGTGCTTTCAAACCAGCGAACAAAACCTAGTGCTAGGTAAAGTGGATTGGATCCCTGTTCCTCTACAGCACTGTTCGAATCACGATATAGCTGCAATAACCGTTTATGCAATGCGTCCTTTGTTAGGCGGGTCTGCAGTTTGAGGTCCGTATGACGCACATCCGGAGGATCTGGATCCGGCACAAAAATACCCGGCATTTCTTCCGGTGCCTCATATCCGTCCTCAGCATGTCCGAATTGCATCTTCTTGCCTTGATGCACCAAGAGCTTAAAGATTTCATCGGATCGCTCGTCAACAATATCCAAATGTTTTCCCCGCTTTTTTCCTAGGGGTGAGTTGATGAGACGGTTCCGCTTGCTGATGTCAATGAGTTGCTCCTTGAGATACGCAATTGCCTCGGTCCATCCTCGCGGAACCTGACCACGCTCTTCCTGATTTACCGTTTTCTCCGGGATCATCCTCCAAGGCTACCCAATCTCTATTCCATTAATCACTTGGCTGGAGGCGTGTCTCAAAGCCTAGTCTCCTTTAGATCGTAGATCAATCATTCGCGCTGCGAACGGATACTTCCACTAAGTTTACGACCTTTTCCCAGCACCCTGTGAGCACCTTCTCCATGAATTGACCGGGAAGGAAAAACGAAAGTCCGTGTCAGTCAATCCTTCACCGCCTGGATCGGAACAGTAGACCATCACATCAGCTAGGAAATATTCAGCACTAAACTGCCGACCGACGAGCATCAAAACCGATACGAACAAGGAACTTCCGATGATCAAATCACGGGCTCAACCTTGGGAATGAAAAAGATGCGAATTCTGCGGACGTATATTGCTCATCCACTGGCAACGCAACGACAAACCCCAGGTTGATTCCGCGTTAGCCCAAGAGTTCCGACTCAGGATCCGGACCGTGCTTAAATAAGGCAGCACCGATCGCTCCGCCCACCAACCCCATTATGACCCCACCTATCAGAGCAATAGCTGCCCATCCCCAAGTTATCATAATCTCGGCAAATACTGCTCCCTGTTCAGCCCCCGGCGCATCGAATGCACCCGAATCCCGTATTATCTCCATCGTTTCTTCGGGGGATGGCAAGACATTGAGCAGGACCAATAACCATGCCAGAACCAAAGCAGCTGCAGCGTAGATCAACCCGGCCAACGCACCGATTCCTACACCTTGGCCCGGCCTGAGAGTAAGCTCATTTTCTGAAGTGTAATGCCAAACAGCTATCACACCACTGGTGAGCATCACCACGCAGCCCAGCAGGCCAAATATCATGCCTAGGACCGGGTTTTGATTCGCTGGATCGCCAGCACCGGAAAAATGCTGTGCGACCGAAACAACGGTACCGATGACAGCAGCAATAAGTCCACCAACAAGGACGGATTGGATTTTTGAAGGCATCAGGAGTTCTGTTTAATTATGGTTGTACTTCACGAACACTACCTGAACATCAATTCCAGAGCATTTCAGGCAATTGCAAGATAACAAACGCCGGGATGATATTGATAACGGTTAGTTGTTACCAATTTATCAGTCGGGACTCATTGCTGACTCTGAGGTCAACTGGATTATTAGGCGAAAACAGACCGCCAATTACATAAACAGCTCACCCGGTGAGTGTGCTGAAACAATACCGGCAGGATACAACTCAATCCAATGGATTAATCAGAGCGGTGCTGAGGGCCTGTACCATGCCATAGCTCTGGCAACCAGGATACCTGCAGCCATGCCAAAAATCGCACCTGTAATGAGCCTGCTTTCGGCAGTGTTTGCCCAAATGCCCACAATTCCCAGTCCCCAATCCAAAGCCAAAGGTACAAGGGATGCAACGATAAGAAGGGAAGCATATCGTTGGCCCCGTCCCCGCATAATCAATGCCGCAATCGGTCCAATTGCTAAACCAATCAGTATGCCGTAGCAACGGTGACACACGGCCAGTTGTACCCCATGGACATGAGGTGACCGTTCGGCTATCTGATGACAAAGAGGATCAAATCCATACATTAACGCTATTCGCACCGGCTCTCCAACCCACGGAGGCAAACTGGCAAGTACCGCCAATATCCCCATGAGCAGCATGGAGCCACACCAACCAGTCCAGCTAATACGGAGAACTTGCGTCATCTTGTGATAATTTGTAACCACTTATTTGCGGCCAATCTCTGTGCAGCCAGTCTCAAAGATTTGCGCTTGATTGCCCGAGTCTAATGCGAGGAGTCGTATACGACCTGCATCGGTTGGAACTCCAGATCCCTCTTAAGAGGTTCCCCGTGGGTACGAAAGTATCTGATTCCTCGAATTGCCATTTCTGTATGTCCGTCTGACATGTTGGCACCCCCTGACTGCTATTTTTGGCACACCTCAATATGGCACATCATTTGCGGAGTCCGCCAATTGAATGCGCGGGACGCCTCGCCGAATGCCGGAAGAAGGTGTACTTCGCAGAACAAATACGCTGCATTTTTGTTAGCACCCGCCAAGGCAGAGTGCTAACAACTGCGAAAACCTTTAAGGTCTAACCATCACTTAACCTATTGCAAATCATGAAAATCCAACCCCTTAGCGATCGCGTGGTCGTGCAGTCACAGGATGCTGAAGAGCAAACTGCGAGCGGCCTCTACATCCCGGACACAGCCAAAGAAAAACCCCAGCGGGGGGTTGTTCTGGCTGTTGGCCCCGGTCGTGTCGAGAACGGAAACAAAATCGCCATGACGGTCAAGCCTGGCGATACCGTTCTGTACGGCAAGTACTCAGGAACCGAGGTCACACTCGACGACACCGAGTACATGATTATGCGCGAGAGTGATATTCTCGGCATCATTCAGTAACGAATTACAACAACTCAACCTAAACCCCAAACAAATATCATGGCAAAACAAATCGTTTTCGACGCAGACGCTCGTGGCGCACTCAAGCGCGGCGTAGACCAACTTGCGAGCGCGGTCAAAGTGACGCTTGGCCCCAAGGGTCGCAACGTCATCATTGAGAAAAAATTTGGATCTCCTACCGTCACCAAAGATGGTGTAACAGTAGCCAAAGAAGTGGAGCTGGAAGACAAGCTTGAGAATGTAGGAGCTCAGATGGTCAAGGAGGTTGCCTCCAAAACCAGCGATGTGGCCGGCGACGGCACAACGACCGCAACTGTCCTTGCACAGGCAATCATGACGGCTGGCCTCAAGAACGTTACCGCTGGCGCCAACCCCATGGACCTCAAGCGTGGCATCGACAAAGCAGTTGGCCAGATTGTCTCACATCTCCGCACCCAAAGTCGCGATATTGAAGGACGTAACGAGATTGCTCAGGTTGGTGCGATCAGTGCCAACAACGACGAAGCAATCGGCACACTGATTTCAGATGCCTTTGAGCGCGTTGGCAAAGATGGTGTCATCACTGTCGAGGAAGCCCGAGGAACGGAAACCACTCTGGATGTCGTGGAAGGGATGCAGTTCGATCGCGGATACCTGTCACCCTACTTCGTGACAAACCCCGATGACATGGAAACTGTCCTTGAAGATGCTTATCTGCTCATCTTCGACAAGAAAATCTCCGCGATGAAGGATTTACTCCCGATTCTGGAGAAAATTGCACAGACCAGTTCTCCGCTTCTCGTGATCGCCGAAGATGTCGAAGGAGAGGCCCTGGCAACAATGGTGGTCAATAAACTGCGTGGCACGCTCCGCGTAGCCGCAGTTAAAGCCCCTGGCTTCGGGGATCGCAGAAAAGCAATGCTCGAAGATATTGCAATCCTTACGGGTGGTACAGTGATCAGTGAAGAAAAAGGGTACCGCCTGGAGAATGCCGTGGTGGACTATCTGGGTCAGGCCAAGCGCATCGTGATCGACAAAGACACTACCGTTATAGTCGATGGTGCAGGAAAAACAGACCAGATCAAAGCCCGCACGAATCAGATTAGGCAGCAGATCGAGACCACTACAAGTGACTACGACCGCGAAAAACTGCAGGAACGCCTAGCAAAACTGAGTGGTGGAGTTGCTGTTCTCAAAATCGGCGCGGCAACCGAACCGGAAATGAAAGAGAAAAAAGCCCGTGTCGAGGATGCGCTGCACGCAACGCGCGCAGCCATTGAAGAAGGCATCGTTCCAGGCGGCGGGGTTGCACTTATCCGGTCTATCAGTTCGCTTGACGATACCGACACCGAAAACGAAGATCAGATGATCGGCGTCAATATTGTGCGGCGTGCACTTGAAGAACCTCTGCGCCAGATCGCTGCAAACGCCGGAGTTGAAGGTTCTATCGTTGCACAGAAAGTCAAAGAAGGTGAAAATGATTTCGGGTTTAATGCGCATACCGAAGAGTACGAAGCACTGGTGAGTTCTGGGGTCATTGATCCTACCAAGGTCGTGCGCGCTGCCTTGGAAAATGCTTCTTCCGTCAGTGGCTTGCTACTGACCACCGAATCCGTGGTAGCCGATCGCCCTGAGCCGAAGGGCGCCGCCGGCGGCGGAGACCACCATGATCATGGTGGCGGCGGTATGGGCGGTATGGGGGGCGGAATGGGCTTCTAAGCCTTCCCTGGGGGGATCGTTCAATCGATCCCCCTGGCCCCTCACTTGTCGGAGCGTATGTCGTCCATGTACTGGCGCGCGAGAATATGAGCTTCACGCTCGCTGGACGCTTCCGCATAAATACGTACGATCGGCTCGGTGTTTGACTTGCGAGCGTGCACCCAGCCCTCCGGTAAGCTGATCTTTACACCATCTACTGTGGAGATCTCCTTATCTCCATGCATCGCAGCAAAGCGTGCGAGCGCATCGTCAGGATGTGCGACTTGGACTTTATTCTTGGAAATCACATACTGCGGTAACGAGCGCCTGTACTCCGAGAGCGGGATGCCGAGTTCAGTCAGATGCTGGAGCACCATAGCCGCTCCTATGAGCGCATCCCGACCGTAGTGAAGCTCGGGTAGGATCACGCCGCCATTACCTTCTCCGCCAAGGATAGCATCGTGTTGCTGCATCATCTTGACCACATTGATCTCTCCAACCGCTGACCTATAAACCGGCATTCCGTACCGAGCGGCAACATCATCAATCGCTCGGGAGGAAGACAGGTTGGTTACATATGGCCCACTGCGCCTGCGCCATAAAAAATCGGCTGCTATGACTTGGGTCAGTTCTTCGCTCACATAGTCCCCGCGATCGTCAATCAGCGCCAATCGGTCGGCATCTGGATCAACAACCAGGCCCAGGTCGGCGCCCGTTTCGCGCACATACTCCATTGTGCCGTGAAGGTGCTCTGGTAAAGGCTCAGCAGGATGAGCAAACCGGCCCGTTACGTCACCATTGATCAACTTAATGTTGCCGACCCCCAAACGCTCGAGTAGACGCGGTATAGCTAGAGCACCCACGGAGTTGATGCCATCAACCACGACCGTATACCCCATGGAAGTAATCGCATCCGGTTGACAGTAGGGCAGATCCAGGATCGCATCAACATGCCGGTCTAGATATTCCCCGGCTCTTGCAGCGCCGGGGACAACATCTTGGTGCATTGGGGGCTCTGGATGTCTTGCCATATTCATTACAGCAGCTCCCTCCTTCGGCGATAAAAATTCACTCTTATGATTTAGCAGCTTAAGTGCATTCCACTCTTCTGGATTGTGTGAGGCACTTAGTACAATTCCCCCTCTAGCTTTTTCGAACAGAACCGCCATAGCAACGGTCGGCGTCGGAGCAAGTCCTGCATCTATAACTTCAATTCCGAGGCTGCGCAGCGTGGATGCGACAAGTTGCATGCACACCTCCCCGGAAACACGAGCATCCCGGCCCACAACAACGCGCCGAGGAAGGTCGTTGGACTGGTTCAGGCAAAATTGGCCGAAGGCCAGACTATAGCGTACGAGCACGAGAGCATCCAAACCAGCGCCGTAAATTCCTCTGACCCCCGAGATTGATTCAATAAGCATTCGCATAAGTGTAACCGGACTGATACAATGGAACAGAGTAGCTATTGATTGGGTTGCTTTGGGCTGCAGTTTTTTTGTGCATGAACTCACCGAAAATTACATCTAATCCCCATTGGCGGTACCGCTACGCGGCGGGCGGGCTGCTTTTATGTCTCCTCCTGGTTAGTTGGGGAGGCGTTGTTACAAGTATTGAGGCTGGACTGGCTGTTCCAGATTGGCCCAGTTCATTCGGCTCGTATGATCCGATTGCAACGGGATACAGTGACCCAGATAATCCAGATGCCCGTTGGTGGCAGGAAGGACCGGTACTAGCAGAACACGGACACCGACTTTTGGGAGCTCTGGTTGGCCTATGGATCATGGGACTCGCATTATGGACCTGGCTGGACGATTCACGCGGCTGGGTTCGCATCCTGGCGGTATCAGCAACTGGTCTCGTAATCCTGCAGGGGATTCTGGGGGGACTTCGTGTAGTCTGGACATCCATGGATCTGGCCGTCGTCCATGCTATGGGCGCGCAGCTTTTCTTCTGTGCAGCGGTGATTCTCACAGTTTCCTGTTCGCGTACATGGCTTACGCACAATATAGAAAGTTCGCCAAAGATGCGGCAATTACGTATCTTGGCAGGCTCAACTGCGGTCGCGGTATATATACAGATCCTACTCGGTGCATTACTACGGCATCCGGGAGCAGGAGTGGACCTGACTTTTATTATAGTCCACGCCGCAGGGAGCGTGCTGGTGTTGTCTCTTATTATTGTTACCTGTGGGCGTATTCGGGAACACTATAGTGACAAGCCACTGCTGAACCGTGGAGCTTGGGTTATGTTAACGTGTCTGATTTTGCAACTGATCTTGGGGATGATTGCTCTTACTACGCTACTCTATGACGCAGGTCAGGGGCAACGAAGCCTCGCCCAGGTTGTGTTTTCGTCCTCGCATCTGGTAGTTGGTACTATTCTCATGGGCAGTTGCGCGTGTGTGCTGCTCGGAACTCTGCGACTGCGAAGTGGATAGCAACGTCTTCACATCAGAGGAAGCCGCAGAACTGCGTCTGCTACGACCCGGTGCAAACCCGGCTTCAGTCCTGCAGGACTATTGGGAACTGGTCAAGCCGGAGATTGCCTTTCTAGTTGTACTCTCGGCCCTTGGGGGCTTCATGCTGGGCGCTGGCGAAAGCATAAATCCATTGTTGCTCGCACTAACCCTCGGAGGAACAGCACTCGCGAGTGCGGGGGGAGGCGTACTCAATCACTACATAGAACGCAATGACGACGCACTCATGCGTCGCACTGCACAACGGCCGCTGCCGTCCGGGCGGATCCGGGCGGGTGCTGCGCTGACCTTCGGACTGGTTCTGATAACAGGTGGGCTGACACTGCTTTGGTGGGTAAACTACATCACACTGGTCTTAGCAGCGTTGACCATCGTACTATACCTTTTTGCCTACACGCCACTTAAGCGTCGCACTACCTACAACACGCTGATTGGGACCATACCCGGGGCGCTACCAGCATTGGGAGGTTATGTGGCGGCAACAGGAACCGTCGGGACCGGTGGCTGGATTCTTTTTTCTATACTCGCCCTTTGGCAGATGCCTCACTTCCTGGCGCTTGCCTGGATGTATCGCAAAGACTACGCGCGCGGAGGTCACGCCATGTTTCCTGTCCGGAATCCGGACGGAAGAGCCACGGCCAAACGAACCCTGGTTTACAGTTCATTACTGCTTGGCACCAGCCTATTGCCCACAATGCTGGACTACACAGGATGGCTTTACCTTGCGATCATAATCCCGACCGGAATCGGATTTATTTTGCCCGCAATCGGCTTTTACCGCAAACAAACACCGCGACTTGCACGAAAAATTCTGCTGGCCAGTATCGTGTACGTGCCGCTACTCGTAACCGCAATCGCAGCTGACCTCTGGCTGCTGTGACTGGGTATTATACTGGACCATAACCCCGCGCACGTCGCCAGTTGGCCTCATTTGAGGGGTTCCTCAGAAGTGATCGTACCAACGCTTCTCGCCGCACAGTTACTCCGGTAGCGAAATACTTCGCCTGTGCACTCTCTTCGGTCTGCGCGAAGCCATCGCAGATAGACAAACCATAAGCACAACTTCCCCGCTATTCTATCCGGCGCCAAACTTCTTCGAGACGGAAGCCACTCGGAAACTCACCTACATGGTACCATAGATCCCCCACAACTCGGGCAGAGAAACGTAACTCTTCACCTACCAAAACCTCGCTCGTATGATATTCCAAGTACTCCGTATAGAGCGTATCTCCCTCCAAAGTATACCTGCCGCCACCAGCCAGGACCTCCGCACCGTTGGCCGACTGGTAACCCCAGGAAAAATGTGTGGAGTTCAGGATTTTTATTGAGGGAGGAACGTTCAGAGTTACGATCACTGTATCCGGGTAAACGGACCGTTGTGACACTATGCGCCAGCTGCCCTCCAAATGATTTGCCGGTGCCTGCGCTAAGGCAGCGGGGCCCGCCAGGATGGCGACCAAAAATAGAATACTCAGTATGTGTTTCATAATTACACCTATTGTTAGTTATCTATCAACATAGCACTCAATCCCACCATTGTCAAATTGTGGAAGCGTGCGGTGCAAGATAACCCAAAGGAGTTGTATACCAAGGTTCAGGACATTACGGAATCAAGACATGTCATTCGAGAGGATGTATAGAGAGGGCTTGGTGAAGAAAGGGGACTTACGTATCTCAGTGAGCACGCCTCAGTAATGAGCGGAAACTTTGCGAATCCGCTGAATACAAGCTTGTGTCACGTTTGGGATGGCAGCCAGCGAGACAACGAATCGTTGAGTGGATGTAGTGGCTATAAAAGATTCGCGGTTTCTGACCAAAAGTAGGGGCTATGAAGCATTAAGAAGAACAGATTTATTCACTCACGCATATAGTTCCAATTGTTAACTACTACGCGACCGCAACATAATTCCATATGCTAACAGGCATTTCTATATTCCTTACATGGAAGGCTGTTATTGGTCATATGAGTACAGGGCAAGATGATTGACAAAAACACGCTGCGAAGTGGGTTGTTTCAAACAACCGTGGGGACTCTTGGCCGTCGCAACGATTTCGCGGGTCAGAGGGGCTTAGAAAATTCAGACTCAACTGGCTGAAAACGCTACTCCATCACCCGCCGATTCAGTACCGCTGATGCCCTTCTTAGACGAGAAGCATACCTCCACAGACCTCAAGGCCCTGTCTCCCGCTGGTCTGGAGGAATGGGTCATAGAAGAATTGGGGGAACCGAAATGGCGCGCACGCCAAATTCTGCGGTGGATGTACACAAGGAAGGCTGTGGATTCTTTCGAGTCTATGCTGAATCTGCCTGTATCACTTAGAGATGCCCTCGCAACGAGTGCTCGCATGGAGCGCTTGACGGTGCAGGCACTATTCACGGCACGCGATCAAACCGTAAAGGCACTGATGAAATTACCCTCAGGGCGAAACGTTGAATCAGTCCTGATCCCATATTTGGATGATCACGGAAACCCGATCCGACTGACGGTGTGTGTTTCCAGCCAGGTTGGCTGTGCAATGGGCTGTACGTTCTGCGCGACGGGGAAAATGGGGTTCCAGGAAAACCTGACATGCGGGCAGATTGTAGACCAGGTCACCTACATGCGCAAGGTCGCCTCCGACCGCTTTGACCGGGATATATCCAATGTGGTCTACATGGGAATGGGCGAACCGCTCCTCAACTATAAAGCACTTTTGGCCAGTCTGGAAATCCTGACCCACCCGGAAGCCTGTGGGCTTTCTCCCCGGAGAATCACGGTTTCAACCGTCGGTCTTGCGCGTCGCATACGCGACCTGGCAAACGATGCCCCCCGCGTGAACCTGGCCGTTTCACTGCATGCACCCACGGAATCCAAACGAGCAAGCATTATGCCCATCAGCCGCAATGCCCTCACAGGCCTGAAAGCGCTGGAACCAGCCATGCAGTACCATACGAGTACAACAGGGCGCCCGTTAACATTTGAGTATTGCCTCTTCAGTGGATTTAATGACTCGATAGAGGACGCAGGTGCTCTCGCCAAAGTATGCCAAAACGTTCGCGCAAAGGTTAACCTGATTATGTACAACAGCGTGCCCGGAACAGCATTCGAACGTACAAGCGAAACGCAGCTGGACAAATTTATGCGGCACCTGTCGAAACGCGGAGTAACTGTGACAGTGCGGCGAAGTCGCGGGGCGGATATTGCCGCCGCATGTGGACAACTCGCTAACCAATCCCTGACATAATTCGCGATCGGGGACGTCCGGACATCCTCGCAGATCCTGCCGACACAATCCCGGCCGCAGCACTTCCCGTTATCCAACGCACGTGCAGAATCTGATTCTAGCCAACCTTCAGCGTATCGTCCACGATGAAATCCCTATGCGCATCAACAGGTTGAAGCTCCTCGGACAACCGTACATTACTCTCCCTGTCTCCACACAAAGATGCCCGTGGTATCAATGTACCCGTAACGTCCCTCAAACGTTACCCAGGCAAGTCCACGGTCGAACGAGGAGGCTTTCTCGTATCGCGGCGGGATCACCATTACTCCCTGGAGATCTATATAGCCATAGCCCTCACTGGTCAGTACGAGCGCTCGCCCCCCAGAATAATCGTCGGCTCCCAAGTAACTGGGCGAAACTACAACCTCACCGGAACGGTCGATAAACCCCCACAGGCCGTCCTCACTCACACGCGCACGATTCTCTCTGAAAGGAAACACCTGCTCATAGTCAAGCGTCAGCACAAAAGTCCCGGCAGAATCAATGAATCCATGCTGCCTGCCCCTTCGAGCAAGCGCCAGCCCCTCGGTGGGATTGCGCATTGCATTGAACATGGGCTCAACTACCCAGGCGCCCGTTGTATCAATAAGACCCCATCGGGTATTGACCCTTACAACCAGAACCTTGCGAACAACTTCCACCGCGGCCAACCCATTCGAGAATGGTAGTGCACGAACATAATTCTCAGGTAAGACTGTCTGACCTGCCTTGTTGATGTAACCCCATTTGGGCTCGAGTCCTACCACCGTACCGGGACGTTCACGAACGGAAGCCAATCCCTCACTGAAATCCAGCGCCGCCGTGAAATATCTATCTGTAATCGGTGTACCCGTCCTGTCAATAAAGCTCCAGTACTGACCAGACTGAACACGCGCAGCCCCATTTGAAAATGGAAAAACAGATGAAAACTGCGGCTTAATACGTATTGAGTCCTGCGTATCAATGAACCCCCATGCGTAGCCGAGTCGCACCGCAGCCAATCCCTCAGACGATACCTGTGCTCCATCATACTTCGGTTCAATGATGCGCTCACCTGAAGCGTCAATGAAGCCAAACCGACCATTTTCAATGATTGGGTAGATGGTTTCAGCATCCTGACCATAGACCATGTTGGCTGCTGACAGCAGTCCGGTAAGCAACACGCAACCGACAATAGCCTTATCCCTACGGTACCAAAGCAAATGCATTATCAATCAGTCGAACTTTACGAAAGTAAACGGCAACAGCCACAATCACTTCAGTCCCTGGCACCAGTTTTTTTACCGGCCGAAGTGTATCACAGGTGACAACCTCTGCATATTGCAGGATTGCAAGTGGTGCCTGGGCAATAACTGATCTCATCTCCTCCACTACAGTGCTTGGGCAATCTTCCCCATTTTCTATCATTCCCGCTGCCGCAGTTACCGCCTTCCAGAGCACATTTGCCTGGCTGCGCTCCTCAGAAGTGAGATGCTCATTGCGGGACGAACACGCAAGACCAGTGGATTCCCGGGCCGTAGGTGCACCTATTACCCTGATATCAATCAATAAATCCCGTGCCAGCTTCCGTAACAACATATACTGCTGTACATCCTTGAGTCCAAATACACCGACGTGTGGTTTGCACACTGCAAACAATTTCAGGACCACAGTTAAGACTCCCCTGAAATGCTCAGGCCGGTATTTGCCACAAAGGTGCTTCGACAGTTCGGGACAGATTACCCAGACATGCTGCGCTTCCACGCCATCGGGGTACAATTCCGAAGCTTCAGGAGCAAAAACAACATCAACTCCGCCGGTCTCCTCCAGCAACCTGCAGTCCGTCTCGAAATCACGGGGATACACTGCAAAGTCTTCGTTGGGACCAAACTGTGTCGGGTTCACGAAAATAGAAACAATCACATGATCTGCTTCTGCTTTTGCACGCTGCACGAGGGACAAATGTCCTTCATGCAGATATCCCATCGTAGGAACCAATGCCAGGTTATGCCCGTCCGCACGCTTCTTATCGGCGTACACGCGCATCTCCCTGACCGTCTTGATAATTTCCATCGACTACGCAAAATTAGCCTTAAATTTACAGCACCTTAACAATACGGGGAAGAATCCGTTTAATTGGGACCCGTTTCACAATTAATCTTAGGCACCTATGGGTGATTTTCGAATCGAAAAAGATTCATTAGGCGAGGTTCGTGTACCAGCCAATGCTGTTTATGGGGCTCAGACGCAACGTGCCGTAGACAATTTCCCAATCAGCGGGCAGCGTATGCCCCGTGCGTTCATCCGTGCGCTTGGTCATATCAAACGTGCGGCTGCTAAGGCAAATGCGGACACTGGTATGCTGGATCGGTCCGTGGCAGAAGCGATCATAAAGGCCGCAGAAGCCGTAATTGCAGGAGATCTGGATGATCAATTTCCGATTGACGTCTATCAGACAGGAAGTGGCACCTCAAGCAATATGAATGCAAATGAGGTGATTGCACGCCTGGCAACCGGAATGCTGGAAGATCAGAGCGTGCACCCGAATGATCAGGTTAATCTCTGTCAGTCCTCAAACGATGTGATCCCGACCTCCATGCAGATAGCTGCTGCGTGTATGATTGAGGATCAGCTCTTACCGGCTCTGCATCGACTGGAGCTTGCGCTGCAGGAAAAAAGTCGCGCCTTTGATGATATCGTAAAAAGTGCACGCACACATCTCATGGACGCTACCCCGATCACAATGGGCCAGGAGTTCGGCGGCTATGCCATGCAGATCACTCGAGGGATCGGTCGTATCAGAGTCGGCCAAACCGAACTGAGCGAGGTTCCTCTGGGAGGTACCGCAACGGGCTCAGGCATCAACCGGCATCTCGAATTCCCACAGCGAACACTGGCCTATGTTAGCGAACACACCGGAGTGACCTTCCGCGAAGCCGAGAATCACTTTGAGGCACAATCTGCACGGGATGCCGTGGTCTCAGCATCAGGCGCACTCAATACAGTGGCCGTTTCTCTGATGAAGATTGCAAACGATATCCGAATACTCTCGAGCGGGCCCACCAGTGGAATCGCAGAAATCACGCTCCAGCCTCTGCAACCCGGTTCCTCTATAATGCCCGGGAAAGTCAATCCGGTTCTTTGTGAGGCTATGATGATGGTTTGTGCGCGGGTTATGGGGAATCACACAACAATTACCGTTTGCGGGCAACACGGAAACCTGGAGCTCAATGTGATGATGCCGGTTATGGCGGTAACGCTGTTAGAGAGCATTGAGTTGCTTGCGGGTGCAAGCAATGCTTTTGTCGATAAGTGTCTCGCCGGGCTAGAGGCCAACCGTGCACGATGCCAGGAACTGCTGGAACTCAACCCTTCACTTGCAACTGCACTCAATAGTGCTATTGGTTATGATTTGTCAGCCAAGGTTGCCAAGGAGGCTGCTGCCTCCGGGCGCACCGTACGGGAGGTCGTGCTCGAGATGAATCTCCTTGACGAAAAGGCACTTGACGCACTACTTGACGTGCACAATATGACACAACCAGGAATTCCTGGCAGTCAAGATACTATCGGATAACTTTGGCCCGTTGTTTGCACCTGTTACTTCACGTCACAACATCCCGGTTTCATGAGTAGACCCAAGATTTTTTCAACTCTTGCTCTCGTAGCAGTCGTCTTTGTTGCGGGTGTGCTGTTTGCCACTACGGGTGCCAATCTGTTCGATCAGGGGCATCGTATTGGCACAGATACGCAGGCCAGCAACTCGAAAATCCTGCGCGCCCCCTCAACGGCCGCACGCCTAGAGTGGGAGGAAGCATTCATAAGCGTGGCTGACGCGGTCAATCCTGCTGTAGTTCAGATCCGATCGGCAGAAATTGAACGAAGCGATGCACGCGATGAATTAGAACGGGAATTGGAACGGGAAAGATCACCATTGGAGCGATTTTTCCTCCCAAATCCCCGGTCAAACAACTTCCAACAAGTTCGCGTGGGCTTGGGCTCGGGTGTTCTGATTCGCTCCGATGGCTACATTGTTACCAATAATCACGTTATTGAGGGCGCAGACAAATTGCAGGTGCTGCTGCACGACGGCCGTACCTTCACCGCCGCAGTCGTAGGCCGAGACGCAAACACGGACCTGGCTGTCATTAGAATTGAGGAAAAGGACTTGCCTACGGTGACACTGGCGCCGCCTGGCGATGTCCAGGTTGGACAGTGGGTGATGGCCTTCGGGTCACCATTGGATGCGGCACTGGATAATACCGCCACGGCAGGTATCGTGAGTGCAGTCGGTCGTACCAGTGCACGATTGTCTGCGATCAACCCGTACTCAGACTTTATCCAGACCGACGCCGCCATCAATAGAGGTAATTCAGGTGGGCCGCTTGTCAATATGAGCGGCCAATTGATTGGCATAAACTCGGCTATCCTCTCTCCTACAGGCAACAACGCGGGGATTGGGTTCGCAATCCCGGTCTCTATCGTTGATAATGTCGCATTGCAACTCATCGAAAAAGGCCGTGTTGACCGTGGATTCCTGGGAATTGAATTCTACCAGGTTTCACAGTCCCTTGCGAATGCGTTGGATGCCCCTCCCGGCTCTGCACAAGTTAGACAGGTGATCGACAACAGTGCCGCCGATAAGGCTGGTGTCAGGACAGGAGATATAATTGCTGGAATAGACGGTGTGGAATTAGAGGATTATTTGCTCCTTCGCACAATTATCGGCAAAAAAGCACCCGGAGATCAGGTACTTCTTGATATTATTCGAGACGATAGTCGCACGCAACTTGAAGTTGTACTGGGCGAGTTGCCTGACCAAAGTTCACAAAACGGAGATTCCAATGACCGTCAAGATGAAGATTGGGAAAACCTTGATGAGCTTGGGCTACAGCTGCGCAACTTGAACCGCGAAGATCGCGAAATACTTCAGGAACGTTACAGCGTTTCCGACGAGATCCAAGGGGTTTGGGTCCAGTCTATCGACCCAAGCAGTGCGGCATATGACGAAGCAGACCTGCGGACCAATGATATCATCATTGAAATAAACCGCGAACCGGTTAGTGATCGTAGTGATTTCAGGCGCGTATACAGGAGCATCGCTCCGGGAGATGTATTCTTGGTCAAGATTTTGCGCAATCGCCCCAACAGCCCGACGACCGGCGAATTTCTTCCATTGATGACCGCTCTTACCAAACCTGAGTGAGTTGCAACATTAAAGGGGCCGTTTAGGCGGCCCCTCTGTGTATTGATTTCATGCCATATGGCCCAGGATGCTGTGCACATCAACCTGAACGGTGGACGGTCCTATGCCATCCAATTTGCTCCATTTCGGGCAGTCCCTCGACTACTTGCTGCTGCCGAGCTACGCAAAGGTCCCTGCCTCATTGTAACCGATACCAATGTGGCAGGTCTCTATCTGGAAAAACTCAGAGGCTACCTTCTAAAGGCCGGATGGAGCCCTCTTCCGGGACTCATTCTGCCTGCTGGTGAAAGGTCCAAGGCACCCGAACTGCTTCAGCAGATCTATGATCATGCTCTGGGGGCAGGTATTGATCGACAGACCCCCGTCCTTGCACTGGGGGGAGGCGTCATCGGTGATCTGGCCGGTTATGCAGCTGCAACCCTGCTTCGTGGCCTACCGCTCGTGCACCTGCCTACGTCGCTAATTGCCCAAGTCGATAGTTCAATCGGGGGAAAGACCGGAATCAATCATTCCGTGGGTAAGAATCTGATCGGCGCCTTTTACCAGCCCAAACTGGTTTGCACAGACCTGGACGCTCTACAGAGTCTTCCCGAACTTGAGTGGACCAGCGGGCTCGCCGAAGTAGTCAAACACGGCCTGATTGCAGACGCAGAATTCGCACACGAGCTATCCACCAACTGGGATCGTATCCTTCGCCGGGATAAGAATACAGTTCGACATATGGTCATAAAGGCTGCAGCCATAAAGGCCAGGATCGTCAGCGAGGATGAACGCGAATCCTCGCTACGGGCGATCCTGAATTTCGGACACACTTTTGGTCACGCAATTGAGCGTATTGCAGGATACGGCCAATTCACACATGGAGAGGCCGTAGCAGTGGGAATGCGCGCTGCGTTAAAGGTATCCGTCCTCCTCAACCCAGACCTTCCATACACCACCATAGATTCCCTCTTGAAACGGCTCCCTGTGAGAAACTCAATCAAGGATCTAGACCCAACTAAACTTACCCAAACCATGTACTTTGACAAGAAGGTGCAGGCAGGGCGCTTGCGTTTGGTGCTGTTACGTGGAATTGGCAGTGCATACGTAACGGACAAGGTCACCGAAGAGCAGATATCAGCGGGCTGGGACAGTGCCCGGAATGCCTAGATGTGACTATGAATGTTGAGAAACCAATTGCGCTGGACTCTGGGAAAAGTGGTAGAGATCACAGCGAAACCACCTATCTAGATGCCTTAGAGCGGCAAGCGGAATGGTTGCGCAGAGGTGCCGGGCAAAAAGCGGACTCTGTAGAACAACTTCTCCGCCGGAATAGGATAAAGCCAGAGTCTGTTTTGGAACTTGGTTGTGGTACGGGCGCCGTCATCGGAGAATTGCAACGAAGAGGACTAGCCCAGCGCTACTATGGGATTGATTATTCAGCAACGGCGATAACCTATCTGAAGACCGCTTTCCCAAATATCCAATGCGCGGTAGCTGACGTGATGGAAACCGCCAATGCATTTGACGAAGACTCATTTGATGTTGTTATCTGTAGCCACATCATTGAGCATCTTGAGGACCCTGTGTTGTTTTTGCAAGCCATCGGTCGACAGTTCCAATTTGATTATCTGGTGGCGGAAGTACCCCTGGAAGATCTGTTTTTCGGACGAGTTAAGGCTCTCTTGAATGATCGCAGCAAAAACCCGGCAGGGCATGTGCAGTTTTTTACGCGCCGCAGCTTTCTTGCGCTTTTCACGGCCATACAAAGCACAATTGTTGATGAGCGCGTCTATGCGCCGTCCTTCGGCAAGGAAACATTGCAGTTTGCTTACGGCGAAAAGGGCCTGTTGCGCTACCTCGGTAAAGTGCTGACAGAGCATTATTTACCAAAACACGCGTCTCGCTTGTGGACGAGGTGGTATCATGCCCACTATGCGGTGCTCTGCAAAAAACGGTAAGGCGGACCGGCGCAATGCCGGGAAACTAGCGGAGTACTTTGCGACAGATCTTTTAATCGAATTTAGTTATTCTGGATTCGGAGTTGAGATCCGTGCGGAGTCGTGAAGGCTTTCAGCGAATATGCCTGACGTATATACAAACAGTAATCCCATCAGCTGAAACCCCTCTATTGTTCCGCACTGAATAGACCTAAAATCTCAGCAACGGTTATGTTGCCTACCCGTTGACTAAGTCTGGCATCGTGTATCGGAGCAATTGCCTCATTGAAACGTCGCTTTTCGCCTTCTGAAAGATCAATGAAATGGACGCCAGCTTCCCTCGCCATCCGAAGGCCATCAGCACCAGAGCGATCGAAGGCCTCAGCACCGGCCATCGAGAACGAGTGGTCAGCTACCTCATCTATCCACCCTTGCTCTTCCAGGGAAAGTGCCTCGTACACTTCCTGATTCATTAGCAGAGCAAATGGAAGTCCAGACAAAGGAAGCCAGGTCGTCAAGTAATTAGTCGGCTCATGAAGTTGAAATGCTTCAATCCCCGAAGGTGAGACGGCCACGCCGTCAATAACACCTGTTGTCAGACTCTGGTGGAGGACCGTACCGGACTGCATGATGGCGCTAGCACCGAGGGCTTCAATGAATGGGATGGCGCTCCGGGTTGAGACCCTGATCTTAAGTCCATGCATGTCCTCAAGCGCCCGAACTGGTTTGTCCCGAGTGAGGAGTATTGGCGCATCATTGGACCAAAGTCCCAGAACCTTCGCTTCGTATTCCTCTTCGAGAACCAACCGGGCACGCTGCAAGGCCTCAGCGCATTCAATTGCGGTCTTGCAGACGCCTGGAAAACTGATGAGATCGGTTTTTGGAAAGAGATCAGCAGTATAGGCGGGGACGACCAGGGCAATATCGGATACGCCGCTGAGCAGAATTGAGTACTGCGCTGGTGCCGACGAGTTCAAGGCCCCGGCGGGATACTGCCGGACAGTCAATTTTCCTTCCGAAAGCCTTTCCAGTTGGTGTGACAGCGGCGTGAACATGCCATCGTTCAAGACGTGACCCGTCGACAAAAAATGCGCCAGTGATAACTCTCTGGTCTCAGATTGTTGTCCACATCCTACTGCAAATACCAGAACAATCACCAGAATAAACCCGTGCCTCATACCTGTTACCATAGTTTCGTTATGGGCTATCAGACGATGAAGCAGAAACATGCAGTGTCAATATATCCATGTCATGAAACTGTTGATGTCTGACAGAGGTGGCCAAGTGTCTCAAGAGACGTAGAGAAACATCATGCTCTATTTGAGTAATCTCAACGCGATCATCAATCCACTCCAACTGATCCTGTAGGTTTAGTTCGTCGTTACCCGCCGCGCCAACCCTGAATTCCAGGACGGCATGGTTATCCTTCTTGCTTGCTGTCAGACGTAGTTCTTGCCTCTCATCGCCGCGAGTTGCGTCCGACCCGTCCAATTCGTCCCTTGACTGTAAAAGTGTAAGCAATGCCTCTTCCGTTGCAGCTTCCATTCGCTCCAATATTGAGTTCAATCCTCTATTAGCTGCGAACTTCCGAAGAAATTCTTGGATTCGCGGCAGTTCAGCCATATCAAGCTTGCCTCGGATTCGACTCTTCCGCCTTGCGGTCAACGCGGTGAGTAGAAATGCTGCCAGCCCTCCAGTAGTCAAACCATTACTCAAGAGTCCGCCTGCCAGCTCCGAAATGTAGCCGGAAAAAACTAAATCAAATTCAGATGCGATACCAATCCAAAACGACACGCCCGCGATTAAACCATTACGCGGGCTTACGTCCATACTTCTTACGACTTCACGCAATCCAACCGCAAACAGGCTGGCCATGACCACCGTGATTGCAGCAGCCACAACCGATGCGGGAATTGCCAGGATGATAGCAAGTGCCTTGGGCAAGAAGGCCAGAGTCAAAAGGACCAATCCAGCGGCAAAAGCGGTCCTTCGTGCTGCGACTCCAGTAATTTCGACAGCTGCCACGGCCCCCGCATGTGGTGTATTGGGCATCGTTCCCGCGAGGCCTGCAAACAGATTCCCAACCCCTTCCGCGGTTACTGCTCGTTGTACCGCTCGGTAATTCACCGCTTGGGAACGACGCGTCGCTACACGCTGAGCGGAGACCACAAGTGCAATTGACTTGGTTGAACCGACCAATGCCACAAAGAGAAAAGCGGGCAGTAGGGCCCAAAAGGAGGCATCAAAATGAAGGTTCAATCCAGGGGGAGATTCCGAGGGGATGCCAATCCAGCCAGCGTCGGCCACGCGTCCGACATCGTAGATCCCAAAGTATGCACTAACCAGAGAACCGACAACGATACCGGCGGCAGGTGCCCACAGTCGCAAGATCCCACGCCCCCTGAGCACCATTATCAAGATGACGCAGATTGTGATGCCTGCACTCAGTGGCCCCATGTATGCAGGGGTTCCTGTTGGCACCTCGTTTAGCATATCAAAGAGAACCGGCATCACGGTGACGGGGAGAAGCATAATCATGGTTCCCGTGATGACAGGAGTGAGAATTCTACGCAATAGCGAGAGACGCATAGAAAGCACCACTTGGGCGAGGGCCGTGATGACCACCAATGTAGCGAGCAGCCCCGCTCCACCCCGTAGCAAAGCCTCCGCGCAAACGGCAATAAAGATTGCCGAACTCACATGTGTCAAAGCATATCCCGAACCGATCCGACCCACCCGCATGCTCTGCAGGATCGCGGAAATACCACACGCCAAAACCGAGGCGAACACCGCCCACGAGATGAGTTCCTCTGCATCTCCTGCTCGAAACACAATCGTTGGTAGCAGCACCACCCCGTTAATGGCCAGGGCAGCCAGCTGTATGCCTAGACCCAACGCGAGTGTCTTGGGAATCGGGTCGTCAGGTTCATAGTATAGCTTCCCCCCGGATCCAGGCTGCGAGTGCTTCATTCAGATTCCCCACATAGACAAGATTGACGCGTTCCTTACCTTCATCCGTACATGGCATTCGGCAAAAAGGTCGCAAGACTGGGCATTAGTGCAATCAGGATCAACGCTATGCCCATCGCAAGCCAAAATGGAATAATACCGCGAAACATCGTGTGCACTGGTACATCGGGGGCAACGCCCTTAACCACAAAGATATTCAACCCAACCGGAGGCGATATCAAACCCATTTCGAGGGTAATGACAATCATGATGCCAAACCAGATCATATCAACTCCTAAGGACTCAAGAATCGGCTGAACTAAGGGTACGGTCAGCACGAGCATAGCAAAACCATCAAGAAAAGTGCCCAGTGCAACGAACATCAACAAAACAATTGCGGCTATCTGGGCACCCGAGAATCCCTGCTCTGCGACCCATTCAGATGCAACGAATGCGATTCCGGTAAATCCAAGGAACACCTTAAATACGAACGCGCCTAACAAAACGAGGAAGGCGGTACCGCTCGCTTTGAGCGTTGCAAGGACTGTTTCGGTCAGGGTCTTCCTATTCAATCTACGCCGCCCCAACGCAACGATCAGTGCAAGCAGCGCTCCTACTCCCGCCGCCTCAACCGCAGAAAAGACGCCGGCATAAATACCACCGATAGTTACGATGACGATGCAAAGAACCCAAAACGCTCTCGCAGTAATCCTAAGGTTCTCCCGCCACGGAATCGACGTCCTAACCCGTGGAGCTTTTTGCGGATTCAATCGGACGACAAGCCAGACTATAAAAACAAAGAGGAACGTGAGCAGAATTCCAGGTATTACCCCGGCCATGAACAAACGTCCAATACTTTCTTCGGTAATAATCCCATATATGACAAGTCCTGCGGACGGTGGAATCAGTATGCCGAGTGTTCCCCCGGCAGCAATAGCACCGGTGGCTAACGAATCATCGTATTTGTACCGTTTCATCTCTGGGAGAGACACGCGCCCCATGGTCATTGCCGCCGCTAAGGATGAACCCGAAAGAGCTGAAAACCCGGCACATGCAACGATTGAAGCAGCTGCAAGACTGCCTCGAATACGTCCAAACCATATATGGGCAGCTCGGTAGATGTCCTGGCTCATCCCAGAGACAACAGCCAGATTCCCCATTAATATGAATAGCGGAAGAATTGTGAGGGGGTATCGGGAAGCAACCGCGAATATTTCTCCGGCTACGACTGGCACAGCGGCAGTAGGGCGAATCAGGATGACCCCGGCAGCACCCACGATCAGCATCGCCAGCCCTGCAGGCATACGAATGAAGAGTAAGACGAGCAATACGCCGAAAGCCACCAAAGTAATGCCTATGCTGTCAATCATTCGGGTGGC
The DNA here is from genome assembly GCA_009841335.1 of Rhodothermaceae bacterium. GTDB lineage: Bacteria > Bacteroidota > Rhodothermia > Rhodothermales > Bin80 > Bin80. Next base: position 21,892 of record VXLY01000071.1, on the reverse strand, counting down.
TCATTAGGATCCTCGGAGTTCCATGAAGCAAGCCCAAGGGCTACCTGGGATACGAGCAATAATCCGTAGACAACAAGCGATACTCCTAAAACAAAATAGAATGGTGGGTGAGGGATTGAAACACTGCTGGTCACAGCACCACAGGAAAGGCCGCAGCTACCGTGAACAAACAGGGCAAACGCAGCCATTGCTGTCACACCAACGCCAAGAAGGCGTGCAATCACATCCGTGACTCTGGTGATTGGCCGGCCCCAAATACGCGCGATCAAATTCATGCAAACGTGAGCCCCCTCCCCCGCACCATAAGCAATCGCTGCTGACACTACGACTGTGAGCGACATCGTCGAGAGGTCCTCAGCCCAAATGAGTGAATCATTCAGAACATAGCGCCAGAAGACCTCCGCCACAGTGACTCCCAAGAGCACCGTGAGCGCGATACCACCTACAACCCCAAAACCCGCAATCGGAACCCGGCAATACCTTTCCGCTCGCATAATGCGGGAAATGTGGTTTTCGAAAAATCTCATGTTTATTGTTGTGGTGGTTCAGTGGACATCCTCGTCTCAAGAACTATACACTGCTGCGACCCAGAACGAAAAACTGACCACAACTCTGAGTGCGGGTCTTCAACCTCTCATTTCGAGGCTTATTTGATCGCTACCATATGCCGCCAGTTACAGAGGCCCGAGCCAAAAAACCGAGTTGCAATTCGAGAACGCTTTCGTCCGTCAAGAAAAGCCAATTCTGACTAGCACCCCAGTTCAACCGTACAAGGAAGTCAACCACCGCCGAATTACTTCAGGTCCTACACTCTCAGGTGAGTATTCCCCGCCCTGTAAGGCAAGGCTTCTTACTTAGCCCAGGAAATTATTTCAACTTGCTTGACACCCTTGGCCGGGTCTATCCTCATTTGTATGGATGATTAATTTTGATTGAGTCTAAATTTAATTATAATTCATCTCAAATAGCTTTCGAGATTCGGTGATGCGGTAACCCTGGGACGTTGAATGACCCTCATAAGGAGCTGACTTGGCACCATCTGAACTGGTATTCAATTCAAGTTTATTATTTACTGTCGGGATCTCTAGCCACAATATTCGTAGCAGAATACTTTTGCCAAACTGCTTTTCAAGTAAAGGTGGATGTGTGCAGAACTTTCACTTCCTGTATTTGTCCTATTAGCAAAACAGATCAACTGAATACTATGCGGATTAACAGACTAAGCATTCTTTTACTGATCTTGCTTCTGCCAACAAGCCTCGTTTCTGCACAGTCGGTCATTTCCGGTCGCGTTTCCAACGAAATTGGGGAAGCATTGCGTAGCGCCAATATTTTGATTGAATCGCTATCGATTGGTACATCCACGGATTTTGAGGGAAACTACAGCCTCGAGGTTCCATCAACTCACTTGGGACAAACCCTGCAACTGACGGCCCGATTTGTCGGCTACGTGTCTCAAACCCGCGAAATCGTTGTGGAGGCAGGAGTGATCACAGAGGACTTTGTACTGAGAGCCGATCTTCTTCAGCTTGACGATCTGGTGGTCATGTCCAGAAACAGGGAAGAGTTACTCCAGGATGTTCCGCTAGCGGTTTCGGCTTTCTCGGGTAGAAATTTAGAGTCGCGGCAGATCGAAACGACAGACCGCCTCGGTCAGATTATACCCAACGTTACTTTCAATCATTCTGGCTCTCTAGCGGGAACGAAATCTGCGGCGCAGGTCTACATTCGGGGCGTAGGGCAGCGCGACTACCTGCCGGTAACAGATCCGGGAGTTGCAATTTATGTTGATGGCATATATATGCCTCGCACCGTAGGAGCAGTACTGGACCTTGTTAATCTGGAGCGTATTGAGGTGTTACGGGGACCGCAGGGGACTCTTTTCGGGCGTAACGCTGTGGGTGGTGCTATATCCATACACTCCAGAAGACCTGATGCAGAAGCTCAAAAAAGCATCCGGGCACAGTTTGGTGATGACCGTATGATCCATCTGACCGCGTCGGCAAACGGTGCACTTAAAGATGGATTATTTGGAGATGCTACGCTTGTCCTTAGAAATCGAGAAGGATACGTAACGCGTGTCCACGATGGACTTGATATGGGAAACGATAACTTACTTGCAGCCCGTAGCTCAATTGTGTGGCATGCATCAAATACCTTGGAGGTCTTCGCTGCCGGCGACTATTCTCGCAGGCGAGAGAATGTAGCCCCGACCGTTAACGGTGGCGTGAATGACAAGCAGGCGTTTGCAACTTTTGGCAACGCCGTGTTGCCCGGTTGCACCGCAATCAGGATCAATCCCAACTTCCCCGAAAGTGGACCGCCATCTTTTCCTCCGCCAGGAAATGGTGCAAATGGTGCTGAGGGCTGCTACGGGCCCGACAGCTTTGCCGGAGAATATGTCGCGGAAGGTACTTTCCCTGTTTTTGCCAACGTTGATGCTTGGGGGGCCAGTGCTCGGATCTCTTGGTTAATTGGCAACCAAATTACGTTACTGTCTCTAACCGGCTACAGGGGGTTAGACATGGTAATTTCCCGCGATGCCGACAATACACCGGCCAATATCTTGCAGAACGAGAACGTAGTGGAGTCCAGTCAGCTCAGCCAGGAATTAAGATTTAGCGGAATTGGCCTTAACAATCGTATGTACTGGCAAACCGGTCTTTATTTCGCCAACGAGTTAGGGTTTTCGCGCACCTCATTGGTGATTCCGACCGGCTCCTTTGACAGTAACTGGGATCTGGGCTACACTTCAATTGCCGGGTTTGCACAGGCCACAACCAACGTGATCGGCGGGCTCTCTTTGACAGCCGGTGCACGCTACACTAGAGACCACAAGAGCGTGACACCGGATGTCTTCGCGTTGGGCGATGCTTCTCAAGGCAGACGAAGTATCCATGAACCCACATGGCCCTTGGCTAAGGGAACCTATCGTCCAATTACCGGGCCAATGAACCCTGGAGATCGTATGCTCCCTAACAGGAAGTTTACCAGAGATTTTGATGCACTAACCGTTATGACTAACCTTGCATATGAATTTAGCGACAACATGATGGCCTATGTCAGCTTCACTGAGGGGTTTAAGAGCGGCGGCTTTGATGCTCGAGTCCCGACTCCCCCACCCGGCTTCGAGGCTAATTCACTCGATGCCACTCCGACCGACTATGAGCCAGAAACGCTTGTCAGTTATGAAATAGGTCTTAAGTCGAATACAAGCGATGGTCGTCTCAAACTGAACTTGACCCTATTCCGTGGCGAATACGAGGATGTACAGGTCATTATCCGCCAGTCAATCAACCCCATCACGGTTAATGGAGGCTCGGCCAACCTGCAGGGTGTAGAATTGGAAGGAGCGTGGGCACCTGCTGACGAGTGGAATCTTGTAGCTAATCTGGGCTTTCTGGATGCGGAGTACGATGAACTGAGCACTGACGTTCTCGAAAGCAACACCCCAGTTTTGCCAGGTTTCCGGCTGCCAAAAACCCCACGCTTTAATCATTCGCTTGAAATTGGAAGGAAGTTTGATATTCGAAGCCTGACCGTTATCCCTAAGATCCATTGGACATCTGTGGCATCGCAATACCACGACGCAGTGAATACCCCTCAGTTATTTCAGGAAGGATATCACCTGATAAATGCTTCAATCAGTTTTGCGACAGCAGATGACAAATGGGAGATAATGACCGCATTCCGCAATCTGACTGACGAGCGCTATCTATTAACGGGAACCTCCGCCTGGGGCACGGCAGCGGCGTACATTGAACAGGTGTATGGAAGGCCGTTTGAATGGTCCGTTTCAGCGAAGAGACGTTGGTAAAAGAGTAGAGGCGTGTCAGTAATGACCAAGTCAGTTTGTAGAGTGGCCGAACTGCTTCGCCGTAGCCATTCGTATTGGCAGATATACGATGGAGTCTTTCACCTAGCCTGCCACAAGTGCATCAGGTAGACATGAATACTAACCTTGCTTTGCGACGAATTTGTGCTACGCTTGCCATAGGAGCTTGCATGCTGGCACCCGCACAGGCGCAGGAATTGACGTTCACGCTAGTCGAGCAATTCGTCATCGGTGATGACGAGGAGGCGTCTGCCGAGTATCTTCTGTCGTTTCCCAAGATGGTTAGGACGGACTCGAAAGGCAATATATATGTCCAAGATAGAAGGCGTATGGACATTCGGGTCTTTGATGCAACTGGTCAGTACGTTACCACGATCGGGAAAAGGGGTGAAGGTCCCGGAGAGATGCGGGATCTCATCGGCATGCATATGGATGATCAGGATCGGCTGATCGTGGCCGATCGGATAAGCGCGCGGTTTACGATCTTCACGGAAATGGGCAATGGTATTGAAACAAGCTCGTTCGTAGACGAGAGGACTATCTCGCCTCATCCAATCCTGTCTCTCGAAGGCGCGTATGTGCTCAAGTACGTAAGGCTGATTGACGATCCTGAAGAGGATCTTCCCTACATCAATGACGACAATACGCTTCATCTGCACGACAGCAAGCTGAATCGGATTGAGTCCTTTGCCCGATTGGATGAACTGTTTGACCTTAACCGTCCCTTTCTTAAAGCGGATTCCGACTCGCCTGATGCACTGATAATGGCGACGAACGGAATTGACACTATTATACTAGCCCCCCACATTTACAGTGGATACGTCTACCGGTACACACGATCGAATGGCTCCTGGGACATGGAGAAGCTAAAAGGGAGTCCTGCACCCAGAAGAGCCTATATACCCTACAGTGAGCGTGATCGTGAGGCAAATCCGGATCTTCGCGGGGCTGGGATGACGATTTCAGGCCCGACGGGTATTTACCGTGCGAGGGTGTTGAATTGGAGCGTTGGCATGGCAATTCTAAGCACTAGCGAATTTGTGAACTTTACTAAGCAGACACCGCTAGGGGGAAAGGTTGGAAATAAAGCGGAGCTGTTCGATCAGGATGGAAGCCTCCAGGGATATGGCCCGCTGCGGTTCGATTCTCTGGAATTGAACAGCAACAGGAGGGTCATGGGTTCCATCAGCATCCTGTGGACAGATGGGAATGATCGCGTCTATTTGCGAAGGAGAAATGAGCAAGGCTACTATGTGCTCAGCGTTGCGGAGCTAGAAATCAGTTCAAAATGAGTCGCGAGTATTGCTGCAACTGTGCAAGACTGGCGCATTAGTCAAGAAATGTGTTAACAATGGGCTCGACAGGGCCATTGAATCCCGGGCTTGTCCAACCCTTTCAAACTTGGGGCACTTGCAGAGATTCAATTCACAGGGGTAAACCCCCACAGAAATCTCGACGGCGTTGCGTGCGCCTCTGACGTCCGCTCCGATCAATCCCTCCGCAGCTTCAGGGCACCCTGCACCCGTAGCGCCCTGCCAGCACGGCAACGAGCGCCAGCTCCCAGAACTAGTCGGGATAGCCATAGCAGAAGGCCCAGACCTTGACAGCCGCATAGATCAGCCAGCCCCACAGGGCGAGGAGACCGAGCTGGAAGAGGATCGCGGTCACCTAGTAATAAAATTAGTCATCTGTGTAAAAGTTGGCATAAGTCTCAACTATTCATCATCGGAAAACAGCTCTCCCTTGACGAAACGATCGTTCTCGCGGGTGTTCTCTGTTGTCTGATTCCGGGGTGGCGCGGCGCCTTTCTGGCCAGCGCGAGGCACATGAGCCGGGATTTTGTCAAGCCAGTCACTTCAGTCAAGCTTGACAGCGCCTCGAACTCAAAATTCGTGACCTTGATCGTCACCAGTCGGGATCGCCGCTCCCACTCCCCGGGAGACAGGTACGCCTCCGATTCGTGGGGCTTCCGGTACGGCAGCTGCAGATATTCTGCTGCCTCCCGGAGCGCGTCGGCGTCCAGATTGACGACCTCCTGGAATCGTGGCATTGGATCGACTGCACGACAAATTCCGTGGTGCGTCACGCCGCCAAGGAACACGCAAGATTCATTTCTCTGTCGCCAGGATAATTGCATAGGTACAGATCTCCCCCACCCGTGATTGTCGCACTACGTCTACCATTTTGATGGGTCTTTGGGATAGATGCAGCTTTTTTTTCCGCAGCCCCACTGTGTTCGGCAGTTAATCATTCCGTCAGCGTGCATCCGCTTTGGGATTTATTCCCAGACAGTAGGGATATTGAAATAGGCTTGAAGAGAAAACTACTATGGTTTTGACCCTTAGATTTTGTGTGTGGCATCTGAATATTCATTGGCCGAGTTTTATCTTTCAAGTTTTTCACACGATCGCCCAAAAAATGCGAAGAGTTTCGTTGCTGATATCGTTGTTTCTTTGGGGCGCAGTAGCCAGCGCGCAACAACCCAATATTGTCCTTATTGTAGCTGACGACCTCGGATACGGAGACCTCTCAAGCTATGGGGCAGAAGATCTGCACTCACCTGCCCTTGACAGCCTGGCTGCATCGGGCATTCGATTCACCCAGTTCTACGCCAACTCACCCGTCTGCTCTCCGACAAGAGCCTCCTTGCTGTCCGGTCGCTACCCTCCGTTGGCGGGCGTTCCTGGTGTCATCCGCACACATGCATCCAACAACTGGGGAAATCTCGCGCAGGATATTGAGCTGCTGCCTGAAAAACTTCGGCTTCGTGGATATCATACTTCAATGGTGGGCAAATGGCACCTGGGACTCAATGCACCTCAGCGGCCCGTAGACCGAGGCTTTGACCATTTTGAGGGCTTCCTAGGCGATATGATGGACGACTACTACAACCACCGGCGTCACGGGATTAATTACATGCGCCGCGGTGAGGAGGTCATCTATCCTGAAGGACACGCCACAGACCTATTCACGGACTGGGCGGTGCACTACATAAAAAGTCGAACAGTCTCTACAGCACCATTCTTCCTCTACCTGGCTTATAACGCCCCCCATACCCCCATTCAACCACCTGAGGAATGGGTTGCCAAAGTGCAGCAGCGGGAAGGTGGCATCGACGAAGCCCGAGCTAAACTCGTGGCTCTGATTGAACATATGGATCACGGTATCGGAAAGGTGATGACGGCGCTAAAAGCGAATGGATTCTATGATAACACCCTTGTAATTTTTGTGAGTGATAACGGCGGACAACTCAATGTCGGTGCGCGTAATGGTCCATTACGTAACGGCAAGGGAACCGTGTATGAAGGCGGCATTAGAGTGCCTGCCATTGCTTCCTGGCCCGGAAGTATCGCACCTAGCACTACCAGTGATGCCCTCCTGACCACAATGGATATTTACCCTACGCTTCTTGAGGCAGCGCGAGCAAGGATCACACAGGTTATTGACGGAACCAGCTTTCTCGGCTCACTCCTCGGCGGCCCGGATCCTGACCCCACCCGTCTCCTGTTTTTCTCCAGACGGGAAGGAGGTCTACGCTTTGGCGGAAAAACGATCGAAGCGGTCCGGCAGGGGCCTTGGAAACTGCTTCAAAACAGCCCCTACGCTCCATTAGAGCTGTACAATCTTGAGCGGGACCCGCTGGAGACAACAGACCTGTCCTCAGCCGAACCTGATGTTTTTCGAAGGCTTGCCGCTGAACTGCGGCAATATGTGCAGGAGGCCGGGAATGTGCCTTGGCAGTAGTCTGAGACTTACACCTTCCAGGGACCTCGCATACTCCGGGTTACATGCGCATTTGCTTCTTCGTCTCGAGCGAATTTCTCCTTCTTCGGATTGAATTCCAGCGTACGCCCCAGACGCATACAGATCTCACTCGTTAGGCAGGCTACCAGCGAACTGTGACCGATCTCAACATCACAGACCGGCCTGTTACGTGTTTTCACACAGTTGAGGAAGTTTCTGCGATGATCATCACTGCGATACAGATGTGTTTCGCTGGGTTTCATGGCAGCTGTGAGCAGGGCCTCGTCAGAAGCCCAAATATCACCGCGGCTGACACCAACCCAACCCTCCGTTCCGATAAACTGGATCATCCCTTCATGCGGCCCCTTCTTCTTTATTATCGGAGGGCTATCGGCGTACATCAAAGTAACCTCGTCCTCTTCTGCGTCGGAGGCATGCACAATTTTAGTTGGAGCGGAACCATCAAGCCCCAGTCCCCAGAGAGCAATGTCGAAGTTGTGCGCTCCCCAGTCCGCCACATGCCCTGCCGAATACGGTATCCATGCCCGCCAGGCCCCTTCCTCTGTATTATAGCCGCCGCTCACACGCTTGCTGTGATAGGGCGCCGACGGTGCGTTGCCCAACCATAATTCATAAAGGAACCCATCTGGAATGGGCTCCTCCCCGTGCGGAAATTCACGGGAAATACCTCCCACTTGGGCATAGACCTTCTGAATCTCACCAACGTATCCGTTGCGGGCTAGCTCACATGCATGCCTGAACTGTGCCCCCGAACGCTGCTGACTTCCATTTTGAAATACGCGATTGTATTTCCGCACAGCATTAACCATTGCCCTTCCTTCGCTGATGGTTCGCGCCAAAGGTTTCTCGCTATACATATCCTTACCGGCTTTGGCTGCTGCCACCGCCATATATGCATGCCAATGATCCGGCAGTGCTAGGCACACGGCATCAATATCGTCGCGCTCGAGTACCTGCCAGAAAAATGTATAGCCGTCACAACCCTTATAGCTGCTCATACCGCTATTTTCTGCATACGTAGAATTAACCAATTGACGTGATGGCTCCCGTCCTCTTAATCCACGCCCCGCATAGTTATCCCCGGACTTGTTCACATCACACACGGCCAATACCTGTACATCCGGTTTTTCAATAAACACCTGCAGGTTATTCATTCCCATACTTCCCATACCAATGAATCCCATAGTGATCCGGTCACTGGGAGCGGGCCGATTACCCCGCCCAAGCACAGATGCGGGAACAATGATTGGGAGCGTGGCGGCAGCGCTCAAACCCTTTATAAAATTGCGTCGGCTGACGGACATAGAACTCATTACGTTAAGACTTTATTGGCCCCGTAATATAGCACACCGCTTGTTAACCTGCCCTTTGCTGCTTACTTTCACAGAGAATATACCGTACTATTGTTGGCGTACATGCCTACCTACATCCTAACCCGACATTATTAAAGTTATGCCTAACCCTTGGACCGGAATTGGAAATCCATACACGCGCGCGGAAGTGCTTGAGCGCCTGCATGCCACACTGGACCGCGGCGAACCGATTATTGTGGCTGGTGCCGGCACAGGTATCAGTGCCAAGTTTATTGAGAAGGGCGGTGCAGATCTTTTGATCATCTACAACTCCGGACGCTTCCGTATGTCTGGACATGGTTCGACTGCCGGACTTATGGCCTATGGAGATGCAAACGCTGTTGCTATGGAGATTGGCGAATTTGAGGTGCTCCCGGTCGTCAAAGAGATTCCAGTGATCTGTGGGGTTCATGCTTCGGATCCACGGCGACGCATCTGGCATCACCTGCTCAAGGTGAGGGATATGGGATTCAGTGGCATTAATAATTTCCCCACCCATTCAATTGTGGATGGTCTTTTCCGACAGGTCCTCGAAGAGACGGGCATGAGCGTGCAGCACGAGATTGACATGGTTGCCCTCGCCCAGAAACGAGGAATTGATCTTTTCTCGATCGTTTACGTCGCAACGCCCGAGGAATCCCGTAGTATGGCCGAGGCGGGAGCGGATGTTATCATTGCCCACGTGGGATGCACGATAGGTGGATCTATTGGCGTTACTGGAGCGACCTGCACGCTGGAGGAAGCTGCAACGCGTACCCAAGGAATTATTGAAGCTGCCCGAAGCGTCCGCAAGGATATTATTTTCCTGAGTCACGGAGGCCCAATCAGTACACCTTCAGATGCAGCGTACATCAATGAGCACACTGATACCGTCGGATTTGTGGGCGCCAGCAGCCTTGAACGAATGGGAGTAGAACAATCCCTCATCAACCTCACCAAAGAATTTAAACAGATCCCGTGTCCAGCGGCCCGTAAACACTGATGTCCAGACAATTCTTTCTGAACAAGGAAACTCAATGGATAGAGTCCGTAGATCAAGGTACCAATACCTGGATCAATTACCCGAATCCCGTTACTCCAGGGCTATTCGCCGCTAAGGCCGAGATTAAGTGTGGAGAAGGGCACGACTTTCATTGCCATCCTGGGCGCGAGGAGTTAATTTTTGTGCTGCGGGGCACCATTGAACAATGGATTGGTGAATCCTGTAAGATTCTGTCTCCTGGAGATGCCGTAGTGATTCCCGCTGGCCTGGCTCATGCCTCTTTTAACGCGGGAGAGGACTCAGCAGTACTTTTTGTAGCATTAACCCCGACCGAGGTTGACGCCCCGCTCGGCGAGGATTTATCCAATCTGGAACCATGGAACAAGCTTCGTACACGCGATATCTGACTCAGATGAAACTCTATCTGCCCACTACTCTTGCCGTGCTGCTGCTTCTGACCGGCTGCTCTGGACAAGCAACGCTGCGTTATTCACCTGCAAGCAATGACGTAACCATCCATCAGCTACAGGCTCCGCTCACTCCGGAGGAGACTCTGACACGACTCGAGGTTCCAGAGGGATTCGATGTCCATGTGTTTGCACATGAACCGGACATCGTTAATCCAATTGCACTAACCTGGGATGAACGCGGACGATTATGGGTCGTCGAGTCGACGAATTATCCACACGATCATGTTGGTGAGGAATCCGGCACCGACCGGATCACGATCTGCGAGGATACGGACGGCGATTATCGTGCAGACAGGTTCATACGATTTGCGGAAAACCAGCCTCTTACCACCAGCATCACCTTGGTAAAAGGAGGAGCCATCGTAGGACAAGCACCGGATCTGGTCTTTTTGGAGGACACAGACGGTGACGACCGTGCAGACCAAAAACATGTGGTCGTGGATGATGCCTTTGGTACATATGATACCCATGCTGTGATGAGCAATACGAAGTTAGGTCTCGACAATTTTCTCTGGGGAGCTGTCGGATACAGCGGGCTTTACGAGCCTGGCCGTGCCCCTGATCGGGAGGCACTCATTTTACGTATGGGATTATTTCGGGTAAGGAAAGACGGGACAGACCTCGAGCCCATCGCTGCATTCAACAACAATACATGGGGACTGGGCATTGGAGAAGACAATACTATCTATGGATCGACCGCTAATAATAACCATGCCATTGTAGTGGGGACCCCTTTGAGACACCAGACAGGCATGAATGTGGCCAATGTTCAAAGCCACTATCTGGTGGTGCACTCTTCTGAGCGCCAGCTGCAGCAGGTGGACTTTCGGGACGGCTACACTGCGGCTGCGGGAGCGTTTCCCTACAACGGTCGACGGTTCCCGTCCAAATATTGGGGGACTCTCATGGTAACCGAACCTACGGCTCATGTCGTGCATGTGGTTCAGTTAGAGCCTGACAGCAGTATCGAAACGGAATCAAAAGGAGAGATACTTAACATTCTGGCCAGTAGTGATGAATGGGTTGCCCCGGTTTTCGCCGATATCGGCCCCGATGAGAATCTATGGATTGCCGACTGGTACAATCCCGTGATCCAGCATAACCCGGATCGACGGGGCATGGTTAATCAGATATGGAATGATAATCCTGGTCCCGGCAACGCACACCTGAATCCATTGCGTGACCGCGAACACGGCCGTGTGTACGTGGTCACTTACGGCGAGCTCCCGCCCCAAAAAAGCCTTTCCTATGAGGACAATGAAGGTCTCCTCGAAGCCCTTCAGGGCACCAACCAATTCTGGCGTCTCACGGCACAGAGAATGCTGATTGAGAATAATGCACAGGAATTGGAAGGGGAGCTTACTCAATTGGTCCTGCGACAGGATTTAGATGAAACGGGTTTTGATCCGGGCGCTGTGCATGCACTTTGGACGCTACACGGCCTGGGGGCGGACGAGGCGTTGGCAGTGGTTTCTGCTACGGCGCTGGTCCATCCATCGCCCGCTGTTCGTAAAGCTGGTATTCAGACGCTCCCCCTGACCGTTGATAGCGCCAAGCTGCTGGCTAAGCACCGCGTATTTGCAGATGATGATCTTAGTGTTCGCCTGACTGCCCTTTTGAAAGCACAGGATATGGGACCCCAAGTGACTCCGATGATCCTGACAGCCGCTCAAGAAGCACTACCAGGTGCAGATGAGTGGATTTTTGCCGCCTATAACGCGATCACGCCGATTGGAATCGTAGAAGAGGACTCCGAACCGGAAGTGGAAGCGGAGCCCCAAATGCTGCCTCCTGCGCGCCTCGAACTGACGGCCCCCGATGGAATCATGCGATTCGGCGAAGAGACACTGAAAGCATTTGCCGGTCAGGAAATCAGGATTGATTTCGTGAACCTGCATCCTGACCCCCATAATGCTGTATTTCTGAAGATGGGCACTGATGTAGAGGCGTTCGGGAAAGATCTGGACGCGTACATGACTACCCCTACAAGTGTAGATACGGAGTACATCCCGCCTGCCCGGTCACAGGATGTCCTAGGGTCAACCGGCGTACTATCCCTGAGCGAGTCAATAAGTGTTGCGCTTGACCCGCTAACGGAAGGAACCTATCCTTTCCTGTGCTCGGTACCCGGGCACTGGGCACTCATGCTAGGCACGCTGGAAATTACAACAGCACCTGACCTTCCTCGCAATGATGCAGGTTGGACCTGGGAAGGATCCAACCCTGAGGCCAATCCGATCGTATACCTGGCAGGCAGTGTCAGTCGTGGTTCCCAATCCCATCATCACGCACGCGTTTTTGGGTTCGCAGATGGGCAGCTGCTGTTCGGAAAGGGAGATCGGACCTTCATTTACACCGAAAACCCTGAGGATGCCTTTGTAGAACTGGTGCGTAATGCATCATTGCTCGCACTCGCGAACAATAAGCCCATCGAAAACGAAGACAGCCGCCAAGCAATCATGCAACATGTGGAGGCTGGACGCCCGCTAATGATTACACATCCAGCCTCCTGGTATAACTGGGAAAATTGGCCAGAGTACAACGAGCAGCTTGTTGGCGGCGGATCCCGTAGTCATGAGCCGATCCAGGCTTTCACTGTCGAAATTCTGCAGCCGAATCATCCACTTATGGAGGGGGTTCCGGCCAGCTTTGAGATCACAGATGAACTTTACCGGGCCGAGATTCTGCCGGATGCCCAGGCAATTGTTCTTGCGATTGGACGATCACACGAAACTGAGGCAATTTACCCCGTCATCTGGGTTCGTCAGGTTGGCGACGCCACGATCGTTGTTAATACACTCGGACATGATGATCGGGCACACGATCTGGCAGCCTACAAGCGCATAATTGCAAATTCGCGCCGGTGGCTACTACCGGATTAACCGACAAGTGCTTCAAGACCATTGACCAGGCGATCAAGCGCCTCGCTCAAAGTAGACACTTGAAGTGCGCCATAGGCGACGCGCAGATAAGTGCCACCAGTCGTCATGCCGAATGTATCCCCCGGGATGACTGCAACACTATGCTCACGTATCAGGCGTGTCGTCAAAGTCTTGGAATCAAGCGCTGTATCTACCCTCAACAGGAAATAGAAAGCACCCTTTGAAGGAGAAACTGTAATGGGGGCCCTCACCGAGCTCAGACGCTCAAGTACCATGTCGCGAACCTTGGCCATTGAATCCACATATTGCCTGCAGTAGCCTGCTCCCTCCTCGAGTGCTGCCAGAGCCATTGACTGACTTATCATTGCCGGACAGATCTGATTCGTATCCTGAATCTTGTGAATGTCTGCCAGAATCTGTGGCGGTACCGCCATATACCCCAAACGCCAGCCCGCCATTCCGTATGCCTTGCTCATAGAAAAAAGCGAGATTGTGTGTGCATGCGCTCCGGGAGAACTCCCTGGAGAGTAATGCTCCGCACCGTCAAACGTGAAATACTCATACGCCTCATCCGACATATGATATATGCCGTGCGCAGCACACATGTCATTGATAGCCCGCAACGTTTCTGGAGCATAAACAATGCCCGTTGGATTGTTAGGGGATATCGTGACGACGGCACGGGTTTTAGGAGTGATTGCACGCTCAATGGTCTCCACATCGGGAATCAACGAATCACCGAACGATACGAGTACGGGCTTACAGCCTGCGATGTACGTGGCCATTTCGTGGTTGAAGTAGTATGGCACGAGCAATATGACCTCATCCCCAGGACTCGTGATCGCAAGTAGTGAAGCAAAGAAGGCCATGTTACTGCCGGCGGCAACCACGACCTCATACCCGGGGTCCAAGCGGTTTTCTGCATTCAATTTTTCGGCAAATGCACTTCGCAGACTGGATCTTCCGATCACGTAACCGTACCCATGCGTATTTGGGGCCGTGACCGCCTGCTGCGCAGCTTTGATTACCCGGGCAGGTGGACCATAGTGTACGACGCCCTGTCCCACAGAAATCGTTCCTGGATTGTCCCGCATGAGGTCCGCAACAAAACCCATGACCGGCATTTGCACTGATCGCATGCGGTCAGATCTCGAAGGTAAAGCTACCGTTTCTCCCGATTTTTTCATTTGCGAACAGTTTTGAAAATCCTCCCGTGAATAATCATGTTCGACAATCGCATAGTTATCAAAATGATATGTCGTAAACCAAGGCGAATCTCAAACCACATTTTTTACATGATGATTCAAGCATGCAAGGGGTTCGACGTAATCAGTGCTGAGGTTTCGATCGTGAAGCTAGGAGATTAGCCTCGGGATCCTGCGTAATTAGTTTCATGATGTTTCGTGTTGTTGGCAGGTATAGTAAGCCGAACAGCGATCGCTTTTTCTCGAGTGATGATCGCATAGGAAGCAAAGACGAATTTACTGAGCAGGGCTCGACTTTTGGTCGTCTGATGGCGAGATCCAAGATGCTCGCCAAGGCGACGGGGTAGATTGGTTTCCAACCCAATGGTTCATAAACAGCACAAAATAACTACCTATTCCTGTTTCAATTGCTATCAGCAACCAGATGACGCTGAACTCTGGCTGAATTCTGAACTTTTCCATTAAAACGAAAGTTTATATAAATTGATGTTTATGATTAGTTCTTATGAGCGTGGGTCAGAAGTTACTGATAGGTGGCTTGAAAGCCGCCGGAGAACCGACACGACTTCGGATACTCGCGCTGCTGCGCCATGGTGACCTTGCGGTCGGAGAACTGGCACGTATTCTCGATCAAAGTCAACCCCGGCTCTCGCATCACTTGAAATCACTGACCCAAGCGGGATTGGTTGAACGGCTCCCCGAGGGAGCCTGGGTATTTTATCGAATTCAGCGTAGAGGGTGGGCTGACAGGCTGTTACAGGGGATCTTTTCGAAGTTAGATATCGATAGCGACCCGTTCACGACCGATTTCAGTGTTTTACAGCGTGTACGGGCGAATCGTGCGCAGTCGGCAGCATCCTATTTTTCAGAAATCGCTAAAGACTGGGATCAACTGCGGGCATTGCATTATCCTGATGCAGCGATCGAGCGTGAGATTCTAGGGCACGTTGAGTGCCATCAGTTTGAGCGGATTGTAGACCTTGGGACGGGTACGGGGCGGATGCTGATTTTGCTTTCCCCGTATACGCAAGAGGCCGAAGGGCTTGATCTCTCTCATCATATGCTGAAGGTAGCTCGGGCGAACCTCAATCGAGCGGGGATCGGTAATGCACGAGTGCGGCAAGGGGACGCAATGAATACCCCTTTCGAGAGTGATAGTGCGGACCTGGTGATCGTGCATCAAGTGTTGCATTACCTAGAACAACCCGAAAGGGTCATCGCGGAAGCCGCTCGCATTCTCAAACAGGGAGGACAATTGATTGTCGTTGATTTTGCCCCACATGAACTTGAGTTTTTGCGTGAATCGCAAGGCCATTATCGGCTTGGGGTCTCCGAAGATGACATGATGCAGTGGGCGGATAATGCAGGATTTTCTATGCAACCGCCCAATAGATTTGACCCACCATCCTCGCTGGATAAGGGTGTTAGTGTGCTCATCTGGAAGGCTACATGGCGAGTCTCTCAGCCCGCAGACCCCAGTGTAAGCAAACTTTCCGTTGCGGAGCAGCAGTCGAAACCCCCTCCCAATGTTTCGTTTGAATTTTTTCCTCCGAAATCAGACAGTATGGAGGCGAAACTGTGGGAATCGGTTGCGAGGCTGACTCCAATGGCACCGCGCTTTGTATCCGTCACGTATGGGGCGGGCGGCTCCACGCGTGATCGAACGCGGCGGATCGTTACGAAAATTGCACAGGATACTCCACTATTGCCAGCTGCTCACCTCACCTGTGTAGGCGCAACGAAGGAAGAAGTATTAGGCATTGCGGTCGATCTATGGAAAGCCGGGATACGTCACATTGTGGCGCTTCGAGGCGATCCTCCAGAAGGCATAGATGCAAAATTTGAACAGCACCCAGGCGGTTTTCGAGACAGTATTGACCTTATAGAAGGAATTCGCAATTGTGAGATTACACCTGGAGCAAGGTTTGAAATCAGCGTGTCCTGCTACCCAGAACAACATCCTCACAGTCGGGGATGGGATCAGGATATTGCCTTCCTGAGAGCGAAGCAGGACGCTGGTGCTGACCGTGCAATCACCCAATTTTTCTTCGAGCCAGAAGTCTACTTCAAGTTTCTTGATCGCGCACGAGCGGGAGGTGTGACGATGCCGATTGTCCCCGGAATCATGCTGCAGCCGAACTTCAAGGGCATGAAGCGTATCGCAGATCTTTGCCAGGTGACTTTGCCAGACTGGCTTTACGAAGTGTTCGCTGGGACCGGCGACGATACCGTGACGCGTGAGTTCATCACGGCGAACGTGGCTGCTGAGCTCTGCCACAAGTTATCGGACCAAGGAGTGAATGAATTCCACTTTTACACACTCAATCGAGCAAGCCTGGCGCTATCTACCTGTCGACTACTTGGATTGAAACCGCAGACGGTGGGGTAACAAGACATGAAGGATTCTTGCACATTCTTAGGCTTTACATATGGGAAGTAGCACCAAAACTGTAATCCACCATAGATGAACCTTTGGTTCGATTTTACGGATCCCTGGTGCCTTCAACATGTGCGCTCCCGACCGTGCAATTGCGCCAATCCCAAACGCCGATGGCAATATGACCGTGCCAAATCATATACAACTGTTAGCATCTGCTCCGACAAATACTGGTCTCGAAAGTTACAGTCCCAGTTATGAGCCCCAAACATATCCTTGCGCTGTTCAGGCTGCGCTCATCCCAACTCGTTCTCCATACCGTCACAGGTGTTCGGTGATTGTTAATCGACTCTCCTACAACCTTGCCTACATTCAGCGCTGCCTCAAACGCGGATTACCGGTGGTAGTGACAACTTTTGTGGACGGGCACATCAATGAAACATGGAATTGATGACGGATCGCAAAGCGCGCATTGACCAACTGTACTCAGCCGCCAGAGAGCGGGTCCTGCTTCTGGATGGTTCCTGGGGAGTCATGTTCCAACGAATGGAGCTTGAAGAAGAGGACTATCGCGATTCCCGGTTCTCCAAGGAGAAATACCCGGTGGATATGAAAGGCAATCACGATATCCTTTGCTTAACCAAGCCGAAATGCGTGGCAGAATTACATGACGCCTACTTTGCAGCCGGGGCGGATATCTCAGAGACGAATACATTTTCGGCTACAACGATCGTGCAAGCTGATTATGATCTCGATCGTCAGTCCGTCATTGATATCAACTTAGAGGGCGCCAGACTTGCCCGTGCATCGGCAGATCAGTGGACGAAAAAAGAGCCACAGAAGCCCCGCTTCGCCGCGGGCTCCATTGGGCCACTGAACAAGATGCTCTCCATGAGCTCAGACGTAAACGCTCCCGGTGCCCGGGAAGTAACATTTGACCAAGTCTATCAGACCTATCGTGAGCAAATCAAAGCTCTGAATCAAGGTGGCGTGCACCTTTACTTGATTGAGACGGTTACCGACACACTAAACTGTAAGGCAGCCGTCAAGGCTATCATTGATTTGGAGGCAGAGGGACTTGATAAACTCCCAATATGGATCTCCGGGACTATCACAGACCGATCTGGGCGCACCCTGTCAGGTCAAACCGTAGAAGCTTTTTGGTATTCTGTACGCCACGCCAAACCGTTTGCGGTGGGATTTAATTGTGCGTTGGGCGCAGATTTGATGCGTCAGCATATCGCCGCAGTTTCCCGTGTAGCTGATACGCTGGTGGGTGCCTACCCGAATGCTGGACTGCCGAATGAGATGGGCGAGTATGATCAGTCTCCGCAGGAACTGGCGAGTCATGTGGGTAAATGGGCCCAAGATGGAATTGTCAATTTTCTGGGAGGTTGTTGTGGTACCACGCCAGATCATGTTCGGGAAATCTCGAAGGCAGTAGAGGGTTTGCCGCCTCGAAACCCAGTTCCAGGTAAGGATACTCTGCGACTTGCAGGCCTGGAACCATTCGAGCTTGGAAGCTAATTCAAAGAGCAATCAATGGCCGACCTGACATCCTACTGTGATTGCTATCTCAAGCGTCTCTGGACAAGCACAGGCCCAATTCAGGAATGAATACCGCTGCCCAGACATTTGTGAACGTTGGTGAGCGCACCAACGTGACCGGCTCCGCCAGGTTTCGGAGGCTGATCGTGAGTGGTGACTATGCTACCGCCGTAGAGGTCGCAAGGCAGCAGGTCCGAAATGGTGCACAGATCATTGATGTCAACATGGATGAGGGGATGTTAGACGGCGTCAATGCTATGCAGACGTTCCTCAACCTGATTGCTGCTGAGCCCGACATTGCCAGGGTGCCCATCATGATTGACAGCTCAAAATGGGAAGTAATTGAAGCAGGCCTCAAATGCGTACAGGGGAAGGCAGTAGTCAATTCAATCTCACTGAAAGAGGGGGAGGACCAATTCCAAAAACAAGCACGCACATGCCTTTCCTACGGTGCAGCCGTGATTGTAATGGCATTTGATGAGGCCGGTCAGGCAGACACTGCTCGACGCAAGATTGAGATTTGCCAACGCGCGTTTAAAATACTTACCGAAAAGGTTGGTTTCCCTGCCGAAGACATAATTTTCGACCCGAATATTTTTGCTGTTGCCACGGGAATTCAAGAGCACAATAATTACGCGGTTGACTTTATCGAAGCGGCAAGAGTCATCCGCAGGACATGCCCTGGATCTCACGTCTCAGGCGGACTCTCGAATGTGTCGTTCAGTTTCCGTGGCAATGAGACTGTACGCAGAGCTATGCACTCGGTATTTCTGTATCACGCGATCCCTGCCGGAATGGACATGGGAATTGTGAATGCCGGCCAACTCGACATTTATGACGAGATCGAGCCGAAGCTCCGAGAACTCGTTGAAGATGTGATCCTCAACCGCAACGAAAACGCAACGGAGGCACTCGTTGACTACGCGGAACAGTTTCGCGGACAGAAAAGAAAATCGGCAAAGGAGGATCTCTCCTGGCGTTCACTTCCCGTGGAAAAGCGGCTTGAGTACGCGCTCGTTAACGGAATCACTGAGTTTATTGTTGAGGATACCGAGGAGGCCAGAGCAGCCGCAGATCGCCCGCTGCATGTCATTGAGGGCCCGCTCATGGATGGAATGAATGTTGTGGGAGATTTATTCGGGTCCGGTAAAATGTTTCTACCCCAGGTAGTGAAGTCCGCTCGGGTCATGAAAGCGGCGGTGGCATACCTGGATCCATTCATGCAGGCCGAAAAAGAGGAACTGGGCACGGTAGATGTTTCAAATGGAAAAGTGATTATGGCCACCGTGAAGGGAGATGTTCATGACATCGGCAAGAATATCGTCGGTGTAGTGCTTGCGTGTAATGGCTACGAAATTTTCGACATGGGGGTTATGGTTCCATGCGAAGCTATTCTTGCAGAGGCCAGGAAGGAGAATGCGGATATTATTGGCCTCTCTGGGCTGATCACGCCAAGCCTGGATGAAATGGTCTATGTGGCACGCGAAATGCAACGATCCGGCATGAAACAACCCCTGCTCATTGGTGGAGCCACGACTTCACCAGCGCATACGGCCGTAAAGATTGACCCGGTCCGGAGCAATGGTCCAGCTATTCATGTGAGGGATGCCAGCCGCGCGATTGGAGTCGTCTCATCCTTACTCTCTGATGAGGAGCGTCCGCTCTTTGTTGATACCGTTAAGGCCAGGTATCAGCGAATGCGTGACCACCGAGCGGGTGGTCCCCCAAGACCACGCCACCCTATTGAAGTGGCCCGACAGCATGCGCACAAACTGAAAGCACCAACGCCCGAAGCCCCGAGTTTTACTGGCACTAAAGTATTCGAGAATATTGATCTTAAAGAGCTTGCCAAATACATCGACTGGACGCCGTATTTCATCACCTGGAATCTGTCTGGACGCTATCCCAGGATCCTGAAAGACAAAGTGGTGGGTAAAGCAGCACGAGATCTATGGCGGGACACCCAAGCAATGATGCAACAAGTTCTTGACCAAGAATGGTTCAAGCCCAAAGCTGTTGTTGGTTTTTGGGGGGCTTCACGAGACGGAGACGATATTCGGCTTGATACGGGCGATACATTTTTTACACTTCGTCAGCAAGTGATCAAAAATAATCAGCGGGCCAATTTTGCTCTGTCTGATTTTGTTGCCGAAATGGATGATCATGTAGGTGCGTTTGCGGTCACTTCGGGGCAGCAAGCAGAGGAGATTGCAGAGGCGTTCGAAGCGGAAGCCGATGATTATTCGGCAATCATGGTCAAATCCCTCGCTGACCGGTTCGCAGAAGCCATGGCAGAATATATGCATGAGCGCGTACGTAAGGAGCTTTGGGGGTATGCATCGAATGAGAATTTTGATAATGAGTCACTGATCAAAGAAGCCTATACTGGCATCCGACCTGCACCCGGTTATCCGTGTCAGCCAGATCACACGGAGAAAGAGACGATTTTTCGCTTACTCGAAGCGGGTCGAATCGGGATGTCTCTGACTTCGAGCTACGCGATGAGACCAGCGGCCTCGGTATCTGGTCTATACTTAGCACATCCAGAGAGCGCGTATTTTGTAGTTGGTCGAATTGATCGTGACCAAGTAAGGGATTATGCCAGACGGAAGGAGATGAACCTCCGAACCGCTGAACGCTGGTTGGGGCCGATACTAAATTATGATCCAGTGGACGATGAAAATGGGTCAAGTTGAGTTCAGCGTTCACATGACCAATGCACTTATCATCACTTGAGTATGGTTCATTCGGTGTTCTAAGAGTCTGCAGTTGTAGTAATGAATTCCACGCTTCAGGCAATTCTATATCCCCCAACATCTGCTGTCACGTTGGTTTTCAGGTAACCCTTCATCCGTAGCTAAGTACCGTAGTCAATTACACGAACCAACCCGGCGCGATACAACCAATTCATACATACCCATGACCTTTATCGTGATGGATCCCTGTATTCGATGCAAACACATGGATTGTGTTGAAGTGTGTCCGGTTGACTGCTTTTATGAAGGAGAAAATATGCTCGTCATTCATCCAGATGAGTGCATTGACTGTGCCGCCTGCGAACCGGAGTGTCCAGTGGAGGCCATCAAACCAGAAATTGAAGATGAGCCAGATTCAAAATGGTTGATCATCAACACAGAGTATTCCAAGGTCTGGCCGAATATCACACGCATGAAAGAGCCCCCAGCGGATCACAAAGAGTTTGCTCTTAAAACAGACAAATTCGCCAAGTATTTCAGTCCAAATCCAGGGACCGGAGATTAGCCCTCTGCGATCAATATCTCGGGATTGTCCTTTCATTACGAGAATTCATTATGAATGTGCATAGTGCCCAGGAATGGAAGCTGTTATTCTATACCAGAATTTCCTAAATTATCAGGAGACCTGTGCGGGGAGACTGTTGCACAAAATTCGATAGTTTTATGCAACGGTCTCGTTGTATCTTATTTCCAAGAGCAGGTTTTAGCCTTTTTCCTTAA
>VXLY01000052.1 GCA_009841335.1 Rhodothermaceae bacterium | reverse complement strand
AATCAAGCCCGGAAACTAGCGGAGGTATTTCAAGTATCCTATATAATTCCCCAAAATTATTGACTATGACCTTTTTACCTTCATCAGCTGAGCCTTTCTCGAGTTTTTCTTTTCCAAAGCAATCCAAGATTTCTTGTGAATGAGCAGGAAGGTCCGAGCGACGAAAATGCCCTACTAACAAACCCTGTTGGCGCGCTCGCAAATACTTGCGCAGATGATCCGTTCGGATCTCTACAACCTGAATACATTCAGGCTTAATTGTTTTGCACCTCAGAACCTCTTCGCCACGTTTAGGATCCCACCAAATGCCAGAAGTTATTTCTTCCAATTTAAAATATAGCTGAAGGTCGGGATTAATAAATAGCTCAACTTTGGAGTTCACATGACGTTTGAACACTAAGGGCTCACACGATATTGACCCTATATTGAATCGGTAGAATGGATCGTATTCATACTTTTTCACTTCTCCACTTCCAACCGTGTAACCGCTAGGTTCCCCCAATCCATCTAATACGTTGGGTATCCAGCCTATCTCATCGTAGATATCCGCGAAGCAGCCTGGTTCAAGCAACATACTTTCCCTACGAACTACAGGTTGTAAAGCTTCATTATCGGATTGAGAATCAATGGTACACACCGCCAACCTAAACCAGAGCCCGCCGATACGATGCTCAAAAAGATCATCGCTGAAATCTAAACTTGGAATGATAAATAAATGCCTCGGAAAGTCGTCCTTTGTGAAAAGAGTATCCATGCGATCAAGTTTCTAACCCTAGATCTTTGTGAGACGCCACTTATCTACGAATGATTTGGGTAAAGTTATCATTCTATCCTTAATGAGGGCTAATACGGTTCCCCTACCCTATCTCTTAACTGTGAACACAAAAACGACTGAACGACGGACCGGCTGCCGCCAGACAAATGGTAACACAGTGGGAGATCGAATGGACGTACTGGAGCACATTTATGCTCTAGTATCGTTCAGCATCCCCTATGCCATCGACATTGGTTTAAGCAAATGATTCCTCAGAATTGTCCTGACCTACCATGAATACCTACCTGAAAAAAATATCAACATCATCGGGGTTTTTAGAGGACTGCCCGGTTGAGTTCGGACGTACCCTCACATGCATCATTGGTGCCCGAGGCACGTGTAAGTCCACTCTTATTGAGAGCATTCGTTTCGCGTTCGAAACAGAAAAGGAACGGATTGCCACTATCGTCGGAAAAAAAGATGGTGACAACCAAGGTCTTCCAACATTTGGGATCATTAAGACCACGCTCCGTGCTGGAAGTGTGAGATGCGAACTTGAGACATCTGGTACCAGCGGTTCAAGGCAGGATTATACACTTGAACGCGAAATAGATGGAGAACCACGAATCTTTATTAATGGGGTTCGCGAACACACAAGCCGTGACCTTCTTCACGGAATTGAGATATTTTCTCAGGGAGATCTTCAACGAATCGCCGAAGAGAATAATAACGCATTGCGTCTCACATTAATTGACCGTCCGCACAAAGAGGAGGTACAAATACTAAATGAGAATCGTCAAAAGATAGCCCATAAGTTGAGTCACTGTGGTCTGGATCTCCGCAAGTCCCGTGATCGGATATCAACACTGGGCCACGAAGTCGCCCAACTCTCTTCTGTCCCAGGCCAGCTTAATCAGCTCCAAAAAGAAGCCCCCGTCGCGAGCCCAGAATTAGAAGCAGAGCAAGAAGCCCACGAAGACCGACGACGAGTTCTTGAATCTCTGAAGAGCGTAGAAGCTGATCGGGAAGAACTTGTTCAACGTATTGAAAGTGCTCGGGCATTGGGAAATAAAATCACCGAGTCTGTATCTGATATCGAAATAGACGGGGGAATTCTTCCGGTAGATTTGACAAGTCGTTTGGAAGAACTGTCTGACGGAATCGATAAAGTCATGACCGGAATCGAAAAGGTCATTTCTATGCGCTTGGCATTGCTCATTGATGCTCTTGAGCAACGCTTTGAGGAAGCGAGTGAGATGTATTATCAATTACGGCAGCAGGAGCAGGTCGTGAATGAGTCTCTCAAGAAAGAAAAGGCCCTGATACGGCAATTGGAATACTTGGAGGGGTTGAGGACCAAGATGGAAAATAAACGGGCAGAGGAGTCAAGATTTCTCAGGGAGCGACAGGACCTGCGTGCCCAACTACGACAAATTGATGACAAACTATACGCATTGAGAATCGCAGAGATTGACTCTATTAACCGTGACCACAGAGACACGGTGCAACTCTCGCTAAGTTCATCATGGAAAAGTCACAAATACGCTAAACGCTTGAAGGATTTGCTGGGCGGTTCCAGGATTTGGTCGCAAGACGATGTAGCACGCTCAATCGCAGAGCAAATTGAACCCAGCGAATTAATTGATTTAGTTGAGACGGGTGATGCGCAGCGGCTTGCAGACCTGCTAAAACGCGATCTGGGACAGATGACTCGGGTCATCGCCCACATTGGCGACCATCCCAAGTTGTATGACTTGGAAAAAGAAAAGCCCGCAGATCTCTTGAGCGTCACTTTCTTTGATAAAGGGGAACCCAAGGCAGTCGAAACACTCTCAAAGGGACAGCGGGCGACAGCCCTCCTGCCAATCATTCTGAGACCGTTACCTTATCCTCTGCTGTTTGACCAGCCGGAAGACGATCTGGACAATAGCTTCATCTTCAAGTCGTTGATCGATATCGTCCGCGAATTGAAGTCCAAACGGCAATTGATATTTGTTACCCACAATGCAAATATACCTGTTCTCGGCGATGCAGAGAAAATCGTGGTGATGAGGATGCAAAACCCAACAAAGGCTTCCCCCGCATTAACCGGAGATGTGGAAAATCGAAAAAAGGAGATCCTCAATCTCCTGGAAGGAGGAGCAGAAGCATTTGCCAGGCGAGAACGCTACTACGGTAACCTTCTGAATAGGTCAGACGATGAGATGGCAGAGATGTAATGACGAGAGATGAATTCGTTGCGCACATTGCGGATGATTCTGATCGGATTGCCCAGGATGCGCTGGTATCGGGTTTCTTAAAGGACCGGCAAGTAGACTTTACTGTGCGTCTTGTATGTGATGTGGTGGATGCTCTTAGTCAGAATCTCAGTCTTTCTAGACGCATTCAAGCACATCGTTTAGAAAAGCTACTGCTACGCATACCATCTCGTCAGGACCGGTACTTCCTGTCACTTGCTCAATCAGCACGTGGGTTTCCGGCTCATTTCCGTGTGACCGTAGCCAACGTTATTCCGGACAGCATTCGCTCGGAAGTTTACAGATCTGGGAATATAGCTTTGGCTTCTGTCCGGGAAACGACGCGTGTAACTCCATCCTCAGTGATGAAGCGCGACCCAGGCGCTTCAGGAAAAACTGAAGCAGACATAATTCTACTCTTTTCACATCCCGACCATCAGGTATCCAACCGAAAACTGCTTACGGATGCCGAGTTGTATCCTATAGTTGTAGATACCTTCGATAAACTGAAAAAGGAGTTGGCCACGAATATCGGAGTGTGTGGATGTGTAATTGACCAGTCCGTGCTGGTACTCCTTGATCCGGCCGCTCAAAATAACCTATTCAAGGTTCTCGCCAAGTATTCCAGCTTCATCGTGATTCGTGTACATGACGTGCCCGAACTACTTGTTTCTCCTGATGAGGTACGTAAAATCATCAAAAAAGAGCGACAGCTTGGCATCCCCGTTCCAAACGAAGCAATTTGGTTTCAGCCGGACAGAAGGATTCGTGAAACCGAGTTGTCCTTCTTCAAAAATGCCGCAGAGTTACTACAAGCGTATGACTCCACATCTTTCGTTTTGGGCGACTTAAAATTAATCGAGGCTCGTTTACTTGTCGCAGCAGCTCGAGCCCGAACACGGGCGGAGAGACCAGACTCAGAAATGGGATCTGAACCCATAACGATTCGCTTTCTGCATGGAGGATTGTCCGGAGCAAGACTAGTAACAGTGAATTGCGGCGTCATTCAAACACTCGTGGCCAAGGTCACTTGTAAAGACCATGCGTTTGGGGAGATGCAACGATTCCAGAGTCTTATAAAGAACTGGGATAGAGGGCTCAGCCCTGAGTGTCATTTTCACGGTAACGCTGCTGTCATCTTCTTTAACCTAGTCCGTGCTGATTCCGGCTCGGAGACTCCAGCGGAGCCCCTCGAGAAGCGACTCAGTGACCTTTGGAACGATCAATGGCTCCAGAGTCCGTCAACAGGAATGTTGGAAGAGAGGATTTTCTTAGAGAAAGCGCTGACGCGTGTAGCCCGAACCTTAGCAGAATTGAACAAGCTCGAGCCGCCGCAAGACGGCGACCTCAATACCTACGTCAATCCCCCCGCTACACATCTCAACGTTCTGGATCAGCGTGGCTTCATATGGGGGTTAAATGACTGTGCCAAGCAAGCGCTAGAGATTGCTACAGGGCGTTTCAGAAGGATGGAACGATCGGCCATTGTTCACGGGGACATACACCTCCGAAATATCCTGATCAGGGGCGAGAGTGAAGTACACTTAATCGACTTTGCTGAATCCGGCCCAGGCCATCCAGCAGTAGACTTAGTGAGATTCGAACTTGCACTCTACTTGGGCCCGGTTCGTCAGTTTGAAGCTGATAAGACGGGTGTGGCCTTTCAAAGAGCACTTTCCATAGAACACGCTACCTTAGATCACCTCAAGGAGCGGTTCCCGACCTTTTTCCAAGTTCATGTTAACACTGCATGTGCAGTAGGAATGACAGCGGCGCGTGATTTCGTCATCGAAGTTCTCGGTGAACATGGTGGTGACATCCATGATTACTTGGCCGTGAAATTTCTCGTAGCGTGGCAACACCTCGGGATCATCGGATCGCAAACTGGACATGCACGTGCAGTCATCTTAGCCACCGCCGATGAGATAGCTGGATGGCGAAGCGGCTAAAGCTAGGGAAGACCGATAAAGAAAATCCCGAGCATGGCCGATATAGGGTGCGTCATTCGCCAACTACGGTCCAATGTGATTCACTCAATCGACGCACCAAGAGGTCGGTGGAATTTGCCTAGATTTTCATTGGTTAACTCAAGGTGACTATTGCGAAGGCTTATCAATGTGGCGTCGCATGCTAGTCCCCGGACCATAATGCTTGATATTTGAATCTCACTGGGTGGGCAATTTGGATCTCACTGGGTGGGCAAGTTGCATATTCCGACCAAGTGGGCCACCAATTCCGGGCGAAGTGAGCCACTAAAACGATTGAAGTGAGCCACCAATACGATTGAAGTGAGCCACTGCGCGTGTAAAGGACTGGTTGCATTAGGTTGTAGATTCGTTTTCTAATTCTTGTTGTCCCTGCACTTTGCGCATGGACTCTCCGGTCAGTTCAATTTTGTGCGCATTGTTAACGAGTCGATCCAGGATGGCATCTGCCAAGGTCGGATCTTCCATGGTCTCATACCATTTTCCCAAGGGATACTGACTCGTAGCAATGGTAGATCGAACGGTGTAGCGATCATCGAGTAGTTCAATGAGGTCACGCTGCTGTCGATGATCAATACGATGGAGTCCCCAATCATCCAGCACCAGTACATCCAAGCGCACAAGCTGTTTCAATGCCTTCAGATAGGTTCCCTCTTCGCGGGCCGTTTGCAGGGCTTCCAGGAGTCGGGGGAGGCGGTAGTACCGGGTTTTGAAGTTTTCCAGGCAAGCCTTATGTGCCAGTGCACAGGCGACATAACTTTTGCCAACTCCGGTGGGGCCGGTGATGATGACATTCTGCTGGCGGCGGATCCACTGACAACTGGCCAGGTGGAGCATCAGGCGTTGGTCCAGGCCCCGAGACGTGCCATAGTCCAGATTCGCCATACTAGCTTGCAGGCGCAGTTTGGCGGTGTGCAACCGCCGGGCCAGTCGCCGATCTCCACGCACCGCCGCTTCATGCTCTACCATGAGTCCAAGACGGTCCAAGAAGGGCATGGTGTCGATGTCCGGGGTGTTCAATTGATCCCGCAGGGCTGCGGCCATGCCACTAAGCCGCATCTGTTCAAGTTTCAAGAGGGTTGGATGTAAGAGCATTCGGTTGTTTCGTTAGGTAGATAATAGTCCGCTCCCCGAATATTTTCATGTTCAATCGGGGGTAGGGGTGCCTGATGGTGTTCGGCCGCGATTCGTTTGACCAGCTGCTTCACCGCAGCTGTACTCAGTTGATCGCGTCTCAATGCAAGCTGACACGCCCGCTCCCGCGCAGTTTGGCCATACTCACCTCCCAGCTTGAGTATTCCCATGCAGCGCCGATAGACCTGCACCGGAACGTGCGCACGCGAAAAGTTTTCTTCAACAAGGGCGGTGGTATACGGACCGATCTTTTTCGCCCACTTCACAAATCGCGACGGCGGCCACGCTCCATATGCCTGGTGGTTTTTCGGCATATGCGCATGGTTCGTGGTATACTTTTCGGGCGCCCGCCCCCGCGGGTGTGCGGCAATTCAGGTCTCGCCATCAAAAATCTCCACAATCTGCGCCCCAACCCGGGCACGCACATGCCGCCCAAGGTACTGGTACGGGACACTGTAATGGTGCCGCTCGATTTGAATATGGTAGGTAAAGGGGACCTTCCGTTTGTCGACCCACGTTGCAAATTCATAGGCCTCCCGGGGTAATGGACGCAGCACCGGCCGATCCAACGCTTCAAACATGCGCTGCCGCGTCGTGTCATACTTCTGGAACGGCGCTTGATTGAGCTCCCGGATCTGTTCCAAGATCGCTGCATTGAGTTCAGCAAGACTGTGAAAGACGACGTTTCGTAGCGCCCCCACAACACTTCTCTAGTAGTATGGCAACACTGCTCTCGGCCTTCGCTTTATCCCTGGGTTTCCTGGGCCGTGCAGGGAGCACACCCACATTGTAATGCTCGGCCAAATCCCGGAAAGATTCGTTCAGAATCGGCGTATCGTCCGTACGGAATTTGATGATTGCGGACTTCAGATTATCCGGTACAATCAACCGGGGCACGCTCTCTAAAAACTCAAATGCCCGACGAATGGACCCGCAGAAATCCGCCACCTTTTGCGTCTCGGTGGCTTCCGCAAACAGATACCAAGAGGCGCCTAATGCGGCAACAAACAACTCAACCTCCCGCACTTCGCCGGTGACGGGGTCCGCGATGCGGGGCTTCTTACCCGAGTAATCCACGAACAATCGCTCCCCGGCCTTGTGCGTCAGGCGCATCACCGGATCCACCTGTGTTGAACGCCACGTGCGATATAACTCGCAAAAACGACTGTACTGGTAGCCGGTTGGATGCGCCGCAATGTACTCCTTCCAGAGTTGATGCAGGGTCAGAGACCGGTGTTTGGCCAGCTCCTGACGAACCTCGGCCCAGTTCGGCACTGGACGCCGGACCGATGCATCCCGCGTGGCGGTAGGGTAGAGAATGGCTTCTAACTCAGCACCGGTCATCTGCTCCGGTAAAGGCCAAGTCAGCTTCGCAACCGCTGCCCGTTCAAGAAGTCGCGACACCGAAGCGCGACTTACCCCGACATCCCGGGCAATCGCCCGGTTGGACAGCTTGGCGACAAAATGAAGTTCTAAAACACGCTTGATCTTTCTCATCTGTACTCGTTTAGCTGGCATAGTTCCTCGCAATTTGTGAAGTGGATTGCGAAGACTAAGCCTTCTGAAAAGTCTTGAGAAAAATGCCGCGTACTATCCCGATCAAGGTACTCCGACGGGCCAATCCGCCGACGTGTAACGTGGCTCACTTCGTTCGTATTGGTGGCCCACTTCAATCGGATTAGTGGCTCACTTCGTCCGTTTTGGTGGCTCACTTCAATCGTACTGGTGGCTCACTTCGTCCGTTTTGGTGGCTCACTTCAATCGTATTCAGTGGCTCACTTCGTTCGGAATACTCAGGCAAGTTGAATCTCAGTTTACATCCGTGACTACGGAAGGCTGATCGGACGCTACACACATTGTAGTCGGGGGCTGAGAATAACCCAATGTTACGCCAATCCGAGGGCGTTATGGGGTCTGGTCATATGCCGATATTCGCATTCTGTGACTGGTAGTACAACTTGCGATATGGTCTGTCTTGGTTCGCAAGGCGGAAGAAATAGGAATAATGCTTTCCGTGCCAATCGACCCTATGTATACTGAGATCCAAATTGCCCACCCAGTGAGATCCAAATTGCCCACCCAGTGAGATTCAAATTGCCCACCTAGTGAGATTCAAATTGCCCACCCTTGGGCAGTCTGAATCACGGGGTGGATTTTTCGGAGGTTTGCAATCATTCACCGCATTTTCATGGGGTTTACAATTCTCCATGATCCATGCCCAGATTACGAATTTCCATGCAAGACATCCGAAC
>VXLY01000019.1 GCA_009841335.1 Rhodothermaceae bacterium | reverse complement strand
CTAAAGGATATTGCCCGCCAACTCGGTGTTGGAGGGTGGACAGCCCTTCGCAAAAAAGACCTGATTGAGTTTATCCTTGAACATCAAACCCGAACGACTGCCAGCCGAGGTCCCCGCATAAAAAAGCAATCTGATCTTGTCGGCTCGGCGGCTACCAATCTCCCAAATACCATGAAAAATCCCCAGACCACCCCAGCATCCAAAGAATCTCACGTTTATAGCACCGAGAAAGATGGCCGTGCGAATAAAGATGTGGTTCATGTTCGCGCTACGCCTACCAACAGCGAGCCCACCTCCAAGCAACCCTCGCGTCACGAACCTGAAAGTCGCCCTCCGAGGCGTACCCGCCAGGGAGGACGTTCAAGAAGACAGCATCGTGGAAGGCATGGGAGGCGTGATTCCCGAATGGGGCCCAGAGACTCACGGCGGCGACGGGCACCAGAAACCTCCCCCATGTATGCGCCTCGCCCCGACACCACCATGCTGGATCCTAACACCGTGATCGAAAAAACGGGTGTTCTGGAAATACTGCCCGATGGGTACGGTTTCCTGAGGTCATCTGATTTCAACTATTTGCCCAGCCCTGACGATATCTACGTGTCGCCCAGTCAGATTAAACGCTTTGGCCTCCGGCTCGGAGACACTGTTGAAGGCGAGGTTCGCCCGCCAAAAGATGGTGAGCGGTATTTTGCGCTCATCCAAGTCAAGAAAATCAACACCTGTGATCCCGCCTCGATTGACGAGCGGCCGAATTTTGAGTACCTGACTCCGCTCTATCCAGACGAACACCTTCGCCTGGAAACCCGTGCGCATGATATGTCTATGCGGATCCTTGATCTATTCGCACCCATTGGAAAAGGGCAGCGTGGACTGATCGTGGCCCAACCCAAGACTGGTAAAACCGTTCTTTTGCAAAAAATCGCTAACGCTATCAGCACCAACCACCCAGAGGCCCATCTCATCATCCTTCTGGTTGATGAGCGGCCAGAGGAAGTGACCGACATGGAGCGGCATGTCAAAGGCGAAGTGCTGGCGTCCACTTTTGATCAGGAGCCGTCTCGACATGTGGAAGTAGCCAATATCGTACTGGAGAAAGCCAAACGCCTCGTGGAAATGAAGCAGGATGTGGTGATCCTCCTAGACTCAATCACCCGCCTAGCCCGTGCACACAATGCGGTGTGCCCGGATTCTGGACGTACACTCTCCGGCGGACTGGATGCCACCGCGCTGAGAGGACCAAAACGCTTCTTTGGCGCCGCACGCAATGTTGAAGAAGGTGGTTCTCTAACTATTGTCGGGACCGCGCTGATTGATACGGGAAGCCGCATGGACGATGTGATCTTTGAAGAATTCAAAGGAACGGGCAACATGGAACTCGTACTGAACCGGGAAATGGCAGATCGTCGTATCTTCCCTGCACTAAATGTAGTTATGAGCGGCACCCGTCGGGAGGAGTTGCTTATCCAGAGTGCACGGCTAGCCCGTATCTGGATTCTTCGAAAACTTCTGGCTGATCAGGATCCGATTCAAGCAATGAATTTTCTGCTTGACCGGATGCGCACCACCAGAAGCAACGACGAATTCCTGGTTACCATGAACTCCTGAGAACAACCTGTCGGCGATTGCCTCTTGAAATACTTAGTCAGATGGCAGTCACTCCACTAATACCGGTAATGTTGTTCGATATGGACGGTGTCCTTGTGGATGTGTCTGGATCCTACCGTCGCGCTATTGAAGAGACCGTCTATCACTTCACCGGCCGAGAAGTACAGCAGGAGATGATTCAGCGGTACAAGGATCGGGGAGGGTTCAATGATGACTGGGAGCTCACTCACACCATTATCGGGGACTTTGGCATGGAGACCCCGTTTGCTCGCGTAGTAACCGAATTCCAGCGCCGTTACCGCGGGGAGGACTGGGATGGTTTTATCACGGAAGAACACCCATTTATTCAAACCGAGACCCTGTTAGAGCTCAAGAAGCTAGGTCACATACTCGGGATTGTGACCGGTCGCCCGGAGGTCGAAGCCTACTGGACGCTTGACCGTTGGGGCTGGCGGGAATTTTTTCCGCTCTTAATTGGTCGAGAACGACAGGGAAACCGTAAGAAACCGGACCCTTTTCCTTTGCTGCTTGCGCTCGGCCGTCTTAATGCTGCCGGCATACAGGTCCCCGCCGAAAGAACCGTTTACATCGGAGATTCCGTAGACGATGTAACCGCTGCGCACGCAGCTGGGATGCTCTCTATCGGTGTTGTGCATCCGAGTGCAGACCCTCAAACACATGAACCCCTCTTACTAGAACGCGGAGCAAATTTGGTTATTACTGACCCAAACAGTCTTCCCGAAATAGTTTCCTGGCCCAATGATTGGGCCGGGAATATGTTTGAAGCATGAACGGAAAAAGGGCACCGCAAACACCTGGAAATGTTGTGCGATGCCCTGTCCCTAGCTTCCACTCACCGGAAGACGGCCTAGCTTGCGGAGAGTTTTTACCGAGGTTGCATGTGTTGTCGGGAGTTTGAAGTGCATTACATAATTTGTTTTGCGTACCATGTTACGGTTGCCATTCTTTCTCGCCCGCGCTTTTGTAGCTTCGGAAACGCTTTCCGGTGCGATCCCTAAAATCAGAGGGCTCCATGACAAAGGCCTGCTCACAACCGTAGACCTCCTAGGTGAGCACGTAACGCGCCGAGATCTGGCACAGTTGGGTCGTGACGAATATATCCGCCTATTGCAGAAGCTGGCCTCCGAGACTCAATTGGAGCGTAACATCTCCATCAAGCTTTCCATGATCGGGCAGGTTATTGATGAAGACTTTTGCTACGACAACCTGTGTGCTCTCTTGGATGAGGCCCGGGCACTGAACGGCTTTGTACGCCTGGATATGGAAGGGAGCTCAGTCCTGGACTCTAGTCTTCGTCTATTCGAGGCCGTTCTACCGGAGTATCGCGCGCATGTGGGAATCGTGCTTCAAGCGTACCTGAAACGTACCGAAGAGGATGTAAAGCGTATGTGCCGTTTGGGCGCGCGCGTACGTCTCTGTAAGGGCGCATACCGTGAACCCTCGACGATTGCCTGGCAGAAAATGCCAAAAATCCGCACACAGTTCATCCGCTGTATGCACATTCTGCTTCGAGACGGCAACTACCCCGCCATAGCCACACATGATGACGCGCTCATCGAAAGCACAAAAGCGTACGCCCTGGAAAAAAACATTGATGCGTCAAGGTTTGAATTCCAGATGCTCTACGGTCTGCGCCCAAAAACACAGGTTCGTATCGTCCGTGACGGATACAACATGCGTGTTTACGTCCCTTACGGTCGTATGTGGCTGCCTTACTATGCTCGCCGGCTTCGTGAACGACCCGAAAACGTCACCTTCCTGTTACGCAACGTTCTGCGATCCTGACAGGTCAGCCGGCCCTCGCAGCCAAAAACCGTTCCGCGTCCATTGCCGCCATACAACCGGTCCCCGCTGCCGTGACCGCCTGCCGATAGACATGATCCTGTGCATCTCCGCACGCAAACACGCCTGGGATATTGGTTTGAGTTGATCCTGACCGAGTCTCAATATATCCCTGCTCGTCTACATCAAGCCAGGACTTGAAAAGCGCCGTGTTCGGCGTATGCCCGATCGCCACGAAGAATCCACTGACGGCCAGGTCCCGTTCGGAGTTATCTGTAACATTCCTGAGCCGAACCCCTGTGACTTCGTCTGCCCCCAGTACATCTGTTACAACAGTATTCCAGATAATCTCAATCTTCGGATGCGCCATCACGCGCTGCTGCATTATCTTTGATGCACGCAACTCGTCTCTCCGGTGAATCAACCAGACCCTTGATGCGAAGCGCGTCAGGAACAGTGATTCTTCCATTGCGGTGTCTCCGCCACCGACCACAGCTAAATCTACCCCCCGGAAAAACGCACCATCGCAGGTTGCACACGCAGATACTCCACGCCCCAGCAGGCGTTTTTCGTTTTCCAAACCTAGATAACGAGCTGAGGCGCCCGTAGCGACAATAACCGTATCTGCGAGAACCCCTGTTTCCTCATCGACAACCACCTTTATTGGACGTTGGGAAAGATCCAGATGGGTTATCTCGCCATACTCCACTTCGGCCCCAAAGCGAACTGCCTGAGCCTTAAAATCCTCCATCATGGCCGGTCCAAGGACCCCGTCGACGTAGCCAGGATAGTTTTCTACATCCGTGGTCGTCGTGAGCTGTCCTCCGGGCTCAAGTCCCGTATAGACGACTGGGGCAAGGTTTGCTCGAGCTGCATAGAGCGCGGCAGTGTATCCTGCTGGCCCGGCGCCAATGATGAGCACCCTGTGGTGCGCTGCACCCTCAAATGATATATCGTGGGGAATCGGAATGGACGACATTTTGCTGGGTTCACACACTCCTCACACGCTGTATGCACCTGACGATACCGTGCATACAAACCGGAGCATTTGTTTCCCGAAAGACTATGGCTTGTCAGGCTGCCTGGCCGACAAGCGCATCAAGCCTTTTCTGAAACTCCCGCTTTGCGGCCGATCCTATCATCTGATCACGTACCTGTCCTCCGACAAAGAAGAGCAGCGTCGGAATTGAGCGGACGCCATATTGCATTGCGGTCTGGGGATTCACATCTACGTCAACTTTGCCGACCTTCGCCCGACCGGCGTACTCCGAGGCCAGTTCGGTAACGATAGGAGCAATCGCTCTGCACGGACCGCACCACGCCGCCCAGAAGTCGACGAGTACGGGAACATCGGATTCCAGCACTTCGCTTTGAAAGTTAGCATCAGTAAGTTCAATAGGAGCCATAATTCTCAGGTATTGTTAGCTAACGCATTGTACGCAGGAGCAGCAAACAAGTTATGGGCTATGCCGCAACTTGGCGCGCCATGTGCTTCGGAATAGATCCGAAATAGGCCTCATTCATCACATCTTTGGTACAGCGCAACACATTCTTACCTCCGACAGCAACCGATAGTGTGGGGGTTGAGCAGACGGTCCCCAGAACGGTCAACTGCACCTCTGGATGCTCGACGACAAGCGCCGCCAACTGATCCGCCTTCGACTGCGCTGCCGTAAGCAATATCCTCGACTGCGCCTCCCCGAAGAGTAAGGCATCCAGGCGAGCCGTGCTCTCGGGATTCAGCTGAATCTCCACGCCCAGATCTTCTGAAAAAAGAACACATTCCGCCAAAGCCACAAGCAATCCTCCGTCAGAAACATCATGTGCACTTGCGATAAGCCCGGACTGTATCATGGCGAGCGCAGACTCCTGCACTGCATACTCCTCTGTCATATCCAAATGGGGAGCATCTCCACAGGTTAATCCGTGACATGAGTGCAAATACTCTGTTGCCCCGAGTTCACATTGATGCGTGCGAAAACTCCAGGACTTCGGGCTGAGCAAGTAAACCGTATGGCCAGGTGTGCATGGTCCTGCCTGGGTTGTGTGCGCCTCAACATCTTCCACCAGGCCCAGCATCCCGATGGTCGGCGTCGGAAAAACTGCTCCCTCCGGGTTTTCGTTGTAGAACGAAACGTTACCACCGGTTACCGGAGTATTGAGCTTTCGACATGCCTCGCCCATCCCCCTCACGGCCTCCTTGAAAGTCCAATACACTTCCGGCTTGTACGGATTACCAAAATTGAGACAATTGGTGATTGCCAGCGGACGCCCGCCCGCACATACCACATTGCGGGCAGCTTCCGCAACTGCTATCTGGCCTCCTTTGTGCGGATTCAGGTAGACATACCGTCCGTTGCAGTCTGTTTTTACAGCTAGGCCTTTGTTTGAGCCCTTGATACGTACCACAGCCGCATCTCCGGGACCCGGACCGTTGATGGTACCGGTGCGCACCATGGTATCATACTGCTCATATACCCACTGCTTGGATGCGATATTAGGGGATGCCAATAGACTGAGCATTGCGCTCTCCACTTCATGCGCACGCAGATCCTCAATGTCAGGCAGTACAGAGGTTGTGTCTAGGTAGTCCGGTCGACGACAGTCGCGATGATAGACTGGGGCGCCTCCCCCTAAAACAAGGTGTTCAGCCTCCACATCTGCCACTTGCTCTCCCCTGTACTTTACCTGAACACGCCCCGTATCGGTGACTTCTCCAACACATACGGCGTACAGATCCCATTTGACAAAGATCGCCTGCAGCTCCTCTTCCTTACCAGGTACACAAACCAGCAACATGCGCTCCTGGCTTTCCGACAGCATAATTTCGTAGGCGCTCATGTCGGCTTCCCGAACCGGCACATGATCCAGGTTCAGGCGCATGCCAGCGCCCCCTTTTGCGCTCATTTCGCATGAGGAACAGGTGATACCCGCTGCGCCCATATCCTGAATGCCGACTATTACACCTGCGGAAAGTGCCTCCAGCGTGGCCTCCAGGAGTAACTTTTCGGTAAAAGGGTCACCTACTTGCACACTCGGGCGTTTTTTTTCGCTCTCTTCGGATATTTCCTCGGACGCAAAGGTGGCTCCATGGATACCGTCCCGGCCTGTAGCCGAACCCACAATGAAGACCTTGTTACCGGCCCCTTCTGCAATTGCAGACGCCGTGCTGTCCACTTTTACAATCCCCACACTCATGGCATTCACGAGCGGATTACCCTCGTACGCCGGATCAAAGTATACTTCTCCGGCCACAGTTGGGACACCAAACGAATTCCCATAATCACCAATCCCGCGGACAACGCCATCAAACAGATACCGCACTCTGCTGTTTTCAAGAGAGCCGAATCTTAGCGAATTAAGTGCGCAGATCGGGCGCGCACCCATGGTAAAGATATCGCGATGAATTCCCCCTACGCCCGTCGCAGCACCCTGATAAGGTTCAACCGCTGATGGGTGATTGTGACTTTCAATCTTGAAAGCCACCGCCAGGCCGTCACCAATATCTACCAGCCCCGCATTCTCGTCTCCTGCCTCAACCAATAGCGCGCCTCCCTCGCGAGGCAATGTTTTCAGTACTGCAATGGAGTTCTTGTACGAGCAATGTTCGCTCCACATGACCGAATAGATCCCCAGTTCGGTAATTGTTGGCGTCCTTCCTAAGCACTCCAGAATCTGGCTGTATTCGTGATCCGTGAGTCCGTGCTCAGCGGCCAATGCCTCATCAACAATGATATCTGTATCCATCCATTTCTATTGTTAGCGGTTCTTCTACTATCTACTGCGACAAGTTACCCGCTTGAGCGCTTCCAGTAAATT
Source organism: Rhodothermaceae bacterium (assembly GCA_009841335.1). Classification (GTDB taxonomy): domain Bacteria; phylum Bacteroidota; class Rhodothermia; order Rhodothermales; family Bin80; genus Bin80. The sequence goes on along the minus strand of VXLY01000019.1, from coordinate 1,263 downwards.
CCTCCAGGAATCATTTCCGCAATGACAGCAAGTTGTTCCGGGCTCGGATAAGATAGCACCTCATTTCAAACCCTGATATCAGTCCTCCGCACGCAGCCCGGAAAATACAGGATGATCTTTCACAATCCGGCTTGCTGCTCATAACGATGACGGAACACTGAGTCCACTTACGAGCAAAGCACGTATAACCAACCCAGAATTCAGGATCTCTGATATCTGTCTTATATAAATCATGTGACCGGTGACTGAATTCATGGCGTCTAATAACTGAACTAAACGTAAATACGATGAAATCCCTAATTCAAGTTGTTCTCCTGTCCGCTATGGTCATGGTTCTGGCGATGTGCAGCAATCCTTCTGAACCAGAGGAAAATATCCCCTTAAGTGAAGGCGAGACAGAGGAATTGTTGATGGCAATGATGGTTGTAATGTCAGACACCATGCCACAGATTACGGCCGTCCACGGCGAGCAAGAATTCACCATCGCGTGCCCTGAAGGCGGCGATGCCCGCGTGATGTTTAGCGCTACCGAGGGTGCCCCGCGCGATAACGCAGTTAGCCTAACTATTGAGGTTGGCTTCACTCCAAACGGGTGCGGGATCAAGGGGAGTGAGGGCACAGAATTCACGCTGACCGCCGAACAGAGCCTTGACTTCACTACCAAATTAACTATTCAAGGGTTTTTTGAAGATCTGGAACTTGAAGGAGGCCTGGATGGACGATCAGACTGGATGGTGGAAAACCGATCAGGTATGTGTACATTTGACTTGGACGCAGAACTGGACGTGGGCACAGATCTGTCAGCCGCCCGCAGCCTGCTGACTGGTAGTGCATGTGATCACGAAATGAATATTGATATCACTTCGTTCGTCCAGCCAGCAGAGTGAACCAACAGCGGCCAGGTCTGTCGCCAAACCAGTGCCCTTTCGGCTCTCTGGTCTGAATCTTGCTTGTGCAGTAAAGGAGGCTTTCAGCTATGACGAATCCCGTCCAACAGCTACGCCCGCGTAAAGCTTCTGCAGCTTCGGGCTTGTGATGATGCCCAAGCACCTTCATCGCTCTCGCTAATAGAAGGCTGCTTGGGCATGGCTTGATTCTTGGGGGCAATCCTGCAAGCCTTCATCATCCCACGAGTTCGCAGATTTCGCAGCATCCGGCAGAAGACTATTCAACGATTGACAACTTCAGCTACGCCGATGTCTGTCCCTCGCTCAGGTTTAATGATAAAATCGGGCGCTATTTTGCCCCTCGCCATACTCATTC
>VXLY01000072.1 GCA_009841335.1 Rhodothermaceae bacterium | reverse complement strand
ATGCGGACAACCCAACGTACATCCTAACCGAGCCGCGGGTAGGCTACCGTATGCCTAGGCCCGACGACGCGCCAGAGGCCTCCGGCGGTCATGAGTAAGGGCGACAAACGAGGTTGATAGGCGGAGACTGGCGATTACAATCGTCTGATGATACCGGGAAAGACCAAGGGGAAGTTTGCAGTTGTAGTGGAATGTTTTCCGAGTTTGGGCTGTTCCCTATACTTAAGGGTCTGGTTTGGGGCGCAATATTTTGGGGTTTTTCCTATGCTTCGGTGTCTTCTTCGGGCGGGCGTTTTGCCTTGATTTGCTGTGCGTATTTCCCCACTTTCAATCCCATCGCCTGAAAGACTTCCCGCTGGGATGGCTTGAGCTTGGCATCTTGTTTGAGCAGAATGCAGTGCGTTTTGTTTTGTGGGAGTACGGTCGTCACCCGATGCTGGTGGTTGAGTTTGACTTTAAACGTCTCCCAGCTGCTGTATTGGACAGCGCGTAGTACCGTTTGTGCAACCGCGTCTGTGCCCGCTGGCTAATCGCCACCGTTCGGGCGCCGCAGTGCTTTTGCCGTTCACGAAGAGAAACACTGATGCGGGGACTGTGGATGTACTTCCAGGCAGCACTCACCAGGACTTTACGCGCATGTGTATTTCCGGTCTTCGTGATAGAGCCCGATCGAATAGTGTTGCCCGATGAGCGCTGAGATGGGACCAGTCCCAGATAGGCCATCAGCGCGGCCGGTTTTTCAAAGCGCCGAAAGTCACCGATTTCGCAGACCAATTGCATCGCCGAAATCAGTCCAATGCCTCGAAAGCCCCGCAGAATCTGGATCGGTTCCCGAAACCTCAACGAAGCCGACGCAGTCCGAATCTGCCGGTCCGCCTCATGAATTCGTGACTGGATGTAGGCGATGTCTTCCAGGTGCCCCCGCAACACATACTCAACATTGCCGTGTTCCAGTTCAACCTTGTTGATCCAGGCTATGAACTTTTGCGTCCAGTAGCTTCCTGCATTATAGCATTGTTCACGCGCATGCAAAAAATGAATGGCTTGCATTTTGGATCGGTGAAGGTTCTTCATGAGCGCTTCACGAGTCCGCATCAGACTTCGCACAGACCTTAGCTCCGAATCCAGAACAAAACATTCGGTTAATAGACCCGCCGTAAAGTATTCCGCCAGCTTCCTGGCATCGCGCTGGTCCGTCTTGATTCGATCCCCGCTACGTCGGGGAATTGAACGCGGTGCAATGATGGCACAATCAACGCCCCGTGCAGTAAGCGCTTCGTAGAGCGCTGTACCTCAGAAAGACGCCTCGTAACAACAACGGAAATCACCGTATATCGACCCTATTGATTCTACAAGTCGAACGAGACTCTTCGACTTGTGTGCGGAAAACTCCCGCTCATCGCAGGAACGCCGTCGGTCCGCATCATATAGACACGACGAAATCGTGTCACGGTGAACGTCAAGTGCAGCGACGTAACGCACTCGAGAAGAAGAAGGCGCATGTTGATATAGCATGTGGTTGAAGGTTGTGTAAAGCAATAGGAGCATAACGCCTAGCTGCCAATCCTGCCCACGCTACTATATCTTGCGCAAGGCTTTACCATGGATGATTCCCATGCATTGGAAAGGCGGGATGCGTCAGGACGTATGAAGCTTGCCTTTCCGGCCTGACGGGGAATTCGCCTGCAGGTTGGCATTTATCGCGGCTTCCGAATCTGAGGTAATAGACAGTACCACGCGCGGCTTGCCAGCCTCTTCCCCGGTAACGGTGGGCGTGTACGATTCTGCCAGACGGTACGGAATATGCTATCAGTAGCCGGGGCTTGCATGGATAAATGCGGGCTGTGAACTTCGAAACAGTATCCGTTTGCTGATAAGGGATAACTATCCAGCGCGACGGACGTTTACACGTAGACGTTGAGGATTCTTCCGATCCGCGTTAGATATCGTAACATTGAAAGTCCTATCGCCCTCCTCGATAAGCCGACCGTGCGCCACAGATGTGCACGCCAGCAACAAGACGGCAAAAACACATTCACCGCAGATCTAGCTGTAGCCGGGTGAGAGCTACAAAGCGTAGACAGAATAAGGCCTCCAGCAAAACATCGCATGGAAGCTTCCTTTCCAGGTCGCACGAGCAAGGTCCTAAATAGTCCCACTTCCGCACAATGAGGGCTGGATCACAAGTAGCGCCTCTCGAGCTTTGCAGTACGATACAGTTCACCTCCTGTGCGATTTTTTGTGATTTGGGCGCGCAAGCCACACAGCCATGTTCAGGATCAGTTTGGGTTTTGATCGCGAATGGCCCGAAAACGGGTCAGAAAGGCCGCCGTCTTGTCATTTCTGCCCAGCCGCCGGTACAGATTTCCCATCTCGCGCAGGTATGTCAGTTGGTCCTCACGCTCAAGTTCTTCGAATATCTCTTCAATCTTCGGCTCCATCTTCAGTGCCTGTTCTGGGTTGTACCGGGCCAGCTTCAATGCTTCGATATAGGCCTTGCCGGTATAGCTACTTCTGGTCTCCACGACCTGCATCAGGTAGGTGAACGCATGGCCGGACTGCCCACTATTGTGATGTAGAAGCGCACGCTCAAACAATGCCCCCCCATAAGCCGAACGGACATCCTCTTTGAAGGCTTCATATGGCAACGGCTGCAGGACCAGGGTGTCCCGCACACCTGTCTCGTGCACTTGCCTCGGGTCAGGGGTGATGTCTCGTATCGTGTACCAGAGTGCCTTCAGGGTATCCAGTGCGGCGTCTTCAAAGCCGTTAGTGTGAGAGAGAACTGCATAGTTATAATTGGTCTCCCAGCGCGCAGCGGGGCGTGTAAGTACCGGAATGAGTTCACCCAACTCCGTGATGACCTGCAGGGGAGTATGCCGGGCGACCTGCCGCAAACTGTCGAAGACAAGACGATGGTGCAGGTTGAAGTAGTCCCATTGCGACCATACCAACTCCTGGCGGGTATAGTCAATTTCTTCGGCGGAGGTCGCGTACTGCCCGGCCTGCATCAGTGCACGGTAGGCCCCCTCTCCACTTCTGCTTCTGACAAACGAGCGGTACGAGCGCTCACTGTAGTTGAATACCTGTGCGCTGTCCACTGCTGCATCTTCAAACGAGAGTCTGGCATCATCCAGAACCGTCTCTGCAGCCCGAAGCCATAAGGCGGCACTATCGGAAAAGCGTCCTAGCTCATCCAGTGCGTGTGCAATCTCAGCCCATAGCCCATGCTCATTGGCACGAAGCAACACTAATTTCCGCAGGATAGAAAGCACCTGCTCCCATGCCGCCTGTTCTTGGAAGGAGTTGGCCCGAATCCTATATACCCGGGCCAGCTGGTACCGTGATTCCTCGTGTCTCGGATTGAGAATCACCGCTTCCTCCAGCCCCGTCTGTGCGCTGGCCAATAGAGCCTGCACCTGGGTGCTATCCTGAGCGGCCAGAGCGTGCGCCGCTTCGGTGAGAGTATCTCGGGCCCTCTGAATCGCGCCTGCAAAGGCATTGGTATCCACGGTCCCGCCCTTATCAATGGAACCGAGGGTTGAGGGACCAATCACTGCAGTCAGAATGCTCTCCGCATGCGCAATCAACTGCTGTCCTTCCAGAAACCGAGTCTGAGCCCTTATCTCGGCCGCCGCATGCACAAACGTGCTGTCGAAGTCATTCAACACTTCTCTGACCACAAGTGAATCCACGCCTGGCAGCGGACCGGACACAAACGCAGTCGGGTCAGGTTCAGCCTCGGGATCAGGCTCCTGAACCACCACTGGCGCGGGGCCTGCACATCCAAACAATGCCGTGGCCACTAGGACAGGTAGCCCGACACGCAGTACACATCTTTTTAGAAGTTCAGTCATAGATTACTCTGCCTGCACCAAAAAAGTCGCGTTTCTGCCAGCGTTCTGAATCACGCGGTTGACCTCCAGCAGGTAGATGGCCGGCGCCAACTGGTCGGCATGCACCTCAACGGTTTGGGTGGGCTGGGTGACCGCAACCATTTCGTAAAATTCCTGGGGGGGCAGCGGTTGTTCTTCACTGGACTGGTCCAGATAATAAAGTGCACCGGTCTCGGTAATTGAGATCTGCAACGGCCGGAGGATCAATCCGCTCTCGGGGATCTCCTGACTCAGTGGCAATTCAATATCAAATTCCGGCACCACCGACACAGCAATCAAGGCAGCCAGAATAACGAACACAATGTCCACCAAAGATTCATTCATCTTGATTTTCTTCGATTTGTGGTCTCCACCAGTTCAGGAAGATTCCGTATTCACGAATAGCCTGAGGGCTTTGGGCCGGAAGCTCCTCGATCTCCAAAAGCACTATTGCAATACTTGATGCGCGCTCAACCAACCCTTCTCCAAAGTAATTGACCCGGAACTGCAGGGCCGGATCAACGAAGTAATAAATATCTTCCCCGTCAATCCAAGCAACGTGGAGTGTCCGGCTGACAGGCGAGTACATCATCTGAAGATGATAGTTCTTCTCCCCGATAATGACAGGCTCATTCACGGTCAGATCATTGGATTGCTGCTCAAACACTGTTCGGATGGGGCGATCCAGTGCATTCAGTCGCTCTTGCATCCAGCGGACGACCGCATTCTCGCGGTTAATCTCCTCTGAGGTAAGCGAAACATCGTCCTGGGCTCCAAATAAGGACTCTACGAGCCGCTCCGGGCGACCGGGGCGGACGGCCAGCTCTGCGCTTTTTTCACCGGTTCCAGAGCTGAGCCGTCCATTGGATCGAGATACGGAGCCAGAGATGAGATTCGGCTTTAGAGTCCAGGTCTCGCCTCTGGACTGCGGGAGCAGGTCTGCATTGCGGTCTCCGGGGCGACTGTCTCCGAACAAGTCCAATGCCCCCTCTGACCCAAAATCCAGTCCGACATCCGATTGGATCACCAGAGTTTCGGTCTGCCCCCGATCAGGCAAAGTGGACTCTTCGTCCAAGGTTTCGGGCGACAACTGCTCCGTGAATGCCGATAATAGGACATCAAAGTCCTCCACGCTGACCTCCTGCTGCGACAGGTCATCCTCCACGACCGGTTCCTCGGTCTCTTCTTCCGCCATTGCCGATTCCTCCATGGCGATGGCCTCCAGCATAATCAAATCCAGTGACCTATCCACCTGCTCGCGGCCGGGTACAGGAACCAGACTGCTGGCCAGAAAAAAGAACGCCACCAGCGCGGCAAAAACGCCCATAGTGATGCGACGCCCCCTTGTGTCCGTGTCTTGAGCAAGCAAATTTGCCATACCAATTCAGTTATTTACGGTACAGGTCCATTCATTGAGCGTACACATGTCAAAGAGCGAGACCAATTGCTGCACCGTCGCCAGACCCTCAGGAACGAGTATAAACACGGCACCGACATGGTTTTGCGCAACCTGCTGCATGCAGGATTCCAATAGTTCTACATCGTCCAAGTCACAAAACTGATGCGTACCGTTTTCTACCCGGAAGCGCCCGTCCCCATTAAAATGAAGGTTAAAGACTGTCAACTCCGACATGGACTCGGACGTCTCCTCCGCATCTCCCGGCAGGGCCACGTTGCTCCGGGGCGCAGTTTCAGTCAAAATCAAAAACCCGACCAAGAGCACAAAGCCAAGGTCAATAAACACAATTAAGTCTCCTCGACCTTCCTTCATCGATTTTTATTCGCAAACCCGGGCGGATATCTGGGCACTTGTGGAAGAAGATTCAACAATGACGCACCCATCAATGTCCAGAAAGCTTCGAATTTCTGGCTGCTTATGGGCTACCAGCATCACTGGCTTACTCTCAGGTGGCTCCACGCACTGCATCAAATTGGGCACAAACTGCCACTTGGATTCATCAAATCCCCAGAACGTGATCTGTACATCTTCGTCCTTCAGCGATATATACCCATCGAAATCCCCCTCCGAATAATAACCTTGAACCGTTTGGATCATGGCACTGGCCAACGCCTTTTTGGGATCCATCTCGTTTTCTGCCTCTTCGCTGAGGAGGCTGGCATACTCGCGGACGGTCACCAATCTGTAGTCCGAGGCCAAGCCCTGCGTGCCCAGCGCCTCCGCCGTCTCTTGTGACAAGTAGGCACCTAGTTGAAACTGCTCTTGCGAGGGGTAGAGCACCATCACGTCATTCGACCCAAATCCGTCCCGGGTAATGTCATAAAAAAGAGCATGGGTAAACTCTGGATCGTCTGGCAGAATGAACTGCTCTTCCAAAAGCGACTGAATGAACGCTAAGTCGGTCAACTCTACCACCGGAAGTACTCGCTGTGTCACATAGCCCTCCTCCTGCGCAAACGCCGGAATTCCCATACAAAACGCCAGGCCGATAAGCCAAAACCTGCATGAGGATAGTCTAGAGACGCAAGCAATCCTGGACCTACGAGTCAGATGGGATATAAACATTTGAAGGGGGTAGCTGATTAAGTGTGAGAGGTACGAATTGCAGAGTTAATCCGTCCACAACTGCCGCATGGATTGGAATTCGCACGCGGCTGCGCGAATAAACCAGGACCTCGGATCTTCCTAGTTCATCTCCCGAGTCATTATAAATGATTACTTCGCCATAGAACGGAATCGTATCGGTCTCTACCAGAAGCACCAAGGCTTCGTTATTACTAGACTCCACTGATGCCGTCAGCCGGGCCGGGTTGGACCCGGGAATAAAAACGCCAGGAGCTTGGAAAGTGATGCGGGCCGCCTGCATCGAGGAGGGCGACTGGCGCTGATCAATAAACTCACGGGGCGTGACGGTGAAATTGAACTGCCCGGCATAACCGCGTGCTTGCATCTGTACATGATCCGGGATGGCGTAGTGCACCGGCCGTGTCTCTCCAGGAGACAGCAACACGATCTTTGGATGCACCGTCACCAGTGCCGACAGGTCCCCCTGTGCAATATCCTGATCGGTAACCCCCACCGAAAACCGTTCCTCTTCCCGCGCCTCCCGATATCCAAATTCGGTGGCTACCTCTACCTCCATCGGGTGGATGGAGGGGTTCGTGAGCTCAAATGTGCCTACCCGGGTATGGGGGTCCAGTATGGCCACCTGGGGCTGGATACTGATATGCTGTTCCCATTCCAGAGGGGCCCCGGTAGATGGGGCAACATCAAACCGGACGCCGTCCGGCCCCAACAGCACCACCCGCCGCTGCGGCTCCACTGTCAACTGCACCGGAACCGTATGTAACTGGTCCACCCCGTTGACTGCTATCACCACCGAAACCTTCCCAGAATATGCTCCCGGATCGGCCTGCTCCAGCGCAATATTCCCCCCGATTCGTAGCACATGACAGTCACCAGGAGTCAACAGGGTTTGCACAATCCGACTGGCTTGAGTATAGGCTAAAAACGTGGTACAGGACGGCGAATAGGCGATACGGGGCATCAGCATTAGCTCGCGTCCAGAGTCTATATGGCGCAGTACCGCTGACTGGATTTGCTCCATGGAGAGCGTTACGCTGTCTCTGGCCTGGATCATCATCCGGCCCGCATGTGATTGCCCCGCCTCATACACCAAACCGGAGAGCTGCTCCGTCGCTGGATCAATCAAAACCTCACCATCTGGACCTGCCACGCCAAAATTCAATTCGGAGCTACTGACTTCCACCTGCTCCACCAGACCCTGGGACGGACGAAGCACGACCACCGACACCGACGCCTCGGCCGAGATTCCACGTTTCGCTGAAACCATCACCGTATACCGATATGTACGCGAATACACACGTTGACGCACAGGTACATCAAACAGTGGACTGCCCGTCGAAGCGCCCGACAGGCGCTCCGTCGGTGTCCACTGCCATTCATACTCAAGCGCCGCATCAGGATCGCTGGTCGCCGAGCACGCAATCCGTTGCGGCGGCATCCCGACCGTGACCACCACTTCCTGGGGGCACACCAAATAAATCGGATACTTCTCTACGGTCACGGTCAGTGTCGCCGGGTTCTGCGGTGGATCGATATTATTCGCAGATGCGGTGACCTGATAGGTGTACTCGACTGTTGGCGGATCCTGATCAGCTGGAACATTGAACAGCGGCATCGAACTGGTTAGTGCCCCTGACAAAAGGTTCATACCATCCTCCGATGCCCAGCTCCACACGTAGTCCGGCGTTCCGTCCCGGAGCGGGACATCCAGGGACGGTGTGCAATTGAGTTTCAGAGGCGGATCGCCCGTATGCACCTGTATATCATCACATTCAATCGAAAGTTGCGGTCGTCGGAGGACGATAATTTCCACCAATTCGGGTTCAGAAGCGTCGTAAAACGGTGCCTCCACCCGAATCTCATATTTGAAGGTCTGCGTGTTCTCCACATCCCCCGGGGTGCGAAAAATGGGTGGAGCCCCGGATGTGCCTTCAATCAGTCGGTCTTCAGGACCCTCTTGGAGTTGCCATTTCCAGGAAAGATCGGGAACATCGGCACCCGAAATGGCACATTCCACAGGAAAATCTGGCTCCCCGGCATACACCTCAATCGGGCTCGCACACTGCAGCGCGAGCTGGTGTAGCGTGGGAGGTTCCAGATGGGGCGATATGTATTGTTTCGGGC
>VXLY01000105.1 GCA_009841335.1 Rhodothermaceae bacterium | reverse complement strand
AAAGGCATACAAACATTTTGGGAGAAAAGCCCCAGGTGCAATGCCAACACTATTTGACACCGGAGACGAAGGAGAATGAAACAAGTCATTATATCCTCGCTGCTGGTCGTGGGGGGCTTTACTGGTACAGACTCCCCTGCCAGTCCTGGATCTGCCCGGGCCAGGCCTACCGGTTTGGCGATGGGGCCTGATGGATCGGTATACATATCTGATTCTGTGACAGGCAGGATCTTGAAAATCGCTTTAACTGGATCTTGAATTGTTGATGCAGAATGATGATCGGGCACTGACAGATTTTCTGCACGCGCTGCGGAAGGAAAGTCAGGGGGAGGTTCGAACCGATGATTACAGCCGTGTACTTTACAGCACGGACGCCAGTATTTACCAAGTGATGCCGCATGGTGTCTTTTTCCCGGCTTCGCGGGAGGATGTACACGCTGCGGTTACGCTTTCGGCACAGTTTGGAGTTCCTCTGCTTCCTCGTACAGGTGGTAGCAGTCTAGCCGGTCAGGCGGTTTCGGAGGCCTTAGTGATGGATTTTACCCGTCATTTGAATCGAATACTGGAAGTCAATGAGGCTGAGGGTTGGGTGCGTGCTGAGCCTGGCTTGGTGCTTGACCGACTAAACAAAAGCCTGGAGCCAGCCGGATTACAGTTTGGTCCTGATCCGGCCAGCAGCAACCGTGCGGCTTTGGGTGGAATTGTAAGCAACAACTCAACCGGAAGTCATTCCATCTGTTACGGAATGGCCGCCGACCACCTCCGTAGCATGAAAGCTGTGCTCAGTGATGGTACACAAGTACAACTGGAGCCATTGGAAGCCGAGGCGCTTGAGCAGAAATTGAAGCTCAGTGGTCTGGAAGGCAGTCTGTATCGGAGAATGGTGGAGCTCACACGATCACCTGAAAACCATAAGACCATCCTTGAAGGGACACCGCGTCACTGGCGGAGGTGTGGTGGCTACAACCTTGATCGGTTCATAGGCGAAGGTCCCTCTTTCAAAGTGCCCCGGGACGACCGCTTTAATCTGGCAAAACTGGTGTGTGGAGCGGAGGGGGGACTGGCGGTTATTCAGGATGTGACGCTGAACCTGGTCCCTGTCCCAACAGCGCGCGGATTGGCTATTGTCCAATTTGGCAGCACACTAGAGGCGCTTAGGCGTGTTCCAGACATTCTGGAGGCCGATCCCAGTGCGGTGGAGTTGTTGGACAATTTGGGTCTGCGTTTGTGCAAGGAGGTTCCCAAGTACGCGCGGCTACTTCAAACTTTTATTGAGGGAGACCCAGATTGCATCCTGATCACGGAGTTTTATGGAAGTGGCGAGGTGGAACTGCGCTCGAAGATTGAGAATTTGCGCGCACTCCTTGTTAGGCGAGGACACAAGGGTGGCGTGCTGCCGGTATTGGATCCGGCCCGACAGGTAAATGTGTGGACGGTTCGCAAGGTGGGGTTGGGGTTGTTGATGAGTATCAAGGGGGACCACAAGCCAATCCCCTTTATTGAGGACGCAGCAGTTCCCACTGAGCATTTGGCGGAGTACGTGCGAAAGGTAGATGATTTTTGTACGGAAAGGGGGACACGTGTGGCCTATTACGCGCACGCAAGTGCAGGCTGCATCCATATTCGTCCATTGATCAATGCAAAATTGGCTGCAGAAGTAGCCAAGATTCCCGAGATCATTGATTTTGCGGTCGAGCTATTGCAGGGTTACGGAGGCGCACTTTCCAGCGAACACGGAGATGGACGGGCGCGCAGTTGGATAAACGAGCGGTTCTTCGGTCCGGATCTATACCGGCTGTATCAGGACGTGAAGGAGATGTGGGATCCCCGCGGATTGCTGAATCCAGGCGTGGTTGTGGATGCTCCGCCAGCGACCGAGAATTTGCGTTACGGCGCGGACTACGAGGTTGTACCGGTGGAGCTGAATCTGGATTTCAGCGCGGAGCATGGTTTTGATCGGGCCATTGAAATGTGCAACGGGGCTGGAATTTGCCGGAAAGACACAACGGGGGTCATGTGTCCCAGCTACATGGTTACCCGTGAAGAGGAGCACAGTACTCGGGGGCGTGCTAATGCATTGAGAGCTGCGCTTTCGGGGATTCTGCCTCACGAGGAACTGACCAGTGCACGCATGTATGAAGTGATGGATCTGTGCGTGGAATGCAAAGCGTGTAAGTCTGAGTGTCCTTCGTCCGTAGACATGGCCAAGATCAAGTTTGAGTTTTTGGCGCAATACCATGCCAAACACGGTACGCCGCTGCGAACGCGTCTGTTTGGAGACATCGCAAGATTTTCCCGTTTAGCCAGTGGAGCTCTCGCGCCTCCGATTAACGGGATTTTGGGCAGTATGCCGGTGCGGTTTGCTCTCGACCGTGGATTGGGTATTTCCCGACAGCGCAAGTTGCCTGCCTTTACTCGGAAGCCTTTCACGAAGTGGTTCAAACAGCGACCACAGCGCACGCAGGAAAGGGAACGTGTTGTGCTCTTCAATGACACGTTCAACACGTTTAACGAACCACATGTAGCGATAGCTGCGGTTGAGGTGCTCGAGGCGGCAGGCTTTGAAGTTATCCTTCCTGGACACCGCTGCTGCGGGCGGCCGCTCATTTCGAAGGGAATGGTAAAGAAAGCGCGTACGGCAGCACGGGATACGGTGGAGCGACTGGCGCCGTATGCAAAAGCGGGGCTGCCTATCATTGGCTTGGAGCCAAGCTGTCTGTTGTCAATGCGCGACGAGTACCTATACCTATTGCCTGATAGCAGTGAAGCGCGGGAGGTTGCGAATCAGGCGGTACTTTTTGACGAGTTTATGGCCAGTCTCGCGGAAGAGGGAAGACTATCGCTCTCCTTCACGGATGAAGCGCGCGAGATCCTACTGCATGGTCATTGCCACCAGCGCGCACTTGCAGGCACGGAATCAACACTGAAAATCCTGGCACTCCCCGAAAACTACCATGCGCGCGAAGTTGATACTAGTTGTTGCGGAATGGCAGGCTCCTTCGGCTATGAAAAGGAGCACTATGAAATATCTCGGAAGATGGCTGAGCGCCGACTGGCGCCTATGATGCGCAACACCAGTACCGACACAATAATTGCAGCTCCCGGCACCAGTTGTCGCCATCAATTGCAGCACTGTGGCATCACGAATCCCCTACACCCGGCGGAAGTGCTTCGAGACGCAATACTCCAGCGCACGCCCTGACTTCTCGTGTACCTCGATCAGTGACCGCCGAGCTTTTCGGCTTTATAGCCGCCAGCACGAAGATCTCTCACGAGTAGAAGTCCGAAGACCACGATCAGTATAATTCCGAAGGGTGCGAGCGTGCGGAAGGAACGTCGACCGCCCTCATTGTCAGCAGGATTCAGCTCAGCCTGTGCCCGTCCTACGATCTCTGATTCGACGCCGGATCCGCTAACGGACCTTAGGGCCTGCATTGTGCTGCCGCGGGGTAATTCACCATCGGATCCATACGTCGCCAGCACGCCTGCCACGGTGGAATTGACGGCCATAATATCAGCTTCCTGTGCTCCAGAATTTTCCGCGATGGCAGGGAATTCCGTGTTAACATCCTCAAATATCTGGATGACGGTCTCACTGTTGAGCGTGTCATGTCCTCTGTCATCGGCGATGTCTCCCAACCAGGGCGTTACGAAGAAGGACGCAAGCATTCCTACAGCGCCCATAACCCCGAGACCCAGCGCACCACTTTTGGGGTTTCGTTCAGAAACGTAACCCAGCATAGTCGGCCAGAAGTAAGCAATTCCGGCTGCCCAAATCGCGGCGGTCAGGAAAGCCAGCAAGGTTGTTTCCGCCATGCTGAACAGGAATAGACCTAACGTGGCTAAAACCGCGCTCCCAAACAGGATGCCGGTCGGTGTGAGGGCCTTGACCACTGGGCCGGCGAGTAACCGGAGTGTGCCCATGATGCCAAATACAAATCCAAACACGAGCAAGCCATTAATTCCTCCTGCCTGGAGGACAGACGGAACCCAACTTGAGGGTGGGAGCTCCATAGATGCTGTGAGCAACATCATAGGCATCATGACGAGCATTATAGGAGCAAACAGTGCCTTGAATGACTCGCCCACCGACACGCCCGCTGTGACTCCTTCCGTTTGTGGGAAGGGGGCAGTGAACATCATGAGGCCATAACCCAGTGCAGGTACCAGGACCAGTATGAGCTGCGAGCGCCATCCGGCTCCAAGTTGTGCAAAGATCAAGGTCAGTATGACGGCTGCGATGAGGTTTCCGTACGGGAACCACATGTGAAAGTGGTTCAGTTTGGAGGTTTTATTATCTGGGTAGAGCGCGGCTACGAGTGGGTTGCACCCGGCCTCAACTAATCCCGCCCCAAGCCCGGCACAAAGAGAGCCGGCTACGGCCGGCACATAGCCTTGGGCTGTCATGATCAGGATGGCGCCGGCCACATGACCAACAAACGCTCCCCGCACGATCCACCGCATTCCGATTACATCGCAAAGCGGAGAAAAAATAGCTTGGCTGACAGTAAAGCCGATAAAAAACACACCGGTGAAAACACCGAGTTGCGCATTCGTGAGAATGAATTCTGATTTTACAGAGAAGGCAATTCCAGCAATGACTGTGAAAGCGAATGCTGTTGTCAGCAGAGCAAGGCAGCTGCCGTAAAAGAGGCGATTGCGACTAATCATCTAAGCAGGCGAGTTTGGTTGGTTCAGGATTAGTTGGTAAAAGATACACCGACATCAAATATACAATGGAGATCTTGCAGATGTGCGGACTGCCAGGATTGCGGGACGTCTCCAGATATGAACGAAAACTGGAGTTTCAAACGGAGAGGAAGCGAGCAGAACTTTATTGTTAATCCGCGTGGCCACAGGTGGAAAAAGTAAGTGACGCCGGACGTGTGGCGGGGACGGACAGGAAGGCTCACCCGAAAAGTCGTCTGTAACAGTACGTTCGCCACCTCCGCCCGGCTCCGAAAAAAACTGAACGAACAGGGCGTTGTCGGGTCCAGGTGAACGCTGGGAGTATTTGATCCATCCAGGCAGCGAAACCGCCGAAGACTCTTTGCGTTAGTTGTCGCTCAGGTATTTTTCTGTTCATCAGCTTACACAACTAGTTATGCATCGCATCAAAACTCTCACGCTTCTTTTCGCACTCTTCCTGATTGGAGCCGATTACGTATATGCGCAACGCCCTGCTTCTCCGCGCGGAGAAGCTTCGACCCAGATTGGGGAGGCTTGGATCATTGTTGACTATGGACGTCCAATTCTTCGCGGGCGGACAGGAATATTCGGTTCAGGCGAGGAATATGGCACCGCGGTGACCGGCCCTGCCCCCGTTTGGCGGGCTGGTGCGAACAAATCCACGAGGTTGCATACGGATGTACCCCTTATGATCGGCGGGACAGAAGTCCCTGCCGGCGAATACAGTGTTTTCGCGGAACTGAACCAGGGTAGTTGGACATTCATTCTGTCCACGCATGAAGCCAAGGATTCGGGCAGAGCTTCCGGAGATGGATTGTGGGGATCCTACAACTACACGGCGGATAAGGATGTGTTACGAACTGCCATGACGGTCAGCGATGTTGAGTTCAGCATTGATCAATTCACGATCTCGTTTCTTGATGTGACCGACGAGGGTGGGACGCTCGCTATGGTGTGGGAACATACTATGGCAACGATACCCTTCACGGTAGTTCGGTAGTCGTCCATGTGATTGACCAGCGCTCGTTCGGCGTACGTGCGTGTCGCATCAACTCTACCAGACTGTCCGCCAATTCGGGCATCTGGGTCGATAGGTCGGTAGTTTCGCCGAGGTCCTGTTCCAGGTCGTACAACTCTGTGGTACCGTTTGCGTGAAAATAAACCGCCTTGTAGTCGCCGCTGCGAACGGCCTGTTTGGGTCCGCCACCTTCGTGAAATTCCCAGTACAGGTGACTGTGGGTCTCCTGCTCTTCTCCTTCTAGCGTAGCGAGGAAAGAAATCCCATCCGTTTCCGGTGCTTCAATGTCGGCTATTTCTGCTGCCGTTGGAAGGAAGTCCCAGAATGCCGATGGATGATCGGTCACGGTGCCGGCTGCAATTCGATCAGGCCATCGGGCAATGAGAGGAACGCGTATTCCGCCCTCATAAAGAGCTCGCTTGATACCACGCAGCGGCCCACTGCTTTTGAATAATTCTGGATCACGTCCGCCTTCACGGTGAGGACCATTGTCGCTCGTGAAAAGAACCAGTGTGTTGTCGCCAATTCCCAGTGCCGTGAGATGATCCAGTAATCGCCCGACATCCCTGTCGAGGCGACTTATCATGGCAGCTGTACCTTTGTGAGCGTCCGCCCATTCCATGTCGGCGTAGATGCCATAGTCGGGAACCTCCATGCCGTGCAACCCGCCGTGGCGGCTCTCATTGTTTGCGTGGGGGATTGTGTAGGCCAGGTAAAGAAAAAATGGTCCATCCACGTGTCGGTCAACAAATGCAAGTGCTTCTTCCGTGAACAGGTCGTGTGAGTAGTCTACCCTTTTTGTTGCGTATCCACCGAGGCCTCTAACGGAGATCACTTCGTTTCGTAGAGCAACCTGTAGGGTGTCACGCCAGAGAAATTCGGGGTAGAAATTGTGTGCATGAACTTGGTTCAAGTACCCGTAGAAATAATCGAAGCCCTGGCGGTTTGGTATGCCTGGAGATCCAGCCTCTCCCAGACCCCACTTACCAACGAGGCCCGTTGCGTATCCAGCATCCTGAAGCATTTCAGCCACCGTAAAGTCCTCGTCCTCAAGGGGGACCCGGCCATTGCCGCGGATCCGGCAGTGGCCACTGTGGAGGCCGGTCATGAGCACACAGCGCGATGGCGCACAGACCGTACTGCCTGCGTAGTGACTGGTAAACCGGATTCCCTCGGCAGCCATTTGGTCCAGCCGCGGGGTCTGGATAGTTTCCTGGCCGTAGCTCCCCAGATCTCCGAATCCCAAATCATCAGCCATGATGTAAATGATATTTGGGAGCGAATCTGATTCTGGATCAGATGTGGAACATCCAGAAAAACCCAGGATGAACACGGCCAGCAATAATGTGCTACCAGGGTGATTAGCGCATGAATAATCCGCCATTGATATCTATAGTTTCGCCGGTGATGAAGGTATTCTCAATCAGGAGCTCTACGGCCTGAGCGATATGATCGCTTTCGCCATTGAAGCCCACAGGTGTATCGCTGGCAATAGCAGCCAGTTTTTCCTCAGTAGAGTATCGATCATGAAACGGTGTAAGAATAACACCGGGAGCAATGGCATTGACGCGGATTTCGGGCGCAAGCTCACGAGCTGCCCCACGCGTAAAAGAGTCCAAGGCCCCTTTTGCCGCTCCATATGCTGTTGCTGTGGGCGCACCGTGCCGCATAGCGATGGAGGTCATGTTCACGATGCTGGGCAAGTTGCCTCTCCGCAATAGCGGAACACACAACTGCGTAAGCAGGATTGCTGAATAAGTGTTCAGTGAGAAAATACGCTCCATGAGCGACCAAGTCAGGTTCTCAACCGTGTGACGCTCTAAAAGGCTGCCTGCATTGTTGACCAGTACATCGAGGTGATCCGTAACACGGGTTACATCTCGCATGAGTGCGCGACAGCCAGCTTCCTGCATGAGATCAGCCTGGGAGGTATGCACGATTCCTCCCAGATCCCGTACTTCTTTTGCTACGGACTCTATGGGAGACTGGTTATGGTGGAGAATAAGTGTGTTGCCTTTTGCCAGTCGTTGGGCTATAACGGCGCCTATGCCCGTACTGGCTCCCGTTATCAAGATTGTACGTTGCATGATTTTATATGGAAGAAGTAGGTCTAGGAGAAATAGTAGACAATGTTACCCACTTTGTGGGGTCACATCAGATTCGGGGTGCAAGAGGTGTTACATGACATAGCTTCGTGTGAAGAATAGGGCAGACCTAACAGGGCTGCACACGGCATCCGGGATCGGCACAGCTTCACGACAAATCCCTTCAACATGTTGAACGAGGATTGAACTCATTCTGGTAGGGATATGTCCGGGAAGGTTGGTCTGTGTACTTGATGCCACGTTCGGATAGCCAGATTGGATCAATTCATGCGAACTCCGATAGAGTCTGCCCAGACTTCCCAGCTACGTTGCAGGTGTGAGGCAATTTGAGGGGCCTCCAACGCAAGATCGTAAATCTCTGTCGCGTCTGTCGCCAAATTGTAGAGCTCCCATTCTGCACGGCTGCGGTCCCACACCAGCTTCCAGTTACCTTGGCGGATTGCTCGATTACCAATGTGCTCCCAATAGAGTGTGCGGTCAGGCCACTCATACTGCTGTGTATTCAGGAGTGGCAGCAGACTGGTTCCATCGGTTTGGGGCAGTGCAGCATGGCTGATATCAGCGATAGTTGCAAGCAGATCAATTACATGGCCTGGTTCATCTACTATGCGGCCTGGTCCGTCAATACCAAGAGGCCAGTGCGCGATAAGGGGGGTTGCAATTCCACCTTCATGTGTCCATTGCTTGTATAGTCTGAAGGGCGTATTTGAGGCATTGGCCCAGGCTTCCTCATAGGCCAGATATGAACCGCGCTCGCCAACAGTTGTGTTCGGGTCATGCAATCGTCGTCCATCCACACTCTCGGCACATCCTCCGTTGTCTGACAGAAAAAGTACCAGAGTATTGTCAAGCTCTCCCATAGCTCGTAACTGATCAAGGACGCGTCCGATGCCTTGATCCATCCGGTCAACCATGGCGGCATAGACTGACATGCGCAGAGACCAGTCTTCCTTGTTGGGTTGATCTTGCCATGCGGGTAGACCAGCGGGCCGGGGAGAGAGCGCATAATTTTCATCGACAACACCCAGCGTCCGCATTCGTGCATAGCGTTCCTGACGCAGCACATCCCAGCCGTCACCATATTGGTTTTCATACCGGGCAATGTCCTCAGGCAGTGCGTGCAGAGGCCAGTGCGGGGCAGTGTAGGCCAGGTAGAGCAGAAAGGGTTTGTTGGAATTATGAGACTGCAGGAATTCAACTGCGTAGTCCGTGAAAGCGTCGGTCATATAGAAGCCTGAGTCAGGTGGACTCCAGGGATCGTCGTCAAGGGCCATTTGCCGTAAACGCGGCTGGTTTTCGATAATCTCGTAGTAGCTGCTTGCACCGCTGATGAGACCGAAATAACGTTCGAAGCCGCGAACACGTGGCCAGTGCTGAGGACGTTCGCCAACATGCCATTTTCCGGACATGTACGTATTGTACCCTGCGTCCAGAAGCATTTCTGCGAGGGTAATCGCGGATTCACTCAGGTAGCCTTGGTAGGGCCCAGTCGTGATTTCACTGTTCAAACTCGATACCATAGCCCCCATACCGGCTCCGTGCGGGTAGCGACCAGTCAAGAGCGAAGCTCTTGTGGGGCAGCAGCGTCCCGCGTTATAGAACTGGCGGAAGCGAACCCCGTTTATCGCTAGTGAATCAAGATTGGGAGTATGGATTTCGCCTCCATAGGCTCCGATATCCGAATATCCCAGATCATCCGCCAGAATAATCAGGATATTGGGGCGTTCGGGAGATATTCCGCAGCCCACGGTGTTTACCGCCAGAAGCAGCAGAAATATTCCTCCGAGACAGACGTTGTTGCGTTTCATATTCGGGTCTGAGAGTTTTTTCCAGTACTTGTATAGAATCTATTACTTTGGGAAGGGATTATCCTGAATGTTGAACAACTGACTAAACCATTGATGGAACCCGCAGCACCAGCGCGCCTGCTCACAGAGGCGGATGTAGCCCGGATTCTTGAACGAACACTGCGAAGCAGGTTTGCACACGGGGATCGAGTATTGGTAATTATTCCAGACGCTACGCGCACTGCACCAATTCCGCTGGTCTTTCGCCTGATATGTGATCTCTTATTAGAGCGGGTAGCTGTATTGGATTTCCTGGTTGCCCTGGGTACGCACGCACCGATGAGTGAATCAGCGCTTTTGGCTCATGTGGGGATTTCGCGTATTGAACGAGCAGGGAAATATTCGCGGGTGGGACTTTTCAATCACGCTTGGGATGATCCGTCAGCGCTTGTGACACTTGAGACGATATCTGCCGAGGAAGTCTATGCAATTACACAAGGACTCATAAAGCGAAAACTTCCCGTGACGGTAAACCGTAAGGTGCTTAACTATGACGCAGCCCTTGTGTGCGGCCCGGTCTTCCCCCATGAGGTGGCAGGATTCTCAGGAGGAAACAAGTATTTCTTTCCTGGAATCAGCGGCCAGGAGGTGATTGACTTCACACATTGGGCGGGAGCTCTTATGAGCAACCGTTCAATAATCGGGACCTATGATACCCCGATTCGGCGATTGATTGATCGGGCTGCCCAGGGGATTCCTTGTGCACGCTATTTTGTGAACATGGTGGTAGACGGAGGTGGTTTAGTGGGAGTGCATGTGGGATCTGACGGGGATGGATCCTGGTTGAGAGCAGCCAGACACGCTGCTCAAGTGCACATTACCTGGTTGGATACGCCGGTCAGGCGGGCCTTTGCAGTTGTGCCATCCATGTATGATGATCTGTGGACGGGAGCAAAGGGGATGTACAAACTGGAGCCGGTAATCGCAGATGGTGGCGAGGTCCTCCTATATGCTCCGCATATTTCTGAGCTTTCGTATACGCACGGCAAACTGCTGGACGAAATCGGTTTTCACGGCACCGAGTATTTCAAGGCGAACTGGGGCAGGTATGGCCGATATCCCTGGACAGTTCTTGCACACTCGGCGCATGTGCGGGGTGATGCGACCTACGAGCGGGGCGTGGAAGTTCCTCGCATCAAGCTCACACTAGCCAGTCAAATTCCCCGGGAACGTTGCGAAAAGGTTGGCCTTGGTTATCGAGATCCTAGGTCGATTGACCTCTCCTACTGGAAACAACATGTGGAAGAGGGCTATTTGTACGTTCCCAGCGCCGGGGAGCATCTCTACAAACTCGGTTCAGCAGGGGATGGACTTGCTGCGGAAGGATGAATTCAGAAAGGATTCGTCCGTACGGCATGAGCGAGGTGTTGGAGTTACAGGTAAATCCCCTATTTGCTCTGGGCTGAGGGAGTTGGTCTGATTCCTGATTGCTCCCATAGCCGTACATTACGGGGCGTGCGTGACGAATGTACTCATACAAGCACGGTTACCCGCATCAAAGCACGTGGCGGGTTACATTAATGCCATTTTGATCCTCAGATGAAAGAAACCATCGGATTCATAGGCTTGGGTATCATGGGTAGCGGCATGGCCCGCAATCTGCTCAAGGCCGGGTTTGATGTGCACGTCTGGAACCGGACGGCGAGTCGCATGGCACCTTTGGTATCTGCCGGTGCACGCGGAGCATCGGATGCAGCGGGCGTAGCTGCCGAGTCGGACATCATTGTTATCTGTGTCAGTGAAACCCAGGATGTCGAAGAAGTATTGTTTGGGAAAAGCGGGGTCATAAAGGGGGCCAGACCTGGCGCACTCGTGATCGATACCAGTACCATTAGTCCACAGGCCACAATCAGTATGGAGGCACGGCTTCGTGCGGCAGGGCTGCGGATGTTGGATGCCCCCATCAGTGGGGGGAGTGAAGGTGCGGCCAATGGAACGCTAAGCATTATGGTTGGAGGTGATGCGGCTGACGTTGACCGTGCAATGGATGTTCTCAGCGCAATGGGAAATCGCATTACGCATGTAGGCTGTACAGGGGCGGGCCAGATGGCGAAACTCGTCAATCAGATTCTGGTGGTAGGTACGATGCAGGCGGTCAGTGAGGCACTTCTGTTTGCACACAAAGGAGGCCTGGATCTGGCGAAGACACTGGAAGCGGTGGAGCACGGGGCGGCGGGCAGTTGGATGCTCAGTAATCGGGGTTCACAGGCTATCGTGAGAGATTTCAGGCCCGGCTTTACAATTGATCTGCAGCAAAAAGATCTACGCTTGGTACTGGAAGCAGCAGATGCTATGGGTGTACCGTTACCGGTGACCAGTCAAGTGTTTCAGTGGTACCGCACGCTGCAGGATCGAGGGCTTGGAAGCGAAGGCAACCATGCATTAATTATGGCGCTTGAGCATTTGTCAGGAGTGGAGGTAGGCGAAGCGAAGTGATGGCAACCGTACTTGTAGGCACGTATACAGAACCGCTGGACCATGTTAATGGGCGCGGTGTGGGTATCTATATCTATTCATTTAATGCAGGGCGATTGCGCCCTGAGGGTGCGGTTCGGGGGCTGCCGAACCCATCCTATTTGGCTGTGGATGCCGCCCGTCATAGGCTTTATGCTGTGAGTGAAACCCTGGAATTTGACGGGTTGGCTCAGGGAGCTGTGCAGGCCTGGGCATGGGATCCAGAGTCCGTCGCACTTGAATCGCTCGGTCATGCAGGCACGCGGGGCGGTGCTCCATGCTACATCAGTGTTCTTCATGACCACCTCCTGATTGCCAACTATGTCGGTGGATCTGTCGTTGTCGTAGGTCTGACCGATAATGGTAGCCTGGAACAGGTTACAGGATATGTGCAGCATACGGGCACTGGTCCGAACACAGCGCGCCAGGAGGCTCCGCATCCGCATGCGATTGTACCAGATCCTACTGGAGAATATTGCCTGGTTCCGGATTTGGGTACAGATCGAGTGTACGTTTACCGAATGGATGGATCGAAAGCTGACCTGCAAAGTGGCGGGGAAGCAGTAAACATCCACGCAGGGGCAGGGCCAAGGCATCTGGTGTTTAATCCCGCAGGTACAGGTGCGTACCTGATGAATGAGCTGGATTCAACTATTTCATTTCTCGAGTGGAAAGATGGGCGTGCAACACTGTTGTATACGCTGGATGCACTTCCCGAAGATTATACTGGAATTCGTTCCGGTGCGGATATTCATGTTCATCCTAATGGACGCTTCCTTTATGCGTCACTGCGCGGATTGGCCAGCATCGTCTGTTTTCAAGTAGATAGCGGTACAGGACGCCTGGCGAAGCCTGCCTGGTTCCCAACCCATGGTACTACGCCGCGTAATTTTACACTTGACTCTGCGGGAGAGCATTTAATTGTGGCCAATCAGGACTCAGATACGCTCGTTGTCTATCGTATCGACAGCAGGTCAGGGCATCTGATCGGACCCCATCAGGTGGTGAATGTGCCCAGCCCGGCCTGCGTGAAGTTCGCCTCATGAGTGATTCAGTGTAGCATCACCGGTTTGTTGACGTGATATTATGTAGATTCTTTTTCGCGAACGGAGAAATGCGCCATGAATCACTTTTTTCGTAGTGGGCTTACCCGCCGAGATTTTCCAAATATTGCCGCGGGCACAACCGAGAGTACGTTCGCTCCCTCGGGCGGTAGCTTAATCATACCATGAGGTCAATCGGTGTTGCTGTCGCAGGTACAGGATTTATTGGTCCAGTGCATGTAGAGGCATTGCAGCGCCTAGGCATGCCAGTTAGGGGTATTTTGGGTAGTTCCCCAGAAAAATCAAGGGCTGCCAGTGAGGCGCTGGGGCTGCCGCGCGGTTACGCCAGTTATGAGGAGATTCTCTCAGATTCTACTGTGCAAGCCGTGCATCTGGCCGTGCCTAATGTCATGCATTACGATTTTGCATATCAAGCGCTTCTTGCCGGCAAGCATGTTATGTGCGAGAAGCCATTGGCTATGAATGCCGCGGAGGCGGACGCGTTGGTAGCCTTGGCCTGTGAAAAAAACCTACATGCTGGAGTATGTTATAATATTCGGTTCTATCCGCTGAATCTGGAAGCGCGTGCGCGTGTCCAGGAGATGGGACGGATACACAGCGCTGTGGGGCGGTATGTACAGGATTGGTTGCTCTACGACACGGACTATAACTGGCGCGTGTTGAGCTCTGAGGGAGGTGCACTGCGGGCAGTATCAGATATTGGCACCCACTGGATGGATTTGGTCTGCTCTATCACCGGGTTACGGGCCGAGGCAGTGTTCGCCGACCTGAGCATTGTTCATCCTGTCCGCAAAAGGCCCACAGGTGAAGTCGCTACGTATGCGTCTACAGAAGGGCAGGAATTGGTGGAGGTACCCATCGAAACTGAAGACTGCGGTTGCGTAATATTGCGCATGAATGGGGGTGCGCGGATGGTCCTGTGGGTGTCGCAGGTCACGGCAGGGCGCAAGAATTACTGCAGTTACGAGATTGCGGCAGAAAACGGCTCGCTGTCCTGGTGCAGTGAGCGTCCAAATGAACTGTTCATGGGTCATCGATCGAAACCCAACGAAGTGCTGCCACGCGACCCAGCCCTGGTGAATGACTTTGCTGCGGGCTTCAGCAATTACCCAGGCGGCCATAACGAGGGGTTTCCAGATACCTTCAAACAATGTTTTAGAGCCTTTTATGAGGATATCGCATCCGGTACAGATCCGCGGGCAGCACGCTATCCGACTTTTGCAGATGGTGCCCACGAAATCATGCTTTGTGATGCCATATTGGAGAGCCACCGTACAGAGCGGTGGGTTCACCTTCAGACATAGACGTTCACACAATCAAACTCTACGCAAATGAAAGCAGCATTCTTCTTACTCACCCTTGGATTGGGAGTCATACTGGCGGTTCATCTGGCGATGAACGGCCGGGCCGGTGCAGCCGTTCAGAATCCGCAAATGGCCAATGCCCTGTTCTGGTGTATCGGTGCAGTTACGGCCATTCTCGTGGGCTTTACAGCTTGGGAACCGGAGTTTTTTGGTCGACTGCAAGACGTTAACCCGTGGTTATTCACTGCCGGCATGATGGGCGCGCTTTTGGTATTTGCTATTGCCGCACTTATTCCAAGGGTTGGCGCGGGCGGATTGTTTATGTCGCTCCTGGCGGGGCAGGTGATTACGGCCATGATATTATCGCATTATGGCTGGTTGGGCTCACCAGTGCAACCAATCACCATGATGAAGGCATTTGGCGTGGTACTCATGCTGGGTGGGGCAGCCATGGTAACCTTTACTGACTGATGGATAAAGTAAAACTTGGAGGCACCGAGGTGGAAGTCAGTGCCCTTTGCTACGGAACGGACCTGATCGGTAGCCGCGTAGGTGAAACGCAGTCGTACAGGCTGTTGGATGTCTTTGCGGATAACGGAGGTACGTTCATTGACACCGGCAATTTTTATGCGAGTTGGTATCCGGGATGTGTGGGAGGCGAGAGCGAAAGTACGATTGGGCGCTGGATGGCGGCACGAGGAAATCGTGCCCGAATGGCCATCAGTACCAAACTAGGATTTGACTATCCGGGCTGCGAAGGTGGACTGAGTGCTTCAGAGATTGAATCGGAATGCAACAAGAGCCTTCAACGCCTCCAGACGGACTACATTGATGTGTACTATGCACACAGAGATGATTTTGATACGCCGCTTGAGGAGACCATGGAGGCGTTCCATCGCCTGATTGCAGCCGGCAAGGTCCGCGTATTGGGGGCGAGCAATCTATGGATCTGGCGGGTTGCAGAAGCAAACATGGTAGCGGCTCTGCGTGGATTAACCCCCTACAGTGTGGTCGAGCAGCGATATACTTATTTTCGGCCGCGGCACGGAGCGGATTTTGGACCGCAGATTTGCATCTCCGAGGACATGAAGCGATTCTGTGACCATCACGGCATGTCGTTGATTGCGTATTCCATTCTTTTGCAGGGAGCCTACTCCCGCGATGATCGTCCAGTGCCCGCGCAGTTTGCGGGCCCGGAGGCCGACGAACGCATGCAAGCGCTGCAGTCGGTGGCTTCGGAAACAAAGTCGACTGTGAACCAGGTCATTATTGCCTGGATGCGACAGAGCGATCCACCGGTGCTCCCGATTATAGGGGGCAGTAAACAGGAGCAGGTGCTGGAAAACCTTGCAGCGCTGGAGGTGGTGCTATCAGACGATCAGGTGGAGCGTCTAACGCGCGCAGGAGATCCCGACATCAAAAAAGCGTGGCTGAGATAACCTCAGCGGTGACTGACGGAAACTGAAAGCCCATGGCTTCGGTCAACTGGACAGGTTTCGGTCGGGAGATCATTCCCGATAACCGCGGCGGTGTGTGTCCGCAGCAATTGGTAATGCCTGAATTTTCTTCTTGCATACCCAAGGTTCCTCGTATGTATCAAGCAGGGTCAATCCACACATACAATGTGTGATCAATTTGGGATCTTCAGGACGATCAGAACGGGCGCAGTAACACCAGTGTGCGAGCTCTTTTGGATAGGGTTGCGGAGCGGGACAACGAATCGGAGGGCCGCTGACTCCGCGACAAGGATATGCTGACGGTAAACGGTAAAAAACACATATTATATAGGATGACTTCAAGTAGGAGTATGGAAGCGACACGGTCCTCAGCTGGGGCGTGCCATACTTCGGAATCAACCTCAGGCGCATAGCGCAGAATGGTTGATAAAGTCCGCTACATTCGACTGCGCGCAACGGTGCTGCAGTTAGGTTTGCTAAACGAATTTTGTTGAATCATGACACATTTCTTTCGTACCACACTCATGCTTTTGGGCTTGCTTCTGGCAGTGAATGCACAGGCTCAGGAGACCATTTTTATACCCGTTAAGATTGACGGGCCTGTACACGATCCGCTCCAGAACAGTTACTGGTTTGGACCTTTCTCGGAAACCGCCTCTGTGGCAGATCTTGACAATGACGGTGACTACGACATCGCAGCCGGCCGGAATTGGTATGAAGCTCCACTTTGGATCAAACATGAGGAGTATCGATCAGGCGCCGAACCCAACGGTCCAGAAACAGAGAGCAACAGCGAGTTTGCGCTGGATGTTGATTTTGACGGATGGGAAGATATCGTAAGCAGTGGGTGGATGTTCATGAAGGGAGCTTACTGGTATCGTAATCCCGGGAGACCACTAGAGCCCGGAGAGCAATGGCAATCGCATAAGATCCACCAAGCCTTCAATATGGAAGGTGTTGTCCACGGGGATATAGATGGAGACGGTGATGAAGATATCCTGGTTAATCACTGGAGTCTGGTCGAAGGACAGGGCATGACGTGGCTTGAGCATATTGATGAGGCTCCCTACTGGGTAGAGCATATCGTTGGGACGGACGGAGACACGCACGGTAACGCGCTCGGAGATATCAACATGGATGGTCGTCTTGATATTGTAACTGGGCAGGGTTGGTATGAGCAGCCGGACGAGCCGCGTGGGCCGTGGCCATTCCACGCCGATTGGGACTTTAGGAGTGCACTCTTCGAAAATGCTATTGCAACCGCGCATCCGAACATTGTATACGATGTTAACGAAGACGGCATGAATGATGTGATTCTCGGTAGCGCGCATGCATACGGACTGGCCTGGTATGAGCAGTCTGTGGATGAGTCTGGCAACCGGTCATTTACGAGGCACTGGATTGAGACTGATCATAGCGTCTTTCATTCTCTGGCTATGGCAGACTTGAACGGGGACGGTAAGGATGATCTGATTGCGGGCAAACGCCTGTTTGCACATTACGGGGGCGATGTTGGTGTAGGGGATCCCTCTTTCGTATTCTGGTACGATATAAAGGGCGGCGAATTCAAGCGCCACATACTCTCATACAACCACGTTCCTTACTACCCAGAAGAGGGAGGTATCAGCCCGCCCCCCAACAATGTTGTCGGCGTGGGAATGAAAATTAATGCCAAGGACATGGATAAAGACGGAGACATTGATGTTGTCTTGGCAGGTAAAACGGGGCTTTATGTGTTTTTCAATCAGGGTACGCCGCCCAAGCCCAAGTATGCGAACGAACTCCCACCCTACTACACATATCCGACTTGGCGCCAATGGCCCGCGTATCGCGCACTTTTCAATGGAAAGGATTTTTCGGGGTGGAAAGTGCCCGAAGGAGACGGAGGACACTGGACGGTCAAGGAATACATGATTGACTATGACGCGCTATCCGAGGCGGAAGACAAGAGCCTTTGGACAGAGGAGGAGTTCGGGGATTTTCAGTTACACGTTGATTGGAGGTTCAAGGGAGCCAGCGGCATATTCGATATGCCAAACATACTTCCAGATGGTTCTTATGAGGTGGACGAGGATGGCGAAGTGGTGACCAATCCTACTCCCAATTCGGATTCAGGGATATTTCTGCGCGGCACGACGCAGCAGGTGAACCTATGGAACTGGGGCGTCGGCTCGGGGGAACTCTGGGGGGTGCGCACCAATCCCGAAGCAACGCCTGAGCAACGCGCAGCAGCGGTTCCGCGCGTACGTGCAGACAACGCAATGGGCGAGTGGAACTCAATGGACATAACTCTGATTGGGAACCGGATTTGGGTCATGCTCAACGGGGAACAGGTTATTGAGAATGCTGAAATTCCTGGTCTGCCCGAGAAAGGTGCTATTGCGTTGCAGCATCATGGAGGATGGGATGAAGCACGGGGTGCAATGAACCCCACAAGTGCAAACATTCAGTTCCGTAACATCTGGATTCGGGAGCTTGATGCGCCAATGGCTATCGAGGATCCGGCCAAGAACCCCGAAGGCTGGGAAGAACTCTTTAATGGCGAAGATCTGGGTGGCTGGCTTACCGGAGAAAACAACAAGTTTGTTGTTGAGAATGGGGAACTCACCGTGAAGCGCGAGAACCCGGATGGGGAAGAGCACAACCTGGATTATCTATGGACTTCAGAGCGTTATGGTGATTTCATACTGGAATTGGATTTCAAGGTAGTTGAGGGGACCAACAGCGGTGTCTTTTTCCGAACGAGTGATATTATGGATCCCGTTTACACCGGACTTGAAGTGCAGATCGCGAATTCTTATGGACGAGCAGACTTGAGCCGTACGGGGACAGCAGGCGCGGTCTACGATCTGCAGGCTCCCGCAAAAAATGCCATCAACCCACCAGGGGAATGGAACACATATCAGTTGATTTGCAGGGGTAGCCGGATTCAGGTGAGCCTGAACGGCAAGCGTGTGGTGGATATGGATATTGCACAATGGCGGACTCCTCATGAGAACCCGGACGGTTCTTGGAACAAGTTTCCGACCCCCGGGACCGCATTTGCCCGTGAGGGACATATTGGGCTCCAGGATCATGGCCAGCCCGTGTGGTACCGCAATATTCGTGTCAAGCGATTGGACGGAGATGAATAAAGTGCTTGCAGCGGGGCTTATCGGATTAGTCATCGCTGCTGTAACAGGACGGGATGCCGTGGCGCAGCACCGTTATGAGGTGCTGGTATTTTCCAAGACAGAAGGATTCAGGCACAATTCTATTGAGTCTGGTGTGGAGGCCATCAGAGCCCTTGGAGCGGGAAACGGTTTTGGTGTGTACGCAACCGAGGATTCGGACTATTTCCACACGGATTCTTTGGAGCATTATGAGGTCATCGTTTTCTTAAATACAACACTTGATGTCCTTGACTCAACGCAGGAAGCAGCGATGGTAGACTACATGCAGTCAGGAGGCGGATGGGTTGGTATTCATGCTGCCGCAGATACCGAATATGACTGGGAATGGTATGGTGGACTTGTAGGCGGATATTTTGCGTCCCATCCTGCCGTTCAGCCGGCGGATATTGTCTTCACCGACCGTCTTCATCCGTCCACAAAAGATCTGCCGTTAGTCTGGAATCACACGGACGAATGGTACAACTACGAACCTAATCCGAGGGCCAATGTGCACGTGCTGGCCGTGATCAAGGAGTCCTCCTACGAGGGTGGAACCATGGGCGACGACCATCCTATCTCATGGGCGCACCACTATGACGGTGGTCGTGCCTGGTATACAGGTCTTGGGCATACGGTCGAGAGTTATGCTGAGCCATACATGCGAGCTCATTTGTTGGGCGGAATTGAATGGGCTGCGGGTTTGGTGGAGGCTGATGTTACCGCGACACTCGCGTCAGCTTATGATGAAGTGCTTCTCACCACCGAACTGACCGATCCTATGGAGATTGATATTACCTCTGATGGGCGTGTCTTTATTATAGAATGGGCAGGTTCGATCAAGATATGGGAGCCTGCAACAGGAGAAATGCGGGTGATTGGTTGGTTGCCGGTAGATAAGAATATTGAAGACGGTCTTCTCGGTCTCGCGCTGGATCCGCAGTTTGACGACAACCAATGGGTATACATCTATTATTCGGTCATTTCTGATGGGCCGAAAAAAATCAACCGGTTATCAAGGTTTGTCTACGACGGCCATATGCTTGATATGGATAGCGAAATCCCGATGCTGGAAATTCCTGTTCAGCGCAGCACGTGTTGCCATTCCGGTGGTTCAGTGCAGTTTGATAAGGATGGGTTGCTGTACCTATCCACGGGGGACAATTCTGGAGGCGACCGGAATTCACTGGACCCAGATCTGAGACGGTGGGCAGACCAGGGTCGTACGTCTGCCAACACAAACGATTTGCGCGGCAAAATTCTTAGGATCAAGCCAGAAGCAGATGGAACGTACAGTATCCCGGAAGGCAATTTATTCCAGGCGGACTCGCTTCATCGCGGCGAGATTTATACGATGGGGCATCGCAACCCTTTCAGGATCTCAATTGATGACTCTACAGGTTGGGTATACTGGGGAGATGTAGGTCCGGGGCTTGTGGATGGTTGGGATGAGTTCAATCAGGCACAGGAGCCAGGTTATTATGGCTGGCCGCTGTTCACGGGCTACAATGATCCATATCCGCATTATCATCTGGCCGAAAGGGAATACGTGGAGCCAAATGCTGCTGCACCGCTGAACGAGTCAGAATACAATACGGGTGCACGCGAACTTCATGAGGCGATTCCGGCCTGGATTCGGTATTACTATGGACCCAGTGAGGAGTACCCAGAGCTTGGTGCTGGAGGCTTGAATCCAATGGCGGGGCCAACATTCCATTTTGACGAGGTGAATGCGTTTGACACGGCGCTTCCCCCCTACTATAACGGGAAGGTCATGATCTACGAGTGGATGCGCAACTGGATCAAGATTGTAACGATTGATGAAGACGGGAGTGTGCTGGAGATTGATCCTTTCCTGCTCGGCAATGACTACATCAGGCCAATGGACATTGAAATGGGGCCGCATGGCCGGCTCTACATCATAGAGTGGGGAGACGAATTTTGGGGCAGCAACGCAAACGCACAGTTGGTACGGCTGGAATATTATGGTGCTCCGGGTCCGCTAGAGAAGGAGGTTCCAGAGATGCCTCCGGCACGATCATTGAGTCTTGACTGGCCTCCTAATGGTGCCGTATTTGATTTTGATTCGACGTATACCTATCGCGTTACGGTGAACGATCAGGCGCGCGCGGACGAAGCGATTGTTCGCGTATATACAGGGTTCGACACATCCCCGATCCCACTGGCAACTTACACTAGACCAGAGGGGGAATTCCTGATTACACACGACTATACGCACAACCCGGATTTGCATTATGCGGACCGGTTTGCGATCGTGGAAGCGTGTCTGGATGTCTCTTGTGTGCGTGCGAAGTTACATCCACGCCTAAAAGAGGCGGAACACGCGACCAGCGCTGAGAAATCCGCTCGGAAGACGTATTCTGCTCGACCTGCGAGTAAGCATTGGGGGCGTACTGCGCTCACTGCTATGCCGCTCGAGAATGGTTCCAGACTCACATATACCCCCCTTAATCTTCAAGGGATTGACAGACTTACATTCCGCTTCAGAGCGACGGGAACGGGAACAATCTTGCTTTCCGCGGAAGGTAGTGAGATGGTTTTACCGAGTATTAAAATTTCTCCTGACACAGGTCAGGCCGTCGTCCCGCATCAGGCAGATTACACAGCCGGGGTACCGCCGGATTTTCCAGGTATGGGGTTGCTGGCAGAGGGCGCTTACGATAATTGGCGTGAAGTGTCAGTGGAAATCCCATCCATCCCAGAAACCATCACTTTGATGCTTACCTTCGAGTCCGCAGAAGAAGATCCTGCTGCAGAACTCGACTGGATTCGATTTGAAGATGCGGGTTTCATATATTGAGCATCGGTTAAAACAAATTCAAAATGCTTACAACTCGTCGTGATTTCTTGAAAACAAG
Source organism: Rhodothermaceae bacterium (assembly GCA_009841335.1). Classification (GTDB taxonomy): domain Bacteria; phylum Bacteroidota; class Rhodothermia; order Rhodothermales; family Bin80; genus Bin80. The sequence goes on along the minus strand of VXLY01000105.1, from coordinate 46,843 downwards.
CGCGCTGGCGGCAGCCGCACTTCCTCTGTCCACTCGGGTGTGGGCTGGATCAAAGAGAAAGCTGTTCGACATATCGCTCGCTCAGTGGTCCTTGCATCGCTCAATCTTTGACAAAAAGATTGATAACCTGGAGTTCGCTTCCGTGGCAGCGGAAAATGGAATTTTGGGCTTGGAGTATGTTAACCAGTTCTTCATGGACAAGGCGGAGGACATGGATTACCTGAACGAAATGAAAGCGCGCGCAGAGGACGTCGGTGCGACGAGTATTCTCATCATGTGTGATCGTGAAGGGCGCCTGGGTGACCCGGACGCAAAGTTACGGCGGGAGTCTGTGGAGCGGCATTTTAAATGGGTAACCGCTGCCAAACATTTGGGGTGCCACTCCATCCGCGTGAATGGGTACAGTGAGGGCGACTATGACGAGCAAATGAGGCTGGTAGCCGATGGGATGCATCAGCTATGCGGTTTTGGGGATGAGCATGGTTTGCATGTCATTATTGAGAATCATGGGGGGTATTCAAGTAGTGGAAAATGGCTTGCGGACACGATCAGAATGACGGATCATCCACGGGCCGGTACGCTTCCAGACTTCGGGAATTTCCGCATTGATGAGGACAACACATATGATTCTTATCGCGGAGTAGAAGAACTGATGCCGTATGCAACTGGTGTCAGTGTAAAGCCAAACGTCTATGACGATGATGGCAATTCCAGCCCACTGGATTATGAGCGTATGATGCGGATTGTTTTGGCAGCTGGTTACTCCGGGTACTGTGGCATTGAGCATGGACCGGCCGGCCGTGAAGTGGAGGGTATATTGGAAGTTAAGGCGGCATTGGAGGCGGCACGCGAAACCCTCGCGGCTGAGATGGAATAGTGTTCTGTTTTGATAGAGTGGACAGGATAGTCCGGCTCTACTATATCATTGTGGCGCGAGTTTTGAGTCAGTCTTACCTAGGCCCCTATTGCATATTGGTCACCATCTCGCGCGGTGGGTGATGTGGAAGCACGAGTGCCTCCGTAGATGATGGCGTTGGATGCAACTGGTAAAGGGAAGAGAATTCCAAGATTCTGGGTTATTCGTGCACCGGGCGCTTCTGTGTGGTACTTCGTTGGTATCTGTACGGGAGTCGCATATGATCATGATACCTTGCGCGGACATTGTTTCATTGTGAGTAGAAGTTTCCGGCCGCAATAGTCGGCTGGATTCCCAACGTTCAACTCAAAATGGAACGTCGCGGAAAATAGGTGTTTGGTTTGAACTTCAAATTGTAGGACCTCGCCTGTGCGCAATTACCAGTTAGCCTGGTGCTCGGTAACATCAATCTAATTACCCTGGCAATATCAACCTGAATATACACGGGGCTAAGATCAACGCTGTTTGATTCTGGGACGCGCTAAGCGCAGCGCTAATACTTGACCTAATCCCGCGGGAGGGCGGAGCGGCGGAACACCGCATGCAGTCCGTGGAGGGGCTGGCGAATAGACGAAATTCGGGTTTACCCGTTTACTCCAATGCTAGAACGCCTGCTGGGATTTATTTTTCTCACGTTTCCACCAGTAAACTTTGGGAAATACTTATCCCACGCCAGAAATGCTGCTATACCCAAGACAAATATTGCAATTTCTTCTACTGGAGCTAGCCCGATACCCGGTCCATCACTCGATACAGCCAAACTGCCGAACTCGGTAGTTAAAAACGCGATCGGAATGAATCCGATAAAGTGGATCCAATTGTAAACACGACCACCTTTTTTCATTGTTGTAAACCGTCTTTCAGCTGTCCTATATTCACTCATGCAGTCCTCGTTGCATTGAACACAGGTCCTGTCAATGTCTAAAACTTTGGGGCTTCTGTTTGTTAAGTAGGTACGGTGCTGGGACCGGGGTGCACGAGCGTGAGGCGGAAATGTTCGGGGGTGATTTCATGTTACCTGGAGTGGAGCAAAGTCGCAGTTGGCACGCCAAAGCTTTAGGGGGATTTTCCGGTTGGAAGAGATTTGCACCCATGAACCTCAATTGACTCGACTCCGAGTTCGTCAGTTACCTTCAACACCAATTGATCGGGAATCACGGACATGAGGGCTTGACCTGAAGCCAAGGAAACCCGGCTGACAAATTGCCCTTGCATATCTACGAGGTCCCAAACCTGATCTTGTCCGTCAGGAGTCCGGCGCACCCACAAGAGATCATCCGGTCCGCCGAAGATAGCGAACAACAATGGGTGGTATCTGGGAAAGTCGACGGTTCGGCGTGCCTTTTCTCTCAAGGGCTCGAATGCCCGCTGCCCCAAGAATTCCTGCGGGATGGCGTTCTGAAGCCAGAACTCCCTGTCATCCGGGGTGACTTCAAATCGATCATCAAAAGCCAGCGATATCGCAGACTTTAGGACGCCATCGAATCCCAATATCTGGATGTCTGAATCCAGTCCCGACCAATACGCCACGTCTCCAGAAAAAGGTGTCCATCGCGGTACCGGCGAGTACGGAGGCGGAAGGGTGAAGCTCGGTGCTCCTGGTGCTGTGAGCCGCAATGTTGCCGTGCGTGCGGGGAAGACGATCACCGTGTCTTGGTGAATCGGATCCTCGCCGGCGCTGGCCCCAAACGACCGTGCGATGATGCTCCTTTCGTTGCCCATAGGCACAGACAACCCGAACAATACTGTATCATCCCCAGCCCTACCGAGCCAGCCAGCGGAATTGGGAGTCATTCCGAATTCCCGGAGCGCCACGGTGCGCACCAAATCGCCCGTAAACTCAAAGATGGGCAACCGCCCCTGATTGCTGTCAAGCGCATAGACATGCTCACCTACCAACGTAATTCCGGAGGATGACTGGAATTCGCCGGGGCCTTGGCCGCGTTGCCCCCAGCTCCGCACGTGGGTACCGTCGGCTAGATCGAAGCGATGAATCCTCGGAGAGGACAACGTAAGCACGAACAGATTATGATCGTCGTTACTCACGGCCCTTACATTATTCCAGAGGAGGTCATCTCCGTCAAGACGGTACTGTAAATCACGTTCAATACAAGTTTGCTGTCCCTCCACAGAGAGCACAGGTGCCACAAGCATTGCTGCGACCAGAGTGACACAGGCCCTAAATGCCCAGGTCGGAATGATCTTTCTCGGTATGCTGATCCCGCTACAACCGGTAGTAACCGTAATTATTGCTCCCATCTATTCAAGAATTCCTAATATCTCCCGATTTGTCCATAGACTGAAAAGTCCCCCGAACGCAGTGATGAAAATTCAGGTTACCTAGCCGTCAAACTTTGTCCATCCCAGTGAACTGCTTTTTCCATTTCCAGTGAGGAGTTGATCATGTGTGCACATGCGGCGGCATGATGTCCTACCTCTGCGTTTTCCTTGGTGGCGCTGCCGTTTCGTATAGCATCCAGCCATTCCTGAATATGAGCAATGATAGAAGACTGTCCTTCGGAGTAGTAGACTTCTTCACCGTCCACAGTTGCTTGGGGGCGGCTGGAGGGCATTTCCTCGAGGCGAACGGCCGGATCGGCAATATACGCGTCTGCCAAGTCCTTTGGCCAGCTGTCAGTGATCCAGCCATTGCTTTCATTAACACGCTCGGGGATAAAGCGCAGTCCACTTCCAAACACCAACGAGCCTTCCGTACCCAGAATTCGCATACCACCACCACTGCCACCCTGATTGTTGAAGGTCCCGCTCAGACTCACCATGAAGCCCTCCCGGTACTTCAGTGATGCATTAATGGTGTCGGGTACATCGCGGGAGCGAGTCCAGCGATACAATCCGCCCATAGCCATAACACTCTCAGGGATTTGCGCACCCATGACATAGTTTATGTTCGTGCAAGTGTGGACATAGAGATCAGTAGACATGCCGCCTGAGTAATCTTTGTAACAGCGCCAGCGGAAGAAGCGTTCGGGGCTGTACGGCCGCTTGGGTGCTGAACCAAGGAATAGATCCCAGTCGACGGTTCTAGGTGAGGCGTCCGGCGGTATCGGGTATATCCATGCGCCGGAAGCAGTATTACGATTCATGGTTGCGCGTACCATGGTGACTTGGCCAAGTCTTCCCTCCCGGATCATTTGGCGTGCTTTTTGGACAAGTATACTGCCGGGTCCGGGGCTACCCACTTGTACGGCAAGGTTGTGCTTTTTTTGCGCCTCAATGATGCCCAGCCCTTCCTCAATGGAATAGGTGAGCGGCTTTTCTATGTAAGCATGTTTGCCTGCATTGAGTGAATCAACAGAGTGCCGATAATGCCAGTGATCAGGGCTGGAAATCACAACCGCGTCAATGTCGCTGCGGTTGATGATTTCCCGGTAGTCCGCCATTACGTCAGCCTTTTGATCCGTTCGGTCCCTAATTCGAGACAGGCGTCCCGTGTAAGCGTCACAGGCAGCAACGATCTCCACTTCGGGAAACCGCTTGAAAGCTTCGACCAGTTGATGTGCTCTGGCTCCCGCACCAATCATGCCAATTGTGATACGATCACTTGGAGGCACAACTGTCGGGAGAGCTGAACCCATGGCGAGTCCGGCGGTGCCAACAACACCTGTCCGCATAAAATCACGCCGGGAAACTAAAAAACGTTGAGCCATTGCCGCCGAGGTTACATGATTGGAGTTAATACGAGATTTCGGTACAGAACACGGCCGTGATCTCCCTGAAGATAAATGGGGCCAGGTGAGGCCTCATCAGCCGTCATGGCACCTCCAGTCACTCCGAGAACAGGCTCATTGTCAATGATCATCGTTCCGTTCAGAATCACCGTGAGGTGGCGCTGATAGAGCGTAATGTCCATTGATTGCCATTCACCGGCCGGCTTCTCCGCGCTGGCTGAGGGTTTGATTCTGCTGTAGAGGCCGCCCATGTGATGACTGTCCAAGTCCATTCCGTAGGTGTCTGCAACCTGAATTTCATAGATGCCGCGAAGGTAAACACCGCTGTTGCTGCCCTTAGGTACATTCACATCCAGCGTCAGGCGAAAGTCCTCAAAGGTAGCATCGGTACGTAGATTTCCGTAACTGACATGCTCACCATTCTCCGGTTGCACCGGATCGTTAACGAGCATACCATCCTCGGCTTTAAAGCCATTGGTTTGCCGGTTGTTGATTAGACTCCATCCGGTAAGATCTTCGCCATTGAACAGATCAATGGGTTCGCCATAGGTTGCCTGTGAGAGATCTGGTGCAGGGGGCAGTTCCGGAATCCGCACTGCCTCAAATTCTATTATACGGGTACCCATTGCGGATCGGGCTGGAAAATATGCCGTACCTGTCAGGTGATCGCCATTGGGCTTGAGTTTAAAAGTATTGGTAAGGGTGTGCCTCCGTGTACTTCCGTCTTCGAGTTCTCTGTTGACGGCTTGTATTCTTGTGACGGTTAGTATGTCGCCGGTGACGTTTACACTTGATACGGGGAGTACGCTGCCGCCGTACCAGAGAAGAGATGCATCTACAAATCCCTGATCATGGGTGACTTCAAGCCAGCCAGCCCCACCAGGCAGGTACAGGGTCCACCTACCTTCAAAGGCGGAGACATTATCCTGAGCAGTGGCTGAGATCGCAATGAGGGATAAGAAAATTGAGAGGGTTAGTCGCGAAAGCATGACTTTGTTGTTGTTTAGGGTAAGATAGTAAAGAATCGGTCAAGCGGCCTATTCAGTGCGGCGCTCAATAGGTGTCTGAGGGGCTGTAAGGACCATGCGTCCCCACGTTGCGTCGTCGTCACCGGTGCCGTAAATCATGAAATGTCCGCCATAGGGGCCTCCATCTGGATCACAATGTACAATTTCGAGTCCATAAACATCCCCAACGTGAGGAGGTGTCCAGCGAGGATCACTGGCTCCCAGCGTGGGAGCCAGTCTGACACGTGCTTCCAGCACAAAATCGGCTTCTCCTGTACCCCAGGGGTTGAATTGGAAGGCGTATGACACGGCCTCTGACGGGATTGGCTCCTCCACGTATCGCTCCTCGGCAGTTCCGTGCCGCCACCATGCCGCATAATCCGGTTGGGATGCGTCTGCTACAAAGCAGAATGCGTTATCACCCTGACCAAAATATTCTGGAGCTTCGTCCCGGGGTGCCTCGACAAAAAAACAAATACTATCACGCAGGTACCACGCGCGCGGCTCCTGCCCGGGAGCATCAACATCGTTGGCGTTGTCTTTCACTTCGGCCCCAAAGTATAGGTGCTCAGCATCCCAGGCCACATAGTACCGGGCTTGCAGGTCATCCTCCGGGTGTGGCTCATTTCCATGGTCCGTGAGCCGGTTACGCCGGCCATCGTCATACCAGAACGTGTGGCGTAGACGGTAGATATCCCAGATTCCATCCGTGAACGCCAAGTCTTTCCACTCAGACAAACTCCCATCTATATTGGGGCTGGTCTCCAATTGAGGGACCAGGAGTTGGACAGTCTGTGTTGGACGTGGGGCGTCCTGGCCGGCTGCCAAATATGCAGGTATGGTCAGTAGGAGCAGGAAAACTGTGCGCTTGATCATGATCGAAGTAAAAGCAGACTGTAGAAACAGGAATTTAGCAGTTGCGCGCTTACTGTGCATAATTTACTCATACTCCCATTTTAGAATCCAGGGATCGCCCGTCTTCTGCTGATATGCGCGCAGTCTATTCTGATAGTCTTCCAAGATAGACTGATGGGCAGGATCTCCGGCAAGATTATGGACTTCGTGCGGGTCATTCACAAGATCGTACAATTCAAACCTCGGCCGTTCAAGGTAGTCCTTAACGGGGCGTTTGCCGTAGTGTGTCAGTCCTCTCGAGAGTGTAGCCTGCCAAGTCTCTGAGGCCCAGAGATCGGTGGCAAAGGGATAGGGTAGGCCGTGAGCAATATTCCAGATAAGTTTGTAGCGTCGTCCACGGACTACTCGCATGGGGTAGTACATTGTAATCTCATGGAAGGTATGTGAAGCAAAGACTTCATTCCATCCCTCGGTGGAGCCTTGCATCATCGCATTCTTGAAGCTACGCCCGTGCATGGCGGGGGCTTCCGAGATCACGCCGGCAAGATCCAGGAGCGTTGGCGACAGGTCGGCCCAGGTTACCATAGCGTCACAGACCCCAGGGGCTACATCAGGTCGCCTGATAACGCATGGCAGACGCATACCGGGCTCGTAGAGCGTGGTCTTTGCTCCAGGAAAAGCTACGCCGTTGTCAGAAATGAACACGACGACCGTATTCTCCCATTTTCCCGAGCTCTGGAGGAGTTCAATCAGACGCAAGAGACCGCGGTCGGCACGTTGCACGGACATATAGTAGCGCGCAAGTTCTCTTCGAGTTTCGGGTAGATCCGGTAAATAGTCGGGCACGAGTACCTCGTCGGGCGATACAGGATCACTTCCGTCTCGTACAAAGGGCCGGTGCGGCTCCCTGGTGCAGAAGTACAGGAAAAAAGGACGGCCATCTTCTTGATTAAAGATGGGTGCACAGGCCTCTGCGCGCTCCATAGGTGAGGTGCCGGAAGCCGTAATCTCTTCCTCAAACGCATAAACAGACGGGGGGTGCAACATGGTACTTGCCCGTTCTTACAGTACGGTATCCCGCACGATTTAGAAGCGTTGGCAGCGATTGCACATGGTCAAAGGTTTTGAAATGATGAAAAGCATGCATATGGCCGTACTGCCCGTTAGCATGGTTATAGAGACCGCTCAATATGACAGATCGGCTGGCACTACAGGATGCCGTAGTACAAAAGCCATGGGTAAATCGTGTGCCGTTTTCAGCCAGGAGGTCCAACCCCGGTGTCTTGATCACGGGGTTGCCGTAACAGCCAGCGTCATTGGTTCCTTGGTCATCCACGACAACCATAACAATGTTTGGTTGTTGACGGGGGGCGAACTTGCCTGCCAGTATCGCACTGGCAGATATAGTTTGAAGGAATGACCTGCGTGTGAGGTGCCTGTCTTGCATTATTAAAAGGTTGGGTCAGAGATTGCTAGCGTGGTGTCATACATCAAAAAATACTGAATGTATAGAGAGGGATACTGAAACATTGTTGCATAATAAACCGTCGAACCGTACACCGGTACGAATCCAACCCGTCGGACTGCTGCCCAGAAAGGGGTTATATCGGGGTCCGGCTGATCAAACCCCAAGGACGCTATACGCGTCCTTGCGCTTTTTGGGGGAATTTCTAATGGAGATTGGGAGATGGGATAGGTCGTGTTGCAGGGTTCGTGTTTTTCTCGACTACTGGAATTATGAGCTCTTAATACGTGACGGAGACGACGGATTTAACACTGATTGGGCAGAGCAATCAATGTATCAACAGATAGATTTTCTTTCTGAAGTATGCGTCTTTGAAGTTCAATGGATATACCTGGATCAATACCGGTGAATACCCCGATATTTTTGCTTCTCTCTGCAATAAGTGTTCTGTAAAAGGGATAACTCTGCAGACAATATGGGCAGGTAGGAGTTAACACAATCAACACTAATCTACCTAGGTCCTCATGAAAATACTCTAACATAGTTGTAAGAGTATCCACAATGCCGTGCCCATCAGTTGACTTAGCAAAAAAAGTCACTTGAAGAGAAAAATAGTAATGCCGCTACTACCAGTGCATACATTGTCCATTCCAGATACTTCATTGTAATTTCTCTAAAATCTATCCTAAAACGGCATTTCGCCTGGACCAAAATCCAGACGTATCTTTCGCACGTGTGCCTTTGCGGGGCAAGGTATAAAAACTTTCTTTCGTAAAAGACCTATACCCACCACCTCATCCTTGACTTAAGAAGGTCTTTTTATTGAATGGACAATCACAGTGCCATCGCGGGTTGACTGATACATTCGATCATTTGTTATACGCGACGGGTAGTAATCCAATCTAAATGAATACTTGTACTCGACCGACCTAGCGTCATATACATCAACAATCATATCTTCTGAATCGCTCCTGGAATGAAGCAACAATTCGTCTCCCACGACACTTACTATGAAACTATTCCTGAAATCGGTTTCAATCCTATAGCTCTCAATTCCATTCATCACATATTGTACTAGCTGGGGCTCTTCAAACCTGTCAAGGGTCATTGTCTTCTTTGCCCGAACGAGACTACCATTCACATCATAAACCATAATTACAGGAAAGCGAAAAGGAACAAAAATCATCCAGTCTTTATACGTTTCCATCATCCCAGCTGCCACCGCCGTAGAAAGGGAATGGTCTCCTTCCACTAATTCTCCAAATTCAACCGATCTATCCCTGAAATTAGATTCAAAGGCTAGTTCATTAAACGATCGGAAAAAGTACTCTATGCCTGTATCCGTTATGGCGTGCCGGGAAGGAGTATCCTGCCCGTCAAATACTCTTGAATCTATAAAATTCCCTGTCGCCTTTGAGAAAGAAGAAATTCTCGCGTTGCCGGGATCTGTTACATAAATGAGCGAATCAGATGCGACTTCAACATTAGTTATGTTTACAAATTCGCCGGGGGCACGACCAGCACCACTTCCATAGGACATGATATAATTGCCCTCAGAATCAAACCGAAAAATCTGATACACCCCGTAGTCAACAACATACACATCTCCATTGGAGCCCGGTATGATATACTGGGGGTTGTACAGCATAACCTCCCCATCCGCAGGCAACTCAAACATCCTACTCACAGAAACACTTTTCCAATCCCTTTCCTGTGTTTGTTGCTCCTCAGCTTTTTCTAAAAGCAGAAACTCTCCGAAGGTAGCCTTGCCTTCGCCACTACTGCAGGACAAAACAAAAAAGCAGATCAGGACAGTGTTTCTACTGTTCATTAAGGTCATGCCCACTTAGAATATACCAGGACCCATGGGAAGCAAATTGAATGAGGTATGTCCACACACCACTGACATGGCATAGTTGCACATATCATATTTCCCCCGTCACATCCCACCGCACGACATGATCGTGAGTCACAACATTCAGGGACGATACTAAGTCCAGCATTATTGGACGCCCACCCCGATAGACTAATAATTAATACGAATGTCAATGATGCAAAAAGCCTCCGAGCCTTACGAGATTTAATAGTTACTTTCATCACTAAAATATGCTGTCGAAACATAATACGCCCCATGTTTCATCTGTGGTACGGGGAAGATCTTCAACGTGGCAACATCTGACGTTCGCACCACGGCACGACTTATGACCGCCGCTGCATCCTTTAAAGCTACATTTATGGTTGCATTTTTTATCGGATACATCGCTTTGTGATCATGCATTACCGCCGAAAAACATCAGCATAGCTGCACAAAACAGAGCGATAAATGATCGTATCACGGAGTCTCTTCGTTTTCGCATTGTAAAATGTTTTGTGGTTCTCCACAATATTCGCGGCAGAACCGGTTATGTATGGTTTTAAGGCTGGTAGCCACCGTGTCCACAAGACGGGGATCACTACTGGCAACCGATTTGCATCTCGCAATTCCAAATCTTACGTCAATAGGTTCTTTCATTGGTAAATGTCCGCAACGTCATCAAATCACGAAAGTTTGTCGAGAGAGCGGTGCCGATATGCGTGGAACGGAGGAGAAGGGTATAGATGTACGCATGGCAGCAGATATGATCAAATTGGTGTGGGTTAACAACTACGACGTAGCCGGGCTGGTTTCCTCCGACGCGGATTTTGTCCCTGTGGCGGAATTTCTTGAGACTAGGGGAATGTAAGTGATCCACGGAGCACTCCCTCCGAAAGGAAACCATCTACGTTCTTGTTGTCGGGGACAATTTAATCTGCCCAAGCTGCACGAAGAGTTTGGTTTCAGCAACGGAGAATGAGTTGATAGCTCATTCTCATCGTGTCATCAAACATCCGGTTTTGGCCTTTTTCTCAAATCAGGAATTCTGTCAATATCTTTGTATCCGCAGGAACACCTGATAACGGAATTTGATAACTTGGGAAAAATTCTTAAAAAATGCCTACTCCCCTTAAGACATCGAAGATAGCCTTACACAAAGGAGGTATCAGCGCTGTGGTTGTACTTGTGATATTCTGTGTGCAGTGTGGATCTAATCCACAGGGGCCAGTGCAGTCGATCAATGAAGGAGATCATATTGTGCTAATTGGCAACAATTTATGCTCGCGCATGATGAATTTCGGGCATTTTGAAACGGAATTGCATCAGCGGTTTCCAGAGTATAAGCTAACCATCAGGAATATGTGCGATGGAGGCAATACTCCGGGTTTTCGGCCGCATCCGGGCCGCGTTTCTCCGTGGGCTTTTCCTGGAGCAGACAGCTTCTACACGGAATTGGCACAGCCTTCCAACAGTCAGGGGCATTTCGAGACTCCCGATGAGTGGCTGACGCGATTACAGGCCGATGTGATTGTGGCATTCTTCGGCTTCAACGAATCCTATGCAGGCCTTGAGGGAGTAGACGCGTTTGAGGCAGAACTGGAGGCGTTCGTCCAGCATACGCTTTCCCAATCTTACAACGGAGAGGGCGCACCTGGTCTCGCGCTGGTGTCTCCAATAGGTTTTGAGGATCTGTCGCACGTATTGGATGTTCCTGACGGCAAGCAGGAGAATGTTAATCTGGCGGCCTATACAGAAGCCATTCAGCGTGTGTCGCAGCGCCAGGGGCTCCCTTTTGCTGACGTCTTTTCTGCTTCTAGAAGGTGGTATGGACGTACGACGGAGCCGCTTACCATTGACGGTTCACAGCTCAATGAAGAGGGATATGTCTTGTTGGCAGAAAGCCTGACGGATCAACTGTTCGGGGGTAGTCGAGTACTTGACGATCAGGAGCGTGTCCATTTGCTGGCCGCCGTGAAGGACAAGAATTGGCACTGGCACAACGATTTCAAAATTCCGAACGGCGTGCATGTGTATGGGCGTCGGTATAACCCGTTCGGACCGGACAACTATCCGGCAGAACTGGAAAAGATTAGGCAGATGACGGCGATTCGGGATACCGCAATTTGGCGGGTTCTAGCGGGAACCACTATGGATGTGGAAGCAGCCGATGCGCGGACGCATGAGTTGCCGGAGGTGATTACTAACTATACTCCTAGCAACAAGAATGGGGACCCTGGTTATCGTTATGGAGAGGAGGCCTTAGCGACGCTTTCTTCTGCGCCGGGATATGAGGTAGCACTATTCGCATCAGAGGTAGAGTTTCCAGACTTGGCGAATCCGGTTCAGATGTCATTTGATAACCAGGGGCGTCTGTGGGTATCGGTTATGCCCAGTTATCCGCACTGGCGGCCGGGAGATTCGCCTCCCAACGATAAGCTTCTGATCTTGGAAGACACAGATCAGGATGGAAAGGCAGACCGGCAGATTGTATGGGCAGACGGTCTGCATCTCCCGGTTGGATTCGAATTCGCTCCGGAAGGGGTGTATGTAAGCCAGGGTACCAATCTAGTACTGCTTTCAGATACCGACGGGGATGATCATGCAGACACGCAGCAGATCATACTGAGTGGTTTTGACGATCACGATACGCACCATGTAATCAGTGCATTTGCGGCAGATCCATCCGGAGCCATTTATATGGGGGAAGGGGTATTTTTGCATTCAAATGTGGAGACATCTTATGGTCCGGTTCGAGGAACGAATGGAGGATTCTATCGCTACAACCCGCAACGACGCCACCTTGAGCGTACCGCGCAACTGATCATCCCCAATCCCTGGGGAATTGCTTTTGATGAATGGGGGCAGCCCTTTTTTGCGGAAACTTCCGGTCCAGATGTACGGTGGATGTCACCCGGATCCGTGAAGCCACGTTATGGTGTGGCGACACATAAGTCATACAACCTGATTGAGGATGCACATCGTGTGCGTCCCACTTCGGGATTAGAATTCGTTCACAGTCGACATTTCCCAGACGAGGTGCAGGGGGACCTGTTGATCAACAACACGATTGGATTCCTGGGAATGAAACAGCATACGATGGCGGATGATGGGACTGGATACATCAGTACGCATCGACATGATCTGGTTCAGAGTACCGATGGGAACTTCCGGCCTGTGGATATGGAGTTCGCCCCGGATGGTTCGCTTTACTTTGTTGACTGGCACAACGTGCTGATTGGTCACATGCAGCACAATGCGCGCGATCCCCTGCGCGACCATGAGCACGGCCGGATCTATCGAATAACGTACCCGTCAAGGCCTCTGGTTGAGCCTGCCAGGGTAGCAGGAGCCACGATTGAAGAATTGCTGGAGAATTTGACGTTACCGGAGTATCGCACCCGTTACCGTACGCGTCGGGAAATACGCGGTCGTGCACCCTCAGAGGTCTTGCCTCGCTTGAACACCTGGATAGCAGATCTGGACCCGGATGACGAGAGGTACGAACATCATCTTTTGGAGGCCCTTTGGGTAACTTGGGGATTGAATCAGGTAGATGAAGCACTGTTGGAGCGGTTGTTGGGCGCGAGTGATTTCCGGGTTCGTGCTGCTGCCGTTCGTGTACTTCGATACAATCCACAGCTGGGAAGGCAGATAGAACTGCTTACAGAAGCAGCAGATGATTCGAATGGTCGTGTTCGTCTCGAAGTGATGGCGGCCGCTTCTTGGCTGGAACCCGAACAAGGACTACCCATTGTTGAAAAGGCAAGTCAGCGCACACTGGATAGGTGGAACATGAATGTTTCCGTAACGGCAATAGCTCATTTGCGAGGTCAGCGTGTGCAGTCTGATCGGCCCGAAGAGGAAATGCCTGAACTGGAAGGTTCGGACCTGGAGCTATTCACCGCTGGTAAGGAGATTTATGGGCGCGATGGGTATTGCATTACCTGCCATAGACCCGATGGCAAGGGGTTGCCGGCATCGGGCTTTCCTCCATTGGCCGGCACAGACTGGGTATTGGGGGATTCAGAGCGCCTGATCAAGGTCACATTGGATGGTCTCATCGGACCTATGGAAGTGTTGGGCGAGAGTTATCCGGGTCAGGTGCCTATGACACCATTCCGGGATTTGCTGAGCAACGATGAGGTTGCTGCCGTACTGACCTATGTGCGCAATGCATTCGGGAACCAGGCTTCAGCAATTACGCCGGCCCAAGTAGAGTCCGTTCGTGCCAGTACAGCGACCAGGCAGGGATACTATACAGTCGACGAGCATTTACAGAACAGATGAGACATTACACGATCGGTATGCGCTTCATTATTCCTGTTATCTGGGTTGTTACGATCGCTTTAGGAGGATGTCAGATATCGGATGGTCCACAACGCCCTAATGTTATTCTTGTTATCACCGATGACCAAGGGTATGGGGATATCGGTGCGCATGGCAACCCTGCAATCAGTACGCCTGTACTTGATCGCCTGCACGACGAAAGCGTGCGTCTGACCGACTTTCATGTAGATCCAACGTGTTCTCCGACGCGCTCGGCACTCCTTACGGGACGCTACTCTACCCGAACTGGGGTATGGCACACGATAATGGGGAGATCCCTGATGGCTCCGGAAGAAGTCACTCTGGCCGAACTGTACGCCGACGCGGGCTATCGGACTGGGATGGTAGGTAAATGGCACTTGGGTGACAACTATCCACTGCGTCCGCAGGATCAAGGGTTTGAAGAAGCTTTTTACCATCCGGCGGGCGGTGTTGGGCAGGGGCCCGATTATTTTGGGAATGACTATTTCGATGACACGTATGTGCGCAATGGAGTCTTGGAGGAAACCGAAGGGTATGTGACTGACGTCTGGTTTGATGATGCATTGCGTTTTGTGGAGGAGCATCAGGATGAACCTTTCTTTTTGTATCTGGCGACGAATGCCCCGCATGGTCCATACTTCGTGGAGGAGGAGTATGCGGCGCCGTACCGTGAGATGGGATTCCCAGATGTCATGGCGCGATTCAGTGGCATGGTAACGAACATAGATGAAAATATGGGAAGGCTGCTGGCGCAGTTGGATTCCCTCGAGTTGAGTGAGAACACCCTTCTCATCTTCATGACAGATAACGGTTCAGCAGAGGGCTGGGCCAACTGGCGCGGGCAGGAGGGTACATGGGAAGGATTTAATGTAGGTATGCGCCAAGGCAAGGGATCCGAGTATGATGGTGGGCATCGTGTACCATTCTTTTTGCGTTGGCCGGCTGCCGGTTATGTTGGATCGCGGGAGGTGGATGCCCTGACGGCTCACATTGATGTCTTGCCCACGTTGGCCGAGCTCTGTGATCTACCGGTGCCAGCAGATCTGGATGGCGTGAGTCTGGTACCATTGCTGCACGGAGAAGAACAGCCGGGACGCACGCTATTTGTCCATTCTCAACGTGTCCCGTACCCAATCCAATGGCGTAAGTCTGCTGTAATGACTGAACGTTGGCGGTTGGTTAACCAGGATGAGCTCTACGACATTCAGGAGGATCCGGGGCAGGAAAATGATATCGCCGAACAGTTTCCTGAGGTGGTTGATGAGTTGCGCGCTGCATACGAGCAGTGGTGGGATCATCTTACCCCTTCGTTTGATGGTTATGTACGGATTGGGCTTGGGTCTGATTCGGAGAACCCGGTGGCATTGAATCCGCATGACTGGCATGTAGTCGATCAATCCCAATCAGTATGGAATCACAGACACGTTGAGAACGGCATGATGGGGAACGGCTATTGGGCGGTTGAGGTGGTCGAATCTGGCAGATACACTTTCGAGTTGCGGAGATGGCCCGAACACATGGATAAACCTCTGGAGAGCACCGAGGCGCGAATAAAGGTAGGAGACCAGGAGGCGCGGATGGAAATTACCGAAGATCAGACGGCAGCAATGTTTGCGTTTGATCTTGTAGCGGGACCCACTACTGTGCAGACGTGGCTTGTCCAACCGGACGGGCAGGAACGGGGCGCCTACTTTGTCTACGCTGAGCGCGAATGAGTGTACGTGTCTCGCCAGAAGTGTGGGAGCCGACGAAAAACTATTCCGGTAACATTACGGGATATCAATTTCCAGTAAGCGCCTCAAGGAAGCCTTCATAGGCCGGCTTGGGTCTGTACGCTGCATCAAACAGCAGCCCCCACTCTGGATTACCCCAGAATTCAATCAGCCAACTCTCTGGATCACGTAATCCCCACCATGTGATTGCAAATCGATTGGCTTCGGGCAGGTCCATAAAGGCAGTTACGATGTCCTTGACACGTTGCTTCTGAAGTTCACTCCTTGCGGTCGTGAGTTCAGACAGATCACCTTGGGGGTTAACGCGGACATCCATCTCAGAGATATGAATCAGAAGACTTCGTTGAACTATGGCATCCATCACCGCAACAATATTATTCAAGGAAGGGGTGTTATAGGTGATATGCATCTGCAGCCCGACACCGTCAATCGGTATACCGCGGGTTTGAAGGTCATCGATCATGGCAAACATCGCGTCTCGCTTGGCTGCGTCCCAGATCGTGCCATAATCGTTGTAGAAAAGCAGCACATCGGGGTCAGCGTTCCTGGCATACTGGAATAACCGGGCTATGTAGTCTGGCCCCATTCGTCGGTGAAAGACTGAATTGCGCAGTGCTCCTGATCCATCTTCAAACGCTTCGTTTATCACGTCCCAGCTTACGACATCATCTTTGTAGCGTCCAACGACATTAGTGATGTAATCTTTGACGGCGTCCTCAAACTCAGCATCGGTCCCACTGAAATTCTCTAGCCAGGATGGGGTGGACTGGTGCCAGACCAGCGTATGGCCGTGGACCTGCATGTCGTATTCTTTTGCAAAGTCAACCAATGCGTCGGTGGGGTCCCAGACGTAGTTTCCAGAAGGATCTGTCATGTGCCGCATTTTCATCTCATACTCAGCAGTCACGCTGTTGAACACGGTGCGGACAACTTGTGAGTGAGGTCCAGAGCTCAATCGGTTTGATTGGAGCGCAACCCCCACAGGAAAGGGGGCCACGGAGCGCAGCGGTGTGTATTCGTTGCTGGGTTCGGGCTCCTGTACCGCGACTGTGTTGTCTTTGCAACCGAGAGCAAGTACAGCCCAAAGGAGAAGAAACAATCTTGAATGTTTACAATTGATAATGACTCCCATTACTTTCCGCCGTAATTTATAAAGGCGCGCGCATTAAGCGAATAGCCATGAATGGTCAAGTAGTTTACCGCCTTGCCTTCTGCATTGTTGCCGTGTCCGCAATCTTGTTGCAGGGGTGTGCTCGTTCAGACTTGGCGCACGATCTACCTGACAAGGTAGATTTCAATTATCATGTACGGCCCATTCTGTCGAATACCTGCTTTGTGTGTCACGGTCCTGACATTAGCACCAGGGAGGCGGAGTTACGTCTGGATACCTACGATGGCGCCACTGCCCGGCGCGAAGGCGGGCAAGCTATTGTGCAGGGCAATGCAAAACGCAGTTTGCTTATCCAGCGTGTAAGTGCTCACGATCCGGAGGAGCGCATGCCTCCGCCAAAGATCAACAAGATACTCACTGAATACGAAATCGCACTTCTTTCCAAATGGATTGATCAGGGGGCGGAGTATAAGACTCATTGGGCATTGATTCCGCCGGAAAGTCCGCCGGATGAGGCTACAATTGATGCATTTTTGCAGGCAGACATCGAAAAAAGCGGCATTGAGCCTGCGGCCTCGGCGTCGAGAGCCAGCCTGATTCGACGTGCGTCTTACGTATTGACTGGGTTGCCTCCCTCACCAAAGGCCGTTGAGGCATTTAAGGAAGATGAATCCCCCGATGCCTATGAACGGGTATTGGATACCCTCCTGGATTCTCCCGCGTTTGGTGAGCGCTGGGCGCGTCACTGGATGGACCTGGTACGATATGCGGAGGCAAGAGGGCATGAATTTGACTTTACAATTCAGGGTGCGTGGCAGTACAGGGATTACCTGATCCGGGCCTTCAACGAGGATGTTCCCTACGACCAGTTTGTCCTGGAACACCTTGCGGGTGATGTTCTAAAGGAGCCCAGACGCAATTCAATAGAGGGGTTTAACGAGTCTGTTATTGGGACCGCGTACTTCGCACTCGGTGAAGGAAAGCACAGTCCGGTTGATACGCGCATTGACGAAGCTGAGCGCATAGACAACATTATTGACGTGACCACCAAAACATTTCAGGGGCTAACCGTAGCCTGCGCGCGTTGTCACGACCATAAGTTTGATCCAATTCCGACCACGGATTTTTACTCGCTATACGGCATTGTTGAGAGTGCGCGATTTACGCCTGTTCCGATTCTGTCGGAAGGTTATCTAGCCGGGTTGCGCTCGCTGATTGATTTCAATAAGACGTTGCGCCTGGATATTGCGAACCGGTGGCAGTCATCCCTAGGCGTGGTTCCAGCCGTTCCGGCTAGTATGACAATAAATACGCCGACCTTACGGGACACAACCGGATCGTGGGACCTGCTGGGCGATTTTCGGGACGGAGCATTTGATGCGTGGTTCGCGGACGGTGCGGCGTTTGAAGGTGGCACCTCTCACGGCCTCCCCGTGATAGAGGATGCCCGTTTGGTGCAGCTTTCTGAGGGAGTGGCGAGCAGCCGGCATATATCAAAGGGTATTCCAGGGGCACTGCGGTCACCCACTTTCACAATAGCCCATGATACGATCACGGTCATGGCAAAAGGCTTTAAGTCATCGTTGCGACTTGTGGTTGATAATTTTCAGCTTATACGAGCTCCGATCCATGGCGAGCTTGATCAAGTAATCAGCAGTGATGAGTTAAGACCCTATCGGTTCCCTTTAGATTTATGGCAGGGGCATAAAGCCTATATAGAGTTACTTGTCGGGACCTATGACAGGAAACAATTTCTTACCGATCAGCACATGCTGGTTGTTAATGATTCGTCCTATTTTGAAATTGCTTATGCCGTAGCCCACAATGAGGCTGCTCCCACACTGCCGCGCCGGGAATTTGACGAGGCCCCACTCCCGCAATCTGTAAGTGCCTGGGCTGCACAGAAAGCTAGTCCTGCACAGGTGTCAGCCATTAACCAGGCTTTGGAATCTGGTGAGCTGGAGCGGCCACTAGTTAATGATGTGGTTCGTCAGGAACAGGAGATCAAACAGGCCATGCCCGCCGCGGAGTTCTTCATCGGTATGACTGAAGGGGACGTGGTAACGAGTGCGGTCTTTGGGCGCGGCAACTATAAAACCCCTGTGGGGGACCCAGTACCGCATAGATTTTTGACCGCACTTGATCCTACCGGTAGTACTTTCAACAAGACGGCCAGCGGGCGACTGGAGTTCGCGGAGGCAGTTATAGATCCTGCCAATCCTCTCACTGCACGTGTTATGGCAAACCGCCTGTGGCATCATGTTTTCGGGAGAGGGATTGTAAAGACCGTAGACAATTTTGGGGGGCAGGGGAGTCTTCCGACGCATCCAGAACTGCTTGATTATCTGGCATTGCGCTTTGTGGAGCTGGATTGGTCAATCAAATCCATGCTCCGGGAGATCCTGCTTTCGGAGGCTTTTCAGCGTTCTACTCAGGTCCCTGAAAATGCCGCTGAACTTGACCCCTCGAATCTACTGTTATCGCACTATCCTGTACGAAGGCTGGAGGCCGAGGCGATTCGTGATGGTATTTTGGCGGTGTCGGGAGCGCTAGACCCCACCATGTATGGTCCGCCAGTACCGATTCATTTAACGGAATTCATGAAGGGTAGAGGACAACCCGCTGTTAACGGACCATTGGATGGAGATGGTCGGCGAAGTATCTACATTGCTATACGCCGAAATTTTCTCTCACCGATGATGCTCGCCTTTGATATGCCGATCCCGTTCTCCACGTTCGGGGCTCGCAACTCCAGCAATGTGCCTGCACAATCCCTTACTTTGCTCAATGACGCGTTTGTTGCCGAGCAGGCCGTTCTCTGGGGAGACTCACTGGTGGAGCAACCCCATCTTGACATTGCGGATCGTGTGAGGCATATTTACTTACGGGCGCTGTCCAGACTTCCAGACCCGAATGAGTTGCAGGAAGCTCAGGCCTTTATAGGCACAGAGGCCGAGGCGCTTGGCCTGCAGTCCGTAGAGATCATGCATGCCGCAGAACTCTGGGCAGCATATTGCCACGTGGTGTTCAATCAAAAAGAATTTATTTACCTGATCTGATGAAAGGTCCACACAGGTTAACGTGTCGAATGACACGTCGAGAAATGCTTACCATGTGTCGCAACGGATTCGGCGGTGTGGCACTAATGGGGCTTATGGGAAGCTCTGCCTTTGGCAAGATCATTAAGCAAGTTGCCCCGTCAGGGCCTCACCCGTTGGCTCCGCGCCCGAGCGATTTGGTCCCCAAGGCGAGGAGCATCATATTCCTGTACATGGACGGCGGTGTGTCACAGGTTGACAGCTTCGATCCCAAACCGCGCCTTGCCAAAGAGCATGGAGACAGCCCGTACGACAAGTTTACGGTTGATGCCACTCAATTCAACAGCATTGGCACAATCCTGAAAAGTCCATGGGATTTTCGGCGCTATGGCGAGAGCGGTATCGAGGTGAGTGATCTCTTCCCGCATGTAGGAGAATGCGTGGATGATCTTGCAGTCATCCGATCTATGGTAGCGGATTTTCCAGAGCACACGAATGCCAACTATTTTCTTCACACAGGGATAGGGATCCAAGGACGCCCTTCCATGGGTGCTTGGATAAACTATGGGCTTGGAACCGAGAACCAGGATCTGCCAGGTTATGTAGTCCTGGATGGTGGACTGATTCCGCCGGGGGGTCTGGATAATTTTAACAGTGGATTCCTGCCTGCGTCGTATCAGGGATCAATTTTCAGGTCTGGTGATACTCCCCTGGCGAATATTGAGCCCAAAGAGCCGACTTCGGAGCTACAGCGACGCAAGTTGAATCTTATGAGCCGCACGGACAATCATTTGCTCGGTCGTATTGGTAATTCTGATCAGGTGGAATCAGCAATCACCAATTATGAGTTGGCCTATCGGATGCAGGCTTCGGTTCCAGAACTGACCGACCTTTCAGGGGAAACGGAAGCGACCAAGAAGTTGTACGGGATGGATTCAAGTGAACCCGACACTCGTATTTACGCAGCGCAGTGCTTGCTGGCCAGACGACTGGTTGAGCGCGGCGTGCGGTTTATAGAGTTAACCTGTCCAAATGTGAAGGCTGATAGATGGGATCAGCACGCAAACCTCAAAGATGGCCATGAGCGCAACGCCTTTGCCGTAGATCAGCCCATAGCAGGTCTGATCAAGGATTTAAAGGCACGTGGTATGTTTGAAGATACTCTCGTGATTTGGGCCGGTGAATTTGGACGAACCCCCTTTGCACAGGGTACCAACGGAAGAGATCATAACCCGTCGGCATTCAGCATTTGGCTGGCGGGGGCAGGTATCAAAGGAGGCACAGTGTACGGCGCTACCGATGAGTATGGCTACCGGGCTATTGAAAACGTGACCACGATCCATGATCTACATGCAACCATGTTGCACCTGTTGGGTCTAGAGCATGAGCATCTCACATATCGCTTCAGCGGACGCGATATCCGGCTCACAGATGTAGGTGGAAATGTCATAAGAGGGATTCTCGCCTGAGGTTGGCTTGCAACGGTACAAGAAGGTTGAAAAGAGAATCATATACCGGACTGCCCATACCCCGCGGTAGCAGGTATGCCAATTTCACGGATCACGGAGGTGCCAATGGCAAGCCGCTCGCCACGCGGCTCTGTCTAGTCTGCAGGATCCATACAACTCCAGCTCAAGTGAAAACCACTCTGGAGCCGTACCAGCTGGAAGGCTGCAAAGACGGTAATATTGCATAAGTTTACCCCAGAAAGAGACAGAATACTTCTTACATGAATCTGGAAGGACGTGTAGCACTGGTTACGGGCAGTACAACCGGTCTTGGTAAAGCAATGGCACACGCACTGGCTCGTTCGGGAGCTACCGTTGCCCTCAACTATGCGAACAATGAAGTACGGGCACTACGCGCCTTGGCCGAGTTTGAGTCTGCGGGCACCCGCGCAATGTTGTTCAGATCCGATGTATCGGAAGAACAAGGTGTTCAAACACTGGTTTCGCAGGTCTCTAAGAAACTGGGTCCTATTGATATCTTGATACCAAATGCGACCCCCGATCAGCCGCAACGGCGGATTGAGGATTATTCGTGGCAGGATTACGAGCGGATGCTGGATTTTTTTGTGAAGAGTCCTTTTTTGCTGACGAAAGCCTGTATTCCCCATATGAAGCAACAGCGGTGGGGGCGCATTATTAATATCATCAGCGAGGTTTTTTCTTTGGGGGTTGCACAGTTTACTGCTTACGCAGCAGCCAAAGGAGGGCAGGTGGGGCTTTCGCGCAGTCTGGCAACCGAGCTTGCACCGTTTGGGATCACGGTGAACATGATTTCTCCCGGATGGATTCCGGTTGAGCGTCACCAATCTGAGTCACAGTCAAAGAAGGATGGTTATTTGCGTACGGTGCCCGTTGGTCGCTGGGGGACTCCAGATGATATTGCCGCCGCAGCCTGTTACTTTGCAAGCAATGAGGCTGCTTTTGTAACGGGACAATTCGTTACTGTGAATGGCGGCCGGTCTTATGGTCTATAATCGATGATACACAAGATTCCAATGCTGCAACAAGTAAAATATTATGTTCATTGTGCGGTGACCGGGTTACTGGTGCTCTTTCTGGCCGCCTGTGGATCCTCGGACGAAGCAGATCGCCCTGAAGTTGGCTTTGTCACAAATGGTATTGCATCTTTCTGGACGATTGCGGATCGCGGTGCTAACGCAGCCGCGGAAGCGTTTGATGTAGAGGTATCGGTCATGATGCCTCCGGACGGTCCGTCGGGGCAGAGCCGGATGGTCCAGAGCCTTTTGGCCCGAGGCGTGGACGGGATTGCAATCAGCCCGTCTGATCCCGAGAATCAAGCGGGACTCCTCAATGAAATCGCACAAAACACTAGCCTAATCACGCATGACTCGGACGCTCCAGATAGCCAGCGTTTAGTGTATGTGGGGATGGATAACTATGAGGCTGGGCGGATGTGCGGTCAGTTGTTGAAAGAAGCAATGCCTGAGGGGGGCGAAGTGGTGCTTTTTATTGGTTTGTTGGGCCAACTTAACGCGGATCTTCGACGTCAGGGGGTTATTGATGAACTCATGGACCGCAGTCATGATAACACTCGACGCGATCCAGTTGATCGGGTTGTAGCAAACGAGCGCTATACAGTTCTGGATACGCGCGTTGATCAGTTTGATTTTGCGCGGGCTAAGGGGCAGGTAGAAGACGCATTGGCCCGATATCCAGAACTGGATGCTATGATTGGCCTTTTCGTGTATAATCCACCCCAAATATTAGAAGCTGTACGTGAGGCTGGAAAATTGAATGAGATCACCATTGTTGGTTTTGATGAGGATGATGTAACGTTACAGGCCATCCGTGACGGTGAAATTGTTGGAACTGTGGTTCAAAATCCCTATCGGTACGGGTATGAGTCTGTTCGTGTACTGGCGTCACTTGCGCGTGGTGATCAGTCGGTAATTCCCGAGAACCAGTTTATAGACATTCCCGCACGGCGCATTACCGCTGACAACGTTGATGTTTTCGAGGCTGAGCTGAGGGAATTACTCGGCAACTAGGAAAGATGCGTGTGCCTGGGGAGACGCCGCTACTTGAGGTTCGGGGGATCACAAAGCGGTTTCCAGGGACGCTCGCACTTGATTCTGTAGATTTGCGCGTTGGGTACGGGGAGGTCGTTGCGGTTATTGGCGAGAATGGGGCTGGTAAGAGCACACTGATGAACATACTGGCAGGTGTGCTCTTGCCCGACGAGGGTACGATCCATCTGGACGATCACGTTCAACATTTTACTTCTGTAAAGCAGGCACATGCTGCAGGCATTGCCCTGATTCATCAGGAACTCAGCCTGCTTCCGAACTTGACTGTCGCCGCGAATCTGTATCTGGGTCGTGAGCCAACCCGTGCAGGCTGGATCAATAAACGCACACTTCGCACACAGGCACTAAGATATCTGGAGCGGGTGGACCTCAAGTGTGATCCACAAACCCTGGTTGCCGAATTGCCAATAGGGCAGCGACAGTTGGTAGAGGTGGCCCGTGCATTAGCGTCCAACGCAAGGCTTCTGATTATGGATGAACCGACGTCAAGCCTGGCGGAGGAGGAAGCCGAGGTACTATTTGATGTGATTCGTGAGTTGCAGGAGCGGGGGGTGAGCATATTGTATGTATCTCATCGGCTAAGGGAGGTGATGTCAATTGCTGATCGTGTAGTTGTTCTTCGTGACGGGCGAATCACCGGAAGACTGGCACAGGAATCTGTCACACGGGATGAAATGGTGAGGTGCATGATTGGACGGAGTGTGAATCGCATTTATACTCGAAAGCGCAATGAGCCAGGTCCTCCAGTCTTGCGTGCGGAACGTCTTGCTACGAGGAATAAAGAAAAACAAAGACTATCTTTTTGCCTGCGTGAAGGCGAGATCGTGGGACTGTCCGGTTTGGTTGGATCAGGACGTACAGAGTTGCTTAGAATACTTTTCGGCGTGGATATGCCAAAGAGTGGACGTGTCACCGTAGCCGACCAACCCGTTGAGTTGAAATCCCCTCACCACGCCATAGCGGTAGGTATTGCACTGGTACCCGAAGATCGGGCAAAGCAGGGCTTGATACTGGAAATGGCAACACAGCCTAATCTTAGCCTGGGAGCATTGTATCGACATTATCTGGGTTGGAAGTTGCTGGATCGTACATGGGAGAGTGGCGTGACAAAGGAAATGGTTAGCCAGTTGAATATCCAGGGTGTTCAAACGGGTAAACCAACGCGTCACCTGTCCGGTGGTAACCAACAGAAGGTCGTACTAGGTAAATGGCTTACGCTGCATCCTCGTGTTCTTTTACTGGATGAGCCTACACGTGGTATAGATGTGGGAGCGAAACAGGAGACCTACAAAGCTATTGACGAACTGGCTGCTAGGGGGATGGCGATTCTGTTGGTTAGCAGCGAGTCTGATGAAATCATCGCACTTTCCGATCGTGTGCTGGTGATGCAGGATCACGCCATAGTCGGAGAACTGGATCATACCGAACTCAACGAAAGGGCGCTTATGCAGCTAGCCACGGGTACGGCTCACGAGCCCCTTATTGAACAAGAAAATATTGGGGAAGCTGCATGAAAAAGGTATTCGGGATACTCGGAGTGTTTGTCGCCGTGTTTGTGCTCACAGCGATCCTGGAGCCGAACTTTCTGACCGCCTACAATCTGCAGAATACGCTGCGATGGACAGGTCTATTCGGAATCATAAGTATTGGAGCAGCCTTTGTCATTATTACTGGCGGTATTGATCTGTCCACAGGATCTGTGATTGCGCTTGTTGGTGTTCTAGTGCCAATGTTGCTGGTTGATGTTGGCATGCCACTGGTACTTGTTCTGCTGATCTTGTTTGGTGTTCTCCTGGTAATGGGCATTTTTCACGGAGTTTTGGTGACCAAGCTCAACCTGCAGCCGTTTGTTGTGACCTTGTGTGGGTTACTGGTTTACCGGGGGCTTGCGCGTTGGCTTGCAGGTGATCAGACACAGGGGTTCGGTTCGGCTTTTGACGGATTGCGGCAATTGGCTATTGGTCGCATCCCCATTGCCGGTGATTTTGGGCTTCCGATTCCGTTCGTGATCTTGATTGTTCTGGCTTTTTTATCTGCGGGATTTCTGCACAACACTGTTTGGGGCCGCTACCTGTTGGCACTCGGATACAATGAGGAAGCCGCGCGCTTCAGTGGGATCAACACGAGTCGGATGATCACGGTAGCCTATGTGATTGGTGTGATGACCGCTGGATTTGGGGGGCTGCTGTTTTCACTTGATGTGAACTCTATTCAGCCAGCCGTGCATGGCAATTTTTACGAGCTGTATGCGATTGCGGCAGCGGTTCTTGGAGGATGCAGTCTGCGAGGGGGCGAGGGATCCATTTTTGGTGTGGTAATTGGGGCAGCCGTGCTACGCCTCCTTTACAATGCAATCAACATTTTGGGTATTCCAACACAGCTGGAGTTCGCTATCATTGGCACGGTCATTCTCGTGGGCGTTAGCACAGATGAGATCGTTCGCCGATTAGCGGCGCGCCATGAACTAAAGAGAACGCGTGGCACATAGATGCAGAGGACTAGTTCTCGCGTTGTATTTTTGACACACACGAATTGTTAATCTGAAAATCAAATGCACCTTGCGATACACAACTGGATGAAGGTCGAACCAATAGAGGTTACCGTTGAGCGGTTAGCCAAGTACGGCTATAAGAGCCTGGAAATTCAGGGCGAGCCCTACAAATACGATACTGGTAAGGTTCGCAAGCTTGTGGATAGCTATGGGGTGCGTTGTTGGGGCAGTGTCACCTTGATGCTTGATGAGCGCAATCTCCTTGCAAAAGACGAGGATCAGCGAGCAGAATCAGTGACTTATGTGAAGGATTGCATCACGATGGTGGGCGAATTGGGTGGGGAGGTTATCTCGGTAGTGCCCAGCACGGTCGGGAAAATCGTTCCAGACTCAACTCCGGAGATGGAGTGGGACTGGTGTGTTGCTGCTTTGCAGGAGATCAATGAGCATGGGCGTCAGCACGGGGTCAAGATCGGCATTGAACCCATTAATCGCTTCGAGACTTATTTCATTAATCGGGGTGCCCAGGCGTTGGCCTTGGCTGAGGCGGTGGCTCCAGATTGCGGGGTATGTCTAGACATCTTTCATATGAATATTGAGGAGGATGATCCGATTGCCGCTATTCACGAGGCACAAGGCCGCCTGGTAAACTTTCACGTTGCAGACAACAACCGCATGGCCTGTGGCATGGGTTGTTTGGATTGGCCTGCAATCGTGCAGGCGTTAAAAGAGGTTGGTTACGACGGTGCGATCTCGGTTGAATTTTGTCCTCCACTTGATCGCACGCCAGCGAATCGGTTTCCGGGCAGTGTAGACTCCAACCCCGAAGGGATATCGGATTCAGAACGAAAATTTCTGGAGGATCATGGCAGCAGCGTATTCAGTTCCGATTTTTATGAAATGCATGTGCGTCGTTCCGCCGAGACGTTGTTGCCGCTAATTTGAAGCAAGCTTACAAATATGCGTCACAGGTGGCCCTGTCCAGACAAAATGGGTGTGCTATACCATGGAGGGTAGAGTACGGGAGTTACATAAGAGATACAGGAAAATGTCCACAGATTAATCCGGGACAAGTACCAACTCTATACACTCAGCACATACTTAAGACAACTATTACAGTGAGCTATCTCTCACCTGGTTTGCAAAACTAAATTCCTGATACGCAGCGTCTGACGAAAAAATGTCGGCTGTTCGCCTTCCATGTACAAGCCAGACCAATTGCAGTCTTTCTTCGGCCATAAATCTAGTCAAAAGATCTCCTCGTATATAGAAGAACCTCCTGTAGCTGCCATGCGTCTGGCCTCCAAAATTTATATTGCGTGCAGCTAGGTTGCCTTGAATATCCTCAACATCAAATGATGCTGGATCAATCTTAAGATTCAGGGTTTCCACTAATATTGAAGTCGGAACGATCACTGGTAGACTCGGCGTAGAACTATCTCTCGCAAGCCAACAGAACTCAGCCACTGGGTTACATGCTCTTATGGATTCATAGACCGGAACTACAACGTCTTCAAGTACTTGTTTAGTTGTTAAGACAATGGTTTCCTCATTCTCCACAAATGTAATTGTGGGTTGCTCCTGCCGTTCGACCGTTGTACCTACAACAAGATTAATATCTACATTAGAGTTAAGCATACTATCTGGCAACCTGTTCAATTCTCCAGAATACAGGTACGTAGATTGAACCATTTCTGGCAAATCAATTTTCTCCCGCCCGCCATTCCTCCAGTAAGAAATCAGTTTCTGTATATCGCCCTGCTTAACCAAGATTGCTCTGCAACTAAAATCAAAATACCTGTCTATCCTTTTTGATCTTTCAGAAACACCACCATATAACAAAACCCAGGGCCCAGATACACCATCCAAAGAGTCTATTTTGGTTAGATGGTCTATTTCAGGCGGGTTTGAATTCTTGATCCAGTCGACCGTATCCATATCAGAATCGCCTAGATACTCTGCCGCTCCCAATTCTCTTTCAACAATCGGTTTTGGAAAACCTGGATCAAGATCTGCCGCAAATCGCTCACCGTAGGTATTCAACATTTCTTCATCAAGGCGCTGGCCCGCTATTTCATAATATGCAATCCACGAATATTTTTTCCCGTAGCGTTCGATTCGATCACCATGCATCCTTCTACGGTTTGAGCCTTCGGAGATTCTTTCTTCGGCGATTGCATAGTCCTCGTTGTTCCATCCAAGATCTTTAATACGCCACAATATCTTTGCCCTTACGTCCTGGTAATCAGGATGGTAATAATCGTAGGCATTGCGACCTGGAACTAATCTTCCGATAGTGTAATTTTCGAAGTCCATGCCCAAGGGAGATTCAGTCCTTGGCCCTGTTGCAATCCCTTCTAGAGATCCCCATATTCGTCTCGGCATGGAGGTATAGGGATGTGAAGCATCCGCCAATTGTTCATTAGATAGAGTCCCCGCTAAGAGTTCTCTTGTTATCCATATTATCCGACTCGCGTAGTCCCGGGCTAAGAAATGTGTCGTCGCGTTTTTGGCCGACTTGCAGAACATTTGCTCGTATAACCGGGAAACGAGCCACTTCATTTCTTCCAGATGTTCCTCTTTGTATACAAAAAACATGACAACTCCGTAGCTGGCGGCTAAAAGCCTTTCAGGAACATAGGGGTCATTAATGTCCAGCGAAGAAACGGTCACCTCGAACAGATTCCTAGGACAACTTCTGCCATACCAGTAAAGGGCTTCGGTAGAGAAGTCCCGTATCTCAATGGATGTGGACGTAAGCAGCCAACTGACCCAGACAGCCAAAAGCCTGTCGCCTTCAGTTTTAGGTGTACTGTCGGACTTCCATCGTTGTACAAGGGAGTCGATTTTGGGCAACAGAGGTAACATATAGTCGCCATAATACCCTCGCAAATATTCAGTCCACGAAAGGTCCCTCTCTTTTACGGAAAAAGCTCTCAATAAGTCACTCAGAAAATCCGCATTAAGCGGGTGATCGCTAGCGAGAAGATCCTCCAAACGCGCTAGTGTAGAATAATCCAATCCCTTTCGTAGTATCTGCTCTCTGAATTCTTGTTTGGTTTTGTCACAGAAATCCTCGGGGTCAATCAGTGTTGACAGATCAATAACTTCTTCTCTATACTTCTCCGGGACAACCTCCCATAGCTGTTCTTGATTGCGCGAGTATTTAGGAGCGAGAGCTATCAGAGCATGCAAAATGTCCTGAGACAAACTGTGACTTGATTCATTTTCTCCAAACAGCATTTCCAGAATGGTGTCACTACACATCCAGTTAGACATGGTATTACTTCTGTTTTCTTGTAATAACGCGTCAGCAATTATGTAGCCGCCCAATCGATCAAAAACCGCAGTGATGGTGTATGCCCCAGGGATATCGTCTGGATTGCGAAATATTATTCCCTCTTGCGCCAGAAGACTGACAATACTATCATCCCAACTCCTCCCTGGTTGATCAAGCGAACGGAGTAGATCCGCCTCGGAAACCTGTCTCATCCCCGACACCCACAACTCTTTCCCAAAGTGAAAAACTGTAGACCGAACATCCTCTTTACTGTAAGGCCGATGGAGATTGGTGAACTCGGCTATCCTTTCAGCAGCATATTCAATTTGCTTGCCGAACAAGGTTGTAATTGAGGTAGGAAAAGTAGTAACCTTCACTGTTTCTTCTGCCTTCCTGTTAGTTACCTCGCAAAATATCCGCAGGTTCAGTGGGTGGTTAAAAAAATTTTTCGGGATCCGGACTAAATCTGCTTCGATTTTATAATGCTGGAAGTAGCTTTTGACGGCTTTCAAAGTTAGATTGCCAAAGCCGTCGCATTCTAGGCGGGCACAGTCTTCAGGCAGTGACATTTGCGCAAAGATCTCCCGGTTGTTCGCCCTTCTATTGCGACGGGGAGCGGCCTCACGGTGTTCCCGTTCGCCGGATCTTAATGTGCATATAAGCAAAACATTCGGATAGTTCCTAAGCAGTTCGAGCGCTGTTTTAAGCTCCGGCTTCCATTCCCTGGGCTCCTCTGCCTCGCTGAGACCGTCAATAATAACTGGCAAGCGGCAATTGCTTCTGTAGGCGGCTGCATCAAGGGCGGAAACTAATGCCTGGAAGCTTGGTACTTTCTGTCCGTAAAACGAAATCTCCTTGGCGAGGTCATCCAAGCTGCCACCTTTCTGGAGACGTCTGCCATGCAGAAGGATCCCCGCAGGTCGGTGACCATGCCGTTGAGTTGCCGTCAGTTCAGCAGCCATCTGAGTCTTGCCGCCCCCAGCATCCGCTATCACGGCAACAAAAGAACAGGACAAATATTCCGATGCGTTTTCCAGCAGTTTTCGAATGTCCTTGATACATGCAAGTGAATTAGTAATCTCTATAGCAAGCGGCAGATTCCTGTTTCTTATGTGGTACAAGACAGTACGAATTCTTGAATCAAGCGATCTAACCTGACTGAGCATGCCGTTAATAGACTCAATGTCTTCCGCACTTAGATTGTTAGTAAAATATTCAGCAAACCTGAGGCACATTGAGCAATAAAGTAGGAACTCCTTCAGGTCTTGTGACCAATCACAATAAATGGATTCATTAACATCTTTTTTTATGGCCTCATAAGCTTCTGACAGGGAAGCACCTGCTTGTTTAAAGTCTTCCCAAGCCGAAGGATGACCGAGATATTGTTGTAACTCTTTTTCGACCCGTACCTGGTGATGAACCTCTTTTATCCACCGCTCTCTTATCGGGGCCACGGACAAACCA
Source organism: Rhodothermaceae bacterium (assembly GCA_009841335.1). GTDB lineage: Bacteria > Bacteroidota > Rhodothermia > Rhodothermales > Bin80 > Bin80. Next base: position 16,075 of record VXLY01000105.1, on the reverse strand, counting down.
TGCTGCCATTCCAATGCTTCATCAGTCAGCGCAAGTTCACCGAAGTATGCGTGTCTTAACTCAAGTGCCGGACCTTCCAGAAAACCGTCAATATCTTCGGCATTCCACAAATGCAGTTCGTACTCGTATTCAGGTTGCAGACCATAAAACCAGTCCTGATCCTCTTCAGCCAGCGTGAAGGGTAACCAGAGTATCCAGCGATTTAAACCTTCAATATGAGCTTTTGTAGTGTCAAGAGAGCGCCTGATTTGCTTCCTTTGATTAGACACTAGTTTCTTATTCGCTCTCAATTCAAACCACTTACACTGCCACCCGACCTTTTCGCCCGAACTGCCTAATTCGGGACAATCCCGACTGAGCCGGATATAAAACTCAACACCGGGTTGATTCCTTCTCCCAATAAGTGGACCGCAATGTCCGAACCTCCTGCGCACTATGCTACGACACAGTTTCTCGAAGTTTTCGGAGTCGCTTCCCGTAAGGTTTTTAAATTTTCCCCAATCAAGCATTCCCGACTTTCTACTCCTTCACATCGGACTCTCGATAATTGTCTCCAGAGAATATTTCCACTTTCGCTCCCCCCGTGAGCATGATTTTCAGCGCTGCTGAAACATCCCACTCGTCGGTCCAGTACCGTATTTTTTTACCGTCGCGCTCGAAGCTATGATCATACTGGAATTGCTCTAGTTCCTGCGGCATCAAGCAGTATATCTCTTTCGAATACAGCAGTTTTTTGACATCATCGCTGAATCGATCTCTAAAAACCTCGGAATCGTCCAAGCTTCGAATTTCTTCAAACAGAAACCTAAGCTCCTCTTCGACTTTTTCAGCGTCGTCCTCCTTTTTGAAACTGCCGATCATGACAAGATTCATTGAATGCTCAGAGCCGTAGCTCTTCCAGATCTTCATAATAAACCTCTTGCAGTGTCTCTGTTCAATAACCTGTATGCGGTTATGACGCCGCGGGAATCAATTTTACAGCCACCACTTTCATAGGAGCTTCGTTTCAGAACACCTGCGGCGTCAATGTGGGAAAAAGCCATTTCCTCGGGCTCCTTCTCAAGTGGCAACGCGCTCGGGAATTCAGCCGCGTAGCTAGAACTAACCGACAACCGTAGATTGCCCTTGTACAAATCTACCCATTCCTTTAATCGCTTGAGTGACCCGCTATCAATTTCCACACCTCGGCCAAACGGTTCCTCGGGCAGCAGAAGAAAATCTTTTGCCTTCAAGCTCTCGGCGACAAGAATTGCTTTGTCAAGGTCATCAATAGTTCTGTGGTTGACGACGTAATTAATCCCAAATGGCACAAGGCTATCCAGTTTCTTGAGAACTGCAAGCAGATGATTGAAGGAGCGATTCCGGATTGATTCGTAAGTCGAATCCACACCATCCATGCTTATACGGATGAAATTTACACTTCCGGCAAGTTGGGACAACAAATCATTACTTAGGTGATGTCCATGAGTAGTTATTGTAATTGCCAAGCCAGTTTCTGACTGTCCATAATTGCAGATATCGACCAACTCTGGATGCAGGGTTGGTTCCCCGCCGCCAAATCCGACGCCAAAACAACCCTGCTCATCTAACTCAGACATCCACCGCTTGACAAGCTGACCCTCAAGTCTCGCTTTTGTTTTCGGGGCATAACAGTGCAGGCAGTCGAGGTCGCACGCATTAGTCAGTGCAATAGACACTTGCCTTGGCGACCTACTCCAAATCTCAGGGGGTAAGACAACTTCATTCAGCAGCAGATTAGTGCCCGAATTCCTGTCAAAAAAATGAATGCCATCAGGGCCATTCCGTATTTTCATAAAATGTCCGTTCTGTTGGTTCGAAAATGTATTAACACTTTCAAACAGGCTTCTTGTAAACCAATTTTACTGCCATTGGTGATCTGGCAGACTTGGGACATCAACTTGTCCAATCCCCCGAGCACTACTTGAATGGTTGGCATTTGTTCGTCGCTATTCTTAGAATCTAGAGGCGATTAGGTTTCAATGAAATGGCAAACTGGTGTAGCGTGGGAGGTTCCAAATGGTATGGTTCAAAGTTTTGTATCTACGGGATGTACCCGCGCTTTCTGGAGAACAGGAATACGGAAATATGTTCATATTCCTAATTTCTAAGATACACCCATATCTCGGCATGTCTGAGATGATCAGATTTCATGACCCAACAAGACACGGTGCAGTTTAATTTAACAGGAGTAATCTGAATCCTTGCTCGTTAGTCCATCTGAATTCGAAAATATGCTGATATCGTGGTTTTGTGAACCGGCTACGTCTGGATCGGTTACGTCCAACTAAGGAAAATGGCTGGGCACTCATGGCAAACTCTCAACATCTTAAGTGGATACTGGAAGGGGTAGAAAGCTGGAACGATAGACAAGAGCAGTCCCCTTTTATTCCAGACCTATCTGGTGTAAACATTTACAAGGCGTTTGACGAAGCCAACATGCTTGATGACGATGGGCGAATACCCCTTCGCGGTGTTAATCTTTTTGCTGCGAAGATGTGTGGTGCTATTCTGGGGGAGAGATATGGAAACCATGGAGCAGACCTTCGGGATGCAAAACTTCAGCATGCAACCTTGGAAAAATCCTACCTTAGGAACGCGGTGCTTGATGGGGCGAACCTTGACAATGCAATGCTTAACAATGCTTGTCTGAGAGGGGCAAGTCTCCGCAATGCCGTCCTGACTTGTGCAGACCTCGTGGAAGCTAATTTGGAAGGATCTAACCTTACCGAGGCTGATTTTTCGGGTGCGAATCTGCGGGGGGCTGTCATGTCATGGGCTAACGTAATGAACACGGGTTTATATGGTGTGGGTTTGGCGGATGTTGTACTCTACGGTGTTGACTTGTGGGAGTCGAAACTATTTTACGCGAAGTCAGCGAGTAGCAAGCCAACATCAAACCCATTTGGCTCTGGAGGTGATACATGCAACATTCAGCGCATTGAGGAACTGCTAAACGTATATAGAGCGCTAAAGAATCTGTATCCTAAACGAGTGTTCTATTTTCGTGGTGAACCCGCAAACAACTGGGGTCTACGGCCGTCTGTTATGCGTGAGCGCGAAAACGGACAAGGGACTTTTCGTGAGAAAGAACACGACCTGTTGCAAAACGTCTTAACCATGAGGCCAAATGATTTCTTAAATGCATCATCCGCATTTGACGAATGGGTGATCGCGCGGCATCATGGACTACCTACCAGACTACTTGACCTGACACGAAACCCCTTGGTCGCGTTGTTTTGGGCGTGCGAGGGTGGTGTGGAGAAGCGGCCTGGACGGATGCATGTATTTTCTGTTCCTCGTGAAATGATTAAATCCCCCAACAGTGACGAGATTAGCATTTTGTCAACTTTTGCTAAGCTACCTTATCACGACCAACAGACTCTTTTGGGGAAGGAGAATCCTAAGTTCGGAGCGTCACTGGTCTATAGTATGTCAATGGAGCGTTTACAGAGGGAGATGCGAAAAGAGAAATACTATCTTGATTATTGCCCCAATCCAAAATTGTTTTTTAAGGTCTTTATTGTTGAGCCAAGGCAATCATTTGAGCGAATTAGGGCACAACGCGGAGCTTTCCTCCTTTCGGCGTTCCATGAGAGATTGGAGAGGGAGATGGTTCTGGAATTTAATTCCGATATCCTTATCTATGATCATTTCACGTTTGAAATACCACATGATAGCAAGGATACGATCAATGACGAACTTCGCCTGCTTGATGTCTCACGGGAGACCCTGTTGCCCAGCCTTGATGAAGCAGTGGAAGCAACCAAAAAGATTTATAGTACCTAGATCTTTCTACAAGGTAAGAACGAATAAGTGGTCCGCGTGGCAAAATGGCTGAAACGCCTGTTCTTTCAGTGCTATACTTACAGGCATCTCATATCATCCACCTTCGTATAGATTGGCTGATATGAGATCTAGGCCCAAACAACCCAATCCGACGGGCGAATTGAAATGAATTGGACAATAATGAAAAATCTCTCAACCCCATGCGAATTTTCTACAGGTATTTGCGCCGTAGAATTTACCGTGCTCTTCATTTTCTTGATGTAGTAGGGAAGTATGCGATTAGGACTCGCCTGGGAGCAATCCTGATTTGTAACTTGGTTCATAGTTACCGTCCACTAATATGTACTAATTGCTTGTCAAACCATGGATTGCGATTGAATGCAGAACGTGTAGCAGTGCCACTTGCACTATCATGTCCTCACTGTGGGGAGCGTGATACGAAAAAACTAACACATCACTTAATCCAACATCTGGCACGTCAGTTTTTTGAGAGAGGGAGTATGTGGAGACCTAAGCAGGGATATGGGGATGCCCCATTAATCGCATTCAATGAAATGCAGCCCCGGGAAGGTGATTACGAGGGTGATGAATCACTAAGAGATGACGTTGCCCTCCTCAGTGAGAAGGGGCGGATCCGCTTCTTCCATTACGCCCCTAACCTTTGGATGTTGGGGGAGGTAGAACCGTTGAAGGATTTGATAAATCCTTGTACCCGAATGGCCGTAATAGACCGTGTCCTTGAAGAATATCCCGAAAGGATACTACCCCATGATACAATCCTATACCGCCTAAGGATAGACCCCCGCGACCCTGATGACTATCTCGAATATGACAGTCCTCCGATAAAACATGTAGGGGATGGCCGACTGGACTCAAAAGACCTGCCTGTTTTGTATTGCTCAGATGATATAGACACCTGCATTCATGAATGTCGTGTAACCGCAGAAGACGATCTTTATTTGGCGGCCCTTATTCCAAGGAGTAATCTACGTCTACTTGACTTGACGGTGATTTTGCCCAATCAGGATGGGGAAACAGAGTTTGAGAGCCTGGACACGGCCATCAACATGTTGTTTCACGCGGCAAGACACTCCTATGAAATTAGCAGAGACATTTCTCGCGCTGCTAATCAGGCTGGGTTTGATGGTTTACTGTATCCCTCGTTCTTTAATAAAGTCAGGACCTGGCAAATGCCAAATGAAACCATTTATGGGAGATCTTTGCGTCGCATTCCACAATTCCATGAACACATTAAGGCTGGAACATTTTCAAACGTCGCATTATTCGGAAGACCTATTAGAGAAGACATCCTGAAAGTGGTAAGTGTTAATCGCCTAGTTATCCACACCGTTTCATATGACTTTCGGTTTGGCCCTACGCCAAAGCAAATCGATCCAAACCCAACTTATATGAGCCAAGCGGCAGCCCCAAACATTTTCACTGACTTTCTAAGTGAGCTCAGCCAGATTTGCAAGAAATTTTTTTGCAAAATTCGCGCAGGACGCTTTAAGTAGATTTTGCGTGATTCTAATGGGATGTTTACCCCCTACCGTCTGACCACTTTCGGGATTCCAACTTGTTGCCATCCAAGGTGGGTATTCCGCTGGGGGTGGGACTGTCAAAACGCTGAACTGGGCCGCCCCTAAACGTTGGAGTTCGATCATCCCGTCCTCGGTAATTTGGCTCCATCCTTGGGGCGTTGTATACTGAGATTCAAATTGCCCACCCAGTGAGATCCAAATTGCCCACCCAGTGAGACTAGGTACGATACAGTCACCCCGTCGGAAACCCTAAACCTCCAAGGGAAGTACCCGCAACCAAATAGAATACAGATATGTCTCTCCGTTTTTCAAATGATGGGCCAGAATTCCCGGGTGACCTAGTCGACTCACTATTGAAGGGTGAGGTGGTTTTTCTCTGCGGTTCGGGAATCAGCAGACCGCAATTGCCAGATTTCAAGGGATTGGTTGAGCGGACGTACAAAGAACTCTCGATGGATATGTCGAAGTCAGAGGAAATAGCGTTCAAAGCTGAGCGGTATGAGGAAGTTCTGGGATCGCTCAGACAACGGCTGGCAGATCCTGAGAAGGTTACGCGATCGGTTTCGGATCTGCTCGCTGTGCCCACTTCTGCATGCCTTGATCATCACTGCACCATCCTCCGCCTTGCCCGGGATTTGGATAACCGGATTATAGTAGTGACGACCAACTTTGACACTCTGCTGGAGAGGGCTGCAGTAACCCTTAATGACAAAGATTGCCTGAAGAAAATCAGTTCTGCTGGCCAAGCATTGCCAGCGCCCGGCAGTTCCGATTTTACGGGCATCGTGCATATACACGGACGGTTGGCGGACCCAGAACTTGACTTGGAACAGAGTCCACTGGTACTAACCAGTACCGATTTCGGAGAGGCTTATATGCGGTCCGGTTGGGCTTCACGCTTTTTCTTTGATCTGGTGCGTTGCAGGGATATTTTACTCGTTGGATACAGCGCCAACGATGTGCCCGTACGCTATTTGCTCAACGTACTTGAGGCAGATCGTACCCGGTTCTCTGACCTGCGGCAGGTATATGCTTTCGCTGAATACAAGGATGATAAGGATAAGCAGGAGGCTGTCGCATTTTGGCAAATTCTAGCTGTCAAGGCTCTCCCATATTGCAAAATGAACGAGAATACTGGAGAAGAAGACCATGCTACGTTATGGCGCGACCTGAGGGAATTGGTATATGTGGTTGAATACCAACAGGAAGCCTTCCGATCGCGTGTAATCACAATTCTAAAACAGGATGTTTCGGAATCGTGTCCGCAGTCACGGAACGAAATAGTATGGCTTCTTAAAAAACCTAGAAATCTCTGGTCGGTCGCGCTAGATGCCATTATGGACCCAAAATGGTTTGATTTCTTTCGGCAAGATGGAGCATGGCATGAGGCCGAAATTGCCAGATTCGTTTCTGTCTGGGTTGGTAGGGACCTACAGAATACTGACAGATTCGACTGTGCGTTGCGTTGGCAGAGGCAGGTGGGGCAGCCATTTACGGAGCATATGGCTGCGATATTATCTCGTGCGAATAACTTGGATCAGGACTGGAAGAAAGTATGGCGACTCTTTTGCCTCGCCGTTCCGGCGCAGCGTAACGATACAGCCTTCTCCCGAGTGCAGATGCCTCTCAATAACGAGATAGTCCTGGACTGCGATTTACGTTTGGCGGTAGCCCAGCTAGCACCGAAGCTGGAACTGGGCCGGAGCCCCCGCGCACGGGAACTGGCAAATCGTGGGCACCCTTTGGCTTCCATCTTGAATGCACGCATTGATGTTTCCGACTATAAAGAGGCCGAGGAGTTAGCTAATTCGCTGTGCAAGATGTCAGATCACACTCAGCGTATTCTCGAACTTGCCACTTGGGAATTGCGGTCCATACTTGAACTCGAAAAGGAACTCGGACTGATTCATGATGAGCATGACTACAATGACTGGGCGGTGCCTTCTGTAGAAAGCCATCTCCAAAATGAATCGCATGGGGGGAAGGTCTTTCTTGTCCAGCTTCTCAGCAAATGCCTGACCAAAGCACATACTTTGGATCCCGAGGGCACTAAATGCATCGTGGAATGCTGGAAGCATTTTCCTGGGCGAATTGGGCTCCGTCTTTACCTTCACGCCATGCGAAACCCCGCGCTGTTCAGTGCAGACGATGCAATTTCAATATTGCTGTCTGTCTCCGAACAGGATTTCTGGCGGTTGCGCCGGGAATCAGCACTCCTGATCAGAGATCGGGCTGGAAACGCTGCGCCTGAATTGGTGAGGGAATTTGAACTGTTGATCCGTGATAGCAGCCGTAGTTATTACGGGCGATATACATTGCAACCAAACGAATCCGATTGGCGAGAACATGCACGGGACAACGCGGTGTGGCTTCTTCTCAGGATACTGGAAGACGCTGATGCCCTATCGCCTATCGGCGCCAATGAACTTGAGTCAATTATTGAACGCCGCAGCCACTTGGATCGAGCGATAGAAGACCGGGACTTTTTCGGCACTTACATATCCCAGGCACGACTGATAGTCGGTGATCCTACGCCCATTGTACAGGCACAGGAAGAGGATCGCCTGCAAGTTGCGCGAAAACAGATTGCAAGTCGTGATCTGGAGGAGCGAGAGGGATGGGCTACTTATTGCCGGAGCGATCCGGTAGGGGCACTGGACACGCTATTACAGAGAGCTTTTGATCTTGCCGACAGCGAACTATGGAACACGCTATTGTACGTCTTAGCATCTAGCGACTCATCTAGTACTCAACAATGTGAAAACCTATCAGCACGGGCACTTGGACATTTGTTCAAGGCAAAAACAAAGGACCTGCACTCAGTTTTGCCCGCTCTCTGCACCTTAGTTCGCCAGACATGGGAGAGCAATTCTTCTACGCTTGATGGGTGGGTCGTTAGGCTATGGGAATCTCTCGAACAACACCCTGAGCAGGAGACAGACCATCAGGACGACCTATACAAACAAGCGACTCAATCCCCAGCAGGCCAACTAACAGAGGTGCTTCTCTTGAAAATTGAGGCCCTGTTCAAAGAAGGCCGCATTCCAACGACCCAACAATTCCAACTCCTCATTCGAATCACTGAGTATCCGGGTACAGTCGGTCTTGTGGGACGCGCAGTGCTTGTGCGTAATATCGCATTCCTGATCCACTGTGGACTCTCAGTTGTTGTTGAAAACCTCAAACCTGTTCTACACGCTGAAAATGAAGAAGGGAAAAAGCTACGTATAATCATACTACAATATCACCCCACCAGTGCTTTGGCTACGACTCATATCAAGGATGCACTTCTTAAGGGCCTATTGGAGTGGGGTTGGGACCACGATCGCGCTCGCCGCAAAGTCGCATCATGGGTTGTCCTTCCAGCACTGGCCAACATTGAGCAGGACGCCGACACAACAGTTCAGTGGGGTATTACTGCTGCAGATGCGACTGGCGTCTTGAAAAGGTCATCTCCCGCCCTCCTTGTAGGTGCACTCGAAGTATTGAATGACGTATTAAGTTACCGATCTAAATGTGAAAGAGATAATCCAGAAGCGGCTTGGTCAAGTACGGTTGTCCCCTTCTTCGAGAAAATCTGGCCAAATGAAGGCAAATTCTGGAGTACGAGACACACATCCAATCTCCTGAAGTTGGCCGTTGGCGCTGGCAATAAATTCCCTCAGGCATGCAGGTTCTTGGAACCATATATCGTCCCCAGATCTTCATCCTTCTCTGGACTTCATGTCATTGCCGAGTCCGATATGCCTGAGATGTTCCCCAGTGAAACCCTTGGGTTGTTATGGGACGTCTACGGTCGTAGTAGCACCAGCGACTTCTATTTCCTTCCAGACTTGATTGATCGACTGGTGATGGCAAATCCCAACCTTGAAACGGACCGTCGTCTACAGGCACTTAAACAGCAAGCCGTCATACCCTGAGCGCGGCATTACCGCACATTTTGATATCCCGGAATCTCAATCAAACCAGATTGGTTGATACAGACAGCTCCAAGAGTCTGTCGGACCTGAACTCACGTATTTGAAAAGTCTGCTCTGATAGTCATATCGATCACGATGATTTTGATGGCCGCAACATTCTGAAAGCCATTCGAGATCTTAACCCAATAGCCATCAAGGACTTCCTGGAGATCCGACACACCCACGCGTCTACCGTTGATCTGCCACGTTCGCTCAGGCCTACTAGTTCCTCCCCAGACAAGGAGCATTACGCCGCAACCCTCTTTCTCATGTCGGAGGTAATCAGTCGCAAGTTGGTTGCATAGCCCCTCGCATAGGTCTCGTCCCGTCCAGGATTTGTTGAGCATTTTGAGTTCTATCGGGACTGGAGATCGAACATTGTCGTTTTGTAGACAGATATCTATTCGCTGACCATTCGCCAGCTCGAGTTCTTGTGCAGTCGTGAATGTGTTACTACAATTCTGGTTAAGCCAACCGGCCACGAGATTCCGCAATTCGCTTTCATTTTGGGCTTTCTGCCAAGTCACGTACTGGCTATCAAAGCCGTGCTCAATCCAGTCCTTGAGATCCGTCAGGCGATTAATCGCCAGATCAAACAGTTGGCGGTGGGTTGACGGTGTTAGTGTGAGCTTGGAGTTAAGCTCATGGACCTGGTCTGCGGTCAGTGGCTCAAGATCGCCATCCTGCTCTGCACGATTATATGCGTGTCTTGCCATCCAGAGTCGAGCATCAGGGTCGGGATGCTCTTCTGCAAGTTCGTTGATTGCGACATAGGCCGCTTTACCGGGAATCTCCGACAGAAATCTGAATAATGAGTTACGCGCGTCTTGGGCATTGTCACGTAATCCGGGTGTATACCCTCTACCGGCGGGTCGATCAATGTCGTCCTCCAAACGAATATGTCTATGCATCAGCACATACAGAGCCTTGAGGTGCGCGGCCGTTCTGAAGTTCTCAATATAGGGCCCACTACTTCTTCCGCCGGTGGTGCCCAATAGTGTAGAAACAAAGAGTTGCGCAGCGTGTGAACTCTCCCTGAGAGAATCGAAACAATCGAGCCAGTTGGCGGCGCTCGGAATACCTGTATCTGGTTCGGAATCGACCCACAAAGCGTACCAGTACGGGAGACGCTCTTTGGGCTGCCCAGCTGCAATTTTGGATTGCGCGACCATGGCGAGTTGCGGCGGATCCACATCGCTGCCTCTCAAAATGCTGAGGCAGGCACTTAGTTTTTCAATGCTCGGCACGTCATGTACACGCATCCATTCAAGCAACGGTTCGGCGATTGGGGAGTGCAGCCAAGGAGCGCTGAATCTAATGTCGTCGAGGATATAATGGATGTGTTGACCGGGTCGTGTGTTGGTCAATTCCCAGAAAAGTTCAGTCTTAGTGGCTTCTATCACCGCCTGAGGGCGTGCTCGGTACATTGCCTCCAGCCAAGACGGGAAGCCGTTCAATTCCATAGTGATGTAGCGTAGGGCGTGAGACACCTCAGAATCGCTCAGGTGCTTTGGAAATTCTCTTACTTCCTTCGCCTCAATTTCGAGACCTGCGAGGGCGAAGAGCAGAGAATAAGGAATGACTTGTCCGGTAGAACTATCTGGCTGGACTAACGGGTTTTCTGATCGAAGTTCGGGTTTATAATGCCGCCAATGTCTCATGGCGGCGTCTCGGTACGCATGGGCGACATCGATCCCAAATTCATCTATAAGGGATTCCCATGCTGCACCTTCGTAGCGGCTTGATTGATGGCCGCTACCTTCTACTTCTCTGAGTAGCCAGTATTGATCACCACTAAACCCGCCGGGCCCCATCCCCGGAGGAATTCGAATACAGTCGGGATTTGCCCTGAGGTGCGCAATCCAATCTGCCTTTATTTGCTCTTGCTCGAGGTTCATTTGCTCTCGCTGCTGCCTAATCTCCGAATTCTGTTGTTGGAGCTTGCGTTCGTGCTCCGATATGCTGGGATTAAGCAATTGATGCAGCCGCGCATCCAGTTCAGTATCACCTGAAATAGCGTCCTGTAGTCGGGTAAGCGTGTCGACACGTCTTCCCCCTTCTGCGTAGATGTGAACGGCGAGCGAGATTGCAATATGGCGGTCGTCTTCCAGTTCGCGTTTTCTAACCCATTCAAGTACTCGGGGCAAAGCGTCAGTTCCAAATGACCAATACGGTTCGGGGAGTAGGACCTGTAGTACATTGTTTAGCCGCTCCCCGTCATTCTCCATCCGTTCCCGTACTTGCCCTACACATTTCCAAAAGAGGATGTCGTTCAACTCGGGCCAAGCTGGAATCAATTTGTCCAAACTGTCCTGGTAGTCATCAATGCTCGAGCCTTCCCAACCGCGTGCAGCCGAACGCTTGAGTATAATCGCGATTCCATGATCCTGCATTGCCACTTCTGAATGGGCGGATACGAGTCTCTCTATCGCATGGATGGCTGTGCCAAGTAACCAAGAGAAGACCTCCGAGATGCGGCAGTAGTTCGGATCAACAAAGGGAGGGTGATCAAGCCTTGTTCCGAAATCCCTGACAAGCTCAGCAAGTGGCTGACTAGTATCCGTTGACGTGGGATGCGGTAGGCGATCAATAAAGCCATGCAAAGCCTGCGTCAGCCCGTTAGACTCGTAACGCTCATAAGGGGTGAGTTTGTCAATCGATCTGAGCAGCAACGTGACACTGTCTGCATCGGCAGGAGTATCTTGAACAAGTTCCGCAAGTAGACTCCATGGCAATTCAGCCTCATCCTTTAGTAAATCGTTCCATAGTATGTACTGTTGTTCAATCGTTCCGCAGATCATTACAGCTCGCGTTGCGGCGATTCGCGCGTAGACTCCGCGAGCTGGATCCGTAGCTATGCGCGAGAGCTTGGGCAAACAATCTGCCATCTTTCCTTGCCAGACGAGCCTTCCCAGAAAAAAAATGGCGTCATCGTGATCGGCATGCTGTTTGATCAACGCAAGTGTTTCTGCAGTTAAGTCGGGCTGCGCAATCAGAGCAATGGCGCTGTTACCGAGGACGGTATTTTGCTTCCCCTTAGAAACAATGTTCTTAACCGTATCGATGAGAATTTTCTTTCGTTCTTGGAACGATAACTGTGCGGGGTCTCCGCCCTCCAGAGCGATTTCAGAATTGATAGCCAAGACTCGATTACGGATGGTCATATCGTCGAGCATCAGCCAGGGCAGAATTGGGCGTAAGCGAGGTGCGATGATCTGATGACCGTACTGCTGTCTGAAAATGAGTGCTTCGATCGCAAGCCTCGAACCCCCTTTTTGCAGAAGCTCAAGGAACCACTCCGCGGCCAGCAGTTCGCGCTCCTCACGATTCCGAATCCGAACTGCGCCGTAGATGACGCCGTCAAAAACGGCTTTTTGTAGCAGAGTCTCGATGTCGCTTGAATTCCAATCGGCCAAGACAGACCGGGCATCAATCCCCCTATTGATTTGAGGGTCGTCGGGAACCCGAATGCCTGGCTCGCCGGTGAGAGTGACCGCCGCTGCCAGTAACCGTGCACCTTCACGCGACCTTTCAAGACTTAACGGTCGCCGAATGTCACCACTAGGGTCTATTTCCTTAAGTTTTGCCTCGATGTGATGGCGCAGCAGTTCACGCCGACTGTCGAACTCCCGGTCGGAAGTCCATTTGAACAGGATACTGTCCAAATCATACGGTCGCCCAGCCAATTCCAGCAAATTCAATCGCACAAGTTCGTCAATTAGGCAGTCAGTTTCTGGTGTCGAACGATGCAATGCAAATTGCCGAATCTGACCCTCGTCCAACGGGCACAACCAGTAAACTTCCAGTGAACTTTCTGATTCCATAACCTGCCTCTCCAATTCCGGGAATTCGCTGTCCCGTTTCTTTTGCTGTTTCCGGAATGGCAGATGTTGCTCAATCAGATTTCGGTCAGATTTTGCACGCCATGCATAGTGCCTGCTGGAAATACAGATATGCGCTCGCATCTGCGCGGACTTGATCTTCCTTGAAAAGCGACGGATGGCTTTCTCAAAATCCCTGGGGTTACTGAGTCTGGCTTCATCGATCGAATCGAGATAAAACCAGGCCTCCCCCTGCGAGTCAAGCCAATTGTTGAAAGACTCGGCATCTCCAACTTCAAAGGCTTGAACGAAATCCTCGTTAATGTCTTCGATACGGATAAAGAATGCGGTATGCCCTTGATCCTCCATGTGTTTCGCGCGGGAACGCAGTTCAAATGTCTTTCCAGCTCCGGCTTCCCCCAATATTACAGAGCGGTAACCCTCGTCGATTTGGGGCCATTGTTTAGATGATAGGAAACCCCATGTCGCAAGGACCTCCTGTTGCTCCGATGCTTCTTGGGATTGAGGTACTGCCGAGAAGTTGCGATTAAGCGGTACGGGGTCTCTGGTATACATCAATGGATCCTGATTAATGTTTCCGGCGGATCACGATCTGCACAAGTGCCAATTCGCATACGCCAATGTGAGAGTCTAGGATAACGTCATCATACTCAGATGGACAATGGTTGAACCATGCAACGAGGCGGCCATATAGTTAGATTCTCTTGCAGCGTTGTACTGCCAGCAGAGACAAGCTAATTTCGCTTGATATCGGCACGATAGTCTCATCTTCCGGATCAAACAATTTTGCTGCCATTAGGCAAGACTTGAATGCGATGGGGTTGTGGCCATCAACGAATGTTCGTGTGAATTTTTTACAAACCCCAGAACGATCTCCTTGAATTGTGCGCCTTGAATCCTTGGCCAACGAGGATCCTCGAAAGGCTCAACAACTCCTGGTTGTGTTCGTAGCATGGTCGTTTGGCTGCCATACCAGCGTTGGAAATCTCTGCTTTGAGTTGTTGTTCTGTGACCAAGCCGCCGCGCTGTTTTCTAATCCTCACTGCAGCGTAAAGATATTCTCCAGCCGCGCGGGCAATTCCCTTTATCGAATCTCTCCGCTGGGCCGGCATTCTTGCGAGTTGGAAAACATAGAACCTCCGAGCAATATCAAGCTCGTTGTCCAATAATTCGGTAACAGGTGTTTGTTTCCTCAGCCCCCTCTTGACGTATTCGCAAACGTTAGAAGAATCATTGCTAAGCGATCAAAGTCGTACTCCGGTCCGGCAAATCAATCCTCAAGAAGAAATTCTTTCTTGCCGTCTCGGTTGGTATAGGCATAAATGTTTCGGCGCTTGAAGGGTTACCAGGACTCATTGCGTAGTAAATGCCCCTCTTCTTGTCATTGCAATGAATAAGTCCGTTGTCATCCGTGAAATTTCTCAAGACACATACAGGAACTACATGGTGATGATGCTTTGTGGTCATCGAGTGGATTTCGAAGTTGGCAACAGCAGTGGGAGATGTGATTCAAAGTCGATTCTTCGATTTGGTCTTGTTCTTTTGCCCAGGTTGACCCACATCGGTATTCCGCTCTCATTAGCAGTTCATTGGAGACACCCGCCCTTCGTTGATAAGGCTGGCTGAAGGTAGTAGGCCTGTATGTTGCGACGAGTTTGAGAGTCCAGAAATGTGAGTCTCCGGTACACGGCTTCAAAAGGGTATTTGTTGACTTGCGCGAGAACGAATTCGCAGACATCACGCTGCCTTCCAGAAGGATCAACCCCTCGTCTTCTTCCGCAACAATGGAAGGTTCTCAGGTACTGGCTGGATTCACCATACTCGAAACATGTAGTATTCCATGAGACTGGCGCGCCTAATCATAGGTTGATTTTCGCTCATCTGTCTAATCAGGGCGTATTGACGTGGAGGGCTCCCGGAGACTGGTCGTCTGTCACGGAGGTCCGCGGCTGCGATCAGCGTCATTTCCCTAGCGACAAACTGAAAATTTTCGTCAGAAATCACATTGCACCTCGATCCATGCAACTCAAACAATATCTTCGCGATGAGATTTATGTGACCCACAATAGCGGGCAACCATGTAAAAGCTGTGTGCTAGTCGATTCGCACAAATCATCGAATCTCCTAATCTGTATCCCGCTCCGAAGTAGTGCGCTGAATGAGTTGTTTCAGCTGCTCCAGAATCCCTTAGATCTCTGTGTTTTCGCTATCACCTGATTGCAATTTTCGAAGCTGAAGTGCAACTGACACCCATTCACAGGCCAAAATCTCCGCGGCTGTTCGCTTCGGGCTCGCAATAAAACCCCGCAAAAAAGCCGATAAACTCACGCCCAGGCTCTGAGCCCGACGCTCCGGCACCTGCTTTTGCCGTGGTGTTAGACGGGTACCAACCTAAATCTTCGTTTCTGGTTCTTTTTTGTCCATGGCCGGAGATTAGATAGTTTCCTGTTAGTACGTACAATAATGACAAATCAGGTCGTCAAAATGCTACTCTATGGACAAAGTAGAGGGGAAACCGCGCATATTCCGATCAAACCAGAACTAACTCCGACTGAAGTGGCCCACATAGTCGGAACATACAGGCTGAAACAAGAAGAGAGTCTATTGAGCTAAATGCCCTTAGGGAGTGTAATTGTATAAATCCTTTCGTCCCCACTGCAAAAGGAAAGGGAATTATACATATAAAATGATGCCCATTATCTTGCCCATTTTACTTATTTTTACGGGGAGTTTGTGCGTTATTCTTTAACTCACTGCCAAGGTTCACTGGCTTAGTCTTAAGTCGCTTTCGAAGCCGTAGAACTGCTTCACGAACAGTTATGCCTCCATATCGTGGATTTGCGCAAGGCTGATCCATTAATTCGTCTATGCGAGATTTGGGCTGATCTGGAATAGGTTTTTGTTTAGGTGTGTCTATATTATTCAT
>VXLY01000076.1 GCA_009841335.1 Rhodothermaceae bacterium | reverse complement strand
AAAATTCGTGCCCGTGGATTCCGAAACAAACAGCGGTTTGCCAACGCCATTTACTTCTATCTCGGAGGATTGGATCTCTACCCCGCAGGTTTACGAAAACAGGTCGCCCACTCTTAAAAGCGAAGAGCCAGAAATGTATGTAGCCATAAACGCCGGTCGAAGACTCTTGACTTTGGCCCTGGTACTATCCTGGTTAGGAAGTCTAGTTGCCCAACCTGCCATCTATCCGATTGAGCCCCAAACATACGTAAATGCGCTGACGGGCGGCAATTACATGTTTAACTACTACCTGCCGCCGCCTGGTTCAAGCTATCCGTGGTGGCCAGCCTGGCATCCCAGTGGGGAAAGAATTGCTTTCAGTATGCATGGCACGCTCTGGTCGCTGGACCTGGCTACGGGCGTGGCCCAAGAGCTCGTAAGCAGGCCCGAGTATTTATCATCGCCCGCGTGGCATCCTGATGGCAAGCAGCTCGCGTTTATTGCCGACGATGGGGAAGCGATTAATCTGTATTTGCTGGATCAGTCTGATAGTACAGTGATGGCCCTGACCGAAGGGCGGCATTTGAATCTGGACCCTGCATGGAGCCCGGATGGCACGCAGCTGGCCTACGTGTCCACAGCGCCCAACGGCTATTTCAATGTGAAAATTCGCACTTTTTCGGACGGATCAGAAATTTCCGTGACCAACGACAATTCCTTTGGGCGACCCAGGTTGTATTTCGGCGAATATGACTTGCACATCCAGCCGGCGTGGCATTCTGGCGCGGACAGCCTGCTCATTTTATCCAATCATGGCATTGCGCTGGGATCCGGCGGCGTGTTTGCGATTCCTGCCACTTCGGATGCCATGAATCACGCACGACTGGTGCACAAGGAGGAAACGCTGTATCGCACGCGGGCCGATATATCTCCAGATGGTACCCGCTTTGTGTACAGTTCTCATTTGGGCGGACAATTCAACAATCTCTTCGTACTTCCGGTACTGGGCGGGGAGCCGTATAAACTAACCTTTGGCACCTGGGACAGCTTCCACCCCCGCTTTTCTCCCGACGGTCACCAAATCGTCTATCTGTCGAATCAACATGGCTTGCCGAAGCTGCGTATGCTGGAGACTTTCGGCGGCAAAGATGAGGAAATCACCATCGAATCATGGCAGTGGATCGGTGATGTAGGCCAGGTACATGTTACGGTGGTAGATGATGCCACCGGTCGCGTGTTGCCAGCCCGCATTTACACCCGGGCCAGCGATGGTAAGACCTACACGCCGCCTGACACTTACCAGCGGCAAGGTCGGATGACGGAACATTTCTTTCATACTGATGGAAGCTACGCGCAAATAGTTCCAGCCGGACCCTACACGGTTGAGGCCGTTCACGGGTTTGAGTATCATCCTGCTGCGGTCACGGTAGAGGTCATGCCGGAAGAATTGACGGAAGTAACCTTGCGACTGCGTCGCATGTCAGACCTCAAATCACACCACTGGTATAGTGGCGACAACCATGTCCACATGAACTATGCCGGCAATCTCCGGAACACCCCGGAGAATCTCGTGGCTATGGCACGGGCGGAAGATCTGGATGTAATCGGAGAGCTCATTGCCAACAAGGACAATCGCATCCTGGACTATCAGTACTTCACGGGCAGGCCGCATCCACTTACGGACTCAAGCATCGTGCTGTACTTCAATGAGGAGTACCGTCCTCCGTTCTACGGCCACGTTTCCTTCATCAATCTAACCGAGCATCTGATATCTCCGTTCACCACCGGATACGAAGGAACAGCAATCGAAAGTCTGTATCCCAGTAACACGCAGATGTTTAGGCTGGCCCGAGAGCAGGGAGCCCTTAATGCCTATGTCCATCCCTATTGGGGTAACGAGGATCCGCTGGACACGAACCTGGGCGTGGCCAAGGCTTTCCCGGTGGATTTGGCCCTGGGCGTGTTGGACTATCATGAATTGGTTTCGGGAGCGGGTTGGGCCGCCTACCACGTCTGGCATCAGGCACTCAGCAATGGATTCAATCTCCCCGCTGTGGGAGGGGAGGACGCCATCAGCAGCCTGCATCGCACCGCGATTATTGGCCAGGTACGCGCCTATGCCTACATGCCGGACGGATTAAGCTGGGATGCTTGGCTGCATGCGATTCGGTCCGGTGACATGTTCGTCACCAACGGCCCCTTGCTTGACCTTGAAGTTGACGGGATATCTATGGGAGACACATTGCAATTGGATGCGAGTGTCCAGTCGGTAACGGTCTCCGGACAAGTCCAGTCTATTGTCCCGCTGGATCAGATTGAGTTGGTCGCAGGAGGGCATGTAGTCAGTCTGGGGCCTGTATCGTCAAATGCTGACGGTACGCAGTTCACGTTCAGTCAGAAGGTAAACATTGAGTCCAATACCTGGCTTACCCTGCAGGCCGCCTCGGCGTCACCCATACATCCGATTGATGACAGATTCGTCCAGGCAACCACCAATCCCGTATGGATTCTAAAAGAGGGTAAGCCGGTACGGTCGTCAAGTGCTGCCGAGTACTTCATCCGCTGGATTGACAAATTGTCGGTTATGGCCAACGACCATCCAGGCTGGCGTTCCGAAGCCGAGCGCTTGCATGTCCTTGGCGAATTTGCCGAGGCCCGCCGCGTTTACGAATCCCGTCTACAAGAGGCCCTTGAATTGGGCCGCTAAGTTACAGTGACAACAGATTGGCAAACAAGCGATACGCCCCGGCAACCGCATAGGGCAGCTGGCGGTGGAACGCGAGTGCACAATATGTATAGTGTCCCTGGCCGTATTCCGCCGTTAGAAATGCGCCCCTTTGCGGATCCTGACCGGTGTCATGGGTTTCGATGAGTGCCGAATAGGCCTCATCCCATTCCGTAAAGAATTTGGATCCGTGCTGCTCCACCCAGCCGTCAAAATCGGCCGCTGTAATGGCATTGGGGACCGTGATAACAGGATGGTCTGGGGCGAGAATCGTCACGGGTGCGTCCTCCTCGGACACCTCCTCGGCACCCCGAGGCAACCGGGCTGAAATCGGTGCCATCTGCTCTGGCACAAATTCCTGTGTCTGATACAATACAATCAGGTTGCCACCTGCATGGGCATAGTCCATAAGCCTCCGGTTGTAGGTGAGCAAGTCCTGCCGCACTGCATAGGCCCGTGTTCCGACCATAATCACATCATAGGAATCCAAATCACCGCTGGCCAAGTCCGCTTCCTGAAGCAAAGTAACATGAGCACCCAATTGCTCAATTCCCGAAGGAACCTCATCGCCGACACCCATGACGTAGCCCACATTCAAACCCGCGGCAACTTCCACATTGAGTCCACTGACCAAAGTAGTGGCATCGCGGAACAGGTAGCGTGTTTCCATATCTCTATTACGGATAACCTGGTAGCCCCCACTGATACGGGCGTCGCCGATCTGGGCAATGGCGCGGACTTCATATTCCTCGCTCGCTAGCAATGTTGGCACAGCTACATCAAAGGAAAACGTATGACGTTCTCCCGCTTGTGCGAAGGACAAGTCGTAACCGGCCGGATCGGCCGTCCATCCCTCGGGAAGGCCGAGCTGCAACAGGCCCTGCGTGCCACCGGCAACATTGTTAATGACCTCAGTATCCACTGTAAAAAGACTGCCGCCTTCCTGGGGGATAACGATTCGCTGCGCAGGTACCACATTGACGGCCACCGCTGGCATAACCTGAAGTTTTCTCATGACAAACCCATAGGGCAGGTCTGCTTCACGGGTTTTCACGTCCCGCATCAGCATAACAGGCACGCCCAGGACCTCCATCGTAGCGGTTACGCGTAAGCTGGCGGGTCGGGTAGGCCGATGAATCCACATGGGCTCACGCCACTGGAAGTGGTTTTCCTTGACACTTGACCGAAAGAAGTAGGGACGGGCATAGGGAACATTCTCCGGAACGGTAGCGGTAAACATCACTTGGTGATAGGGTGCTGATTGCCGGGTGTCCGACTCAATCTGCCAATCGTCTGCGGTCAATCCCGACGGATCGTCAATGGCCAGCATCACACCGTCAGCCTCGATTGCCGACGGATTATACAAGCGTGCATGCACCTCAAAGGTCTAGCCACGAACGACTGGCCCCATTGTGGTGGGTGCTTGCCAGAAGCTTACCGCCGCCGGCGTGCCTGGCGGCTGTGCTGTCGCAGTAAGGGTAATGCCCATCGCCGTGGTTATGGCATGCTGGAATTGCTGCTCCTTAATTCGCAGCATAAAGGCGGTTTCTGAGTCGGATGGGAGCAAGTTCAGCAGTGCCCTGGTCTGATCAAGGCCAGCGGTGAGGTGGCCAACGACTGCTGCCGGACTACTCGGCTTGAGCGCCGTCATGGCCTCATGCACATGCATGGCTATCCCTGCCAAAATGTCTGTTGCGCCCGCTGGGGGCATTTCGCCCGTCAGTTCAAATAAGCCTCCCAGCGAGACATCCAGTCCGTCAAAGATACCTTCTTCCGGTGCGGGGCCGGGCTCGGACAGGCGTTCATAGTAATAGGGAACCGGTCCCATACTGGATCGCGATCGTCCGCTGGTTTGTGAACGCTAAAGACTTAGGCCATAAACACCAAAGTTGTAATAGGAATCTCCGATCCACGGGCTGTGCTGTCCGGCATCAAAGTTGATACACCAAGGTTGGTTTTCGCGTACGCCGCCACGATATGATTTGCGCACGGTCCACGGCCGCAGACCTTCTTCGGTAATTTGTTCGGGAAACCGGTCTGGATCAGCTGCCGCCGCGACCGCGTCAGAGGTCAGTCCGCCAATAGCCTGATGATTGCCGTGCCCGTCTCGCACGTACCCGTGGAATCTACTGATGACCACAAGCGGCCGATTCGTCCGAATTATCCGCACCATATCGGAGAGCAGGCACTCTGTGTCCCAGCTTTTGAGCGATTCTTCCAATGTCTTGGAATATCCGTAATCCGCAGCACTGGAAAAATAGAGGTCGTCGAGTCCATAATATCAACCGGCAAGGCGTAGCTCTTCAGTTCGGATCAATCCCAGGCCGTCGAATAATTCAGGGCCGATGGCATTGGCACCAGCTTCCCCGCGATTGACCGAGAAAAGCGCCACTCGTGCACCGACTCCTCGGCTCGAGTACGTAAGCAGTCCGGCATGTTCATCATCCGGATGGGCTACGGTATGCAGCATACTGCCGGTAGTAGACAGCTTTAGCAGTTGTTGCCACAACCCCGAACTTCCCCGGTCCACGTCCAGAAGGTTTCCGCCTTCGGTATCCAAGGTGCTCAAGAGTACAGATTCTTGAGCCAAAGTCACAGATGAGCAGAATAAACAGGCTACAAATAGGATGGTCAAGCGGCACATGAGTTGGCAAAATAATGGTGAATAGCTGCAGAATCAATCTAACTGGCAACGATAGCTATCCTGTGCTTGGCGCATGGTCCTTAGTAGCTTGCAGCGCAACCTTTACGGTGGCCACTGCGCCCAGGGCAGCTACAATAAGCAGCAGAACACCACTCAAGGTGCGTCCGGTAACCAGATAGCCAATACCCAGGAGGCTGGACCATAAGAAGATGACGCCCAGGGCCCAGGCCATCCAGCGTTTCCACGCCGCCGGATCGGGGCTGCCGCCAGGTACGATTTTGGCGATAGGTCCCCACCACCCCCCGGGGCGAACGCGCTCATAGAAAGCGACCAGTCGGGATTCTGAGTCGGGCTTCGTGGTCAGAGCCACAATCACCCATATGACAGAGCAAGCTACCAAAATGGCAATAGCCCGAATAAAGTCATACTCTCCGCTGTAGAATGTCTGCATGGCAGCAAGCGAAGATCCACCGAGCAGACCGGTGCCCTCTAGCACACGGATCCAAAGGAATCCGTTGGCAAACACGAACGAGGCCAGGATGGCAGAGATTTCAGCCCAGGCATTGATTCGCCACCAGTACCATCGCATCAGCCATACAACAGCCAAGCCTGCCGTGATCTCAATCACATAGATCCACCCGCGTTCGATGGATTCCATTTGCCAGGCGGTGATGGCCGCCAGCGTGACCAAAACGAGCACGGCCCCGCGCGAGGCCACTACGTAGTGACGTTCAGTAGCATCTTTACGAACGAACCTCCGGTAGACATCATTAACGAGATAGGAGGCCCCCCAGCACAAATGGGTGTCCATGGTACTCATGAAGGCAGCCAGAAATGATGCAACCATCAGCCCCTTGAGTCCCGCAGGCATCAGTTCGCCGATCATCATGGGGTAGGCCAGTTCGGGATCGGCCGCCAGTTCAGGCCCAGCCAATGCAAGCGGAAATATGAGCAACGAACCCAAGCCGACAATAATCCAGGGCCAGGTCATCAGTACCGTGCCGGCAAAGCTGAACCAAAGCGCACCTAGCAGGGATTGTTTTTCGTCTTTCGTCGCGAAGAGCCGTTGGGCAATGTATCCGTCTCCCTGGCCGCTTCGAGTCCACAAGACAAAGATAAGCAGGAAAAAACTCACAGCTTCCAGGGAGCTCAGGTGGGCAGGGTTGGGAATGATGTCCAGTGTGGCCGGATTGTCGCTGATATTGGCAATCTGATTGGCCATTTCTGCTGGACCGCCAAGTTGATGCAAGACGATGCCTGCCAAAATGACGGTGCCCAGGATTCCGGTAGTAAATTGCAACAGATCCGTAACGACCACGCCCCAAAGCCCGCTGGCAACGGTGTAGACCATGGCCAGCGCAATACACACCACCAAAGTTAATTCGGGCTCCCAGCCCAACAGCACCTGGCTGAATTTGATCATGGCCAGCATCACCCAGCCCATGACCACGCAATTCTTCAGTACGCCTTGATAGACGGCCGAGAATCCGCGAAGCAGCGCGGCGGGCCGCCCGGAATACCGCAATTCAATGAACTCGGCATCGGTAATGATGCGGGCCCGCCGCCACATACGGGCATAGAAGAACACTAGCATCATAATGCCGGCGGCCTCATACCACCACAGCCAGTTACCGAATATTCCGTTGGTCCTCACCAATGAAGAGACGACCAGTGGTGCGTCCGTCGCAAACCATGTTGCTGCAATGGATGTGCCGGCTATCCACCAGGGGAGGCTGCGGCCAGCCACGAAAAAATCCTCAACACTGCCCCCTGCTTTTCGCGTAAACCATAGGCCGATCACCGCCGTTACGACCCCGTATGCGGCAATGACAATCCAGTCAAGAAGGACGAGCTGCATGCAAATTGGCGTTGGGTTGTCAATCCAATTTACAATTCACAGAGCATTAATGGCGGGTAACTGACCCGGACTTCGCACCGGCCCTGCGAAATCGGCTTTTTGGGATGAGTAATGACCGAATCATCTTCCCCACAGGAAAGTCAAACAGAGCCGGGAAAAGGTCAGTAGCGCAGACTCCTGCAAGCCGTCGCCCGAGCGCAAGCTGCATCGGGGATAAACCGTAAATCAAACCGACCATAGGGGCGATGTCATGCCATCGTTAACCACTTGACTCTACAAGCCAGGGGAGGGATGAATACTTTGGGCTAGTATCTTTTCAACCTGATTGTTGATTGACGATTCTTAGTATCTTGATCCTTGACTCTTGTTAACCTAGTCACTGACTCCCGATTTATCTAACCACTTGGTATAGAGATCAGGATTTCGAAGCTATTCTAATGTGTTGAATTGATTCATGGGGTATATCCATTCAGTTTCTCTGACCGCATCAGCACTAGCCTATTTGTTGTTATTGTTCGATTTAGGTGATTCCTCTGGAACGTTAATCCAGGCGGCCAGGATCATTCTGATAGGATTAGCCTTCGTATTGCTGGGGAGCCTTGTGCTTCGCGGTGGGCATGAAGTCCAGTCAAAAGTACTCAAGGCCGCTCAAATTGTAGCAGTTGTTTTGTCCGGAGTATACTACTATCTGCTGTGGAGTACCGGTTTTTTTGCTGGATTGGAAATCGAGATTGGTCCTTTCAGGTGGCTTGTGCGCGCGATTGCTCCGATATTGGGGTACACGTTTCTCTCCCTTGCCGTTCGCACTTTAAACCGTAAAATCAGGACGTTGAGTCAGGTGGGGCGGCTACGTGATTGAGTCTGAAACGTTTGTCAGGCACGTCAGAAAAGCGACGTCTTCCCATGAGTAGATACTCTAGAAGAATTTGCCCCCGATAAGAGGGGAGTGTCGTTGCCTCAGTTGGTTGGGAGTAATTCGATCGCTTCCGATGTGCATCCACGTACCCGCGGATAACCGCCCGGGTTCGCCTCCATTTTCCACCTAACAGCCACGCCAGGGCCACTGAATGATCCAGTATGATCCGCCGGAGAAGTACTGCTCTAAAGTGGCTAGGAGGGAGGTTTTTATATAGCATCAGAAGACTGTTGCGGATGTTGTAATAGAGCTTGCGCTCGTTCTCACGAGGCAATGTCGCACCGCCGATGTGATAAACTTGACTTTCTGGAACTACTCCAATCTCATGGCCCGACCGGCGGAGTCGCCAACAGAGGTCAATTTCCTCCATATGGAGGCCAAAGGTCTCGTCAAGGAGCCCAATTGAGTCAAGTGCACTTCGACGAAGTAACATAGCCGCACCGCTAGCCCAATCGATACGAACGGGCATGTCATACTGGCCTGCGTCCTGCTCAGTGTGGTCGAAAATACGACCGCGAGCCAGGGGATATCCGAGTCGATCAAGGTACCCTCCGCAAGCTCCCGCATACTCAAAGTGATCCCGTCGACTGAACTGAAGGATTTTTGGTTGGAGTGCTGCAAAGGACGGGTTGCTTTCGGCAAACGATACGAGTGGC
>VXLY01000057.1 GCA_009841335.1 Rhodothermaceae bacterium | reverse complement strand
CGTTGGAAGGATTCAATGTCCTATGTAACTGATGCTGATCTTGCGGTACAGCATTTGATCGTTGAATGGCTCAACCATCATTATCCCGATGATGGCATCATTGCAGAGGAAGAAGATCTAAGAAAAGAGCCGTCGACAGGTAGCCGGTACTGGTCAATTGATCCAATTGACGGGACTGCAGCCTTTGTGGGAGGTCTGCCAATATGGGGCACAGGATTGGCGTTGATGGAGGACTATGAGCCCATAGCTGCTTTTTTTTCTGCACCCGTAACAAGGGACCAATACTGGGCACTGAAAGGGGAGGGAGCATACCGGGGAGAGCAACGCCTTTCGGTTCGCCCTCCAAGCTCCCTACATCGGGAATCTGTTCTTCTTAGCTACTCTAAGCTGCATCGCCAAAGTATTCTAAGCTCCAAGTACCCCGGGAAGGTGCGGAGCCTTGGATCAACAATAGCCCACCTCTGCTACGCAGCCGCAGGCAATTGTGACGCGACACTATTGACTCGCGTGAGCTTATGGGATGTGGCTCCGGGGCTGCTAATGCTACGAGAAAGCGGGGGAGAGCTATGGTATGTAAACGGGGGTCAGGTTAGCCTGAAAGATATGCTCACCTGCAGAGCCCCGGCATTAATGATAGGAGGGCATCCCGAGATGGTCAGGAGCTTTGACGCACTACTTTCTGTCGACTAGTCTACTAGAATCCGGCGGGCTCGCTTACCGGCATGTGCGAGAACACCGTCAGCCACAGTTCGGTTCTCACTCATTCGTGGTACCTTTGCTTGACTGTTAATGTCTCCCCGGCTGGCCTTAAGCCACGCATTGAAAGTGCCATCCGGTAGAATTACAATTTCTGGTGGGCCAAAGGCCTTGGCCTCACGCCGTATTTGGTAGTGTCGATTTATATCGCAGAGTACGGAGTCCAGTGATCTGATAAATGCTTCACAGTCTCCTGGGAGGCGGCTGAACTCAAACAGCCATTCATGCGCAGGAACCTGTGCGCCGTTCGGGGGGATAGCCGAAACGTGGTAGTCACGCACGTGACTGTTTGTGGCTTTGCATGACCTATCAATTGCGGTTCGGGCATCCTCACCAAAGACAGCTTCACCGTACTTGTCGATCATTTCAGAGGTGCGGCCGGCAATTACAATCTTGTGTGGGTCAGTACTTGTGAAGCGCACGACATCCCCCAGCAAGTAGGACCAAAGTCCGCTGCAGGTTGTGAGAATCATGGCGTACCGCACGCCAGGTTCCACATTGCTAATCGTTCGTCGCTCAGGAATCTCGGAATTCAGTTCATCCAGGCGGATGAACTCGTAGAAGACTCCGTTATTCAGATGTAACCGCATGGCCGGATCGCTCAGATCCGTCTGATAAGAGAAAAACCCCTCCGATGCACCGTAAGCTTCAAGGAAATGCATTTTTGGTAGACCAATCTGCTCCTCAAGAACTGCGCGGTAAGAACTCAGAGCTACGCCGCCGGAGATGTATAGCTGCAAGTTGGGCCAGATCTCTCCGACAGTTCGTACGCTGGTTCCGTTTATTTCGTTATGTCTTTCGATCAACAACCCAAAAAGCACCAGGGCCCAGGTTGGAGCCATGGCTACCATACGCACATCCTGATTCAGCGTCTGGTCGACAATGGCCTGGATTTTTGAATCCCAGTTGGGTGCAAAAGCTATAGAGATTGGAACCGCCTGCAGAAAGGCCCTAAAGAATCCAGGCGCGAACAGAATCTGTAGGCCGCTCACCTCTCCAACAAGTGTTCCCGGATAATTGGGATCATCCTCAACACGTCCAGGAAGGGTCAGGTGCTTGCCAAGGAAAGTTTTAAAGGCGCCCGTACGAACCAGGTAGCTAAACCCTAGACCAACCGAAAAGCCCCGGTTCAGGCGGAGCATATCTTTACTCAAAGGAATGACCTTGCCCTCGGAGGCGGTACCGCTTGAAACGGCAAAATGCTTAACATCACCAGGCCAGAGCAGGTCATGCTCCCCCGCTCTTATTCGGTCTATGTAAGGCTTAAGGTCTGTGTAGGTGTGTATTGGAACGCGCGACTGGTATGCATCAATCACGTCCGATTGCTGCGCAATCTCTGCGAACTCAAACCTGCGACCCCACTCAGTCTTTGAGGCTCGTCGCAGCATTCGCCGCAGGAGATACGCCTGCATTTCAGCCGGTGTCCGCGTACGTATATGGGAGACGATTCGCAACAGATAGAAGCTTTTATGTGCTGAATAATGCGTCAGGAGACGTTATGAGCATTGTCACTGTCGCTGGCGCACGTAAACCCCCAACATACGGTGCATGATCCCCATGTCGTATAATCAGTTAAGTAGGAGTGAGAATATAAATGTAACAATGGAATTGGTCTGTCGCGAACACCATCTTAATTTGTCTGACGGGGCAGTGGTGATGGGTATCCTGAATGTGACCCCAGATTCCTTTTACGATGGCGGCAGATATCTGAATCCCTCCGAAGCACTTCAACGTGTTGAGGTGATGTTAGATGAGGGAGCACGCATCATTGATGTCGGCGGCGCCTCGTCGAGGCCACAAGGTCAGGTTTATGGCGAAGGTGCGGCGCCAGTTTCGACGGAGCGTGAGATAGATCGAATTCTACCGGTCGTAAAGGCTATCAGGCAATCGTTCCCTGAGGCGATCATTTCTGTTGATACATTTGACGCTGAGGTCGCAACAGTCGCGCTCAAGGCAGGCGTGCACATGATTAATGATATATCTGGTTTGCGGGAATGCGTCGCTTCAGCACAGAGCGCAGGCCGCTTCGGTGCGGCGTATGTTGTTATGCATTCAATCAAACGCCGGGGTAGTCTAGTACATGAGGCAACCTACGATGGAGTAGTTGCAGCAGTTTGTCAAGCACTTTCGGATTCCGCTGATCGGGCTCGTTCTGCGGGTGTAACCGGCATTGTGGTAGATCCTGGATTCGGTTTTGGAAAAGGACACGCAGATAATTTGCACTTGATTCAACATCTGGATATACTTGCTGAACTAGGTTATCCTGTATTGGTAGGAATCTCCAGAAAGAGTACGGTTGGTCGAGTACTCAGCGGGGATGGCGAACCGGCGCCGGTATCCGACCGTCTGTTTGGATCACTGGGGATGACTGCTGCCGCTGTGCTTCGGGGAGCGAATATTATTAGAACGCACGATGTTCGTGCGACCTGTGAAATGATCAAAGGTCTGGAAGCAGTTCTGCACGCCTGAAGATGAATCTGTTTGGCGTCGTACCTGTGCGAGTGATTGATCTCTTCGAGATTGTCCTCGTAGCGATTGTGTTTTATCGTCTATATATGATGATGCGCGGTACGCTCGCCGTTTCGCTTTTTGCGGGGCTAATCGGGCTCTTGCTGGTTCAGTTTGTGGTGGAGGTGACGGACATGAAAATCCTGCAATCCATGTTCGCCGCGCTCAGTGACATATATGTAGTGGCAGCTATCATTGTGTTTCAGCCGGAAATTCGCCGAGTGTTGATTTTGCTTGGACAGACTCCATTCCTGCGGCGTCTTCTTACATCTGGGGATCAAAGCGAGATCATCATAGAAATCGTTACCGCGGTCAGTATCATGAGTCGACGAAAGTCCGGGGCCCTTATTGTATTCAAACGGAAGAATGGTCTGCGGAGCTACGTGGAAACCGGTGAATCTTTACAGGCAGCTATAAGGAGCAACCTCCTGATCTCTATTTTTCACGAAATGAGCCCGCTGCACGACGGAGCGGTTATCATTTATGGTAATCGTATCGAAGCCGCACGGTGTTTATTGCCCGTGTCCAGCAGCAAGCGTCTGGGAGCTCAGTTCGGTACACGGCACAGGGCAGCTGTAGGACTTACCGAGGAAACAGATGCGTTTGTGGTCGTAGTTTCAGAGGAAACGGGGAGAATTTCAGTTGCGGAGCAGGGCGTGATTGTTTCTGGACTTACACCTGAGGAATTGCACCACCGGTTATCTGAAGTATTGAGTGATCAAACTGTGCCTGCAGGCGGGTTTACCCAACCGAAAAAGTAATCAATGCTGAGATCTGGAGGACAGTATGTTCAAAGGCGGGCGAGGCTGGTCGAGACAGTCAGAAGCAACGGTGTAAAAGATGAACGTGTGCTTGCAGCTGTCGGGCGCGTAAAGCGGGAATGCTTTGTTGATCAGGCCTTGCAGCACCGGGCGTACGAGGATCAGGCTTTACCAATTGGACTGCGCCAAACAATCTCACAGCCCACTACCGTGGCCTTCCAGACCTGGATGTTGGACACGCAACCGGGCGATTCGGTGCTTGAAGTAGGAACAGGCAGCGGATATCAGGCTGCCGTGCTTTGCGAAATGGGAGTACGCGTTTATTCCATTGAACGGCATCGGTTACTGCATGAGCGCGCAAAGGCAATATTGAATGAACTTGATTATCGCGTACTGTTGCGTGTTGGAGACGGATCGTTGGGGTGGCCGGGGCTGGCCCCATTTGACGCGGTTGTGGTGACGGCCGGAGCCATGGAGATCCCAAAACGACTTCTTGAACAACTTCGTGAGCCAAGTGAACGGAAACCTGGAGGACGACTAGTTGTCCCTATTGGAGACCGAGGCGGTCAACGAATGACGAAAATTGTTCGCACCGGACCAGATTCGTACGAATCCGAAGAGCGAGGCATGTTCATGTTTGTGCCGCTGGTGCAAAGCTAAATGATGACCGTTTCCGCAGGTCCCTCGTGGGCCCTGATCAAGGCACGGGTAGCTTCATCACGTAAATCGTCCGGGCTTTTATGCTTTTCGGTCATCCGCGCAATTCCTACATAGATTCCGCCGGTCAGCAGTCCACCCTGATTCTTGACAGCGGACTGAATGTCTTTGTGCCAAGCTTCCAGTTGTTTTTTCCGTCCATCAATGAATACGCCGTACGTTATTTCGCCGAATTTGACTACACGGCTGTTAGGGGCTGCATTTTGTAGGCATTCCGAGAACAATTGCTCCGTCTTGCTGAGAACATCTCCGTATGATCTAGTGAGAATTTCGGCTTTTTGGGGCACTGTGATAGCCAGCGCAAGTTCGGTTCCTTGTCGTCTTGCGCGCGCCATTTCTTCGGTAATGATTTCGCGTCGAGGACGATGGGGGTCCTCTCTGTAGAGCATCAGGCTCAGAGTTTTCCCGAATGCCTCAAGTAATTCTTTTGCACGCGGATGTGACAATCCAGATTCATTGGCGGCATCTGCCAGCAATAGGTAGGGTGTATGTCCAATAGCGGCAATCCCAAGACTGGTGAGACTCGCTGGTGTTCTGCTGTACTTCAGTTGAGTGGTAGGCACTCCGTTTTCGCCGACCGTATGGATTGCTACGGTTTCAGATTCTCGCAGCAGGTTGTGTCTAAGGATAAAGGATTCTCCACGAAGGCAGCTCCAGTCCAACCCTACGGTCCCCCAAACTTTGTAGTTGTATTCCTCTGTTCGCTGAATTAGCCCGACAGCATGTGCGTCAAGTGCTGCCTGCATCCCTCGCAACACCGGAATGAGTATGTGCTTTTCTAATGGGTTTCGCGGTTTCTTGTGGGGTTGCACTGCCGGTGTTTCGACTTTTGGGGTGTTTACAAACAAATCTGGAGCGGCTTCGGCCTCTACAGGGTCCGGTTCGGGTTGAAGGTCGTTCTTTTTGGTGATAGGGCGTATATCAATGATTCCATCTTCTTTAAGTGAAGGTGGCTCGGGTGGTCTCTTTGACGAGTTTTGTTCATCATTGCGCTCGGCACGTTCCGACATGGGAACGTAAATCAACAAGATAATTGTGATAACGATCAGCCCGGCCATTGGGGTATATTCCCACCATTCAGTGGCTCCAATAAGGAAAGTAACGGCTGTGGCCACTATCGCTAAAATTATAAAAGTTACTCGTAGCATGAGTGAAATTGTGAGGACATCACTAGTTTAGAGCGGAAAATAACAAGAGTTGAGCGACTTAACAAATTCAAGTCTTGTGAGCTTATATCAGCCACTTGTTCAAGTCTGTTAGTCACCGACACATCAGCTGAATCGAGGACGACTCCCAAGTCGGCTAAACTCAGAACAAGCATGTTGCATGACTGATTCTATGATAAAAAGTAATGAGAAAAAGTGCTTACTCAATAGCTAATGAATCCGGGATGTCATTTCGTTGTGTATCGGGATTGACGAGAGGACCTGTCAGGGGCAGATCGAAGCTCGTCAGGAAAGGGGCAATGGCAGAGAACCAGAATTCTTGTTGAAACTCAATCATTTCGTCATCGAAAGTTTGGTCTGTGCTACTTTGTCTCCCAACGTCCACGTAGAAGATGCGCGGCCAGTCAGGGAATCGAGTCTGTGCATCCCTCACCATAGAGAATGCCTGCTGCGCGGCCTCTACAAAGCTCATTTCCCCGGTTATGATCAGATAGATCGCCACCGTATTGTCAAAATTCATCCAGACACCAGGAGTGTCCGGTTTATTGTACTCTGGAATGAATGGAGGTGCAGACTGCGGAGCGTCCATTTAGGCCGTCAGCGGGATATCGGACTGATACAGAATCAAGCGATACAGGTTGCCGACTGGCGAGTGCCGCAAGCAAACTCTGTTTGTCAAAATGAAGGATGATCGTCTATATCAAGCATGCACAATATGCTACGATATAATGTCGTTGTTACGTGTGGAAACCGCCTCATTTGTGGGACCGCAACAAGGCGCTTGCCAGACCAATATTGGATGTAATGGCGTGTCGTGACTTGCTCATTGAAATATATACTATGCGCGCGTACATTAAGCGGTGCTATCAATATTGTACGATCAAACGGACCATCCTTATTCTTCTCTATGAAAACTCCAACACTACACACGACCATTGTTGCGGGGCTGCTGGTTTGTCTGGCCGTTGGCTGCAACTCCCGGTCTGCAGTTGATCAGATTCTGACTCCGACTCATATGGAATTCGGAGATCTCTTTGTGCAAGAGAGCGAAATCCGGCTCGACGATTCGGTGCTGCTTGGATTGAGATGGAATCTGGATGTGAATTCTAAAGGTGAACTCCTGGTGCTTGATACCCAGAGTCAGGGCGTACACCTGTTTTCACCAGACGGAATATTGGCTTGGACGAAGGCAATCGGCGACTGCTATCCTGGGGCAGAATTCAATTTCAATGCGCAGGCCTCATTTCTGGACGATTCTCATGTTGCCGTATTGATTAACAAGGGAGCAATCGTTTTAGGCCAGAATGGGGAGTGCATCCAGACTGTTACTGATTCAGATTTGGCGACCAATACGTGGGCGCTATGCTCGCACCGGGATACCATATTTACCATGCCACGTGATATCCAGGACAGCACTTTCATCCGAGCCTACAGTCCGGATTTTACACTCATTGACCAATTTCCCCTCCCCACACCTCAATTCCAAAGACGGGCATCCGTTATGCTGACAAACTCGGGGACTGCTATGGCATGTTTCAACGACGACGTTTGGTGGGTGTATACCGAAAACTTTGATGCTACTCCTCGACTATCCCGCGCAGGACTGACCCGATTTATGCCGGACTTTTTTGTGGAGCGGACTCAGGATTATCCAGATTTTGAAGTAGTTACTTCGTCCAATTTTCGGGAGATTACTGAAATGCTTGATAAGGCTGAAGCCGAGGCAACAGGCGTGGAGGGGATCTTTGCGCTTGATAGCGAAACACGTGTGATTGTTTATAACAACGGGACAATAGGTAGAGGAGCAGTCATTGCCAACCACAGTGATCGTTTTCCAGCTGTCAGTACACCGATTGAGAAGACTCCAAAGGCTGTAGGGAGCGGAGGACTGTATATCCTGGGTGACCTGGAAGATGAGGCCATCGAAGAAGCCGTCAACCCTCCGATCATCCGCTACCGATTCGTCCCGCCGTCAGGAGAGTAATACAGGGCCAGCGCATAAGAGGGTTGATTGAACGCTTCGGCGCCACAGAATTTGGCTAATCTACTCCAAGTAGGCTCGTCAATGATAAGCTGGCGAAGCCCTGCAGTGGCACGCTGTTGCAAGCTGGCCTTGTAATCCTCGTTGCGGTTTTTTCACCAACAGACAGTTTCTAAATCTGGTGCGAAATAGGGGAGTGCGTCTTTGAAGTGTCTAGTCAGTAAAAACTGTGCAACACATGGGCTAGTCGGCATGAGAATAATCTTCTGGGGGATTATCCTGGCAATTCTGGGCATCGGCTGTAATTCCCAACCAGAATCCGGGTATGCAAAGATTCTGGAGGAGCAGCACGCGCGTTACCCGGCGATGGAAGCCCAGGACTGGTATAAGCTGGCCCATCAGTCGGTTTTTGGTGCAGGTCATGCAATACAGAACGTCGAAGCTGCACATGATTGGTTAATCCGGGAATGGGAAGCCCTTGACATGGTTAGCAATGAGCCTCTCGTGGAATTCCTTGGGCCGGATTCAATATATGCACGAGTGAACCTGCGCCCATATAAATCTGCGGGTGGTAAAATTGACCAGCTTTTCCGAGCTTTTCTGCAGACGGCGAACCAAGGGACAGAATCTGGTGATGGGTTTGAACGATACTGGCAATCTCTGCGGGGCGCTGCCAAGAAACGTACGATTACGGTCAGCTTGGATGCACTGGACTCGTTGTACAGCATCATGTCAGCGGAAGGGCTTCCCGCAATCCACCATTCGGAGCGATACTCGGGGCTGTATGATCCTGCTTACCGAGTAGTGAGTCGCGAACGGTTGCAAGAGATGCAGCACCTGTAGACCACCGGTAGGCTCGCGGTCTATAAGGCCTCCATTGGAACTGGTGGTGCCCGGGACTGGAATCGAACCAGCACGCCCGTAAGGGCACTGCCCCCTCAAG
>VXLY01000027.1 GCA_009841335.1 Rhodothermaceae bacterium | reverse complement strand
GCAAAGCCGCACATTCTGCCCGACCTGAT
Organism: Rhodothermaceae bacterium; assembly: GCA_009841335.1. GTDB lineage: Bacteria > Bacteroidota > Rhodothermia > Rhodothermales > Bin80 > Bin80. The sequence continues at coordinate 70,526 of VXLY01000027.1, read as the reverse complement.
GAAGAACCACGCAGTGAGCACGCCCTCCGCCGATGCAGGGATTGGAATGTACGGAGCCATGATCTGGTTGGCCATCTACGGGTTGTTGCTGCCCGCCACCACGCTCGCCGCTCAGACGATAACCGAGAGTGAAGATCCAGGTGGCCGCAACCTGACCCTTTCGGACGAGCCGTTGGTGCGTATCGGTGTCCTCGAAGGTCCGATTGAATACATGTTCGGCGAGATAACCGGCGCGATTCGGCTTGAAGACGGGAGCGTAGTTGTGGCGGATGAGCAGGCCTACGAGGTTCGGATGTTCGACTCCAGTGGTCGGCATGTGTGGACGACTGGACAGCAAGGTGAGGGACCGGGAGAGTACGGTGGGCTCCGGTTGCTGAGAGGCTGCCCGGGAGCTGCGGTTACGGTTTTTGACTGGCATCTGGACCGAATTACCGAACTCGACGCGGAAGGCAACTTGTTCGACACGCGGAGGCTCAGTGAGGGCGCAATGGGTCCGTACGGCGATCCCATGTGCGCCCCCGACGCCAGCTTAGTCTTCACACCTTGGCCGGAAACGGACTACACTTCCTTGAAGATGGACGAGATCTTCCGCTGGAGTATGTCGCTGAGCCGGACACAGGGTGACAGTGTGGTGGTCCTGCGTTCAGGGATACCAGGCACGGAGCGTTTCTTTTATGGCGGGGGCTCGGGGCCGAGGGAGTGGGGGAAGGACATGGTCTTCGCGGTGACTGGCACCGGCGTCTGGTACGGGTCGGGCGACGACTACGAATTTGCACACGTCGACTGGAGTGGTCGTGTCACGCGCATCGCGCGGTGGGCCGGGCCGGACCGGGAGGTGACAACCGAGCATCTCGACCGCTATTTGGACGCCTATCTGGCCCGGTATGACACACCTGCGGAGCGCCAGCACTTTGAGAGTGAGCGCTGGCCGGACATTCGGAATGACCTACCGGAGCGGTTCCCCGCCTTCGAATCGGACGGGCTTATGGCACTGCCGGACGGCAGCCTGTGGGTCACCACCTTTGGCTGGCGGTCGCCGGACCAAGAACTCCACCTGCTACACCCAAGTGGCGCATGGGTGGCTCGGCTCATCGTCCCCGCGCGCTCGACGCTGCTGGACGCTGGGCCGGACTGGGTGCTCCTACGGGAGCGGGGTGAATTCGGTGAGCACAGCGTGGCTGTGTATGAGTTGGTGGAGGCGGGCGATGCCGGTTAGCGAAGATGGCCGGATCGGGCCTGTCACCAAACGGAAAACCAGATGGTAACTCTCTCCTTCCCCGAGAGGGATCCTCCAGTAGCGAAGCGGTCGGCTTCCAGAGGAGAAAGCAGTTCGGCGAGCTTGCCGGCCGTCCAACTCACGCCCTTTAGCCGAGTGCCGCAATTTCCCGCAAAACGTGGTGCTGTAACTCGCGGATTCCCTGTGGCAGCCTCTTCACCTCGATGACCGGGGCATTGAACTCCCCCGTATCCTCACCGGACTATCGTTGTATTTTTAGACAAGGGAATATCGGGGTTTCGGTTAGATGCCAGTAGAATAACGCCCGGCTATGGGACATTTAATGCTATGAAATCTAGAGCTTCTTTCAAAAATCATCCAATTGAGGAATTTTGAAAGAGGCTCCCTTATAAAAGCATTTGCCGAGGCTTCAATAGGAGAATGTATGACCTGTAGTGAGATCATGTTCTCTCTGACCCAAGATTTTGGACCTGATAAAGCAGAGGAACTGTTTTATCAGGCATTGGACAAGGGCTTACTGGACGAACATGATGGACGCTATGTCATCCCTATTCCCTCAATGCATACTTGGCTGAAGGAAGGCAGCTAAAATCACCCCCACAACAAGTAGCACATCAGGGCGACCAGAGCGGCAAGCCACACATTTGTGCCCACAAGGAGCCAAGTAATCGTGTTTGAAGTGCAACAGTTTGTTTTATCGTTCATTGTCCTTGATTCGATTTGCGACTGCCGATGTACAAGTCAAAGATACTGTATCGGCAGAACTGAAACGCAATTCACCTGTCAAGTATTGTAAGTTGTTCTCCAAAGAATATGTATTACGAAAAACCAGTTAGTGCACTCCGGGTTCTTAACCTTAACAAATAAAGAACCACCACGGCTGGAATGCACTGAAAACCGAGGTTTTGCAGAGGACGGCTATACCGGCCCCCAAGTACCGATTTGAACATCAAGGGAACGTTAAATGCACGACTGTAATTACAGCTAACGGGCAGAGCAAACGCCCTGCCTTAAATCAGAGCTTGCAAGTCGAGAGCCTGACGCGAACCATTTACTCTACAAGCCATGTCCAGTATTGAGCAGGCCGGGGAGTTCAATTTGATCCATCACCTGACCTCCATTGGTTCCCCGAACATTGAACCGCCGATTATTTCGGGGATCGGTGACGATGCTGCAGTATATCGCACTGATCACGATAGGGTACAGGTGGTGACTACAGACGCCCTGATCGAAGGATATCATTTCGATTTTGCGTTCTACAGCATGGAGGACGCTCGCTACAAGGTCATGGCCGTCAACCGCAATGATATTGCCGCGACGACCGCCTTATCCAACGCCAAAGCCGAGCGAATCAATCGAAAAATCCAAGAGCTTTAAACCATCGATAGAGAATACAGAAGATTGTTAAACTTCGGGGTCGGGATCCCCCTCTTATGAGGAGGATTGTACCACTGCCCACAATATTCATGGTAAGCCGCGGAAGTAGGTGGATTGATTTTCCGACAGGCACCAATTATAATTTGACCTAAGAATATATTCTAGAGCAAGTATGCTTAATGAAGAGCAAGCCAGAGTTTTTGGGGAAATCAAAGATTGGTTAGACGATCCAGGCAAGAAAGTTTTCGCTCTTTCTGGGGCTTTTTCCACCGGAAAACGCAGGATATTGTCTATCGCCAAAGATGAGTTTTCAAAAAGAAATAAACGAATACTATTACTTGCACCAAATGCGTGTATCGCTCATAGATACACAGTATTTTGCGATGAGTCGCGGGATTCTAGAAGTATCTATAGCTGGTTGTATACAAAGGAACCGGAAATCAAGAGCGGGAAGCGGCTTTACCGTATAAAACAAGACGAGGATACTCCCGATAAAGATTTGATCATTATTGTTGAGTCTCATCTGCTCGGAAACAGTCGGTTTGAAACGGGGACACGCATTTATGGCAGCGGTTACATTCTAAATGACTTCATAGAATCGTTCAATGACAAACAGGGATCACGGGGGTTCCAGAGGCTACCGAAAATATTGCTGATCGGAGACCCTTATCAAATAACTGTGGGGGAAAAAGAAAGAAGCTTACTTCAGTGCCAAATATTTAAAGAGCAAAACATTGATTGCATTCTGACAGAACTCCATACTCAGGTAAAGGGCGATTCTGCGGATGTCGAGTGCCTCGCCTTTCAGCTTGACCTTATTGAGAAAATCAGGTCCCGAATATTTGTACAGTTGCCCATCTGTCAACAAGGTACCATACAAACAATCCGTAAAGGCAAGTACGTGGATCGTATCGCTGAGAGCTTGGATCAATGGCCTCGGATAACCTATCTCCTCCGTTCCACCAACATAGAAGCCCAATCAGCAAATAGAAGCTTTCGGAAAAAGTACTTTAAAGCAGATAGGTTCAACAAGCTAGTTCCCGGTGACATCGTTGACGTACGTAATCCTGTACTCGATTTATCCACATTCAGACCTCAAATCTATCGAGGCACCGAACAACAAAGCTGTTTAATTCGGGAATCAAAACGGATTCACCATTGCAATTTTGCTCGCGTGATTTCGTCCGGGGAAATTTATGAAGAATCAATACGTCTCAGAGGGCGGAATACTCCCATCTCTGTAAAGCTTGCCAACGCCGAAATTGAGTTTGCCTATGGCACTACAGCTGCGATACTATATTTGCCTGATTTTCTCTCATCACCACGGCCTGAATTAATGCAAGATCAGGCGGTAGCTCTGTGGGTCCTAGCAAGACGGGAGGCGGACAATATCCTTACTGAGCAAAAATCAGAATTGGATTTAATAAAACAGAAGCTGGACGAAATGGGAACAGATCCAGAGGTTAGAAAGCATTTGGCTGCTTTGCAGCGGCTCAAAGGCGACAAACGGAAACGAAAAACTAAATCAGAACATACTCGGACAGAGGAGGAAATTGCCGAGCATGAAAAAGCACTTCGGCCTTACCGAAAACAACAAGAACTATACAAGCAGAAAAAGCTGTGCTACCGTAAGATGCACGATGCCTTGATCAAGGAAAGCCGCTACATGAATGCAGCCCGCTTGCGGTATGCGTATTCGCTGACCGTGCATCGAGCACAAAGACTGAAGCCCTTTCCGAGAGTGTTGCTTGACGGAAAATCTGCGCCCAACACCGACAACCCGGCAACTGACAGCTATTTCAGGTTCCTGTATACGGCGACCACATGTACATCACGTGAATTGCAGATAGTGAACTATCCTAAACTCACACCGCTGTCAAAAACGCGGTGGGTTTTTGAGAATGTTCGAACATTGCCGATTACTTTCAAGCTTCGTCTCCATTATCAACAAGATAGAATTCCAGATGAATCGGTACCACTGCCAGATGGATTTAATAGTTCTGAACCAAAATTGATGGCATTATTACTAACTGTTCAAGAGCTCACCAGTGACATCGGTACCGGGTGGTGCATAGAGAGCATAAGACCCCTCCAGTATATGGAACGTTACTCGCTCTCAAGTACGAAAGGCAAAGTCACGGTAGACTTCTCGTACAACAATAAATATGAGGTGTCCATAAGCAGGGTTCGTGTAAAAGATGGTCCTCCCGAGCTTGAAAGAGAAATTAGGCAACTGCTTGTCACTCCCGTAATCTTCAAGGAAAAGAGAATAGCAGATGCCGTGGAGATTCTCAAGCATCACTTTTCTAAAAGGGACTGGACGATTTTATCAGCAGATGAGCATAAATACAGGGTCTACTTGATCGTAGAGCATGATGCCGGGAAAATTAAGCTGGAAGTTGACGTACCAACGGATGCTTCAAGTTCCAAAAAGGGCGTTATCAGCAGGATCCAGGTCGCGCAGGCGGATTCCGTAGAGACGTTGGACCAATTCAAGATCGACTTCTCATATGGATAGGCAACTATACGAGAAAATTACTAATCTTCGTAAGTCTGGAAGATTGGCAGAAGCCTGGTCACTAGCCCGCCCTTCAGCAGAGGCGAACCCCCAAGATCCGTATGCTAAGAGTGCCCTTTTCTGGGTGTGCTACGATTACTTGAAGGAAGTACAAAATGGAATCAAGGAGCGAGCAAAACGCAACAATGGTGATCATTCGTCCAATCCAAGTGAGTTGCAGCGAGTTAATTCCTTTCTTGATTGGATCGCATGGCTGAATATTCCATCCGGTGGCATTGAATATCGCAGCCTGATTCGTCAGTTCAGAAAGAACCTTGAATACCTGCCGAAGCTGATACTTCTGTCGGCTAGCCAATTCACAGATCTTTTTGAAGACAAAGACAAGGAACCCTATGAAGCTCCAAAAGGGGAATCTCCGAGCTTAATGCTCACTTTTGCCAGAAAAACAGCAAAGGCTTGGCGTGGGGATGAAAACGTCCGACAGCAACTAACTATAGACCAAATTTGTGAGATTTTTGCAAAAACTAGACGGGAAGCAAAAGACAAACAAAATCGGATCTGGTTAGACTACGATGAAGCTAAGTGCCTAATTTTCGCTAAGAGATTTGCCCAGGCAAGAGATTACATCTTGCCTGTCCTGAGAAAAAAACAAGGGAATTCTTGGGCATGGCACGTTCTGGCAATGACTTTCTATGAAGAAGATCCGGCTGTGGCCATTGTTCTACTCTCAAAGGCAATTTGCGTAAGTGGAGAAGATAGTTTTGCATTGCCAATGCTCAAAGAAATCGCACCATTGCTGGTGAAACAGGAGTTTGTGGATGAAGGCTCCATGTGTGTCAAGCGCGCAACTGACTGCTACATCAGCAACGGATGGAAAATCAAACCTGACCTGGAACGGCTCATCAATGAGCCTTGGTACAACAAAGGGGTTGATCTGAGCTTTCTCCCAACTTTCCTACAAGAACAGGCAGCCACCGCCCCCAATTATTTGTTCGGAGAACTAACAAGCCAGGTCGCGATTGTCGAGTTTATTCATGCCTCGGGGAAGGGCTTTCATGCATATCTCAGTAAAGAAAAAAGTGTACCAGTCAGACGGGGGATTGTTAAATCGGGCAAACTGCCGAGTCCCGGCGACTATGTCCGTTTAACAATGTCTGCGGAAGACAAAACCGTCATTGCTGCCGAGTCGTGTGATTCGGAAGACCTAGACAAAGTCGGTCGTGCACAGGGAACCTTGAAGATCACTGACAAGGGGTTCGGTTTTGTTGACAGAACTTTCGTCCCTTCAAGCTTAATCCAAGATGAGATGCACGGCAAATCAGTGAGTGTCCTGTGGGTTGTCAGTTTCGACAAGAAAAAGAAAAAATTTGGCCGGAAAGCATTGAAAATCGATGTGCTGTAATTGATCGCCATATCAGACTCACTAGCTTTGAATAGCCGGGACTGTTAATGCACTCCTAAATCACGGATGCACGAATAGAATGAGTGATCTACCTGAATTGATTCTTGAATCTTGATAACCCGGCGAGAACCACTAACTCTACAAGCAATGTGCAGTATTGAGCAGGCTGGGGAGTTCAATCTGATCCATCACCTGACGTCCATGGGTTCCCCGAAAGTTGAACCGCCGATTATTGCGGGGATTGGTGACGATGCAGCGGTATATAGCACTGATCACGATAGGGTACAGGTGGTGACAACAGACGCCCTGATCGAAGGATATCATTTCGATTTTGCGTTCTATAGCATGGAGGACGCTGGCTATAAGGCCATGGCCGTCAACCTAAGTGATATTGCTGCGATGAACGCCCGTCCTATTCTGGCAACGATAGCACTCGGGGTACCCGGATCCGTGTCCATGGAAGACCTGGAAGCTCTCTACGGTGGCCTCGCGGCAAGTGCATCTGAACATGGAGTGCAGATTGCAGGCGGAGACACCACGCGCGCGCCGGTTCTCATGCTGACCATTACAGTGATTGGTGAAGCCAGGGCTTCAGAAATCGTCTACAGAAACGGCGCCCAACCAGGTGACAGAATATGCGTGAGCGGAACCCTGGGCGATGCTGCTGCGGGGCTGGATATTCTGCGGCACGGAATTGAACCCGAGGCTGTTGGATCAACGGCCTGGAATTTTCTAGTCGCTCGTCACCTCCGGCCAACCCCCCGATTCGATCTTGTAAATAAATGGGCTTCGCAGGGAATGCGCCCTTCTGCCCTCATAGATATCTCGGACGGATTGGCGAATGAGATACATCATATTTGCGCAGCATCAGGGTGTGGAGCCACGATACGGGAATCCAGACTGCCCCTGTCCAGTGCACTGATGGCTGCATCCGTTCTGGAGCGCGGATCCGTTGATTATGCTCTCAACGGCGGGGATGATTATGAATTACTCTTCACAGCCTCGGCGCAGGACCTCCAAGAGGCCAATCCGGCATCCTTTATCACGATCGGATTTATCACGGAAAAAGACATCCTGCTTCGCCGGGCAAATGGCTCCGTTGAACCGTTGGTGCCGGCAGGACATGACCATTTCAGTGTGATATAGTCAGCTACGATCCCGCACCAAGCTCCCTAAGCTGTTCGATTGATTGAGAAACTTTGCGTCCAGCCAATAACCTACACACTTTCGACCGCAGAGCACGCTCAGCAGTTTGAGCATACCTGAGTACTGCCGAAGCTACCCTAAACTGATCTTTGCTGTTTTTTGAACCGTCCACATAGATAAGCTCATCAGCTAACGCTGTTGCCAAAGATCCAACGAATCCTCTATCACCGGTTTTCCGAGGAGCTTCCGGGCTCTGCGCCGTAATGAGGACCATTTGCCCCCTGCTTAGGGCTTGACGGTTACGTTTCTCGAGACGCAGCCTAAGTGATCCATCATGCAATACCCAAATAACACAGCCTGAGTGTTCCTGGGCTACCTTCACAAGGTCTTTTGCCATCTTTAGGTGTCCTGTCACGATAACGGTCTGCCCCTTCTTTACGGCCACTCTGGCAGCCTCGCAGGCCCTTATTGACCGGCCTGGTGGGATCTGATCAGGCCCAATAATGGCTAATCCCCCGTTCGTCAGAAGCGTCTGATTTCCTGTACCAAAGATCAACGACGGTGCCCCTATGCGCATCCTGCTTCGAATCCTTTCCGGATAATCCTTATCGCTTCGCGCAGAGATCCAAAAACCCTTTCTCTGCCATTCTTCCAGACAAAACCCCAGATTGATCCGGCGATCCAGGAGCCATTGAAGCCGGCCAGGGTTAACTTGGGCGCTGTTAGCAATTTCATGCACCGGTGCATCACCAAGGAGGAACGCGGGTCGCTTTTGACGCCGATACAGGATGGTGGCTATACGGTTGTACTCGGCAAGTCTTAGTGGATAGTGCTTCCCTTCACCTCCCTGAAATGCGCATAGCAAAAGCACTGCCAAGGCATCATCGGCCAGCGAATCACTCATCGGTAACGGAGCTAAACAAGTCGATCTGGGAGCTCGAATCCGTGACTGCGGCGGAGTCGACTTCTTCGTCATCCTCCTCCATTTTTTCCTCTCTGCTCGTTGATACCACGTCCAGTTTGAATAATTCGCCCTGAGTGCCCCCTCCATAGAGAGCGAAATTTTCCCGATCATCCACAGTCTCTTCCTCGGACTCGTGCTTTACTTCAATATCTGATTCAGTGCACACCGCTTCCGATTCGCTTTCTTCTTCCAAGCTACTTTGTGGATCAGCAGATTGCGGTATTGCCGTTTTGCTCAATTTGATTTCAGGATCGGGGTCGTCTGCCTGTATGGGTTCGTGCTGGCTTGCATCTGATGTTTCTGGAGATTCCTCAATCACTTCCGACTGCACTTCAAGAGGCTCATCGCGCCCCTTAATCAGCTCTTTTTTCCAAAACTCCGCGCCGGAATTGATTAACTGGAACGTGGATTCTGTGGGTTCTCCACTAACATGCACAAAACATCTTCTCGATCCAAGGAATTCGGGCAAGGCCGATTCGACACAATACCGGTCCGTACTGATCTCTGAGCTATCCACATAGACCACCGAATCACACAGCGTCATCAGCATCTGTCCCACTTGCGGTTCTTCGCCCAATGACCGTTTATCGGCGGGACTGCGACTCGACAGCAAAACCGTTTGCCCGGTCGCCCTTGATCGGCGAAGGGATTTTACCAAGGGTACATATAATTCAGATCCCTGGAGGACCCACATTACGGATCCCTTCACATCCATAGCACTCTTGACCGCATTTTCCCCAATAGATTGCCTCCCCGCAACAATGATCACATGACCACTCTCTGCATAAAATGTTGCCAGTTGTCGGACGCTTTCCACTGACTGTTGCATGGCACCTTCCGGCCCTACAATTGCCGTGCCGCCCTGATCAATGATCCTTACCTCCCCAGTCCCGAACAGGACCGGAGGCGCCTGCGACTTCATGGACTGTTTTAGTCTTTTCGGATACCCTGCGTCCCCGCGTCCGAGGATCCAAAAATCTCTGCGCTGCCACTCTTCAAGGTGAAATCCTAAAGTTATTCTGCGCTCCAGAAGGCCGGATACACGGTGAAAGCCAAGGTTCGTCTCTTTGGCCGCATTCTCAATACATGAGCTTCCGACCAGATCTTTTGGACGATATTCATTTTGGTGAAGCCACGTTGCCAGCAGATTATACTCCGATAGTGTGAGTGGCTTATGCTCCTGTTCTCCACCAAACCAGGCACACAGAAGCAAAGTCACATTGGTATCTTCAGACAGGGGCCAAGTCGCGATCATCCGGATAAGCTGTGTTTGACCAAGGCCACCGGTAGTACGCTTGGACATCCATCATGGCGCAGCAGCGCAGAAACAGTGACCATTGTCCAATCACTGACACATATATCATCGATGAGGAGCGTTGACTGTTTGCAGGATCTTTCGATCGTAAATGCATTGGCCACATTTAGTGCGCGCTGGACCTCATTTTTCTGATCACTCTGCCCAGCCCCCTCGCCGGTTCGCGCAACAGCATGAACCAGAGGTCTTCCGAGTCGCTCAGCAACCGCTGCCGCCAGGAGCGGCACATGCTGTCTGTTGTTGCGGGGAGGCACATAGGTAACGCATCCGATTCCTTTATCATAGCCCTCTTGCTGTAATCCGTTGACGAAAGCATCCACCACCATATTTGAATGCTGTCTTCCATTATTTCGCTCCCTCAAAATCTGATCGCCAAGTCCCATATCAAAAGCTCTGCATAGCGCAAATCCCCACCGCATACGATGATCCTTATCAATCGTGATCCCAGACCCATGAATGGGATGATCCGAGATTTCTGCTATCGGCCACTCACTGCGAGATCGAATGCAATGCGGTCGTTTTTTGATGAACTGTTCTGCTTCAATGACCAACTCCGGCTTCGGCTGGTGAGACTTGCTGGTCCTGTTCGCACAGTTCCGACAGCGACCGCAGTCTTTCGCAGAATCATCATCAAGGGCCCGCTGCAAGAATGCCATTAGGCATCCATCATGGCGCATGTATTCACGCATCTGTGCCTGCTCAGACGCACGAACTCTCCGCAGTCGGGCGATGTACTCTGGAGCAACCTTGAAACCACTGGCTTCTCCGGTTGCATACCACTCACGTCCCTGTTGAATGACCGGTGCAGGAGACTCGAGTGAAGCGAGCTTCAGCACCTTCTCGATTTTGGATTTCTTTAGGTTAACCGCCGCCATGAGATCCTCAATTTCTAAACCGCCATCTGCATCCTCAAGCACATTGAGCACTTGGTTGATCTCATTCTGAGGGGGGAAGGCATTGTCCATGAAGTAATCAACAATACGCTCATCCTCCTCCCCCCAGAGAAGAAAACCGTAGGCATCATCAATTCCCCGGCCTGCTCGTCCCACCTGTTGGTAATAATGTACAACTGACCCAGGTCTCTGATAGTGAATAATGAACCTCAGGTCAGGTTTGTCAAAACCCATTCCCAGGGCGATCGTCGCAACAAGGGCTTTGATCTCGTTGTTCAGAAGTTGTTGCTCCAATTCTTCCCTTTGGCCTGTGTTACCGTAGTAGGGTTTCGCATTAATATCCTTGTGCCGAAGCCAGGAAGAGACAAGGTCCGCATCCTTGCGTGTAAGGACATAAATGATCCCACTCCCCGAAAGGTGTGGCACTACCTGGGCTATCCACGCTAGTCTCACTTTGGGATCGGGCAGCGTGAGGTTGTGCAGCTGTAGACTGCGCCGGATCAGGCTTCCTCGACTCACCTGAATATCTCCGCCCAGTTGCTGCTGTACATCCTTGACGACGCGATCATTCGCCGTAGCAGTCGTGGCTACAATGGCAGCCCCCTTCGGAATAACCTGCTGAATTCTGCGAATGCGCCGGTAATCGGGACGAAAATCATGCCCCCAATCCGAGATGCAGTGGGCCTCGTCAATGATCAGCATTCCCAGGCCCCTTGTGATCAGTGGCAGTGTGCTCCGGGTAAAATGGCCGCTCGCCAGCCGTTCAGGTGTGACCATGAGGATATCCACCTCATCTTCTCGGAGCTCCTTCTGAATCTCTCTCCAATCGTCATAATTATCCCCTGTCATCCTGCGAGCATTGAGACCAAGCGTAAACGCGGCTTCCTCCTGGTTGCGCATCAGCGCAAGAAGTGGAGAAATCATCAATGACGGTCCCAGGCCGTTTTCCCGCCTGATCTTCGTTGCAATAGTATAGACCATCGTCTTTCCCCAACCCGTCCGCTGGACCACCAGAACCCGTTCCCCCTTTACGGCATGCTCAATGCTTTCCCATTGCCCGTCGCGAAATTCCGCCTGTTCGTTGCCTACCGCATCGCAGAGATAACGGGTCGCCACGTCCTTTACGTTTTCCGGGTTCTTCAATTTTGGCATCATGCAGGAAGCTTCAGTGGCTGCACCACTCAATTGCAGTAGCTGAGAGTAATTCACGCTGCATCTGGCGGCGTACCTCAGATCCGATCGGAGAGCCTGGTGGCATCACGGTACGAGGCCGGCGCTCATCAGGCGTGTATTCTCTCAAGAGGTATTGCTCAATTTGATCCTGTACCATCCGGCGATGATAGCGGGTTTCTGTATCTTGCTGGGGCACCTGTGTCTCCGCGAGCCACTGTGTGAACTCACGAAGCCGCTCCATCACCATCACCCTCACCGCTGGGGCTGCATCACGCTGATTCGCCAATCCAATCAACTCATCAATCCATACCTGTTGCACTACGCGCTGCAATTCGGCATCGTACGGATCATCAGCCACAGGTATCCCCCAGACTGCGTCGCTCACGACCTCCATAACGCCATGAAAATCGGGGAGGGTGTCGTCGTGGTCACGCTGGTACGCCATACGGGCTGTGCGCGCTGGATTGAGGATCTGAGCAAATACCAGTGTTGCAACCGCAGCAGCAGGTGTGTAAGCATCAAATATCAGGCCCGTATGACGATCAAACAACTCGCGATGCGCCGAAAACCCGGGTGGGCGGGGAGGCATACCGGAACGGACGCTTTCAGGGACGCGTAGGGCCTCTGGAGAAACCACCTCCGTCAATGCTTTCAGCGCTGCAAGCTGCACCGAACCCGTAACCGGTTCGACCAGCGCCTGACCGTCTCCACGCATCGCATAGGTATAGGTTACTCCGCCCAGTAATTTGACAGTAGCCTCCACCTGATACCTGTGTCGTAAGTAGAGTGGGACCAGAACTTCCTCCATGGTTGCCAGCGGACGTCCTTGACGAATAACTTCCTGACCAAATCGCGCCAGAGCAGCGTCCCTGATCGCCATTTCGTGGTGAAGGGCGCTTACCATATCGTCACCATTGTCCCAGAGGTTGGCGAGCGGATGTGCTGCACCGGAAGGGCGTGCATCCGCGTCCGTGATATAATGCAAGCCATTATCCCAGGCCTGTTGCAAGATTGCGCTCAATAGCGCCTCTTCGCTGTCACCGGGTAACGGCTTAGCATACCCGTAGGCAATGGCAACCTTGTCCCACTCACCGATACCGGTTGAATAGGCCTCATCCAAACGGATCTCTCCGGCTTCATCAAACACAGCATATGGGGCTGGATAGTCCATAACGGACGCCCGACCATTGACAGAGGATGCAAAATTATGGCTGAGGCCCAGAGTGTGTCCGACCTCGTGAGCAGACAGTTGCCGGATACGTGCGAGTGACATGGACAACATTGGATCGTCAGCTGCGAGGGAATCGCCGTACGGAGCAAGTAGCCCTTCGGCAATAAGGTAGTCTTGTCGGACCCTAAGTGAACCAAGTGACACATGCCCCTTGATGATCTCACCGGTGCGGGGGTCTGTCACGCTTGACCCATAACTCCAACCGCGTGTAGCGCGGTGTACCCACTGGATCGTATTGTAGCGTACATCCATTGGATCTGCTCCATCCGGCAATATTTCAATCCGAAAAGCATTGGAGAAGCCGGCAGCTTCAAATGCATCTGTCCACCAACGGGCGCCATCCAGGAGCGCCCCCCTGACCGGCTCGGGTGTACCTGGATCTAGGTAGTACACTATAGGTGACACAGGGTCGCTGACTGCCGCACTTGAATCCGCCTTGAACAGACGGTGACGCCGAATGTAGCGTTTCACCATATCCTCTCCGATGGGTGCTGCATAATCCATATAGCTTATGGCACCGTACCCGGCTCCCGGATGAAATACTCTGGGAGTGTACGCCTCATCGGGCAGCATAACAAACGAGTGCCGCACGCTTAGGGTCACCGAATAGGGATCAGCTGCCACATCACGTACAAAGCGTCCCGGAGCATCAGATGTGAACGTTATTCGCGCTTCCATCTCTGTATTTCGCGGGAATGCCTTGAGCATATCTGGGACGGGAGCACTTCGACTCTTGTCCAAGCTGAAATTACCCTGCTGCGCCCCCCGTAACCTGCGAGTAATTCCGTTGGCATCCCTAACAACAAAATCTGTCACATTTACAAGGATTCTATTTTCCTCCTCGGCCTCAACCTTGAACCCCCAGAGGATAGCTTCCGCAAAGGCCTCACCGACGGAGGCTCTCTCCGCTGCTGATTCCGAATCTGCGCGATAGCGCAGGTTTGGCATTACGAGAAGAATCTTGGGGCCGCTACGTTCAAACCGGACCAGGCGCGTACTACCTAACTGGCTTCGGTCTAATCCAATGTCGTTTGATCCCAACCCTGCAGGCATGGAGGTTACATAGATGAACTCCTGATTCAGTGCAGGGATTTCAAGATAGATTTCACCGGTATCCGCATGCCAGTACACGGGAAAGAAACCGTCCCGTTTGTCCATGTCCTTTGTTTTCTCGGTAATGGACTGTACTCCCTGCCCGTACGCAGGCAGACTAAATAACAGTAGTGATAAGGTCAAGAGGCGCATGTTCATGTAGATTTAGTGTAATTGGAGAGCCAGAATTACTCCAGCAAAAAGTAAACACCGGCTTGTAATGATTCGTTCAGGCGTCTTTTGAGCCTTTGCGGGTCGGATTCGGTCTAGCTTGTTATCCGAAGAATACAATGAAGCCATTTTATCTGAGCCTCGTAAAAGCCTGCGGTTCGGGAGAGCACGCCCGATAAATATGCGTACCTGTTGCAGAGTTGCGTAACTTTCCACCTAACAAAATCTGTCTTAATTGAAAATGACCACAACTGGTCAAGTCGTACAGGTAGTTGGACCTGTCGTTGACGTCGCTTTTGCTGCCGGTGAAGTGCCGGATATCCTGGATGCCTTGGAGATTGACCGGAAGGGTCAGGACGCACTCGTCCTTGAGGTGCAGCAGCACTTGGGAGAGAACCGTGTCCGGGCCATAGCCATGGACTCCACCGACGGACTGACACGGGGTGTTCCCGTCAACAGTACAGGACAGCCGATTGCCATGCCCACCGGAGAGGATATCCGCGGACGCCTGTTCAACGTGGTCGGACGCGCGATTGATGGCCTGCCTCAACCAAAATCTGACGGGGAGCTGCCAATTCACCGTGAGCCGCCCGCGTTTAGTGATTTGTCCACCAGCGTAGAAATGCTCGAGACAGGTATTAAAGTGGTGGATCTGATTCAACCTTACGCGCGCGGCGGCAAGATCGGCCTCTTTGGCGGTGCAGGCGTTGGCAAGACGGTGCTGATCATGGAGTTGATCAACAATATTGCCAAGGCGCACGAGGGCTTATCGGTCTTTGCCGGTGTTGGCGAGCGTACACGAGAGGGGAATGACTTGCTTCGCGAGATGATTGAGAGCGGAGTTATGCAGTATGGCGAAGCGTTTCAGCAAGCCCTGGAGGAAGGTGAATGGGACCTGTCCAAGGTGGACATGGATATCATCAAAGAGAGCAGCATTAGTCTGGTGTTCGGTCAGATGAACGAACCGCCGGGTGCACGGGCGCGCGTGGGGCTCAGTGGGCTGACCATTGCCGAATACTTCCGTGATCTAGGGGGTCGTGATGTACTGCTCTTCATTGACAATATCTTCCGGTTCACACAGGCCGGTTCGGAAGTAAGTGCTCTTATGGGGCGCATGCCCAGCGCAGTGGGTTACCAGCCCACGCTCGCCACAGAAATGGGTGAGCTCCAGGAGCGGATCACCTCGACAAAGAGCGGCTCAATCACTTCCGTCCAGGCGATATACGTGCCGGCGGACGACCTCACGGATCCTGCACCAGCGACTGCTTTTGCGCACCTTGATGCGACGACGGTTCTCTCGCGTCGCATTGCTTCTCTCGGGCTCTACCCAGCGATTGATCCGCTTGACTCAAATTCGACAATCCTGTCTGCCAGGGTGGTTGGAGATGAACATTACACCACCGCGCAGGATGTCAAACAGCTTCTGCAACGGTACAAGGAGCTACAGGACATCATTGCTATTCTGGGGATGGACGAGCTTTCTGATGAGGATAAGCTCGTTGTGCAGCGTGCTCGCCGTGCGGAACGGTATATGAGTCAGCCATTTTTTGTTGCCGAGCAATTCACCGGCGCCAAGGGCAAGTATGTCAAGATTGCAGACACGATCAAGGGCTTTCGCATGATACTTTCGGGTGACCTGGATCATCTGCCGGAATCGGCTTTCACCTACAAAGGCACCATTGATGAGGTCATTGAGGATGGTGAACAAAAACTTGCAGAAGGGTAATGGCAGACGAGGTCCAGCGTGCGCTTCGTGTTGATATAGTTGCACCCGATAAGCGGGTATTTCAGGGCTTCGTTGCAGGGTTACGTGCACCTGGTGCGGACGGGGGCTTCGAGATCCGCTACAATCACGCGCCGATGATTGCGTCGCTGACCGTGGGGCCGCTGGTGCTGACCACGTCAAGTACAGAAAAACTCACGTTTGCCACCAGTGGGGGATTTGTCGAAGTAATTGGTAATGTCGTCACTGTTCTGGCGGAAACTGCCGAGCCCGCAACTGATATTGATACGGATCGCGCCAAAAGCGCAGAACAGCGTGCACTTAGGCGCTTGGAGGAGGCATCTGCTGATTTGGATCGTGTGCGTGCAGAGCAAGCGCTTGAACGTGCTCGCAATCGTCTTCGCATCAGCATGGCAGAGTGATTGGTTCGTGGAGACGATTTGTTGCGTGCAGGAACCCAGGGAAACTGATGCGCACACCGATTTTGTTTTTGATCCTGCTGGTGTGCGCTGCGCCCTGTGCCGCGCAGTCAGACTCGACTTGGACTACCGAAGCCCAGGGCAGGGTTTCCCTTAACCAGGTGGGATTCTATCGCTGGCATGATGGTGGAGTAAGCTCCCTCGCGCTAGGTGCTGGCATAAGTGGAGAAGCCCAAAAAACTGCAGCCACATTACAGCACCAGCACGAAGTTCGCCTGGCATTCGGTGTAGTAAGGCAGAATGGCGTTGATGTGCGCAAGTCTGAGGACGTTATTCACCTGCGCAGTTCATTCAAGTTTTCCCGCGTCCCGATTTTCGGTCAACTTAGTCCTGCTATGACACTGGAGCTCCGGTCCCAGTTCGCCGACGGTTTCAGGTACAATGACAAAGATCCGACTGCGGAAACCAGAAGAATCTCAGGTTTTTTCTCACCTGCGATTCTCACCCAATCCATGGGACTTGATTATCAGACCTACGGTTGGATCAACCTGCGTTTGGGTGTTGCCGCCAAACAGACTGTGGTAACCATCCGTGCCTTGCGTGATCGCTATAAGGTATCGCCGGATGCCCTTTTGCGGTGGCAGATTGGAGCTTCAGGTCTGGTTATTCTTGAGCGGTCCGTTTTCACGAACGTGCACCTGAAGTCAACGCTAACACTCTTTGCTGCCTTCAATCAGCCGGCCCCGGATATGATCTGGGAAACCCTGGTCACTATGAAGGTAAATTCCTGGCTTCAAGTAAATACGGAGTACACGGCGCTATTAGACAAGGATCTGTCTCCTTACGTCCAGCAGAAACAGGCCCTGACCGTTGGGGTCTCATTCAGGATTCTGTAGGCTCAGAGACCATACGCCAGACCACCACGGCCATCAGCAAAACGGCGACCGCACCAGACAGAATATTGTACAGGAATCCGGGGTTCTGGTAGAGCCAGCCTGCAACAGCTGTCGCCACCCCCAATCCAACCTGGCCGGACGCAACTGCCAGCCCCATCATTGTTCCCCGCTTTGCCTGTGCAGTGAGTGCGGTGAGAAGTGCCATGATTGGTCCCGTTCGCATTGCTCCGAGAATCAGCACTATTGTTATGAATACCGTCGCGCTCGCAAGCCCAGTTATCCATTGGGTTGCGAAGGGCAGCAGAACAGCCAGTGCCAGGCATGCTAGAATCAGGATTGGTTTTCGACCCAGTCGATCCGAAAGCATTCCCCCAATGATCGTGCCCACAGTCAGTCCTATTCCTCCAACCACGAACAACAATGCCAATTGCTGCACCGAAATACCTATGTCCTCTTCCAGCCATTTCGGGAAAAAGAACAAAAAGAGACCAATACTGAGGAAAAGGAGGAAATAGAGAATCGCGCCCGCACGCGGCCCCGGATTTCGAAGGAGTTGAACGTAGGAATTGAGTACCGCCGTGGGTGAGAGGGGTGCTGTATCGTATTCCACATTCGGCTGGGGGAACCAACGCCAGGCCATCACGCTCGCTATTGCGATCAATCCACCAAAGGCCACAAACGGTGCCTGAAACCCGTACGTATTCGCCAGCAGGATTGCAGCAGGTGTTCCGATAACCTGCCCGGCCGCAACTCCTGTCATAATCCATCCTGTCGCCCATCCTCTGCGATTGTAGGGAAAGTAGTCCCCTACGAATGCCACCATGCTTCCGCTGTACACACCGCATGCCATCCCTGAAAGTGCACGGACCAGTAGGAGCGATTCATAATGTCTGGCAAAACTGTGCAGAAAGAGCATCACCGCTATGAGCGCTGTACCGACAACCAATACTTTGCGGCGCCCTACTCGGTCGGACACCGGACCAACAATCAGCGTCGAAATTGCCAATGCGATGGAGTAGGCCGAACCCAAGAGCCCTAGCGCAAAGTCGGTCGGAGTAGATGCATTGAGGAGCTCATTTTGAATGAGTGGCAGGAGAGGAGCCACAACAAAGAGCTGGCAACTCACGACAAAAACCGCCAGCCAGAGTGGAACAATGATCAAGAACCAGTTACGTTTTTCCACCGATGCGTTATCCACTGCAGATGCCATCTTTACGGTAAAAGGTCCGATCCCGATAGTTTAGTGTGTTCCTCCTCAAGACTTTGCCTACTTTAATCCGGTGCGATTCTCTATTCAATAATGATGAGTACTTGACACACAGATCGGCTTAGCTATCAAACTTCAAAGTATGCCAATCTAGTTTCTGAGCGGTCAATTTAGCGTATAATTCGTATGTATTGCTGTGAGGTGCGACATGTTTGGGACAAGAGTAACATTAATCCTCAGTGGTTGAAGTAGGGCTTCAAGAGGGAATTGTGTACTTGGTCCATATCTGTCATTTATCCTGGCAAGGCACTAATTTCGATGTGCATTTGCTCCGAATTTGAGGGACTTTTGTGAAAGAGACGCATTCGGTCCCCGGATGGCCGCCTTTCGCGTTGCAGAAACTGCACTGATTGCACAATCTCCCTGACACCTGCCAAACTGGATGTATATTGCGACTTTCAAGCTTAGGATATTACGACAAAAATGCTATGGACCGAGCGTCCCGTAGGGGATGAAGCTGCCGTGCAGGCACTCAGCGATGAGTTGAATGCGCTACCGGAGCCACTGACGCGCTTTCTGATACTGCGTGGTATTGACTCATTGGATAGCGCACGACATTATTTCCGAGCGACGCGGGCTTCCCTGCATGATCCACATTTGTTAGCTGATATTGATGTTGCTGGTCGGCGTATTGCACGGGCGATTAAGACGAAGGAAAAAGTACTCGTCTACGGAGATTTTGACGCGGATGGTGTCACGTCCACTGCCTTGGTCCTGCAATTCCTGCGGTCCAATGGCCTGACGACATCGTCATATATTCCTCATCGTCAAAAAGAGAACCACGGATTTCATGCGAGCGGTGTTGAGCTCGCGCGTTCAAGGGAATGCTCCCTAATAGTTGTCGTGGATTGTGGCACCAATGATGAGGAAACTGCAGCATTGGCGAAGGAGGCTGGTATAGATCTCATTATCTGTGATCACCATCAGAATGAGGGCAAAAACCCGGTCTGCTGCGCGCACGTCAATCCCAAACGGAAAGGATGCGATTACCCATTGAAAGATATATCCGCCTGTGCTCTTGCCTACAAACTGATCAAGGTGACGCTGGAAGAGCTTGATCAACCTGTCAGTCTGGCGGACGAATACCTTGACCTCGTGGCAATCTCAACGGTATGCGATATTATGCCTTTGGTGGACGAGAACCGCATCCTGGTACGTGAGGGATTAGAGAAGCTGCGTGCCGCGCCGTCCGCGGGCCTCCGGGCACTCGCATCTGCTTCCGGTTGTGATCAGGAACACCTGACGGCGAACGATATAGCTATGCAGCTTGGCCCCCGTCTGAACGCTGCAGGTAAGCTCGCTCATGCAGACGAAGCACTTGCGTTGTTAATGACGGAATCAGAAAGCGAAGCCACGGCTTACGCTGAACGGCTTAATGAGCTCAACACAGATAGAAAAAAACAGGCAGCTCGGCTACGTCCAACCGCAAAGAAGCTCGCGCAAACACAACTGGCCGGATCCCATACGAGCGCGCTCGTACTCCACCACCCAGATTGGCATCCAGGCATCCTAGGCTCGGCAGCATCACAAATGGTAGGGGAATTCGGACGACCGGCTGTAATGCTAACAGATGTTCCGAATTCGGACGGCGAAGAGGTTTTTGGTAGTGTTCGTACACATGGTGATATTCATATCCTTGATGCAATAAGAGGTTGTGCGGAAATGTTGATCCGATTCGGAGGCCACGCAAAGGCGGCCGGACTAACCTTGAAGAAAGAAGACCTTCCCCTTTTCAAAGAAAAACTGAATGCCGAAGTATTCTCACAGGTGGGCAGACAGGTAGTTGAACCGGAGCTGGAGTACGATGCTCAGTTGAAGCTCGTCATGATCCCAGGAAAATTTGAACGAGTGCTCAAATCCTGTCAGCCCTTCGGCAAAGAGAATGAAGCTCCACTCTTTTTTGTGGAAGGACTGCAGCCTGTATCCGTGCGGCTGCTTAGGGGTGGACAGCACCTGAAAATGCTCTTGAAAGAGCCACAATCCAATATGATCATGGATGCCATCGGATTCTGGCAGGGCCGACACCATGCCATCGCCGAGAAAGCCCGCGAAGAACAGACCGCACTGGACATCTTGTGCTATGTGGAGGAGAACAGGTGGAACGGCCGAGTGACTACACAACTTCGCATTGAGGCACTACGTGAACATAGCTCGAAAAACAACGGATCATGAAACGCTACCTCGCTTGCTTCTTACTTATTCCGCTCGTTTACAGCGCAGAAGCACAACTCCGCAGCCCCGCCGATTTCCTGGGCTATGAACTCGGTGAACGTTTCACGCCCCATCACCGCGTAACCGACTACGTCCGCCACGTTGCGGACAATGCCGCGAATGTGGATCGCATTGAGTACGGTCACACCTACGAGGGCCGGCTGTTGCAGTATCTGATCATCTCTTCGCCCGACAATATGGCTAAACTGGAGGAAATCCGAACTGCCAACCTGCAGCGGGCTGGTCTCCTGGAAGGAGTTCCGGCAGAAGACACCCCAGCCATCGTTTGGCTCAGCTATAATGTTCACGGTAATGAATCGGTGGGCACGGAAGCTGCATTGGCGGTAATTCATACACTAGTAAGCAGTACGGATAACGACGTACAGACATGGCTCGAAAAGACCATCGTGATCATTGATCCGTGCATTAACCCGGATGGGCGTGACCGCTATGTTCATTTTTACCACCAAACACGGGGGCACACACCAAACGTACACGGTGAGGCGCGTGAGCACTCAGAGCCTTGGCCAGGGGGAAGAAGCAATCACTATTACTTTGACCTGAACCGGGATTGGGCCTGGGGAACACAAATCGAAACGCGTCAGCGCCTTCCACACTATAATCGGTGGATGCCTCATATCCATGTGGATTTTCATGAGCAGAGCGTGAACAGTCCCTATTTTTTTTGCTCCGGCGGCGGTCCCCTACCATGCGTACATCACCTCATGGCAGCGCGAGCTTCAGAATCTCATAGGTGCCAATCATGCACGCTATTTCGACGAAGAAGGCTGGCTGTTCTTCACCAGACAGATTTTCGATCTGTTTTATCCCGGTTATGGTGATACATGGCCCACATTCAATGGAGCAATTGGGATGACTTATGAACAGGCCGGCTCAGGGCGTGCAGGACTTGGCATCATCACAGCCGAAGGAGATACCCTGACACTTTCCGACCGAATTGAACATCACTATACGACAAGTCTGTCTACCATTGAGGTTGCTGCAAACCAGCGGGCCCGTATCACCACCGAGTTTGCCGAATACTTCCAGAATGCTGCATCCCGACCAAGTGGAGCGCATGCTGCCTATGTCGTTCGCCGCACAGGCCAGGAGGATAAGGTTCGTGTACTCGCCGATCATTTGGACCTCCTGGGTATTGCTTACGGGTTTGCGACCACAGCGAGTTCAGGAGCGGGGTTTGCCTATCATTCTGGCTCCACAGAACGTGTAAGCATTGAGTCTGGGGATCTTGTTGTTCCAGCTGCACAGCCAAAAGGTGTGCTGACCGGTGTGCTTTTTGAACCCGAGGCTGAACTGGAAGACTCGCTCAGCTACGACATTACAGCTTGGGCCTTGCCCTATGTATACGGCCTGGAAGCGTATGCGACGGAAGATGAGGTAACGTGGACGCCCACCGCCCCTGTTTCTGAGCCAGAAGCGCTACCATCCCGCCCCGTCGCCTATCTAGCCGAGTGGAAGAGTTTTGAGGATGCCCGATTCCTGGCTGCACTCATGCGGAAGGGTGTGAAGGTGCGCTACGCAGAACTACCCTTCAAAGTCAATAATAAATCCTACGACGAGGGTACGCTTATTATGACGCGAGAGGGAGAAGGGGCAGCCTTCGATTCCCTTGTCATCCAGGCAGCCCGCTACACGAATCAGCACGTCGAGGCTGTCAATACAACGCGCGTCACCGAGGGCGCAGATTTTGGCTCAGGCGATGTGGTCTTTATGCGCGCACCACGTATTGCCATCGTTGCCGGACCCGCCGTCAGTTCGTACAGTCTCGGGGAGCTGTGGCATTTCTTTGATGAACAACTCGAGTACAGTACTACGCTGGTTAACAGTGACGATTTTGGTAGCCTGCCGCTGTTTCGCTATGATGTGATCATATTACCCTCCGGCAGCTACGGTGATGTCTTGAGCGAGGGTCGACTGGAAGAGATTCAAAACTGGCTTCGGGAGGGTGGTCGCTTGATCTCGCTTGGCAACGCAACCCGTTTCCTCGCAGGCAAAGACGGCTTCGGCCTTCAAATCAAGCCGGACGAAGATGATGAGGATGCAGATTCACTGGGCGTGCGGCTTCGACCCTACGCTGATCGCAATCGCCATGAAATCACTGAAGATGTAACCGGAGCTATCTTTCGCACAGAGCTGGATAATACGCATCCCTTGGCATTTGGCTACGAACAGGACTACTTTACGCTCAAGAGCAGCAGCAGAGCTTACGCGTGGCTGGAGGACGGATGGAATGTCGGCGTACTCAAGGAAGGCAGCCGCGTTGCGGGGTTCGCAGGTATGGAAGCACTGGACGCCCTGAACAACTCGCTGGTTCTAGGCATGGAATCGGTCGGACGGGGCGAAGTCATCTATTTCGTTGATAACCCGATCTACCGGGGCTTTTACTACAGCGGCCGACTTCTGCTAGCGAATGCTGTTTTCCTCGCAGGACAGCGAAGCGTGGCGACGTATTGATCAATTATGAACCGCACATACGTGATTCTGGGTCTGGTTCTACTATGTGCCTGGACTCAGCGTGCTCATAGCCAGTCACCACCCCTCAAGGGCATAGTCTGGGATGCTCCTGCCCCGCCCACTCCCCGGCATCTCTTGAAAATGCACGGAGCCGGTGTCGAGGCGGTTCGGTTGCCCTGGGTTACAGACAACGCTCTGCTCGAGGTAGCAGACACGCTCGGATTGCAGTTGTTTCAGGATATGCCCTTCGAATTCTTGCCCGCTGATGTGCTGTTGGACTCTCTGGAGTATGCGAAGCGCCTGGTTTGGCAAGCCACGCTGGTGAGCCTGCTGCACCCGTCTGCACAGCACTTTGGCGTATCAACCAAAAGCGATACCAGCACCCCGCGGGCTTGCGAGTATTTTGAACAGCTTGCCGATGAAGCTTCCGGACTTGTCCTGTACTACACCACCGCTTTTCTGGAACAGGATCAATGTTCCGAACATGTTGATCTTGTCTTGGTGGATGTTCGCAAAGGATATACGCCGGCGTCTGCGCTGGAAAACTGGGCAGGACCAACACCCATTGGGTTCGCAAGCATTGGGCAAAAAGTCGAGGATGAAACTTTCGGTTTACGTCGAAAATATTCCCCCGAATCCCAGGCACGCTACCTGGAAAACCATCTGCCCCCATTGCTTGAAAGCACTGTAGAGGTAGTTTTTGTTTATAGGTGGCAGGATTTTGCAGATACCGGTCCTCAATGGGGACTAATTGACGCAGCGGATGAGGAACGACCTGCGTATAGTGTGCTGCAGGGCATCTACACGAATACCCAGGAAATCTTCGCGTTTGACATGGGCAGTTATCCGCGCAAGAAGCCCGCTTGGAGCCTGATTTTGGCTTGGATCGTCTGTTTTCTCGTTGTCATACTGTGCTTCTGGTTTAGACGGTTCGCCGAAATCCTGCGGCGATATTTTTTGAGCCGGGCGTTGTACAGGGAGACCCTATATCGTGAGTGTGCACTCCTAGGGGGCGCATCCTTTGTTTTTGTCGTCGCACAGGGACTCCTCACTGCTGCGACTATACTGATATTTATTAAGGCATTCGGAGAGCTCCGGCTAACCGAGGCTATTGCAGCTCCACTAAATCCATACATTCAGGATCGCGTGGCGAACTTGGCCTCCAGTCCAAGTCTCTTGATACTCGTCACTGTTGCTGCCTACCTGATGTACCAACTGTTGTCTGCCACCTTCGGGGCACTGGGTGCGCGTAAAGCAATCAAGACGTCCATGGAGCAGGTTTTTGTCATAAGCGGCATGGCCTATATTCCAATGGCACTACTGATACCAATGGTGATGATTGCTCCGAGCCTGAATCCCGATCGATTTGGACAACTAGCCCTGGTCCTTGTGTTGACTTGGATTGCCGTGAAAGTATATTGTATTGCCAGCAGTGCCATGGACTGTGCAACTTTTGGACGCGGACAGGCCCTCGGGAGCAGCTTGGGGATTCTGGTTCTGCCCTTCCTGGCCGCAGCAACTTTTGCGGTTCTACTCGTGTTGCCGGATACCGGAGACCACCTGACTTTTTACTGGCACCTCATTTTCAGGAGCTAGCGGAATCGGTCACCTGGTCCCACGTTCGGTCTGCAAAGTCGTGGAATGGTTGCTTTGCGTGAAGCCAACTGAAATGCAGCGCAAATGGAGTCACCCTCTGGTAATCCCGTCTACGAAGCAGTTCACCCACCAACCACATAAAGAACTTACGAGCCCTCGCATTCTTGAGGCCCCGAATTTCGTACACAAAACGGTCTGTGTAGTAGTCACAAACCACATCCTCAAAGTCTGGCGTGTGTTCGGTCATGCCGGGTATATAATCCAGTTGCGGGCTGTTTACACCTTGGTACCAGTGGTATACAGGCAGACTGAGGTGGCTCATTGCCATTGCGAGGCTCCATTCACAGGATTCCTCGGATCGCCCTTCCAGTAATCGCGTTCTGAAGTGTGTCTCAGACACACGGGTCCGAAAACGCCCTGCCGCGTCGCAGACAGATTTTGTCACCTCGGGATCCGCAGCATAAATCATCCCGGCCTGCACGCGTGGCAAATGTGTCAACCCGAACCGTTTCAGTGTGCGGCGGCGGCGGTCGCGCAAAAATTCCAGGATCACTGTAGCATTCTTCGGGCCGCCGAAATAAAAGTCTGCCCGCTCCAGTCCCGTAATTGTAAAAGGGTACACGGCCAACTGTGCCCAGAGCGCATCCGGGTTTCTGCACCAGACCATGTCACAATCAATGTATAGACTTCGCTCCCATGGCTTGAATTCATGCAGATGATGCTTGAACCCGTTGATTGAGCAGTTCTCATCCGGCAGCAGCTCGATGGTCGTAAATAGATCAGTCAATCCATTACGAAAGCAGACCTCAGCGTGTGAAGCTGGGCAGTAGAGGGCTACGGGGCGAACTTTGTCGTATCGTCGAAGCGTAACAACTGCGGCAACTGCATGCCGCAGATAGATCTCTTCTCCGTAGGTATGCAGAACGTATCCTTCCTGGGGCAAAAAACTTTGGCGCTTGGTCGACGGTAAAGATACGCCGTTCGACCTATCCGATCAGCCCTCCTCTGAGGCAAGCCTTTTGCGTAAACTTTGCATGAATGCCTCAAATCCCCGCTTACGCAGAAAAGTCTGAAAAGACACTGAATATCCCTCCACGGTACCTACATCATCAATAATGATATCATACAACCACCAGACTCCGTCTTTCCTGTGCAGTTGGTAGATCACATCAAGGTCCGCCTCACGTACCCGTGAAGTTGTGCTTACCGATGCTTTTTCGCCTGTGACCGTCACCGCCTTGATCGAGACCGGAGCCTCATAAACTGATAGGTCTCCCAACGACTGTGCGCGCACAATCCCACCAAAGGTTTCGATAAAATCAGACCGCTCCTTAGACGATAAATCCTCATAGTAACGCCCGAGCGCAAGTCGACCCATCTCCTCAAAGTCAATTCGATCATTGATCAGTGATCGTGCCACTTCACGCTGGGAAGGGTCATTCTCCATCGCCCGAATGGCTGCCTTTATGTCTCGATCCCGCTGCACGATCAGCGTACGCACTTCGCTCTCTGCATCCTGGGCCGTGACCGAAGGTATCCAAAGTGACACGCCAGTTGCGATAATTAGCAGGGCCCTTTTCATTGGATTCGGTTATTCAGTGAATGCGTTCATTTCACGCGTCAGCAGTCCAGCAGCCGCCAGGAGTTCCAAGACGGCCATGTTATACCGGCGGATCGCTTCATAGTACCGGGCTTCTGACTCCAGGTTGGTTTGGACTGCCTTTACGAGATTTTCCGTATCTCCCAAATCCAGGTCAAAGTTGATTTGCTCCACGCGAAGCCATTCCTTGCTGATTGCCAGCGAACTATCTTCTGCGGCGAGCGCTGCCTCTTCGGTGATCACCCGACGCCATGCCTGTTCAACCTCCGCCAAAACCAGTTGCTCCGCCGCAACAGCCAGATGTCCAGCCGAAGTGTGTTGTGCCTGTGCTTGTGCGACTCGTGCCCGTGTCTGTCGGAAGTTCAATTTCTGAATCAATCCAAAACCTGTACGGGCGCTGGTTCTTCTGAATCCATCACTGATATACGGGTTGGGTTGGCGGTATCGGTTGGGGGCGCCGCTGGCGCTTAATGTAAGCCCGAAGACGGCCTGAGGATAATAGTCGGCCCTTGCAACACGAATCAATGCATCTGTGGCTGCCATGCCTGCCTGCGCCTGAAGAATTTCAGGGCGATACATGCGTGCTTTTTGCTGATAAGTCAACAGGTTCTCCAAAATGAAGGTCAGCGGTTCAAGGGTATCGCGTACCGGAACAATGATGATGGAATCCGCCGCCATGAGCTGTCGGCGCAGTGCAGTGTGCACGGTCTGACGTTCCTGGGTCACTTGCACAACGCGGCGCGCGTATTCCTGCTCGGTGATGAGCACTTGGTAGCGGTCGGCATCATCCACTTCTGGATCTCCTTCTTCAAGGAGGCGGTTAATCTCCTGCATAGCCATCCGTACAACCTCGCCCGCCCGATCGGTCAGCCGGTACAGTTCATTGGTAAGCAATACATCATAATAGAGGGAGGCTGCCCGCAGGGAGGCCACGATTTCCATCTCCTGCATGCGTGCATTTTCCAGATCCGCTCCCGCGCCAGCTGCCTTGATTGTACTCCCTAAAGCTCCCCAGGTATAAACGGGTTGGATGAACGCCACTTCTGTTTGAGCATAAGGGCTAAGGTTGCTGTAGTCATTGCGTACAGCTGGATCTAGGTAGAGCTGATCACGCGGTGTATCGTTAGGATTCTCGATCCCCGGCACTACGGCCACTGCACTGGTTACCGTTGTGTTCGGCAAGATGCGGCTGCTTCGCGCCAGATCGTATCTGGCATTGGCCCAGGCAGACTCTGACCGCGCAGCACGAACGTCGGGACTCATTGAGAGAGTCTGCTCAAGCACTGACCTCAGATCAATGCGCACCGTGTCACTGTGCGACTGCGCAGCTGCGGGCAACGCGAGGAAGCACCAGAGTCCGAAAACCAAAAACAAATATTGCATACTAGTTGCGGGGGCCTATATACCTAAATTTACCAAGGGGATTAAGTGCGGCGGAACCAATAGGGAACAGCCAATCCCTCTTGAATCAATGTAAACCAAGTTCTGGGAGCCAGTTCAAGCCATGGTCGCCAAGAACTTTGAACTGAATGTAGCTACCAGTTGCCTCGATCACCTCCAACTGAATGTCTCGAAATGTGATGATTGTGGGTCCATCATCCTCAAGAGGATATTCTAAATCAAGGTAAAATGCGGGTTCAGCAACTGCTCGTTTGTTAACTCCAGAATACTCTCGATACGCAACCCTGATATTTGATCCCGATTTGCCGGTATATGTAAGCGTGCCGATGAAGTTGAATGTTACGATCACACGGGATGTCTCGTGCTGCGGAGCAAAGATACACCACGGCATAGCACAAGCAGCGTGAAAGTTGATTGTCTCGATTACATTGGATGCGTATTGTAGAAACCGGTTTGCCCCAGATGTTCGACGAGTTTTTTTAATTACCAACATTTCACTGCCAACACTGGCGATGTGGGATTGATCAACCTCGTAGTTTGTCTCAACAAGAATCTGACTTGGGGCACAAGACGCCAATACGACGGAAGTAGTGATAATTGCAATGAGTGCGGTGTTAGCGTTTCTGATCATGGTTGTTCGTGTGAATATAGAGTTATGTACGTGAGTTGCACATCCGCTAAAGGACCAAACAAATAATGGGCCAAACAAATGTCATATTGGCTTTGGCTAAGGGATCTATAGGCCATTAACGTCATCGCCCAATGTTCAAATACGCTGACTCACTCGGCCACGCGACCTCAATAAGCCAGATATTTTTCCCCAAGCTCAATTTGGTACACAGATCCCCATTTTTATGTCGCACTGCGACGCGTGAGAGTAACATTCACACAGGTCTAATCAAAAGAATGCGTGCTATCTTGCCTCTTCACAGCACTCATTCATTAGCTCTACGCTTTCAGGTACAACACTCTATCTGTAGGGCTGGACACGCGTAGCGCAGCCGTGTTCAGGCAGCAGTAGATTGGGTTCAGGTCTTGTGGTTTCTACCGGGGCATTTCAAGCTTTGGATTCAGCTATACTCCAATCAGTTGACACCCCGATCGCATAATTCCATATCTGGAAGTCTCAGCTTTTACGGTCAAAGCAAGTCTGGCACAATTCAAAAATATTGGAAGTTCTTTGTCAGTCGAAAAAACACAAGCATTTGATCCCATGTAAACCGTTACCAAGGTGGCTTCTGCCGGTACGGTATACCTCGGAATGTACTCCAAACTGCTTGCACGATCCTGCCAATCCACAGTAACGGTCAGTACGTACACAACCCCATCCGTCCATACACACACTGAGCGTGAATATGAGTGCACAAATGCCCGCTAATAGAGATTAGGATTTATTTGTCACGGAATCTTCTCCTCGTAGATTAACACTTGCGGGAAAGGCGTTTCTGTCCTCAAAACAATCTTGTTGCGTGATATAGCCACGATTCCAGGAATGCTTCCAAGGTAGGTTGCCGTTCCCAAATGAGGATTAAGGCGATATGCATGATACTTTTCCGGCGGAAAATCTCCATGCGTGGAAGAAGGATCTTCTACCGTAATGTGACTCACAATGAAGGCTCCATCATCATCTGTAAATAAATTTGAAAACCAACTCTCTCCCTTTTTCGGTGGACTATACGATAAAGATGGACGACCGTCTTCAGTCAGTCGCTGCGTGACTTCTGCCGGTACAAAATTTTGCAATTTGTACCGTTCCAGCAAATCTCCATTTCCTGTATATACATGTACTATTGGCACATTCCGCCTTATCCATGCAACCGTGTCATGTGTGTCGCTGCATGCCAGGAGACCGCGCCGTGACAATGATGCTGCGACCCACGGGTCATGGTCCACGTACTTGTCCCCAAATGCTGTTATAAAACGCCCGGCTAAGTCATATTTGTGAATCACCCCATCTTTTTCTGGACTATATCCGAGCACATATATGTGCCCATTCATGGCACAACCAGCCACACTGTATACGTCATCATGCTGAATAAATGAATGCCCAAAGACATACTCCAATGAGTCCGATCTTCGATATATTGTGACCCTTTCTTCGCGCCCAATGATCACAGCAAGACTGTCAGATTCAAGCAAATCAATGGACTTGGGATCCCCGAACTCCCCCGGTCCATCTCCAGCCCTCCCAAAAGAACCAATGTAATCTCCTTCCGTACTGTAGATACGTACTACGGTGTTTTCTCCGTCCAATATGAACACATGCTGATTGGCATCCACGGAAACCGCCAGAACGCTACCAAGCATGACATGTTGAGGACCTTCGGCCACGCCAATTCGCGCACTGGGCTGTTTTGACGACCAGTAAGGCATATCGAAATATGCCGAATCCTGCTTTCCTGTCACAAGGACAGTAGCATCGGGAATATTTTGGGGAGTTGGGTGAAGAACGGCTACATTTGAGTCAGGAAGCCTTCGGGCCACAGTTGCTATCAGAACAATAACTATGGCAACCAAGAACACCGCCAGGAGAACGTAAAACAAACGCTTCAAAAAGCTGTTTTGCATCGACAATACTTGGTGAGGAAAAATAATAGCAGCATCTCTATCTGCAACCTTCAGGCCACGGAAGCACTATTCCACAAAACGGCCGGCTGTCGCTACAATAAGAAGAGCTGACAGAATCCCGATAGACACGTTGTACTTCGTGTTCTGTGCATCAATCTCTGATTCCAGTTTCGATACGATATTTTCCAGCGAATTGTTTGCCATTCTTCAATGATTTCAATTAGTTGATTTGCCTGGCACGCTCAATAGCTTGCGCCATATACGTTTGCTTGCTACCCGGACTACCATTCGGTCATGCCGATCAGGTCCGGTTCCCCCTTCAGGATCAGGTAGACTAAGGCCATCCTCGGGTATTTACGGAATCGGAATGCTCCTCCAACGGCAAATGATACGCCCACCGAATCCGCAAATCATGAGGTTTCTCCAAAGCACCGTCTTCGTTTTGGTAGACTCTTTGAGCGCGTGGAGGCATATCTTGAAGCTTCTGAGGAACATGAGATACATGTGGATAGTGTAGTTGTCACAAAATTGCCTATGATGGCAGCGTTTTCTGACTAGCCTGGAATCTTCAATGAAAAGCCTAAACTTTATCCTTGTGGGATGCCTGTTTACTATTGCTCCCCTGAGCATCACAGAAATACAACCTCCCGGTGACCACGCAGCCGAGATTGAACTTCGACAGCTATTTGCCATCGGTGGCGACACAGGGACGGATGGAGTCTTCTTCGGAAATATCGGCAGCCTGGTAACCATCGACGACGCTGGCCGCATTTTCGTGGGCGAAAAACAGAGTCCGAAGATCTACGCGTTCACCGATGAAGGTGATCTGATCAGCGAAATCGGCAAGGAAGGCGAAGCTCCAGGTGAATTCAAGTCGCTACAAGCCATACACGCGGGCCCAGGCGATACCCTGTACACATTTGATTCTCTCCTGAGAAGAATATCGGCGTTTGCACCTGGCTCACTTGAGCTGGCCTATGCGTTCACGGTTTCCAACGACTCAATGGGCAACTATCCTTTTGGCTTCTTCGGAGCAACCGATAGCGGATTTCTGGTGGTGTTTGAAGAATCTTCACAGGGAACGGATTCGGTACGATCGGTTCACGCCAAAATTGTAGACTGGGAAGGAGGCGTTGTCCAGAACACATCACTGAGTTTACCTGCGATAGAGTGGATAACCTTGAAAGGTCCAATCAGGGAAATGGGCACGCATATGCCTTTTGGTCGTTATCCGATTTTCCGCTTGGGTCCCGCAGAGCAAATCTTCGCTGGCTCAACTGGCTCGATAGACATAGCCATTATGACAGCAAACGGGATGTCGCGTGGGCACATTACGCATCCCTATAGAGGCGCACCCGTGACCAGTAGGGATATTGAAGAGTACGTGAAGAACTATTGGGGCGATTTGCCAAACCAAATCCGAAGGGCCATGCGATACGAGAGCAGGCCTGCGTATTCTACGTTTCAAGTAGATGAAAAAGGGCGAACTTGGGTTCGGCTCACGTCCGAGGACGCTGAGGCTGAAACTTCACGTTGGCTGGTCCTGGATGCTGAAAGCCGGGTGGTAGGGGAGTTGACCCTCCCTTCCTCCATAATCATTGAGGCAGTAACGTCGGAACGAGCGTACGCTACAATGGACAACTTCAGTGTAGTTGTCTACCAGATTGACGAAACTTAGCTGAAAACATGGGGGATTATGTACTTATTGTTCTCCCTCACCAATAGTGATTTACGCTGCCGGAGCTTCCGCCTTAATCGTGAACAGAGTCACAAATTTAGGTATCCTCCAATATTTCCAGTAGGATTTGGGTCAAATTCCCATCTTTCCGCGAATTATAGCGAGGCGAGTTTCCCCCTAATTTGAGCCTTGTTGGGTGAGTAAATTGACCTGAGCACACAACGAACATGAACTCGCAAAGAAAGGGCGCGCCGCAAGTCCTTGGTGACCTGATGGATACCGCCATTGACGACCTAGGCGTAAGAGCCGGAGTAGATCAGTCAAGGGCAATTGAAGTCTGGCATGATATTGCGGGCCCAATTATCGCGAGAGTCACCGAACGGGTCTGGGTGCGACGCGGCAAAATGTATGTGGAGTTAAACTCCGGAACTTGGCGTCAGGAACTGCACATGCATCGCATCCAGTGGCGTGATCGCCTGAACGAAAAACTTGGCAAGCGTATCATAAATGAGATCGTTTTTCGATAGCTAACCCATATCTCTCAGGCAATTCAATTTATATCTGAGTTAAAGCCTTAAACAGAATGGTATCTGTGTGGCGTAAACTTGTAAACTTCTGGATCGAGGTCTTCTGGCGGTCCGACCGGGGACGACGCGTTATGGTCTGGAGGGGTGTTCAGGATGGGGATCAGGACGAACTATACAGTGAGTTCTTTCCTGGGCGAATAGGCGCGCGTACAGCATTTTTTGTTACACTCGCGATATACACTATCCTCATTTGCGGTGTCACGGGACTCACGCTTTATCATGGGTTAATCCCTGGCCTGGATATTCGCGAACTCCGGCAAAATACGATGTTGTTCTCCTCGCGCCTTGATGCACTGGAGGATTCTATAGACTCACAGACCCAGTATATAGCCAACATTCGGCGTTTGATGACTGGGGATTTGGATCCCTCACACACGGGTATCTTATCGGACACAACCGCCTCCATTGAGCCGACCGCACCAATACCGACGGCTCTATCGGTTGAGCAGGAGGACCATGAACCGCCGGCTCTTCCGCTCCTTCGCTTCTCAATTGATGATTCCCCCGCATCCATGTCCTCACCGGCTCCTATCAACTATCTGGCAAGTCTTGCTTTGCCGGCGCTGCCACCGGTACAAGGCCTGATCACGCGAGGATTCGACGCCCAGCAAGAGCATTATGCAATAGATATTGCAGTCAGTGAAGGCACAGTGGTTCGTTGCATCGGAGACGGATATGTTGTTTTCGCAGATTGGACCTATGAAGGGGGACATACCATAGTCGTTCAGCATGCCGATGGATATGTTTCAGTCTACAAGCATAACCAGCGCTTGCTGAAACGGGTAGGTGATCGGGTTGGCGTCCGTGAAAGTATTGCGGTCAGTGGAGATTCCGGTGAGTATACATCAGGACCACATCTCCATTTTGAGTTGTGGAACAATGGCTTAGCGCAGGATCCAATCCCCTACCTGCTCGGATACTGAAACTTGAATACCTTTGTTCTTGTAACACAAACCCTGATCTAACTTTACATGACTCCCATGGCGAAAAAAAATCAGCAGGCTACCCTTATTCGCAACTCAAAGGACGCACCAGGTGCTGCCAACTTGAATATCATTGCAGATGGATCAGTTATTGAGGGTACATTCAGCACCAGTTCCGACACCCGCCTGGGAGGCAGAATTGAGGGGGATATCAGGGTTGACGGCCTTCTGCTCATCACCGAATCAGGCGTAGTTACCGGATCCGTACGGGCTGACAATGCTAATATAGCAGGCACTGTAAATGGAGAGATTAGTATTGTTAAGAAGGCCCTGCTGACCAGTTCAGCCAACATTAAAGGACATATATACACAGATCGTTTGGTAATTGAAGAAGGGGCCTCCTTCAATGGCGAATGCCAGATGGGACACAAGGGCAAGCCCGCCCTGTCAGACTTCTCACAAACCCCCATCACAGACGGTGAGCGCGTGGAAATCGGCAATGAGCGACTGGCAGAACAGCATACGTGAGGCTTCTCCCTATCTGAGCCTCGGTGCGCAGGTAGCAATGACCATGGTTGCATTTGTGGTCGGTGGATATTTTCTGGACCGGTTTCTGGGAACCACGCCGTGGTTCATTTTGGCAGGCGCCATTCTCGGAATGGTTTGTATCTTCGTGCGCCTGATTCACATCGCGAACACCAGCGGGGAAGTCAACAAACAGTAGCCATACGGGTTTACCGGCCTTTGCATGCGCCATTGCTCTCATTCGAGACCCATTTCGTAAATTCGTAGTTAAAGCGTCGCCATGGATGAGAGTGTGCTGTGGAGTGCTGTAGTGGGTGTGCTTCTGGGGTTGTGTTACATAGTGAGTAGTGTATTTGTGGTTTTACTCGCACAGCAATCATCGCGGTTTGTGCCAATAGTTTTGGGTGGCATGGTGTTGCGCATGTTTGGGTTTTTGGTAGCCTTGGTCATAATTATTCAGTTTCCCATTTTTCCTTTTCAGATCGCACTTTTGGCCCTTACGGCGGCTTTTTTGATCGTGGTATTGATCGGGTTATTTGCTGAGCTCACATGGGTCATCCGCCGAAAAGTTTGATGCAGTCAGCACGCCGCCTGCTTTGCCTATGGTGCATGCTGGGTTTTTTGGCCCCGATGACTGTCCTGGCTGCCGATGACGAAGAGTTTGATGCGGTGCATCACACAGCTGACGGATATTATCTGGATTTCTCACCCATCGGCAAAATTGAGTTACCCCGGATTTTTATTATCCGCAGCGAGGTTACCGGATATAGTCTACGCACCTACTGGACAACCAGGAGCGCCCTTCGATCTGGCGAGATGCATGCCTCCCTTCACAGCGAAGAGGTTGAAGAAGACACACACGCAGAAGCGGAGCCGGATACCGAAGCATTGATTGCAAGCGGCGACCATCTAGGTGCAACGTTAGTACCGAACGATGGAGAAGTTGTGCTGGATTTATCCATGACGCGACATCTGATGTTTGCATTACTTGCGTCGGGTATTTTGTTGACGATTTTTCTTCAACTGGCAGGAAAGTATAAGCGTGGTATTGGGCGGACGAGTGCTCCGCAGGGACTCTTTCAAAACCTGTTTGAAACGCTGGTCATTTTCGTACGTGATGATATCGCAATTCCAAACTTAGGCCGGGATAAGTACCAGCGTTACCTACCGTACCTACTGACTGCATTCTTCTTCATTTTAACCTGCAATCTCCTGGGGCTAGTTCCGTACGGTGCCACTGCCACCTCCAATCTGAACATTACCGCAGTATTGGCTGCCTTTACATTCGTACTGACGCAGGTGAATGGATCAAGAGATCACTGGCGGCATGTCTTTTGGCCTCCGGGAATGCCTGTTCTTGTAAAATTTCTATTGATCCCGACTGAAATCATGGGGCTTTTCATCAAGCCGATTGCCCTTGCGATTCGGCTCTTCGCCAACTTAACTGCAGGGCATCTGGTGATACTGAGCCTCATTGGTATGATCTTTACGTTCACACAGCTCTTTGGTGAAGCGGTAGGCTACGGCGTGGTGCCGATTAGCTTAGGCTTTACTTTATTCGTGATGTGTCTGGAAATTCTCATTGCATTTATCCAGGCTTACATCTTCACTATCCTGTCCGCACTGTTCATTGGAATGGCTATTGCCGACCATTCGCACAGTGAGGCACATTAAGCATATAACGAGGAAACCTTTTACTCATGGACCCACAAGCTCTTGCATATCTCGGTGCTGGACTCGGCACCGGACTCGTCGCCATTGGAACCGGACTCGGCATCGGCCGACTAGCTGGACCCGCCATGGAGGGTACTGCCCGCCAACCGGAGGCCACCAATGATATTCGAACATCAATGATTATTGCGGCTGCACTCATTGAAGGGGTCGCCCTGTTCGGTCTGGTAATTTCTTTTATCCTGGCTTTCAAATAGGCGCCAAGGATGTTACTTGCCGCAGACTTACTAAGTGCCAATGTCGGGCTGATCGTCTGGTGGGGATTGGTGTTTCTGGCTTTACTGCTGTTGCTTCGGCGGTATGCCTGGGGACCGATCACTTCCGCCCTGACAGAGCGGGAAGAGACTATCGCGAGTTCACTCAATCGGGCTGAGGCGGCTCTGGAAGAAAGCAAGCGACTGCAGGAAAGCAACGCTCAGGCTCGTCGTGAGAATGAGCTGCAGGCGCAACGACTGCTTCGAGAGGCGAGGGAAGAAGCACAGCAATTGCGGGAACGCGAAGTACTGCGTACTCGCGAAGAAATCAGCGCTCTCCGAAATCAGGCTCAGGAGGACATTGCACGGGACAAAGAAAAAGCCCTGCAGGCCCTGCGCAGTGAGGTGGCAGACCTGGCTATCCTCGCAGCGGAGAAAGTTCTGCAGGAGAATCTGGACGGTTCGCGTCAGCGTGTGCTAGTGGATCGATTCATAGACGACCTGTCTGCCCAGAGGCACAACCAGTTCCCCTACGAGGCATGATTTCTTCAGTGGTTGCGCAACGTTATGCGCAAGCGCTTTACGACGAGGCGGAAGGGATGCCTGCGGTCGCAGCTGATGTGAAGCTGTTGAGCGATACGCTTGAAAGCTCTTCTGAGTTGGATCAATGCCTGAAAAGCCCCGTCGTACCAAGGCGTATAAAATCTGCTGTACTACAAGGTCTGTTTGCTGGACGGATGCAGGAACTGACCCTGCGCTTTCTGCTCATGCTGGTTGAGCGTGGCAGAGAGTCGTTGCTTCCTGCGATTGCTTCCAGATTTCTGGCGTTAGCGGACAAGGCTCAGGGGGCCATAGAAGTGCGTGTCCGTGCACATTCTGCGTTATCCGAACGTGAACAGGAACGCCTGCGTGGCGTGCTGGGGGAAAGCCTGAACAAAACCGTCCGACTTGATGTGGTTGCAGATCCTGAACTTATGGGAGGTATCGTGCTCGAAATTGGCGATACGGTATATGATGGCAGCGTTCGTCACCAGCTTTCACTACTCCGAAGCCGTCTGCACGCTCAGTCCTAAATATTATTGATGATTACAAAATGACAACGGCTATACGACCGGATGAAGTCACAACTCTTCTCAGACAAGAACTGGGTGGCTTTGAGTCCGCAACAGACATGTACGAAGTGGGTACCGTTCTCCAGGTGGGGGATGGTATTGCCCGGCTCTACGGCTTGTCCCAGGTGCAGGCAGGTGAACTCATTGTGTTTCCTGAACGTGATGTTACCGGCATGGTCCTGAACCTTGAAGAGGACAATGTAGGTGTCGTCCTCTTCGGAGAAGTTCAGGAAGTCAAGGAGGGGGATCGTGCGCGCCGTACACGACGCATTGCGTCCATTCAAGTGACGGAAAGCATGTTGGGCCGCGTGATTGATCCACTTGGGAATGCACTTGATGGAAAAGGTGCACTCACAGGCGAAACGTGTGAGATGCCTCTCGAGCGCAAAGCACCAAGCGTCATTTACCGCCAACCAGTATCCGAGCCATTGGTGACCGGGATCAAAGCCATTGACTCTATGATCCCAATTGGCCGCGGGCAGCGTGAGCTTGTGATTGGTGACCGCCAGACCGGTAAGACCGCCGTGCTGATCGACACGATCATCAGCCAGCGCTCAACACATGAGACCGAAACTCCCGTCTTCTGCATCTACGTAGCTATCGGGCAAAAGGCCTCGACAGTTGCGCAGGTGGCTCGTGCACTGGAAGACAACGGTGCAATGGATTACACGGTAATCGTGAATGCGCCGGCATCCGTTGCTGCGCCGCTCCAATTTATTGCCCCTTTTGCCGGTGCCTGTATAGGTGAGTATTTCCGGGATACTGGCAGACACGCCTTGGTCATTTTCGACGATCTGTCCAAACAGGCCGTGGCCTATCGGCAAGTTTCGCTTCTGCTTCGTCGTCCACCCGGACGAGAGGCCTATCCAGGAGATGTGTTCTATCTGCACAGCCGCTTACTTGAGCGTGCAGCCAAGATCACTGCGAGCGAAGAGATCGCTGCCCAGATGAACGACCTGCCCGATTCGTTGAAGGGGCGTATCAAGGGGGGAGGCTCACTCACGGCATTGCCGGTCATTGAGACCCAGGCCGGTGCGGTGGATGCTTACATCCCGACCAACGTGATTTCGATTACTGACGGACAGATTTACCTGGAGCCGGATCTGTTCAATGCAGGCGTGCGCCCGGCCATCAACGTAGGTATTTCAGTCAGTCGTGTAGGGGGCAATGCACAGATCAAGGCCATGAAATCGGCTGCGGGAATGTTGCGTTTGGATCTTGCCCAGTACCGCGAGCTCGAGGCATTCTCCAAATTCGGTTCAGATCTGGATCCGGCTACGCAGCGACAGCTGCGGCGCGGAGAGCGACTCGTTGAATTGCTCAAGCAAGGCCAGTTTGCGCCGGTTCCCGTCCAAGAGCAGATAGCCGTCATTTTCATTGGCAGCGAAGGTCTTCTGGATGCTGTGGCTGTATCGGACATTCCCAGTTTCGAGCAGGAGCTGCTCGAAAATCTTCGTGTTCGTGTACCTGAAGCATTAGCCAGTATAATAGAGACTGGTAAACTGTCGGACGAAACGAAGGACGCTCTTCGTGAGGAGGCCAAGCGACTCGTTGACCTTTACGTTAACCAGGCCTGATGGCGACCCTGCGTGACATACGTACGCGTATTGGGTCTGTCCAGAATACGCAACAAGTTACCCGTGCCATGAAAATGGTGGCGGCGGCGAAGCTGCGTCGGGCTCAGGAGAATATTTTCAAAACGCGTCCCTATGCCTACAAGATTGGCGAGATCATTGAGCATTTGAAACGCCAGGGGGCCGTGGACGCTCACCCCTTACTGCGGGAACGAAGGGAGGTCAATGCTGCGCTCATTGTCGTCGTCTCCGGGGACCGTGGGCTGGCCGGTGCCTTTAACAGTAATGCGATCAAGACCGCCGAGGCCTTGATAGCCTCCGAGTATTCAGAACTCCATTCGAATGGCTCACTGCACATAGTTGGCGTGGGTCGAAAGGGGGCCGAGTACTTTACCAAGCGCAACTACAATGTGGTTGCTGATCTTAGCGGTGTATTCAGGGAGTTGAACTACGAAACAGCTCAAAGTGTCGGCACCCTCGCCAGAGAAGGATTCATGGAGGGCCGATGGGATGAAGTTAAGCTCGTTTACAATGAGTTCAAGAACACGATCGCCCAAAACCGAATAGTTGAGCCCCTGATTCCCATTCCCCCGGAGCGTTTTCAGACACCGGTGATGCAGCTGGAGGATATTGCCACGCCAGAGATAAAGGAGCGTTACCGGGCCGATTACCTGTTTGAGCCGGACTCAGCGCAGATTCTAGACACACTGGTTCCACGATTCGTGAATTTCACGATCTGGCGTGCATTACTGGAATCCTGTGCTGCCGAACATGGGGCACGCATGGTTGCGATGGATAACGCCACATCAAACGCAACGGAACTCCTGCGTGCATTACGCCTTCAGTACAATCGTGCACGTCAGAGTGCCATTACTACTGAAATCCTCGAGATCATTAGCGGTGCTAACGCGTTAGAGGAGGCCACATAATTTCCGTGGCACGCGTAACAAACGTGGCTTGAATACGATCCTTGGGAGAGGTGGCCGAGTGGCTGAAGGCGCTCCCCTGCTAAGGGAGTATGGGTTAACAGCTCATCGTGGGTTCGAATCCCACCCTCTCCGCTCTTGGTCGAACGGTCGTTCGGCTTTCACGATGGCGTACATGGAATCCCGGAGGGGTGGCAGAGTGGTCGAATGCACTGGTCTTGAAAACCAGCGTACCGCAGGGTACCGGGGGTTCGAATCCCTCCCCCTCCGCATTGTCAGCTTACAGACTGAGTTCGCTCCGCAAACCTGTCCGGGCTCAGGTAGCTGCGCGTCTAGATGCGTCTAAGTATCCTCGGAAAGTGTCCAACCGGGAAAGGACCTACCCTGACAGGATTTGGCAACTGAATAGAACTGCACTCGTACACTCGCGCAGAGACCTGCTGAAGAGGTCCCTGTATATGTGGATGCCATGTCAGCGTACCAAGCAGTGAGACTTTGGGGCATAGCCGTAGCCTTCACTACTGCAGCAGCGTGCTCTTCGCAATTACCTGGCGAGACAAACCCTGCCGTGCGGTTTACTGCAGACACACTCGCTGCTATTCAGCTCCAAGGCCAGGCACTTGAAACGGGCGACTCACTTGGCATGCCCTATGCCTTGATCGTTGGCCAGAATTACGTGCTGGTCGCCGATGTAATGGGAGAACCGATACTAAACATATTCGACAGGCAGCACGGTGGATGGGTGGCGTCTGGAGGCAAGTTTGGAGAGGGGCCGCGTGAATTCGGTGGGTTGAGAGATATTATTCGTATTCCCGGTCGTGACGCAGCGTGGGTTTTCGATTTCGCAGGCCGATCGATCCAATTCGTAGACATGGACTCACTTGTCCTTAACCGGTCCCTGTCTGACAGGCGCTTGCTGTTAGATGGAGGTCCCGGTGACCCGTATAGCCCTGTATGGACCGCCGACAGCACGATTGTATCATCCGGTACGTATGGCTCCAACCACTTTGCGGTCTTTGCGGCCGATGGCTCTTTCCTGAATACTGCGGGTCCCGCTCCACCGGGAGACGAGGAAATGTCGCCCCTGATTCGTCGCCGAGTCTACAGTTCTGTGCTCCGGGCAAGTCCGAACGGCAAGAAGATTGTGGCTGCTTACGACAGATCGGACAGACTGGAAATCTATGAAGGAACAGAATTGCGGCACGTCGTCCGAGGGCCCGATTTTTTTGAACCGGCTTTTACGGTTCGAGTAAGCGCCAACGGCTATGTCTGGCCCGACTATTCCGAGGATGAGTACCGGTATGGATATGAAGATGTAACAGTGACAGATCACTTGATTTTCGCCCTGTATTCCGGCAAGACCTTGACAGAGTCTCCCACAGGCGAGGATAACGGAAGCTACATCATAGTCTTTACGTGGGACGGACAGCCGATTTTGGTCCTCCAAGTCGGAAACGGGCCGCAACGCATCGCCGTTTCTGAAGATGGTCGGGACCTGTATGTGGCATATTGGCTGCCGACTCCACTGATCAAACGGTACAGCATGACTGATCTGATGTAGAAGCTGTTTGCCGTATAGAATTACACATTTACGCCAGGTGGCCTCTGCAAGGAGACGTCAATCCAATCCTAGAGTCGCCTTTCAAGTCGATCGTCTAGTCTTCCCGAAC
Source organism: Rhodothermaceae bacterium (assembly GCA_009841335.1). Taxonomy (GTDB): domain Bacteria; phylum Bacteroidota; class Rhodothermia; order Rhodothermales; family Bin80; genus Bin80. Next base: position 28,931 of record VXLY01000027.1, on the reverse strand, counting down.
ATAGTGACGAGATCCGACAAAGGTCGAGTTAGATCTGATCGGCTCCAACGTCCTTGGCATCCTTTTTCGATGAAGTCCGTGGAACAGAGAGAGCCGGGATCGGGTCTACGGCGAGAGATGCGGCGAAGGTTCTCTTGCACCAGCGTTTAGGCTGTGATTCGTATGCCCCGCCCACTTAATTCCGGCCAACTGCACACTGGCCAAACAGTATCAGCTTCGAAGCTCTCCGATCTGGAAACTCCCTTTACGCCACGATATCAAGACCATTATCCTTCAACTATTCTATCGCTCTCGGTCCCCGATGCCTTCCCCGCACGCAGGAGATCCGCGAGGTGGCGGGCAGCGTCATGAAAACCCCTTGGGAGGCAGATCTGGATGCCCCTTCTGCTAGTCCGACCATCAACGACGAGCTCAGGACTCAAACGGGACGATGCGGAAGATCTCTATGAGGCCATGGACTACTTGGTGGAACGCGAAGGTGCAGTTGAATACCGCTTGGCTAAAAGACACCTCAGGGAGGGGGCCACAGCACTCTGCGAGATGACCCGCAGCCACGTGGAAGGTGAACACAACGAACGCGCCAAATGGCCACAATCGGGGCAGATTGCGCTAGAAATCTGCCCGATATCGTAGTATGTGCGGGACTCTGAAACCACTAACATACAGGAAGTCCTTGTGCAAGAACAATCTTTTTGGCATGATAGTCTCGACCTCCGCCCCGTCACTATCAGCGGACCGCGTCGTACTCAACTGCACGGTGGCTACGTGCTCGAAACGCTGCCCCTCAAGTATGCGAACAAAAAAGACTCGCTTACCAATTGAAGTCACAATCATATCCGTCTCAGAAAGCGTTACGCTTTGCCACAAAGACTTAAGCCCGACCCCCGCCCCGGGGGGAACACCTTCTCGAATGGCATAGTTTTTGGCATGCTCGCCTATGACAGAGCCGTAAAAGCGAATCGTGTGCACATGTTCATGGGCTCTATTGAATACGAAGATATACGGCAGGCCCGCAAACGCCGCCAACACATACCGCCCGTCTACCGTGGCGGCCACAGGAATTGTACTATTCAGCGGGGGCTGCATACTATCAATATCCAGTGAGCGCAAGAACGGGGCTTCCTCCTCAAACGGTGCTTCGCTGCTGCTCGGACAAATACGGTATGCGTGACCCCTCGGGCAAGCAACATAGAGATGCGTGCGCGAAGCAGCCAGAGTGGCACCCTCTATTCCGAAGAAATTCTCGGTTCCCTTTGGCAGAATTGCCACGTACGATAGCTCTCTGGACAACTTCTGGATTCGGAACGGCTCAATAGCAAAAAAATGATCGCCGCTAAAGAGAACGCCGGATAGGTTTGAGAATTCCACAGGTCCTTCACCTTTGCTACCGACGCTTCGTTGCAGCGGACCATCCAGCCCGGCTACAAGAATGTGACTGTGAACGAAGTCGGCAATGTATAGACTGTCCTGTGCAATCGTGAAAGAAATAATGGGACCCAGTGCAAGCGAATCCTGCGACTGAGCCACTTCTTTATCCAGATACCAGGTCTGAGCGTCCATGGCATCTGTGTCGATCAATGTCTGTGGCACTGCCGCCAGCAGCGAATCAATGACTTCGGAATCAATGATCCTTACGAGATCGGGCCCTCTCTGGCATGATGCTGCAAAGGGTACGATAAACACGAATACGAAGACTGACCAAAAGGATTGAAGCTGCTGCCAGTTGTGAATACGTTGCAAAGCACTCCACGCCCATCCATCTGATTTTTCCATGCCACTGGTCTCAATGCCGCAGGCGCTGTTAATTATGGATGCTGTCATTAATATAGGGCTCGGCCATCCGAATGGCGTTTGTGACACTCTACCCTCTTTACCCGTACGTCGTCAATGCAGACTAGGATAAGGCCAAACGCTCACTTTATGAAAAATACGGGGAGTTACGCACGATACGCTGCGCACGTATTGCACTTGGGCACCAGCCCGGTTTGCCCTGTCAAGCAGGCAATCCGGGCTGTTCGAGCACGCGCTATGCGCCCTTACGGGCTCAAGTTACACAAGATCCCATCATATTCACCTAGGCGCTTATACTCTTGCGGGCCATCTCCACAGTCGATGCTCAGTACCCACCTATCGCTAAACTGGGCTAACACCGATATACAGTCACTCGTAATGCAGTTGAGAATGTTGGCAGCAGCGAATTCCACAGCATCAGCAGACGACGCCTCACCTGCAACAAAACAGGACATCTCAGAACTGACACTCACGTCGAGGTCAACATCACCACCAATTTGTGCTGTCCCGAGTACATAGGGAAGCGGGGCGCTAAATGTGCTTAAAATGCAATCGTGGTTATGAAGGGGTTTGCAGATTGTAAAGGAAGCGGCTTGACACTGCAGTCCGTTCGCCTGCGTAACCCCCATGACCGAAGTTCACCTAAGCCTGCCCTGAGCGTCCTGTCTTTGCACATCACAATTGGATACTCATTCGCCAGTTGCTTCTGTTTTACTATTTGATTGGCCCAATCTCTTTTCCAATCTCGTCGCGCGTCAGCGGTCTGTAGGGCAAGTTCAAATAGGATGTGTCTGGGAAAGCTCTTATCTTCACCAGCTGCAGCAGAATGCAGAGACGATGTCTGCACTCATGACTTATTTGTAGTTCCACAACCGCCTCCATGATCCTTACCCTGCCCAAATATGTCCTTCTTATTGGTCTCACCATAATTGGATGTGGCGAAGAAAAGGACATCGAACTCCTGCTCCAAGATCCCAGGGAGTTTAATGCTCCAGCTGACAGGTGTGACAGTACTCTATGCACGTCGCTAGTGGAGTTGCTAAACCGTGCTCACTCAACGATTGACTTTGCTGTGTATGGTGCGCGAAATCAGACCGAAATCCTGGAAGCGCTGCTGAAAGCGCGTGACCGCGGTGTCACCGTGCGAGGATATATGGACAAGGATGTTTACAACAAGAACTACTATAGCTCCTCGGAAATGTGGATGCATCAGATAGGAAGCGTTAGGGATGATCTCGCACGGGAGCAGGAATGTACCCGTGAATATACAGGAAGGCCCCCTCCGTGCAGCCGTCCACACGGGTTTAAAGGGCCGCTGCAGTGCCTCGCTTACGATCTGGGTGAAGATCAAATTCTTGTGGCAGGTCATGCTTCGCGCGACTCATTTCCAGCTATAAACGATATCATGCACAACAAATTCTTTGTGGTGGATGGCGAGCGGGTTTGGACAGGTTCAGCGAATTTGTCTGATTCTGGAACTGGCGGCTACAACGCCAATGCAGTGGTGGTCATGCGCTCCAAACAGATAGCGGCCGTCTACACTGCCGAATTTGAGCAACTCTGGAACAGACAAGGCAAATGTTCAAAACTCCGAGATGGTGTTGAGGAATTTGATTTCGGATTAGAAAAGGTATCAACCTGGTTTTCACCGCAAGATGCTTCGCTCCGCTACGGAGTAGGTGGCCTAATCGCTAAGGCGAAAAAGCGCATCAATGTGGCTGTTTTCTTCCTCACTGCCAAATACTTGACTGCCGACCTGATCGACGCACACAGGCGTGGTGTAGATGTTCGCGTCATCATTGACGCCACAGCCGCCAAAAATGGATACTCCAAGCACGAAGTGTTGCGGGAAGCCGGCATACCGGTCCGCATTGAGAACTGGGGAAGCAAAATGCACATGAAGGCCGCGTCAATAGATGGTCACCGCCTTGTACTTGGCTCTATGAACTGGACATCGGCTGGCGAAAGCAGCAACGACGAGAACACGCTTTTGGTTGAATCATCAAGATTGGCACGTCAATTTGATGTCTATTATGATGATGTATGGCAAAGCATTCCAGAAACGTGGCAGAAGAAGAATGCACGGCCAGATCCCGAGTCACCCGATTCTGGATCATCCTGCAGCGACGGGGTTGACAACGATTTTGATGACCTGGCTGACGCGAATGATCCGGGATGTCTGCCAGAACCTCCTCTGCTGCCAGCGCTCCCACCACACCGGATTATTACTCCAAGAGAGTATGAGGAGATGAAACACGAATATCCGATGATGCGGCCTAAAAGCTGTGCTCCGGGCTATCCAGACTGGTATGTATGTCTCTCTGTGGATCTAAGGAGTGGCTGTAAAACGATTCCTTATCGCAATTTTTCCGTAGAGGGAAATGACCCGTTGCGCCTGGACGGGGACGGAGATGGTGTTGCGTGCGAGGGCCAACTCTGAGTGGCGCTTACATCATGAAGGGGCTTCACTTATTTTGTGAATGGAGCCAATTCCGAACACTAGCTGGATAGAGGCTTATTGAAAATACCAGGCACTCACTTTCCTCATCATGGAACACCTGTTTGTCGGCATTGACCTCGGAACGTCCGGTATACGAACATTGATTGTTGACGAAATCGGACAAATCCATGCACAAGCAAGTTGCCCGGTTCAGGGAGACCGACGTAATGGACTGCACCGACAAAACCCAGAAGAGTGGTGGCAGGCGGTCTGCAGCACGGTCAGCGCCTGTATATCGCATCTAAAGCGGTGCGGTGCTTCAACAAGTCAGCTTCGCGGAGTATCAATAGACGGAACCTCTGGTACGGTAGTGCCTACCGATCGTGGTGGACAGTGCACAGGGCCTGCCATCATGTACGATGACACCTCTGGGCGAGAGTTTTTGACCGAGCTTTCAAGAACACACTCCACGGCAGTATTGTCGCTGTCTGCCCTAGGCACTGCTTACTGCTTAAAGAATGATAACTCTCAGCCCGTGTCGTCGCAGCTGCTGCCCCAAGCCACCTGGCTCTGCAGACAACTGGTTGGCAGTGTAGTGCCTACCGATTACAGCAACGCACTTAAATTTGGTTACGACCTGGAAAAAAGCCAATACTATACATGGATAAAGCCAGCGATACGTGAACAGTTACCGGCCGTCGTTGAGCCCGGTACTATTCTGGGGGAATTATGTAGAAAAGCCAGCGAGCAAACACAGTTACCCGAGGGGTTACCCCTTGTGGCGGGGGTAACGGACGGAGTTGCCAGTTGTATTGCGTCAGGTCTGCACCAATCAGGCGATTACAGTACCTCACTCGGATCAACCCTGGTTTTTAAGTCCTTGTCTGAAAACCGATCATCGCATCCTCTTTTGTACTCCCATAAGCTGCCTGGCGGTTACTGGTTGCCAGGTGCAGCAAGCAACACCGGTGCTTCGTGGATCAAGACTTGGTTTCCTGACGCAGACCTCCCACGAATGGATGCCGAGGCAGTTCGGTATCTCCCATCCAAGGACACAGTGTATCCGCTCACGCTCGAAGGCGAACGATTCCCGTTCGCAAACAGCGGTGCGCGTGCGATTCTGCCTCCCGGTCTGAGCAATGCACGAAAGTTCGCTGCATGCCTCCAGGGAACGGCATGCCTGGAACGTATGGCTTACACACTACTTGACGATGCGTTGAATGTGCCTCCAGGTCAGGGAGAGGTATACAGCACAGGTGGTGGCAGTTACAGTGACATATGGATGCAATTGCGTGCAGATCTCTGTCAGCGGGTCTACCATCGCCCTGCATGCACGGAGGCGGCGTTCGGCGCAGCGATCCTGGCTGCAGCCGCGACCCGCCATTCAACGTTGCCAGGCGCTATTCAACGGATGGCCCATCAAAGCAAAACTTTTAGACCGCGTCGCGAACTGGAGGAGGCCTACGCAGGCTTTGTTCGGAGCGTTCAACCGTTTCTGAGCCCATAGGCATCCATTGCCTGAACCACGTCAAGCACCTCAGTGATGATTTCCAGCGCATCGTCCAGGGTGTCTTCGGGAATATTAAGCGGGGGAGCGATCCGGATAACTGTTCCTGAATGAAGCGTCCAGCCTAGGAGAACCCGTCGCTGCAGGCAATGCTCCACGACCTGATTCGCAACCCGAGTGTTTATCAAATCCATACCAAGCATTGCCCCTCTGCCGCGTAAATCAGTAATGAGTGTATGCTTAAGCTTTGTGCGTACACGCTGCTCAACCCATAGTGCGCGCTCAACCAACCCCTCATCCTGCAGAACCTGCAGGGTTGCGCTGGCAGCCACACATGAAACCGGATGGCCACCAAATGTTGTCACGTGACTAAGTGGAGGGTCACGCCGCAGCGACTGCATCACTTCTGTACTGGCTACAAAAGCCCCTAGCGGCATGCCGCCCCCCATGGCTTTAGCCAAGGTCAGGATATCCGGTACAATACCTTCATGCTCAAATGCAAAAAGTCGTCCCGTCCGACCAAAGCCGGTCTGAATCTCATCCAGCACCAATAATGCCCCCGCGGCCGTGCATCTCGCACGCAGAGCCCTGAACCAGCCGCGTGGGGGCAGACGCATTCCTCCTTCACCCTGGATCGGCTCAGCAATCGCACATGCAAATGTGTCATCAATGTGCTCTAAAGCTTCAAAGTCCCCAAACGGCAGAAACGTCACTCCTGGTAACAGAGGACGAAAGGGGTCTTGATAAACGCGCCTGCCCGTAACGCTCAGAGATCCATGCGTATCGCCATGGAAAGATTGCTCAAAAGCCACCATCCGGCCTCGTCCGGTGTATTTCTTGGCCAGTTTGAGTGCGCCCTCGTTGGCCTCAGTACCTGACATTGTGAAGTAAACAGAATCAAGTGTACTTGGCAGAACGCTTGCCAACTGTTTAGCCAACCGCACCTGAGGAGCTTGGATAAACTCACCGTATACCATCACATGAAGGTGCCGATCTAATTGATCACGAATCGCACGCAATACGCTTGGATGCCGATGCCCCAGCGACGAAACCGCAATCCCGCTGATAAAGTCAATCAGTTTGCGTCCATCGGTCAATACGAGAAATGGCCCTTCAGCGCGCTCTATTTCCAAACCAAGAGGGTGGTCGCTGGTCCAGGCAAGGTGTCGGACAAAATCTGCATTCATTGTTCAATCTCCAATCCAATCAGGCGAACAGGTATATACACATCGGGTTCAACTTCTCCCGAACAATAAGCACAACTCATGGATCTTAGCGGCAAAATAGCGGTCGTAACTGGTGCAAGCAGTGGTCTTGGAAGCGAGTTTGCCCAACATCTGGTGCGCCGTGGGAGCACAGTCTATGGACTCGCACGACGAGTAGACCGTTTGAAGTTGCTCGAGTCTCAATTGGGAACGAAGTTCAATCCGGTGGAATGTGATGTGACCGACGAAACGGCAGTAGAATTGGCTTTTTCGGGCTTGAACCATATTGATATCCTTATCAATAATGCCGGTCTGGGTCGTTTTTCCGCAATTGATGCCCAGACCAAAGAAGATTGGGACGCGCAAATTGACACAAACCTCACAGGCGTCTATCTTTGTACGCGTGTGGTGGTGCCGCGCATGAAAGCGCAGAATGAGCAAACCGGATTCGGTGGACATATCATTAATATTGCCTCCGTTGCGGGATTGGTTGGAAATGCAAATCTAAGTGCCTACAATGCCACAAAATTTGGTTTGCGCGGATTCAGCGATGCAACGATGAAAGAGTTGCGTGGTCATGGTATCAAGGTAAGTTGTGTCTGCCCCGGCAGTGTCGCTACCGAATTTGGCCGCGTTGCGGGTTCCTCGGGTGCCCCGAACCCTATGCAGCCGGAAGATATTGCAGCGACAGTCATCCATATATTGGAGTCATCGGACAATTATTTGATTTCTGAAGTCGTAATGCGACCACTTCGACCAAGAGGGTAACCATGGAACGTAGAAAATTCATCCGATCAGCGGCCCTAGGTACCGCAGCCGGTGCTGTTCTTACCGGTTGCGGCTCCCAGAGCGGTGATGCCCCGGCCGTTCAAACCGACACTCCAATGCTGCGATGGCGTCTTGCATCCAGTTTCGCCCGCTCTCTAGATACTATCTATAGGGCAGCGGAGGTAATGAGCGAGCGTGTCAGTCAATTGACCAATGGACGGTTCACCATCCGTGTTTATCCGGCCGGTGAGATGGTTCCTGCATTTGAGGTACTTGAGTCGGTCCAGAAAGGCACGGTGCAAATGGGACACTCGGCGGGTTACTACTACATAGGAAAAAATCTAGCCTTCGTTTTTGAAACCACGGTTCCCTTTGGCCTCAATGCTCGGCAATTTAACAGTTGGGTTTATGAAGGGGGTGGACTGGAAATCCTGCGGGAATTATTTGCAGATTATGGTGTGCTCAACTATCCTGGCGGCAATACTGGCGCGCAGATGGGTGGATGGTTCAACCGGGAAATCAACAGCCTGCTGGATCTGCGCGGGCTTTCAATGCGCATTCCTGGATTAGGCGGACGGGTTATGGACCGTCTGGGGGTAACTGTCCAGCAGATTCCGGGCGGAGAAATTTATCCTGCACTTGAGCGTGGAGCAATAGATGCTGCCGAATGGGTAGGTCCATATGACGATGAAAAACTGGGCTTCAATCAGGTCGCAAACTACTACTACTACCCAGGCTGGTGGGAACCAGGAGCCAATCTCTCCTTTTTTGTAAATCAACAGGCCATGCAGGAACTTCCGTCGTCGTATCAGGCTGCATTGGAAGTCGCCATGGCAGAAGCCAACCAGTACATGCTTGCAAAGTATGATGCCTTGAACCCGCCTGCCTTTCAACGAATTCTTGAGTCCAACATTGAACTACGTGTGTTTCCGAAGGATGTGATGGATGCGGCATACTCCGCTTCCGAAGAGCTCTTGCAGGAGGGGCGTACGGATCCTGGCTTTGCTCAAGTGCATGATTCCTTTCTCGCATGGCGCCGGGACTCTGATGACTGGATTCACACAGCAGAATACGCCCTGTTTTCTTACATGCACGAACGAACGCAGGCAAGGGGGCGCCTAAGGCACTCAGAGTGCCCAAAGAACCAGGTCAGGGAAAAGGATCAGGAGGATCAAACCTATGACCTGAATTCCTATAAACGGGATGACTCCCCGATAGATTGAGGCTGTCTGCATGCTCGGTGGAGCCACGCCCCTCAGATAGAATAAAGCAAATCCGAACGGGGGCGTCAGGAACGAGGTCTGCAGGTTCATCCCTACCATTACCCCAAACCAGATCAGGGCGATGCTAGCGGGTACGCCTAGCATCGGACTCAGGAGCTCGGCAGCTGGTGCAACCATCAGGGGTATAATGATAAAGGCAATTTCAAAGAAATCAATAAAAAACCCGAGGATAAAAATCGCGAGGTTGGCCACAAGCAGGAATCCAATTACGCCTCCGGGAATATTTACGAGTAGATCCTCAATCCAGATCCCGCCATCCAGTCCCCGAAATACAAGCGCGAACGCAGTGGAAGCAATGAGTAACATCATCACCATTGCTGTCAGTTTGACAGTCTCTTCCACAGTACCCCGCAGCGCCTTTTTGTCCAGACGGCCATTCAATGCTGCCAGGCCAATGGCACCAACAGCTCCAAGAGCTCCTGATTCTGTAGGTGTGGCAATGCCGGCAAAAATGCTGCCGAGCACTACAAAAATGAGCAACAGTGGCGGGAGCATTACCAGGAAAACCTTCCGCAGCAGCCCCTCTCGCTCCGCGTTTCTTACCTCAGGGGGTAGCGCTGGCGCAGCGGATGGCTTGAGAACAGCAACCCCTGCGGTATACAACCCGTAGAGTAGCGCAAGCAAAACCCCCGGGACCAGTGCGCCGATAAACAAATCGCCAACTGATACACCTAATTGATCAGCAAGTACCACAAGTACTACACTGGGTGGAATGATCTGCCCCAGTGTTCCGGTTGCTGTAATCACGCCAGCGGAGAGTTCCTCCGAGTAATTATTGTTGAGCATGATTGGCAATGATATCATTCCCATGGCTACTACACTTGCCCCTACAATACCTGTTGCGGCTGCCAGAAGCACCCCCACGAGGATGACCGCGATTGCCAAGCCCCCGCGTGCCGGACCAAAAAGCAGGCCGGTCGTATGCAGCAAGTCCCTTGCAAGATTGCTCTTTTCGAGCATAGTCCCCATGAAGATGAAAAAGGGGACCGCCAAGAGCGTGTAATTGGACATAATGCCGAACAGGCGATCCGGCAGTGCCAGCATTAGATGCCAGTCGAAGTAACCCGTGCTAACGCCAATCACAGCAAAAATAAGCGAAGCGCCTCCGAGGGAAAAGGCTACGGGATAACCCGAAAAGATTAGAAGTAAGGCTACCGCAAACATGAGCGGCGCCAACCACTCAAGTCCGGGCATGTCTGTTCAAGCGTTGAGTTTTTGCGAGATCAATGATGGTTATGGCTTCGCGAGCTGCTGAGGCCAATCCCTGTATCATCAACATTATAAAAGCCAGTGGCACAACAGTTAGGAGGGGGTAGCGTGGTAGACCTCCCGGATCCGGTGATCCCTCCAACCGGATCCATGAATCTACGACCGCCGGCCAGGAAGTAGAAATCATCAGTAAGCAAAATGGTATGAGAAAGACTACCGAACCCGCTATGTTTACCCAAGCCTTGGCAGTTGGAGAAATACGATTATAGAAAATATCAACCCTTACGTGTGCCCCGTTCTTGAGTGCGTAAGCTGCTCCCAGCAGGAAAACTAGACTAAATAGATACCATTGGAGCTCTATGAAAGTATTGGAGCTTGCCTGTCTTGCCAATTCACCGACCCAGTGCAAAACCCTCTGAAATGTGCCCGCACTCTCAGGATCAAGATGTGCCCAGCCTGACAGTGAGCGCATGATCGCATTGTATGCACCTGCTATCACCATGAGCAGGGTACAGTACCAGGTCAGTTTTCCAAAGAAATCTGTGACCCGCTCAGTGCGGCTAGCGAACGTTGTAAGAAATCTCTCTGTGCTCATGTTTGGACCCTACAGATCATTGGCCTTCAGGTTCTGCAACAATCTTCCACCCTGGTGTGCATGCCTCCACCTAATTCCGAAAGAGTTGGTCAAATTCTGGTTATGACTAAGTATACAGATTCATGAGTTTTTACGAAGACGATTCGTAGCAATTTGTCACAAACCCGGTGGACTCAAAAAACTCTTTTACCTTAAGTGTCCACGCAATACGGGTTCAAAAAGGGACCTCGCGCCAACAGGGTACCTGTGCTCCTGATCCGGCGTTTGAATGATTGTTTTTCGGGATGCATCGGTCACTCCCAGGCCGTTAGAAGATCAATACCCGTCGTTCCGATGTTTGCCGAGGATATTATAAGGAGAACGGCACGTTTCCATTTTTCGAAATATCCTGGGAGGAACTGACGGATCCCAGTGCTTGAACGCTTCCGGGATCAGCGGGACAGGAGACGATTCCTGTGCGGGGCAACACTGAACAGGGGATGAAGTCCTAACTGCTTTGATCACTGTTGTTGGAGTTTGACTCGGAGACATCTGAGGGGGTGGTTGCATGGACCTCAAAATGCCCGGCGAGCAAGTATCGGTAGAGTTTGAGCGTAAGTTCCTTCTTGTTCTTTTCCAGCCAGTTTTGGGCATCTGGTGTCATCACCATCGTGCGGCATGCCGTATCCGCGACTATTGAGGAAGGTTGTTTTCCTAGTGCGACAGTAGATCGTATTGCAGTTCCAGGACTGAACTGGTGGAGGCGTTTGCCGGAACTGTCATAGGCAGATACCCGGCCGGAAATCAGCAGTTGCAATTCATCCCCATCAGGCAGAGAATCGCCTGCAGCGTATTCGCGTGGCGTAAGCCATTCATGAAGCTGTTCTATCAGAGCCTCAAAGTGAATCTGTCTTTCCAGGTAGGTTTCGAGGCTGTCCGCAGCATCTTCCAGCAGGATGGCGCGCCCCCCTTGTACAGACGCTGCTTTTCTTTTCCACGCCATAAGGATTATGTCTTCGCAACGTTCAAGGGCAGAATTCTCATTTGCCTCAAAAATCAGTTCGGAATATGTGGATGCGAATAGGGTGCGCTCCAAAGCTGAGCGAAGTTGTTCGGATACTCCGCTCAGGATGAATTGGACATCGTTCTTGGTAGCTGTCCGCAGGAACCGGGATAACTCGTTGAGTGCAGAGAAATCCAGTCCGGAGACGGCGGAGAAGTTCAGCACGAGACAGAGGGGCTGGGGGCGTTCCTTTAAAGCCTCTTTGAGTTGGCTCATCAGAGTGCCGATGCTACCGAAGAATATATAACCACGTAGCCGACAAACTTTCACACGCCCGCCTTCCTGAAGCAGAATCGTACGCTCTGGGACGGTACGGGCCTTGTTGCTATGGCGTTCATGTGCAGTGAACTGGGATTCGATCGGATCCACGCGACTGAGGCGCACGACGAAAAATACGAGCATAATGAGCATTCCTGCGCCCACGCCCTCAATCAAGCCGACAAGGATGATGGTGAGAAAGATTGCAAGAATGACTCCAAATTCGATCAAAGGAAGGCGTTTGTAATTCTGGATGAGTCCGTGATCCAGAAGGCCCCATCCGGCAAAGATCAAAATCCCGCCAATTAATGCTGTCGGCACGATCTCCAGAAGTTTGTCTCCGAAAATCAGAACGGTGCCCATCACGATAGATGCGATCACACCGTTCAATCGGGTCCCGGCTCGGAGAAGCTTACTGCGCAGCGAGCCAGATATGATGATTGCCGCAACTGTTCCCCCGCCGATTCCTGCAAATATGCTGGCATAGCCCGTGGATTTGAATTCTCTGTTCCAGTCCATCTCCTGGTTGACTGCAAGCTCAAGCCCTGCGATATTCAGGATGATACTGATAAAGGCGATCAGGGTGAGTGCTAGTAGGTGGGGAGTCTGAGCGAAGATGGCGGCCCATTCCACACGTACGATATCGGCCGGAAGAATAGAAGGCCACAGTTGACCGTCTGCTGTACTCGTGAGCAAAAGGTCAACCGCTCTCGCTTCGCTGCCGGTAATGCCAAGAGAACCAAGCACAAGGTGGTATGCGCCGACTAAAATTGCTGTGCTGACGGGCAAAATCAGGGCGTGCCCCCACCGCTTTATTGCGTAGTAAAGCATGATCCCATAGATAACTCCCGGAAACAAAATCCAGAACATGGGAGAATCCAGTTTTATGGCATCTACCCACCCTTGGCCCTGTACTCCCATTAGGGAAAGTCCAGCCAAGCAGACAGCTCCTCCGATACCAGACAGAAATCCCGCGGCGACAGGATATGGAATAAAGCGCATTAGCCTCGCCAAACGAAAATGCCCGATCATGAGGCAGCAAAGCCCTGTGAAAACTGCGCTAATGATGAGTGCACTTGCTGCGGTTACGAACAGCGCCTCCTCGCTTGCTTCAATTGAAGACACGATGGTGGCCATGATTACTATCAAGGCCGGAGACAAGCCGCCAATCGTGCCGCGATAGCTGCTGGTCAACGCCATGACCAAGCAGGCAGCGAAATTCCCAAATAGAATCAGCCCAATGCCTTGGGAAGAGTAGGCCTCCAAAGCACCGAAGAAAATGAGACTCCCAAAAGCCAGTTGCGCAACGACTAACCCCAAGCCGGAGGTCATTCCGGCCGAAAGAGCAGGAATTATCTTCGATGAGAAGAGGTCTCTACGAAGCTCAGAAGCAAGTTCCCGGAAAGCAGAAATCACTTGGTCACCATAGAATCAAGAGCGTGGATAACCCAATCTAGGAAATGGGAATCATATCCGCGGACAATTGGTGCATGTCTTGTCGGCGGGCGGAAGTATTTTGCATTCAATGAGGCCATGTGCTGCATGGATCATTGGTTGACAAGGTGACTGGCAGCCAGTCGAACAGTCAACCTCCGGCTACAGATAATACAATTGTTTCTATCATGCGTCCAGAGATGATTATAGCAAAGTTCAAGAAGAACGATCCGGTTCTATAGCTCATATACCGGTATTCTCTAGTGCTGACCCAAGTGCTCGGTAACGCAAGGTTGAAGTATTGGTTGACACCGGTGACTTCTCGTGTTCCCCGCTCACAGACTACATGCAGGATTGATACATGTTTGGATCCAATTCTGTGATTTGGAATACAGAAACGACCAGAAACTACAGATTCAAGAACAGAAACAAATATATGAACCCCAAATCTCAAGGGAAGAGATCAGGGTCGGATTGTGTCAGCTGTTGTCAATACGAAGGTTTTTAAGAAAGATCACCGACCAATCCCTTGTGTACGCGGTGGTATATTCAGGGACATTCTGGTTCACTGGAGAAGCGAATAATTTGCTGGTTTCATTAAGATGAAAAATTATCTACCGTTTTTACTGTTACTCGTTGCGGCCTGCACGACTGAGCCTCCACCCAATATCGTGCTAATCATGGCAGATGATATGGGTTACGAGACGTTGGGGGTTAACGGCGGTTTGAGCTACGAAACGCCACATTTGGATTCACTCGCCCAACACGGCATGCGTTTCACCCAGGCTTTCTCGACGCCCTTGTGCACTCCAACCAGGGTGCAGCTGATGTCCGGCAAGTACAACTTCCGCAACTATATTGGATTTGGTTTGCTCGATCCGGCTGAGCGGACGTTTGCGCACTTGTTGCAAGATGTCGGTTACACAACGGGGATTGCAGGCAAGTGGCAGTTGTATGGTGATGCGCGGCAGCGGGGGCTGGCCGGACGCGGCGGCTCAACACCGGAGGAAGCGGGCTTTGAAGAGTTTGCACTTTGGCAGTACGTGGAGCGTGGCAGTCGTTACAAATCACCCACAGTACACTACTCTGGACAGGCGCCTGAAGTATTTCCAGGTGCTTATGGACCGGATCTGTATACCGACTACATTGAGGGCTTTTTTGAGCGACACCAGAACGAACCGTTTTTCTTGTATTTCCCCATGGCCTTACCGCACGATCCGTTTTTGCCACCGCCGAGTCATCCCGATTTTGATAGCCTTGATGTCCCTGGGGCGCGCAGCAATTCAGCGTATTTTGGTTCCATGGTAAATTATGTGGACCAACTGGTTGGCCGCATAACGGGCAAGCTGCGTGAGCTGGGGCTCGACCGTCGGACGTTGGTGCTGTTTACGACGGACAATGGAACGCATCGGAGTGTGACCTCGCAGCACGAAACAGGCCTGATTCGGGGCAGAAAAGCCTTTCCTGTAGCAGCCGGAACTCATGTTCCGTTAATCGCATATTGGCCCGGTACCATTGAACCGGGTGCAGTCAATGACGCCTTGGTGGACTTTACAGATTTTTTACCGACCATGCTAGAAGCGGCAGGCAGTACTGTTCCAGGTGATTTTACCGCAGATGGACTGAGTTTTTATGGTCAACTGATCGGGCAGGCTGACACTACACGCGAGTGGATATACTGTCATTATGATCCACGATGGGGCCGATTTTCACCTGCGCGATGGGCCCAGGACCGCACTTGGAAACTTTACGGAGACGGCAGGTTCGTTAACTGGTCCGAGGATCCCGACGAATCACAAGCCTTGGAGGATACCCGATTGGATGAACATGCCCGCGCAGCGAAAAGCAAGCTGCAAGGTGTCCTGAACAGTATGCCGCCATTGCCACCGGCTGTATCCGAAGATTAAGTTGAGGCGTACAGAATTGGACTGACCGGATTAGGTGATTCTGAAAACACATCCTTAGAGGAAGTTTTTCTTTGTGACCTTCCCGGACTTTGCGGGTGTCGTTTTGAAAATCACTGAAGCGTTAATGAGTTGTCCAATCCCCGTGATTCATTCGAAATCGCATTAACCACTAACTTGTGGCCCTCAAGTGGGCGGATTCGTTTTTCTGATTCAGTAAACTGGGCCAATGCCGCCCTCGGTTAGAACTGAATTTTGAATTTCGTGATCTGCAATTGCGGAGATTGCACAGTTCGGGCCAGCGAACGTTGAATATGTCTGGAAAGCAGCGGCAAGAACATGCTGAGGCATGCCATTTATGATATTGCCCGCTGCGGATTCTATATCAACTGCGCTGATCAGGTGAGTCGCATTCACTAAACCGGGCGAACGACTATGGATCCCTGGGTAGTACTAAAATTTGGAGGAACGAGTGTCTCTTCACGAGAATGCTGGGACACGATCGCGGGTATCATCCAAACACGCAGAGCAGGTAACGAACGTGTATGCCTAGTGTGCTCGGCGGTCTCTGGAATATCTCGAGCCCTTGAAGAGCTCATTGAAGCGGCACTGCAGGGCCAACACGAAAGAGCCCTAAAAGTTATTCGTGATCGGCATTGCGCCCTTGCCGAGGGACTCGGAGTTGATGGTCGGGAACTGTTGAATGAGTTTTTCCAAGAGCTCGAACGTCTCGCGTACGGCATCTCACTGACTCGTGATGTCGGACCGGCGTTGCATGCTCGGATCCTGTCCATAGGCGAACTTATGAGCACAACGCTCGGAGCGGCTTTCCTCAAGGACCAGGGGATTCAGACTGACTGGGTGGATGCACGCAAAATACTCAAGTCGGAAACCTTCGCAAGTATTCTGCCGCACGAAGAGTTTCTATCTGCACAATGTGACTACACGCCCGATCCTGAACTTCAGCAGATTGACGCGGATGTTTTCATAACGCAAGGTTTTATTGCCAGTGACGCTCGTGGCAGAACAGTCCTGCTGGGCTGGGGAGGATCCGATACTTCTGCCTCCTATCTTGCCGGCAAACTTGATGCCGTGCGCTTGGAAATCTGGACCGATGTGCCCGGAATGTTTACCGCTGACCCGAGTCATGTGCCCGGTGCGCGCCTACTTAAGCAACTTGAGTACGACGAGGCGCAGGAGTTGGCCAGCTCTGGCGCCGAAGTGCTGCATCCGCGCTGTATTGACCCATTGCGTGCACAGAAGATCCCTCTCCATGTCCGCTCAACAGCCAACCCTGATCTTGAAGGGACTGTAATTGGTTCAGGTGTGCAGAGCTACGGTGCACAAGTGAAAGCAATTGCTGCGCGCACAGACCTGACGCTGATTGCCGTCGAAACACCGCGTATGTGGCATTCGGTAGGATTTCTGGCAAAGGTATGCAGCGCATTTGAGCGGCAGAGCCTTTCCATAGGGATGGTAGCCACTTCGGAAACCAATGTTACGATTTCGATCGATCCAGTTTATGGATTACCGCTTGAAGAATCTACTATTGATGCCCTTCTTGATAATCTCAACAGCTTTTGCCGGGCAAAACGTATCAGTGGATGCGCCGCAGTTAGCCTGGTGGGACGAAACATCCGCAGCGTACTGCATGAACTTGGGCCTGCGCTCGAAGCCCTGGACGAACAAAAATTGTACTTGGTAACGCAGGCCGCTAGCGATCTGAACTTTACTTTTGTGGTAGGCGATGTACACGCGCAGCGTCTGACGAACAAGCTGCACAGCCAAATTTTTGGACAGATTGGGCCGGATGATCTATTTGGTTCCACGTTTCGCGAATTGTTTGAAACTCCAGATGCTGCCATAGCTACGCCCTGGTGGAAAACCCTGCGCACGCAATTGCTCGAAGCGGCTTCTACATCCGTGCCGTGCTACGCTTACAATCTGGACAACCTGCACGACACCATAACCCGTGTAAAGGCCCTCAATGGCGCTGACCGTTGTTTCTATGCGATGAAAGCCTGCTGGAATCCACAGGTGCTGCAGGCTATATATGACCGCGGGATCGGCTTTGAGTGTGTGTCTCCAGGTGAGCTTCAATATATTCGGAAGCTGTTTCCCGGCATGGACCCCGACCGCGTCCTGTTCACGCCCAACTTTGTGGCAAAAGAGGAATTTGTTTTGGGATACGAGCTTGCAGGCCATGTGACAGTGGGCAACATACGGGCCTTGGAGCTTTGGCCCGATGTCTTTGCACACCGTACTGTCACGTTGCGCATTGATCCTGGGTACGGTCGTGGCCATCACCGGCATGTACGCACTGCCGGATTCACCTCAAAATTTGGGATCGCGCCGGACGATCTATCGGATGTTCGGCGGATCACAGACGCGCATAACATCCAGGTCGTAGGTTTGCACGCACATATCGGCAGTGGCATTCTGACACCGGACACCTGGAGTACCACTGCGTACGCGCTGGCTTCGTTTACAGAGGCATTTCCTGAAGTTACCTACTTGAATGTGGGTGGCGGCCTCGGCGTGCCGGAAAAGCCGGGTACCACACCTTTGGATCTTGTCGCTTTGGAGGAAAGTCTGTTACGATTCCGGGAAACCTATCCTCAATTTGAACTCTGGATTGAACCAGGCAGGTACCTCGTTGCGGAAACCGGCGTGCTCCTGGCGCGCGTTACACAGGTCAAACGAAAAGGTCCGGCATGGTATATAGGCGTGAATACGGGTATGAATTCGTTGATCAGACCCGCTCTTTACGGATCCTACCATCGGATAGTTAACTTGACGAGGCTTGATGCGCCCCCAGCCATTACAGCTGACATTGTTGGCCCTATATGCGAGTCCGGCGATATTATCGGGCGCTCCCGCAGACTCCCGGAAACCGTCGAGGGAGATGTTCTGCTAATTGCTATGGCGGGCGCTTACGGCCGAGTGATGTCCTCCAGCTATAATATGCGCGAGCCCGCGAAAGAAGTGGTTCTTTAGTGCTGGTGGAATTCGTGTCCGCAGTACTTGCAAAAAGCTGCGCCTTTCTCCAGTTTTGTTTCCGTGCAGCGCACGCATGGCGGTGTTCGCTTGATATGTCGACCAGCCATGCTGATCGACATGACGATGATCGCATAACCTATTATCATCACCAAAGCTGCGAAAAACTTTCCCACCGACGTTTGCGGGGAGATATCCCCATATCCGACAGTTGTTAGGGTAACAACTGCCCAGTACATACTTTGGGGAATACTGGTAAAACCATTTTCTGGACCTTCGATCAAATAAAGCACGGCGCCAATGGTTGTTACCAGAAGTGCCAGCGCAAGCACAAACACCCAAATCCGCCTCCAGCTGTCCTGGAGCAGAAAAAGCAAATGAACTCCAGCCCTGCTGTACTGAACCAGTTTCAGTACACGAAAGACACGCATTAAGCGCAAAACCCTGATTACGATTAACGCCTGTGCGCCGGGGAGAAGAACGCTTAAATAGGTCGGGATCACCGCGATTAGATCAATTACGCCGAAAAAGCTTCGGGCATATTTCCCGGGATCCTTGGCGCTGTATAGTCGAAGCACATACTCCACCGTGAAGATCACCGTGAACATCCATTCGAGACCGATCAGAAAATCCTGATAGCGATACCGCACCGTATCAATGCTCTCGAGCATGACAGCTATTACGCTTGTCACGATGAGAATAAAAAGAACGATGTCACTCCGCCTCCCGAGTGGAGTTCGATCCTCAAACAGAATTTCGTGAAGAAACTCACGACGGGAACTCCGTGCAGATTGCTCCGCCTTATTTTTCTGTTCTTCCACTTTTCAAGTATAGCTCGTAGTGATAAAGTGCGGCTATGATGATGCCATGTCGAAGTATTCCAGCAGTGATAAGTTTTGGCACCTCACGCATATTAACCAGATTAATGATAATATCTTCGCCTGGATCCAGCTTTTGTTCGCCCGTCGGGGTTGCATCTCTGGCCAGAAAGAAATGACAGCGATTCGTCGTGATCGCGGGATTGGGAGCCATCGAGCCTATTGGATCAAGGGTTTTTGACACGTAACCTGTTTCTTCTCGGAGTTCACGCCTTGCAGCTTCCAGGGGCAACTCCCCCGGATCAACTATACCCCCTGGTAACTCCAATTCGACGGTCCCCGTCCCCGGTCGCCATTGTTTGATGCAAATTAGCTCACCACTGGTAGTTACAGGGACAATTGTAACCCAGTCAGGCGTGTCCAACACGAAAAACCTGTGCGTCCGCCCGGTTCGAGGTGAAACGCAGTTGTCCTGGCGCACCTTGAATACCTTGTAATCGCCAAGATACTTGCGTGTTGTGCATTTCCATGATTGATCCATTGGTATTCCTTTTCGGCTTCGAAAAAGGTCCTAGTCACGATCAGTTTTGCCACGACATCTACTAGCCTTGCAATGGTAATGCGGTTTCATTGAGTCAAAATGCGGGTATGTTTCGGTCAATCGTTGTGCCTAATCTTCTTCGGTTGCCTTACCCCCTGGTTTTGTTGATGATCAACTCAATCGTCGACCTTTGAAGGTGCAAACTTAACAAACCATTGTGACTATTCCCAGAGCCTGCTTCAATGTCGCGTTTTCTATGATGATTAGCGATTGCCGCGTGCATTGAATTCAGATACGCACTCGGCCGACAAAGACATGTGGTTCGCGCCGTTGGCATGTTGTATTGTTTTGCTTTTCACTTAAAAATCACATCGACCATAAATGTAGCAACTGGCTCCCGGATACTCTCTGCAGATTTATCTAGAAAAACGGGAAATATCTTTAAGCATTCCGGTCGGCGTATTTTATTCACTTGAACCTCGGGAGGTTTGAGTTATTCCTGCACGACTTGTGACAACTAGTGATATACGGGCAAAAATCATTTTGGATGGCTATGTCCGAATTCCTTCCGCTATGGGGGGCCTCTTAATAGTGCAGCGTATCACTAAGGAACAGTGATGCCAGTGGCCGCCACAAGAGTTTCAATGATTACGTGTGGCATAAACTATCAAAAAATCAATTTTATGACTTCAAAAAGAGGCCAGGCAAGAAGAATTGCCATGACCCAAGCCATGAGTGTGCGCCTGCCGCTTTGCCGCGGGAATTCATAGCCGCAATAGGGACAAACCTCCAGTCTACGTGCCACTTCAATGGCACAAGAAGGACACTCTTCCATCAAAGATCAATTTAATGAGTTGAATGTGTGTATGAACGCATCGTAAATCTTTTGCGTTCACATGGAACACATAATTGTTTTACGCTTACACGGCCGGCCAATGATTCGGCTAAACCAGTGATCAGCAACCTCCCCATAGAACTTCCCGTTGTAGATAATTCGGCGTCTGTCGAAATTTACATTGCTACGCCCGAACATTTTCGGTTTGCCCAGGAGATATGCCTTATGATTAAAGAGGCTGCGGCGCAGCGCGGTACCGGTATAGCAAGGCGGGCCCCAGAATATATCCGGGAAAAAATGGCAGAGGGCAAGGCAGTGATTGCACTTGGGGAAAACGAGGTGGCCGGTTTTTGCTACATCGAAACCTGGGACCACGGCAAATATGCGGTCAACTCAGGTCTGATCGTGTCCCCAAAGTTCCGTAAAAAAGGACTTGCCCGTCGAATCAAGCGTAAAGCCTTCGAACTTTCACGGACGCTTTATCCCGAAGCCAAGTTGTTTGGCATCACGACCAGTCTTGCTGTCATGAAGATCAACTCGGATCTGGGGTATGAGCCGGTGACATTCAGCGAACTCACCAGTGATGACGAGTTCTGGCGGGGCTGCCAAAGCTGTCCAAATTACGATGTCCTTGAGCGCATGAAGCGCAAAATGTGCCTCTGCACTGGTATGCTTTTCGACCCGAATAAAGGTTCCTCCCAGAAATAGCGCACCAATGTTGCGCACGGTTCGTGTTGCCCTACCAATCCCCGTAGAGAAGGAGTATACCTACGAACTGCCGGGGGCTCTTGAAGCATCAGTAGGCGTAGGCTCCCTAGTGTTGGTTCCGGTACGCGCACGCGTTTATACGGCAATCGTGACTGAACTGGATGTGAAAGTCCGTCCGGAAGTAAACCTCAGAAGGGTCAGGGGTGTTGTCAGTGACGGACCGGTCGTGAACACTGAATTGCTTGAGCTTACGCGTTGGATAGCCCGCTATTATTTGTGTGCCTGGGGGGAAGCGCTCCAGGCAGCGCTCCCAGCGGGCATGCAGACGAAGGAAAAAGTCGTCTTTTATCTGGACTCCGAATCGCCTGCGGCTTGGGAGAACATTTCTCCCCGTCTGTATGAGCATATGGTGAAATATCGCCAGGCAACCCCCTCCCGACTCAAACGGGTCGGCCTACGTATCTCAGACGAGGAGTTTACAAAAGCTGAAAGACAGGGGGCTCTACAGCGCATAGTTGAACTTGAGAGCCCCAAGGTGCGAGCAAAGATGGACAGATTCATATCGCTCGCTCCTGCATTCGAGACGGCCACTGCACTGCGCGACCTGATTCCCCAGCTTCACGGTACGAAGCAAAAAGCCGTAATTCAGGAATTGATCCGCTGTGTGGAATCCGGTGATGCAGAACCATTACTGGCTAGTGTACGACAAAACAGTAGTGCCGGTCTTCAGACCATTAAAACATTTGAACAGCGGGCAATCTTTTCGATTATTGAAAAGAGGGTGTTTAGGATCCCGGAATGGATGCGGCCTACGGACATCCCCCGCAGTAAAGCACCTGCATTTCATAAATCCCAGGCTAAGGCCGTAGAGGTGCTGCAACAAGCTATTGAGACACAGGAGTATCGTACATATGTTCTGCACGGTGTAACAGGGAGCGGCAAGACTGAAGTGTACCTGGCGGCACTAGAAAAAACGTTTGCCCTTAAGCAGACTGCTATCGTACTTGTGCCCGAAATCTCACTTACTCCACAAACCGTGCAGCGCTTCCGTAGTCGTTTTGGAGATACCGTTGCGGTCTTGCATTCCCGTATGGCTCAGGGTGAACGATACGACGTCTGGGAGCAGATTCGTGCTGATCGCTACCGTATCGTGATCGGCCCCCGGTCGGCGATATTAGCGCCGATACAGAACCTTGGTCTGATCATCGTGGATGAAGAACACGATGGATCCTACAAGCAAATGGATCCTGCTCCACGTTACCACGCCAGAGATGTCGCCGTCATGCGTGCAAGAATGCGTCGAGCCGTCTGTATACTTGGCTCTGCAACTCCGTCTCTGGAAAGCCTAGCCAATGTAGCGCAGGGCAAGTACACACTTCTAACTATGCCGGATCGCGTACCTACCCAAGGGCGCTCTGCAGCAGCTCTTCCGAGCATTAAGATAATAGACCTCTGTGAGGAGCGTTATAAAAATAATCTCCACGGCGCTTTATCGATGCCCCTTATCCAGGCTATTGGATCTCGTCTGGAGCGCAAAGAGCAGGTAATTCTATTACAGAATCGTCGTGGATTCGCACCAATCTTCGAGTGTCAGAACTGTGGATTTGTGCCTCGATGCATTGCCTGCAGTGTATCCATGACCTACCATCAAGTAAAGCAGCAGTTGAAATGTCATTACTGTGGATTCGTACGCAGTCCACCGGCCAGTTGCCCTAATTGCGGTGCAGCGGCCTTTGCTCCACTGGGTAGTGGTACTCAGCGTGTTTTCCAAGATCTCAGCGAACTTTTCAAGGGTGCCCGGATCCTGCGTATGGATCGTGACAGTACACAGGCCAAGAATGCTCATCACGAAATTCTGAATGCTTTTGCGGATTACCAGGCAGACATCCTTATTGGTACCCAAATGGTTGCCAAGGGCTTGGACTTTGGTCGCGTAACACTGGTTGGTGTGATCAACTGTGATGTCGGGCTTCGCCTTCCAGATTTTCGGAGTGAGGAGCGTACATTTCAATTGCTGATGCAAGTTGCTGGAAGAGCGGGGAGAGCTGATTTACCCGGAGCAGTTCTGTTACAGACGCGGCGCCCGAAACATCCAGTTTTTTTGTCTCTGATGAAACACGACTTTAATGGCTATGCCCAACAGTTAATGAAGGAACGAGAGGCACTGGGCTATCCGCCGTTTGGACGCATCATGGGCGTCCAGGTACGAGGGGCGCCGAAGCGCAACGTTGAACGTCTGGCCGAAAAATGGCGGAAATTGCTACTCGAGCAATTACCTTCCACCGTATCGGTAC
This sequence comes from Rhodothermaceae bacterium, assembly GCA_009841335.1. GTDB lineage: Bacteria > Bacteroidota > Rhodothermia > Rhodothermales > Bin80 > Bin80. The sequence goes on along the minus strand of VXLY01000027.1, from coordinate 5,302 downwards.
TGGGGCCTGAGCAGCCGTATATAGAGCGCGTTGAACATCAGTATCGTTATTTTCTGATGATCAAGGCCCCCAAATCATACCGTACTCTACACGAGGACGTGCGCATGGTGATCAAAATGGCACCGTCGTCTATGCCCAATCTTCATGCGTCCATTAACGTTGATGCGCTCGAGCAGGTTTGATTTTGCAGGAACCGTCATAGGTATGGATGGTAAACCGGCCCGAAGGGTGAGTCCCGCACGGTCAGCTCCCTCTGAACCCCGTCAGGGCCGGAAGGCAGCAGCGGTAAGAGGTCGAAGCGACGCGATGCGGGTAGCTTACCCTTCTTTATTATAACTCCTTGATTACAATGTTATTCATGTTCTTGCCAATCGCAGTCATCCTCCAAGAGTCATCAAGCTCTTCTCCCTTTGGAGGTTTGGGGATGTTTCTGCCGCTTCTCCTCATCTTCCTCGTCTTCTACCTATTCATCATCAGACCCCAGCAGAAGCGGGAGAAAAAACGTAAGGCGATGATTGAAGCTGTTAAAAGAGGAGACAAAGTTGTAACCGCTGGTGGAATCCACGGAAAGGTTCACCAAGTAGACGAAAGTAGCGTTTTGTTGGACGTAGACGGAGGTATCAAGCTTCGTGTCGAAAAGAATTCCCTTGCCTCGGTAAAAACCTGAGCGATTCCTGATGGGGTCTCCGGGTACAAGTGCCTTCGACTCGATTGAGTCTGCTATTGCGGATATACGCGCTGGCCGCTTAGTGATCGTGATTGATGACGAAGATCGCGAAAATGAAGGAGATTTTGTAGGGGCTGCTGCCACCGTTACGCCTGAGCTCGTGAATTTCATGGCCAGGGAGGGGCGTGGACTTATCTGCACCCCAATGGATGCGGAGCGTGCGTCCGAGCTTGATCTCGGATTAATGGTGGAAGAAAACACCAGCCTTTACAGTACCCCCTTTACTGTGTCGGTGGACTATTCTCACGGAACATCTACGGGTATTAGCGCAGCTGATCGGGCAGCGACGATTCGGGCTCTTGCGGATCCCAAGTCAACTGCCGCTGATTTTGCACGGCCAGGACATGTGTTTCCATTAATAGCCCGCGACGGTGGAGTTCTGCGCAGAACAGGGCATACGGAAGCAACAGTTGATCTTGTACGGCTCGCTGGTATGCCGCCTGTAGGAGTACTTGTCGAGATAATGAATTCGGACGGAACGATGGCGCGAACCCCCGAGTTGTTGCGCATTGCCGACGAGCACAACATGCGAATCGTTTCCGTCAGTGATCTGGTGGCCTTCCGCATGGAGCGACGTTCCCTGATTCGTCGTGCAGCATCTGTTCGGCTTCCTACGCGGTATGGTACTTTTAACCTGATAGCTTTCGAGGATACATCAAACGGAGACATCCACCTGGCTCTTCTGATGGGCTCGTGGACGGAAGACGAAGCTGTTCTGACTCGAGTGCACTCACAGTGTGTGACCGGTGATCTGTTCGGATCTATTCGGTGCGATTGTGGAGACCAACTGGATACTGCGATACGAATCGTAGCGGCCGAAGGTAAAGGTGTAGTACTTTATATGAAGCAGGAAGGACGCGGAATCGGTCTCCTGAATAAACTACTTGCTTACGAATTGCAGGATCAGCAGGGCCTGGATACAGTCGAGGCCAATAAGGCGCTGGGTTTTGACATGGATCACAGGGATTACGGCATTGGTTGCCAGATTCTTCGCAATCTAGGCATACGGAAGTTAAAGCTAATGACCAACAATCCAACCAAGCGCGTGGGACTGGACGGATACGGGCTGGAAATTGCTAACTGTGTGCCGATCGAAATCCCTGCCAATGAGGAAAATGCGAATTACCTGCGTACAAAACGTGACCGAATGGGACATGTTTTACCCAACCTGTCCCAGTCTGAAAAATCGCAGCGCAAACTTTAGCCTCGTTGATCTGACGGGTTGTCCAACCGAACTTGTGATCGGGGATCCAAGCGGTTATTTCTAGACTACGTCATCAGAGAGGGGACGGATAAGTATATTTGGAGAAGAGTTAAGCTGGCAGATTGTTCGGTTTGCAAACATAGCCCCCATCACATACTTATATGGCAGGAAATCTTCCTTAGTCCGTGTTAGGTCGATTATGTGTTGATAAGCCAGCTTTTGCCATCTCCAAGTCTGTCGTTCATTTTGTTTTAGCGTAGATTCTTTGTCTCATATTCCCAATCCACATGCTCGCATATCGCACACTATTACTCGTTCTATGCTGTATTATCGCAGTACCTGTTCAGGCACAGCGCACGGCCAAGCCTGTGTTACATGGCCGTCACTGGGTGGCCATTACTGGAAAGCCCTTAGGAGCAACTGCTGGGGCTATGATGTTCGCGAGAGGAGGTAATGCCGTAGATGCGGCTTGTGCTATGCTGGGCGCAACCAGTACAATGTGGGATGTGCTGAGCTGGGGTGGAGAAACGCAGGCGCTTATATATGATCCCAATCAGAAAAAGGTGCTCGGCATAAATGCCCTGGGAGTAGCACCAACGGGTGCCACAACCGAATTCTTTAAGGATCAGGAGCTTAGTTATCCCCCAGAATATGGCCCACTGGCAGCTGTCACGCCCGGTACGCCTGGTGGATTAATGGTTATGCTTGCCGAGTATGGGACCTTGAGCCTGAAGGATATCCTTGAACCTAGTATTCAGATGGCTGAGGGGTACCCGATTGAACGATCAGCTGCACGTTCTATTGAAAGCCATGCCGAACGCATTGCTGAATGGCCCTATTCTGAGGCGGTTTATTTGCCGAACAGGGAGGATGAGAATAAGGCACCAAGAGAGGGGCAGATATTCGTCCAGTCCGATCTGGCCGAAACGCTGCGAAAGCTTGTCGAAGCAGAATCCACCGCGCTTGAAGCAGGAAAATCACGAAAGGAAGCGATATATGCTGCCTATGACCGTTTCTACAGGGGCGATATTGCCGAAGAACTCGTACGTGGAACCCAGGAACAGGGCGGGTTGATCACAATGGAAGACTTGGATCGCTGGCAGGTTTACATTGAAGAACCGGATGTGACAGATTATAAAGGAATCCAGGTCTACAAGCTCACTTCCTGGGTACAGGGACCGGTCATGCTTCAGGCACTCAACATGCTCGAAAGCGTGGACCTGCAAGGAATGGGCTACAACAGTACCCGATACATTCATCTTTTGTATCAAGTCATGAACATGGTATTTGCAGACCGGGATTTCTATTACGGCGATCCCTATTTCCCTCCTGACGAGCCAATGGAGGGCCTATTGTCTAAGGCCTATGCTAAGGCTCGTCTGGAAACAATCAACTGGGAAGCGAACGATCCCAAGGTTAAACCTGGGGATCCATATCCATTTCAAGGCGAAGAGAACCCCTATCTGCACTACTTGGACGAATGGTCAGCAGATACGGAGGAAGGATATGGCAGCGATGTTTCTTATGAATCAGACTTCTACGCCGGAACAACTTCCATTCAGGCTGCGGATGCAGAAGGCTGGGTGGTGTCCATAACACCGAGTGGTGGCTGGATTCCCGCAGTTATCGCTGGCGAAACGGGAATTGGTCTAAGTCAGCGCATGCAAAGCTTTGTCCTGGATCCTGCGGAAAATCCATACAACCTGCCTGAGCCGGGCAAGCGCCCGCGCGCGACGCTCACACCGGGAATGGCGCTAAAAGATGGACTCCCTTATCTCTCGTTTGCGGTACAGGGCGGGGACAGTCAAGATCAGAATCTACTCCAGTTTTTCCTGAATACTGTCGAGTTCGGTATGAATGTCCAAGAAGCGGTGGAAGCCGCTAACATCAACAGCTTCCAGATGCGGGGATCCTTTGGTGAACACGAGATTCGTCCAGGACGTCTTCTGCTGCATGACGGAGTACCTAACTGGGTACGCCGGGAACTTCGCGACATGAACTATACATTGACCTTTAGCTCGCGCACTAGTGGGCCGATCACTGCTATTGAGTTCGACCGCAAGCACGGCACGATGTGGGGCGGTGCAAGCGATCACGGCGATGATTATGGCATCGCGTGGTAAGGGGCATAAGGCTCACGAACTGTAAGGAATGTGCAGCGAACGGTAAATTTTGTTAGGGGACAAACCTCCGTGGCGCCCATGGTTTCACGGACGCAGGATATGATTTCTACGGTCGGTACATCTTGAGAGTTGGATCGGGCTTTTGGAATGACGCTGTTGCCCCGTGGCATACGCCCTCCCGCTCACAGGTGCCAGCAATCTTGGGTCGTCGCTTGTTCTACAACTATAATGAACTGCGCACGCAAGCGGTGCTATTCAAGTTAGATGTCTGTGATCCTGGACCCATGCGCCTTATCGAAATGCTACGGACTATGCGATGGCGGTGTCGATTCTATCGCGCTGCTTCCAGTCTCTTAGCTTTGACGCATTCCTGCTTTGCCGACCAACGAGGCAGGTCTCTAGAAGCGCACAGCCAAGTGTCTGAATTAAGTCTCCTTTATGGAATGCCGGTCTCCTCTCCTCGCATACTTGGATTTTTTGCGTCCTCAGCCCAATGCGAGCAGCCTTGACGACTGGTTCACGCAACGGGGTCTTTAATCGTTACGCCCGGCAGGTTCCTCAGCACAGACTCCTCTCCCCCTGGAACGTAGACGACAATCAGTTTGAGCACCGAGGTTCCCGTATTCTCGGTTCCATGATAAATGCCGCGCGGAACAAAGATGCAAGTACCGGGGCTGATTTTGATTGGCATTCGATCATCCAGCATTTGCGTTGCCTCCCCCTCCACTACATAAATGATCTCGTCAGCATTGGGGTGATTGTGGCGCTCATGGCCAGTGCCCGGTTGGACTTCAACAGATGCGAACGTCAATGCATTCGCGCCTGAGGTCTTAGGCTCGCTAAGCAAACAAATGTCTCCCCATGGATAGGTCAGGGTCTGGACGCTTTCAGGTTGGGTTACAGTGCACTTGCCGATTTTTTCCATTGCATATTGTGGATTAGTTCGTCCGAGATTGCATCCGCAAACTCGGGATCATTTATATGGAGATCATATTCCTTGACTGTCACAGAGGAAGTACAGTTTGCATGAAGTGATGCAAAAAGCGCTTTATTTGATTCGGGCGCGAAGAAAATCTCTTTTGGTGCATCCAGCATACTGACCCCCCTGAGAGGTATCATCAATGTTACCGGAGCCCGTGCGCGGCTGAGTCTGGTTCCTATTTCCTTTCCAATCTTAGCACATTCATCCGGGTTGGTCCGCATCAGAGTTACGTTAGCATTGTGGGGATGCAGCGTTCGCTCCTTGAA
>VXLY01000055.1 GCA_009841335.1 Rhodothermaceae bacterium | reverse complement strand
GCTCATCTGTACGGTCGGTGTTTGAAATGACTAGGCATACAACCAACCACAAATTCAAACGGCATAGATCTAACAGATTGTGATGGCTTTGTACGACAGTCTTTTAATATGAAAATATCATCTCAGCCGAAAAATGGAACGAATGCCAACGGATAAGGGTTGCCTTAGTCGGAATAACATTACAACAATGAGAAGAATCAATTGCTTACTCACTCTAGGTTTGATGCTGTTAGCCTGTATGTCTGCCCCAGCAGCGCAGGCGCAATCGGAGGAGGTTGATGAAGTTAGGGCGGTAATTGACCGTCTTTTTGACGGGATGCGTGCCGGTGACAGTACGATGGTACGGAGTGTAATGCACGAATCGGCTCTCATGGGGCGTGCAACCGACCAAGGCTTCAGGGTTGGCCCACCCGATCAGTTTGTACGTGCGGTCGGTACACCGCACGATCAGGTATGGGATGAGCGGATATGGGATGTCCATATCTCGATTGATGGCCGTCTGGCTTCTGCCTGGATGGAATTCGCATTCTTTCTTGGCGAAAACCTGAGTCACTGCGGTGTGAATTCAATGCAGCTCTATCGGACTGACGAGGGGTGGAAAATCGTTTACCTGGCAGATACTAACCGTCCGCCCACGTGTGAGCCGCCAACAGACGGATCATAGAAGTCAGTCGTACGCTTCCTTACTGGCGCACATATCCACAGGTACGGGGTAGACGCCTGTGAAGCACGCGTCACAGTAGCCGTGTGGACTGTCGTGGGCGGCACGCACTGCTTTTTTCAGGCCCGCTACCGTGAGGTAGGCAAGGGAGTCAACACCAAGCCATTCTCCGATAGCCGTCACGTTGTCGAACTTACTTGAAAGCAACTCTTGCTTACTGGGGAAGTCCATGCCATAGAAGCAGGGGTTCATGACCGTCGGTGAGGCCACGCGGAAGTGAACCTCCTTGGCACCGGCTTCCTTGATCATCTTTACAAGGAGCCTGGCCGTTGTGCCGCGCACGATTGAGTCGTCAACCACCACGACAATACGGTCTTTCAGCAGGCCGTCAACTGTATTGAACTTGCATCGGACACGCATTTCGCGACTATCCTGTCCCGGTGCAATGAATGTTCGGCCTACGTAGTGATTACGGATCAGCCCGATGTCATATTTACAGCGATATCCGAGTTTCTGGCATTCGCTTACGTAGCCAAGTGTGGCAGTGTTGGAAGAGTCAGGAACCGATATCACCAGAGGGGCTTTCTCTTCTGCTTGAACGCGTGGCACTGGAGCATCGTGTGCCAGCTGTTTGCCAAACTTGCGACGGACCTTATCCACCATCTCCCCATAAATACGTGAGTCTGGTCGGGAGAAGTAGATGTACTCGAAAATGCATTGGCTTACACCGTGACGGCTATTCAGGCGCTCACTATGGAAGCGCCCAGTCTTGCAGACTTCCCTGTCAATGGTGATAACTTCTCCTGGATCAATATCGCGTATATACTCGGCGCCGATCATATCGAAGGCACAGGTTTCGCTTGCGACGCAATAGGTCATCGTGCCGTCTTCGCTTGAATTGCGAAGTTGGCCCAGTGCAAGGGGGCGAAATCCATTCGGATCTCGAACGGCAATCAAACTGTCGTCCGTGAGCAGGGCCAGTGCGTATCCACCTTCCACTTGTGTGAGGGCATCCAGAATTTGATCAATTTGTCTAGTGCGGCGGCTTTGTGCAATCAGGTGCAGGATGAGTTCCGTATCAGAGGTTGATTGAAACAGTGTGCCTCGCTCGATGAAGGAAGCCCTAAGCTCAGTAACATTGGAAAGATTTCCGTTGTGAGCTATCGCAAGATTGCCTCCACGGTACTGAACATGGAGAGGCTGGATATTGGCCCGTTTGACAGCGGACCCGCTGGTAGAATACCGTGTATGGCCAACGGCCGATGAGCCGCTCAGCGGGTCTTTGAATAGCGCAGGATTGTCAAAGACATCTAGGACGAGCCCAAAATCTCGCACAGCAGACATGATACGACGCTGTCGGCTGTGGTCGAAGGAAGATGTGACGATCCCACAAGACTCCTGTCCCCTGTGCTGGAGGGCATGCAGACCGAAGTAGGTAAGTCGAGCAGCTTCCGGGGAATTGAAAATTCCAAAGACGCCGCAATGGTCACGTATACTGTCCATGCGAGCTCAGGCTGCACGGGATGGTCAATGGGTTGTTAAATTCAGTGACTGTGCCGTGGTTTCAGATATTACCGAATTATTCGTTTGACTCTTTGGGAGCAGCACGAATCCGAATGTGAACCATGCGAATCCGGTTGTTTTCCACTTCATCTACAGAGATTTCCATGCGGTCGTGCACGGCAGTATAACCCGGCCCGGGAATATCTCCGGCCAAGTGAAATATAAGGCCGCCCAACGTTTCAAATTCATAGGTATCGGTTGGCAGCGAGATGTTGGCCGCATCATTAAGGTCATCCAGGTTTATCCGGGCATCAACCTTGTATTCGCGATTACCCAGCGGAATGATGAGTGTGTCTCTGACCTCGTCATGCTCATCCTCCATTTCCCCAACAACTTCCTCCAGGACATCATCTAGGGTTACGAGTCCTGCGGTGCCGCCATATTCGTCTACCACGATGGCCAAGTGGGTTTTACGGTGTTGAAAATCTTGGAGAAGGTCATCCAGTTTCCGGCCGAGCGGCACAAAAATAGGTGGTCTCATAAGATGAGTCCAATCAATCGGAGCATCAGGCTGATTCACGTACGGTAGCAGGTCCTTAGCATAGACAACACCCTGAATATTGTCTAGGTGGTCCTTGTAGAGTGGCAGTCGTGAATGTCCACAGATACGAATTAATTCCAGGGCCTCTTTCAGGGACGCGGTAATAGGGAGCGCCGAGATATCCAGGCGATTCACCATAATGGCACGAACCGTGGTATCACCGAAGTCAAGCAGTGACTGGATCCAGCCATGTTCATCTTCCTCCAAAGATCCATGGTCCTTGCCGATCTCAGCCATGACTCGCAGATCTTCAGAGGAAAGTAAATCTGATTTCTCATCCCCATTCCAGTTGTGGTAAATACCATGTATGCGAGTGGTCATGCGTGCAAGGAGTGTAGTGACCGGATACAGGGGCCATGAGACTATTTTAAGGATCCCTGCTACACGACGGCTGTACGTGAGAGCATACCTGGAGGCAATCAGCTTAGGGGTGATTTCCGAGACAATCAGTAACGTGAAAGTCAGAGCGACGACCTCCAGCGCAAAAACAATTTCAGGTCTTAGTCCCATAGCTTCTGCTACTCGTTCGGTCACCAGTGCTGCGAGGATTGCGGCCGAGACATTGATAAGCGTATTGAGCAACAGAATAGTGACCAGAAGTCGGCGCGGATTTTCTAGAAGGGAGATCACGCGTCGACTCCGGTGATCTCCACGAGCGGCGAGTGTCTCACGATCGGTTGCGCGGAGTGAGAAGAGTGCAACCTCAGCACCTGATACAACTGCGCTGGCCAACAGCAGCAGCAGAAAGACAACAATCTCGGTTGGTGATACCGATGCACTGTGAGACTGTACCAACAGGCCCAGTGCAGCTATAGGAGAACCTTCAGGGGGTGCCAAACTGTGGAGCGTTCTGGTGCATATGTATCAGTCTTGGCCACGCCATGGTCTGGTATGGCTTAGAAATATTGTCCGGTTACTATTATGAAGATGAGGACAGTAAGTACAGCCAAAGGGCAAATAACTTTGATCAGGAATCCTACGACAGGGCCCCCTGGAATTGGGAACTTGCGATCGTCCCCGTCCTCGAGGGCCGCTAGCAGTTTAGGCACACCCCATACCCATCCAACCGCGACGCAAATCAGGAATGCCCCTAGGCTCAGGGAGTAATTTCCCCAGATGTTATTGTTCAGGGTCAGGAAGTCAAGTCCAAATGGAAGAATCCCGTCCTCTCCGCCTGAAAGCGCCGATACTGCTCCGAATGCAAGGGCTGATGGTACTGCCAGAGCAAAGCAGATTCCGGTGACAAAGGTGGCAGCCCGATTACGGGTCCACCCTTTTTCATCCACGAAGTACGCAACAACCACTTCTAATAGGCTGACAGTGGAGGTGAGTGCAGCGATAGCCAGCAATGAGAAAAATGCTGTGGCAAACACAGTTCCCAAAGGCATCTGATTGAAGATGGTAGGTAGTATCACAAACACGAGGCCAGGTCCAGCGCTAGGATCGGCATTAGCGAAGAAAAGAGCGGGAAAAATGATAAGGCCTGCCAGTATGGCTATGCCAGTATCCGCGATTGCAACATAGATACCTGATTGCCAGAGATTTTCCCGTCTAGACATATAGGATCCGAAAGTGATCATAGCGCCCATGCCTAAACTTAGACTAAACAATGCTTGTCCAAGTGCTCCCATAACAACATTCAAGCTAAGTTTAGACCAGTCCGGCGTAAAGAGATAGGTGAGCCCATCAATACCTCCGGGCAGGGTTACTGCCCGAATGGCCAACAAGATCAGCAGAACAAAGAGTGCGGGCATTAAAAGAGTGGCCGCACGTTCAATGCCCTTGGATACGCCCCTTCGTACGACAATCAGCGTAAGCACAAGAAACAGGCCGCAAAGCAAAATGGGCCAGAATGGATCTGCTACAAATTCCGTAAAGATGGCACCACTCGTGTCGCCATCCTGTGCCTGCGATAATTCTCCAGACACAGCCTTACCTAGATACCCCACTGTCCAACCGGCGATAACCGAATAAAATGCGAGGATTCCGGCACCGGTTACGACACCAAGTCCACCCACGAACGGCCAGAATCTACCAGGGATCAGTGCCTTAAATGCGCCCACCGGGTTACGTTGAGAAGCGCGTCCCAGAGAGAGTTCAGCTAATAGCACTGGTAGTCCGATCGCCAAAACGAAAATCAGATACATAAGGACGAAAAGCCCTCCACCGCCTTCGGCCACCGAGTACGGAAAACGCCAGATATTTCCGAGTCCAATAGCACTTCCTGCGGCAGCCAGAATAAAGCCGAGCCGGCCACTCCACTGTCCGCGACCATTAACTGATCCCATAGGTCTAAAGTTTAGTTGATTAATTGTGACAGATCATCTCAATGTACATGCGAGAGGACAGGGGAATTTAGTGCAAAGGGACAATATTGTTATATCACTCAATTGATGCGAGCGTCTTTGCAGTACGGTCCGTTATCAAGAGTCGCAGGATTCATCAATTAAGAGATCCCAAGACATGCGGATGCAGGCAATGGATATCGTGAGCACAGGGGAAATCACTTAGACGCAGATTCTCGATCTAGAAAGGCAGATCGTCCTCTGGGACAATGGTCGTTGAAGGCGCCCCGCCGGTTGATGTGGGGGATCCACTTGGTGGCTGTGCGGGAGGAGGTTGTTGTACGGGAGCAGGAGGAGGTGGTGGAGTTCCACCCGCTGCGGGTTGCGTATACCCACCTTGCTGCTGGCCGTATCCCCCACCTTGTTGCTGACCGTATCCACCGCCCTGTTGCTGACCATACGCACCCGATGGTGTCGACTGTCCATAATTTCCTTCCTCCTCTAATGGAAAAACAGTTCTAGCGTTTATTTCAGTCACCCACTTCGTTTCTCCCTGTTGATTCTCGTACGAGCGATTCTGAATTCTTCCCTCCACAAATACACGCGTGTTAGTACGCGCTCGACTAGCCAGGTCTTCGCCCTTCTTCCCCCATACCACCACTGTATGTGATGCTCTACTTTCTCCGGGATCACCATCCCGGTTCACATAGCTTTCCGTAGTAACCACACGTAATTGACAAATTGCTGTACCGCTGGGTATTTGGCGAACCTCTGGATCCCGACTTAGTCGCCCGATCAGAACTACCTTGTTAATGCTTATATCCTGCAGATTCATGGATTTTTGTGTTTTGGTCTTAGATTGTAATTTCTACGCGTAAACGGCAGAAATGTCTCACGACAAGATAGGGTACAACGCTTGTTAAATAGGTTTAAGACATCATCATTTCGAATGCAATCAGACATATTTGACGAAGAGTACACAGAAGCCAATGATTCCGCACCGCATTGGACAGTTTTTGTGAATATTGTCCGCCAGCTCAGGACGCAGTGCCCTTGGGACCGTAAGCAGACCCATGCCTCCTTGCGCCATTTGCTGATTGAAGAGGCGTACGAAGCCATTGAGGCGCTTGATGCGGGGGATATGCAGGAGCTGCGTACGGAGTTAGGGGATCTGCTGTTGCAGATTGTCTTGCACAGCGTGATTGCGGAAGAAACACAGCAGTTTGACCTTGCTGGTGTAGTGTCTGCGGTTGCTGACAAGATGGTTCGACGCCACCCACATGTTTTCGGGGACCGCGCCGTGTCGGGAGTTGAGGAAGTACTCCAGAACTGGGAGTCACTCAAGGCAAGTGAACGGCAGGGTGCATCAGTGTTAAGCGGTGTACCGGCCAGTTTGCCGGCACTCCTATGTGCCTATCGAATGCAGGAGAAAGCTGCCAGTGTCGGATTTGACTTCCCAGACCAGGAAAGCACCTGGGCTAAGGTTGAGGAAGAAATGAAGGAGTTCAGGGCTGCAACGTCGGATACTGAGCGCGAAAATGAGTTCGGCGATCTGCTTTTTGCGCTTGTCAACTATGCGAGAAAGAACCGCATCAACCCAGAGGATGCACTTCGCAGTACGAATCGTCGATTCCGTGAACGCCTGGGTTACGTGGAAACACAGGTGCCCGATATGAAATCTGCCGACCTTAAAGAGCTGGACTTGCACTGGGAAAAATCAAAAGACGTACACGGAGACTAGGAATCAGTCCGAGGTATGCTCTATTCCCCATGATTCTATTAGTTTATATCATGACCAAAAAATCACGACGACACTGATAGATGATTAACAACGCAGATGGTGAACGTGCGGAGCTTCACAGAATCATATGGCGTATTGCCAATGATTTGCGCGGTTCCGTAGACGGCTGGGACTTCAAGAGCTACGTGCTAGGTATGCTGTTCTACCGGTTTATTTCCGAGAATCTGGTCGGTTATCTTAATGAAAGGCAGCGTAGGGTTGGTGATGTAGAATTCGATTACGCCCGACTGAGCGATTCTGAGGCGGAAGTCGGTCGTGCTACAACGGTAGACGAAAAGGGTTTTTATATCCTGCCGACCGAACTTTTTATGAACTTGCGGACTCGAGCGCGGCATGATGACAACCTTAATGAAACTCTGAGCCAAATTTTTCGCAACATTGAAGGCTCCGCCATCGGAACAGATAGCGAAAATGATATGAAGGGTCTGTTTGCCGATCTGGATGTTAACAGTAACAAGCTTGGCGTCACCGTCAATCAGCGCAATGAAAAGCTTGTCAAGATCTTGGACGCAATCGGAGATCTCCCGCTTGGCAAAGAGGGGGAATTTTCTCAGAATACCATTGATCTATTTGGAGATGCGTACGAATATCTGATGACAATGTATGCATCAGCGGCGGGTAAATCGGGTGGTGAGTTCTTTACTCCCCAGGAAGTCTCCGAACTCCTTGCACAGATTGCTGTGGAGGGCAAGAAGGAGGTCAACAAAGTTTATGATCCCGCTTGCGGTTCGGGATCTCTACTGTTGAAGTTCGCGAAAGTGCTGGGGCGGGACAGCGTTCGGCAGGGGTTCTTTGGCCAAGAAATAAATTTGACCACCTACAATCTCTGTCGAATTAACATGTTTTTGCACGATATCAATTTTGAGAAATTTGATATAGCGCATGGGGATACGTTGATTGATCCCGCACATATTGACGATGAACCATTTGAAGCTATCGTTTCCAATCCTCCTTATTCTATCAAATGGGAGGGGAAGAATAACCCTCTATTAATCAACGATCCGCGTTACGCGCCCGCAGGAGTGCTTGCACCGCCCAGCAAGGCCGACTTGGCTTTCACAATGCACATTCTATCCTGGCTGGCTGTGAGTGGTACAGCTGCAATCGTAGAATTCCCCGGGGTTCTTTACCGGGGAGGGGCTGAACAGAAGATTCGTCAATATCTGATTGACAATAACTACGTTGATGCTGTGATCCAACTGCCATCGGATCTGTTTTTTGGTACGAGCATCGCCACCTGTATAATCGTGCTTAAGAAATCAAAGCGTGATAATGCGATCCTGCTTATAGACGCGTCCGCTGAGTTTGTTCGCAGTGGCAATAAGAATGAGCTCCTTCCAAAGCATCAGCAAAAAATCTTGAATGCGTTTACAGAGCGCAAGGATGTTGAGTACTTCGCCCGACTAGTGGATCACAATGAAATAGCAGAAAATGACTACAACATTGCAGTTTCGTCTTATGTCGAAGAAGAAGATACCCGTGAACCAATAGATATCCAGGCACTCAATGCTGAAATTGTAGAGATCGTTGAAAGACAGGCGGAACTACGAACAAAGATTGATGCTATTGTATCCGATCTGGAAGGCTGATAGAGCATGAATAAGATTGAAAGACTGATCAGAGATTTGTGTCCAGATGGAGTGGCGTTAACGGAGCTGGGGAAGGTTGCAACTTATACTCGCGGGATATCCTACAAAAAGACCGATGAGCAGCTGGACGGGTCTATAAAGGTTTTACGCTCGAACAACATAACACTTGTAAGCAACACGCTGAATTTTGATGACGTGAAATCAGTTTCCAAGGTCGTACGGATTCGTCCAGACCAATGGTTGAAGAATGCGGACATTCTAATCAGTGCTGCGAGTGGTTCCAAGGCGCATGTTGGGAAAGTAGCATATATCAGTCATAACAATGTTGGTTATTCCTTTGGAGCATTCATGGCCGTCATCCGCACAGACAGGATGCTATTGAACCCAAAATTTCTTTATTACTTGCTTTCTGGCAGAAGTTTTGAAAAGTATTTACAGACTGCGTTACAATTTACTACAATCAAGAACTTGAATGCCGGGATAATAAAAGGTTTTACTATTCCGATTCCACCTCTACAAGTGCAGCATGAAATCGTACGGATCCTGGATACGTTTTCAGAACTGGAGGCAGAACTGGAGGCAGAACTGGAGGCAGAACTG
>VXLY01000119.1 GCA_009841335.1 Rhodothermaceae bacterium | reverse complement strand
GTTGCCCGAGACGGAGACGGTGGTTATGGCGGTGTTTGACGACTCTGCTGTGTAGGTCAGCGCATCACCGTCCGGATCGCTGAAAACGGAACCCACGCTCAAACTCTCAGACTGTCCGGCGTCGATTATTAGCTCGTCGACCGACCCAAACGCTTCCGGCGCCTGATTAGGTCCGGTCGGTTCGTTCCCGCAGGCGGTCGTCATAAGCATTGCCGCCAATCCCGCGAAAGCAAGGAGGTTTGTTCTGGAGCTTTTCACACTTCCAAGGTGTCTCATGATGAATGATATCGACAATGCAATCAAAACAACTTGCTTGCATTGAAGATTAATACTCTGTTCTGACCTCGTGACGGTGCCGGTGATTTTACAATATTCGAGTGGAATACCATACCCAAACAAGACCATGGGAGTCACTTCCATTCAAAGAATCAGGTCGTCACAACGAAAAGGCAAGGCCCATAGCCCCCAGCACACCAGCATTATTTCCCAATCCAGGGGGCACAATGTAGCGATCAATGTCATGGAGGACTGCGTAGGCTTGGACATAACCATTCAAGTGTGACTGTACACGGGAACGGATAGCCGGGAACAAGTGCTCCTGCTGCATCACCCCACCTCCCATGATGACACGCTCGGGGGATAAAGTCAGAATTAAGTTTGTGACTGCCAGCGAGAGATAATGCGCCTCAAATTCCCATGCTATATGATCTGGTAGTAAAGATTCCGCAGGAATTCCCCAACGTGCTTTGATCGCGGGCCCAGAAGCCATACCTTCCAGGCATGGACCATGAAAGGGACAATGCCCTTTGAAGTCATCTCCCTCGGCACGAGGCAAAATGAGGTGTCCCATTTCCGGGTGCACGAGTCCATGAACGGGCACTCCTCCAACTATTGCTCCACCCCCAAAACCGGTACCTACTGAAAGATAGAGGAGGTTATCAATGTCTTGGCCAGCCCCCCACGCATGTTCACCCACAGCAGCTCCGTTTACATCGGTGTCAAATGCGGTCGGTATATTCAGGCTGCGTGCCACAAAGCCAGCCAAGTCCGTGTTTCGCCATCCAGGCTTCGGAGTGCTTGTGATGAAGCCATATGTTTCGGACGTTGGTCGAACATCCGCGGGACCGAATGTTGCGATTCCAATGGCGTCTGGTAGATGGGGTTGCGCACGAAAGAAATCCAGCGTGCGACCGAGCGTTTCCCGGGGAGTCGTTGTAGGGAATTACTCCAAAGCATAAATGTTATCGGGTGGGTATCCGACAGCACAGACAAACTTCGTACCTCCCGCTTCTATGCCTCCCAGGAAAGGGGTTGATGTATGCGTCAAAACGGCAAGAAATCAGTGGGTTGTGTGTGTGAGTACTCAATCGCCGTGAAATAGTTCATGTGATTAGCGGCATTGCACGGGCAACCTGTGTCCCGGAGTACGGGATCTGCACGGACAGAGACGCAGGATTGGTCACTTGCTGACCTGTAAGGAGGATACAACGGCAGCTATGCAAAGGGGACTCACATTTCGTGAGACGATAAGATTCTCTGAAGGAATTATCTGCCCCAGCAGAGGATAAGTGGCTGTAGTGCCATCTTTTGGGGCTGAACTCGTTGGCGGGGCAGCAAAGAATATCCTGGCTCCCGTGAACACTCCTATCACGACCACAAATGGGATGATGAACCAGAGGGCCCTGTGCATGTGCTTACGGATTTGCATCTGGGGGCGGGACAAATTTATAGCGCAGAATTAATTGATTGCCGAAGTCTCCATCTGGCAGTATCTCATTGTCGGCCTTGCGGTAGATATAGCCATTAGCAGCCCCAATAGGCGTAAATGGGACTACGGCTGTGCGGGCGGGGAATGCTCCTACATTGCTGACCACCGCGATGCCCGATTGCAGTAGCACATCTGGTAGACGCCATTCTGCTGGCAGCTCAGTGTAAACGATCATGCGGGTGGTGCTATCGATGGCCATTATTCCCAAATTGGTTGGATACTCATGGATCTCATCAATCTTGGCTAGCAAGTCTGGCCCGCGCGCAATGTCCCGGAGCCGTTTGGTGAAAAACACCGGATCAACCTGGGCAACATTGTCACGACTAAAAACCGGCAAAGCATCGGACCATTCGGCATATTTGTAGTATGGGCCATCTGCAAAGCATTCCATCGATCGCCCGGCAATGCCCTTCCAGAGTGTGTTAAGCCGCGGGAATTCAGGCTTCTCAATCCGCCATTTGTCCAGCATCTCCAAGTCGCGTGTAACAGCATAGACTTCGGGATTGAAGAACGGTATATACCCTGGCTGCATGAGAACGGAGTCCCCAATGGCGCAGGCTCCCTCTATGCCAACAGGGCGGCGAATTTCAGTCGCTACGCAAGCACCTGACTCGTCCATGACTGCCACCGACCCATCACGACCCACAAGCATAACTCTCCCGCCGCCTATAAACCGCACTAGCCACGCATGCTCGTCCGTGTGATCAGGCTGACAGGTGCCGATCAAGTACGTCTGAATGTGTTTCCCAGAAGCGGAAAAATGATGCGCGCTTTTTGAGATTTCATCGGCGATCAGCAAATGTCCTTCTTGGCTCACATCCAGGAAGTTGACAGTTCCGACAACAACTTCTGAGTCCAGGCGAATTGTGTCCGGGGAAGCAAATACGTCACCAAATGGCACAATGGGCGACTCAACGGTGTTCAGCAATGGCGACTCAGAGGTGGCACAGCCGGTAGCCACCACCATCGCAACTGCCAGAATAATCCCCGGCCTCAGGTCGGGATAAACTGGCGCGCTCCAAGTCATCCTTAGAACCCTGGTTCAGTTGGTGTTGGTTGCATCCACGAGAATGCGTGTCATGCGTGCTACGAATGCAGAGGGTTCTGACAGGTTGCCGTCCATCAAGAGTGCTCCTTCGTACACTTGTTCGATAGCTTCCTCAACCAGGTTGGACTGTTTTTTCTCTGAATTCAGAGCCAGAATATTTTTCATGAGTGGGTGCTCCACATTGACTTCCAGGACCTTTTTCGCGCCCTCATAGTCTGGGTTCATGGATTTCATCATGCGCTCCATCTGCGGATCCATTCCATCTTTGGCCGTTACCAGCGTGGCAGCAGAATCCACGAGGCGTCTGGATGCAGCCACATCCTGTATACGTTCGCCCAACTGAACGCGGAAGAGCTTGAGGAGAGTGTCAGTATCATCATCGGGCAGTGAGACTTCTTCAATATCATCTCCAAGATCAAGATCCGTCCCGGTGATACTCTTGAAAGACTTTCCTTCAAAATCCGCCATGTTTGGCAGTGTAAGTGTATCAACGGGGTCTGGAAGAAGTAATACTTCAATACCCTTACGAGCGAAGACCTCGAGATGAGGGCTGGTACGAGCGGACTCAAGGGAATCAGACAAGAGGTAGTAGATGTTTTCCTGATCCTCCGGCATGCGCTCTACGTAGTCCTTAAGTGCAGTTAAGCTTCTGCCGTCTGAGTGGGTCGAATAATAGCGCATGAGCTCCAGGAGCTCATCGCGTCGGTCGTAATCGCTCCAGAATCCAGCTTTGAGTATTCCTCCAAAGTTGCCAAAAAACTTATTGTATAGCTCCTCATTATCCGAGGTCCAGTCCTTTAACAGGCCGAGAATCTTGTTGGTGAGAGTCGAGCGGATTCGCTGGGCGGCAGGACTTTTCTGGGTGACCTCTCTTGATACATTCAATGGAAGGTCATCCGTATCCACAACTCCTTTTACGAATTGTAGGTAATCCGGCAACAACTCTTGCGCATCATCTCGCACGAATACTCCTGAGCAGTAAAGGTGGAGACCGCGTCGATTCTCTTCCTGAAAGAAGGGCCCGGTGGGCTGTGAAGGAATGAATAGGAGTGCACCAAACGAAACCAGTCCCTCAATCTGCAGGTGCAAGTACCGGATAGGCTCCGAGTAATCGCCCGTCAGGAACTTGTAAAACTCATTGCGCTCTTCATCCGTGATGTCGTCCTTGCGTTTTCTCCAGAGTGCTTTGATAGTATTCGCCTGCTCGGAGCCAAGGATGATTGGGAAGTCCACGAAATTTGAGTATTTCCGAATGATCGACCGTACGCGAAGCTCCGTCGCAAAATCTTTAGCGTCCTCCTTTAAGTGCAGTTTGACATTGGTCCCATGCTCACTACGTGTGCCCGGACTTATTGAATAGGTGCCTGCACCATCACTGCTCCAATTCAACGATTCGGCTTTTTCACCGGCAGGCAGCGTTTCAATCTCTATTTTATCGGCTACCATGAAAGCAGAATAGAAGCCCACGCCAAACTTTCCGATCATATCGGCATCAACCTTTTTGCCTGCTGCTTTCTGCTCTTCAATAAAGGCCAGCGTACCACTACTTGCAACGGTTCCCAGTCGGTTGATCAGATCGTCGCGTGTCATGCCAATCCCGGTGTCCTCGATGGATAGGGTATTGGCCTCCTCGTCCACAGTGATAGTAATCTGGAGGTCTTCTTTGTCACCTTCGGAATGGTCAGTCAGTTGACGAATGCGGGCCTTGTTGAGTGCATCCGATGCATTGGAGATTAGTTCTCGCAAGAATATCTCCTGGTTGGTGTAAAGCGAGTTCACGATGAGGTGCAGCAACTGCTGCATCTCAGCCTTGTATTCGAATTGTTGAGATTGTGTGGTTTCCGCCATTAGGGTATTATCAGTTACTCTCCGGTCAATGACGACGGGTCAGGGAAAAGTTGTTTCAATCGACTCTCGTAAACCCTGTAAGTAAATTGACTGCCGCCCAATGTGATAGCTACCGCGGACTCGGCGGGCATTGCCTGTACAGACGAGGTCGTGTTCGTGCTGGTTGAAAAATCAATACGATAGCTCGGGTCTGTCAGGATTTGCACCGGAATATCATCAAAGAATCCATCCGCGCTCAGAGGGGAGAACCGCCGAATCCAGTTGGTTACCTGCAGGCTGTCCCCTGGTTGGCCATTGACCATCCAAACTCCATTATTGAGGGATACTTCGTATGTGTCGTCTGGGCGAGTCACCCGAGCGGACATCACAGTACCAGTCCCAAGATCAAGAATCTGGCGGTCCCGCCATCGGTCAAGGTCTTGGCTTACAGTTACTCTTCCGTTCGTTGAATAGACATCGGGGTTATCTCCGATTTTGACGTAAATCGACATATAGTCCCGCCCCTGTCTGGAAATCACAATGTCCTCAGCACCGTCGGACCATGTAAGGCTCACAGTGGTGGCGGTTGAATCAATGCCGTAAATGCCGTAGCGATCGGGGTTGCTGGTCGCCCGATTGTTAAGCGACAAATCTTCCAGCTCATTTAGTAAGCGTGTGACGGTTGCCGAATCGGCTGGCATATCCACCGGTTCGCGCATGAACCATTGTATACCCTGTTTTTCCACTGTGAATGTTATATCCGGTAGGGTGACGGAGATACGTGTGACTTCACTGGTCGGGAGATCAAGTTCGGGCACATCAACATTGCTCGGATTTCGATCAAATACACCGGAAATCCAGGCAATAATCAGGAGCACAACCAGTGTGCCACCGAGCACAAGAGTTTGCTTTTGCTGCATGAGTCAGGTTACTTCAATACTACGATTTGTCTGGCACGCCGCTTGCGCCAGCGCGCAATTCCAAAAATGACCACAATCAACAACGGTCCAAGCATGTTGGCATACTTGATGAGCGGCCGTGTGTCTTCAGATATATCCCGGAGTGTGCGTGGTTCGATAGATTTGGAGCGAATACTCAGGAGTGCATCATCCTGAGCGAGCCAGTCTACCAAGTTCAATCCAAACTGGGCATTACCTCCCTGTGGAGGAATGACCGATTCGTTGACAAAGTCGCCGTCTCCGACAACGACCAGTCGCGTTGGCATCCCGGTGCGTCCAGGTTCATAAGCACTTGGAAAACTGCCGGTAAAGGCGGCCCCTAGCAGGTAAGGTCCGCCGGCCAGTGATGCAGTGGTCTGTGTTGGCTGCAACATAAAGAATCCCTGTTGCAGACCGCTCTGGGGGGATGAATATATGAGGGGTTCGCGTGTCACGCCACTTGGCAGCACTGCGCTTGTATCTACAGAGCTGACAAAGTAAAAAACGATATCCTGCAGACGATTGACCATCTGGTTTTCTGTGTTGAAACGAGATGCAACCGGGAAGAGCGGATATTGTATTTGCTGCGAAATATTAAAGAAGCCCTGGCGCCGCTGCACATTGACGACGGAGCTTTGCTCATCCATAATGAGGTTGGGCATAAGCACAATACCGTAGTTTGCGAGGAGCGGCTCAAGGCCAGTATGCAGTTCGACCGCCTGCCCGGACTGTAGGTTGGCGGCTACGCGATTGAGCAGAAATCCAACGCGACCACCTTCCATAATGTAACTGTCGAGTGCCCGCAGGTCAGGTTCGGGGATCGTATCGGTAGGTGCGACGATGACCAGTACATCGGGCCTGTCTTCCCCTTGGAGGTCCAATCCTGTTACCGGTTGCACATTGTAATTAGTCGCGAGGTTCTGTTGCAGTCGTGGCATATTCTGCATCAGATCGGGCTCTCCGTGATCCGTCCAGAATCCAGCTGTTGGCTTTTCTGCCCGCGTCAGTCGCCGAATAGCGCTAGTGAGATCGTACTCAAGTCTCGAAAGATCCTGAATCACCGGAATTGACTCACGGTTGTTTTCATATTCAATAGCTACGCCCATATAGGCGTTCTTGAGCTGTACGTTATCACTTTCAATGACCTGAATCTGGACAGGTGGAATACCCAGGCGAGTTGCTTCTGCACGAATATCTTCATCCTCTCCCGGATCAATGAATTCATATGCCACATTCTGTCCGCCGTATGCACGGTAATCATTGAGCTTGTCTCTCAAAAATCGCCGATTCGATGCGAATTGAGCGGGCAGGTCAGCGCTGAAGTAGGCTTTGATCGTGACCGGATCTTCCAGGTTTTCAACGATATCTTTGGATGCTCGCGAGAGCGAGTACACGCGGTCGTCTGTTAGATCCAGGCGTCCGAATATATTCAGGCCGATAAGGTTAACCACTACCAGGATCGCAGCGGCAAGAAACAGTGTAGTTTGTGAAGAAAAATCTCGTTTCATGACTCAGCAGTCTCAATCTATTCAGGCCGCTTGGCCAAGGTGTAGGTTGTCAGCAGGAAAGCAAATCCTGTCAGGGACACGTAGTAAAGAACATCTCGTGTATCAATGACACCACGCATAAGGTTCTGGAAGTGGTAATCTGCTCCCAGATATTGCATGATTACTCCTAGCTGACCAGGCACAAAATCTGTGATTTTGTCAAGCAGAAACAGGACGAAGATGATCGCAAACCCCAAGATGAATGCGACGATCTGATTGCGGGTCAAACTGCTGGCCCAAATACCGATGGCACCGTAGGTGGTGCCCAACAGAAAGAGCCCCAGATATCCTCCGACTGTTCCACCTAAGTCCAGATCGCCAAGTATGGCCAGTGTGAGCGCGTAAACGAAGGTCAGTGCGATAGCCAATAACAACAGGAGTGCCACGGAGAGAAGTTTACCCAGAATGACCTGCCAATCACGAATGGGTAGTGTCAGCAACAATTCTAATGTTCCCGCACGGCGCTCTTCTGCAAACGTCGACATGGTCAGGGCCGGCATGAAGAAGAGGAATATGAAGGGGGCAATCGAAAAAACAGAGTGAAGCGAGGCCACATTCTGCAAAAACAGGGCGTTGCCGAAAAACCAACCGGTGATGGCCAGGAATACGCACAACACAACGTAAGCTGCGGGCCCGTCAAAATAGGCCCTTAATTCACGCTTCGTGAGAGTCCAGGTTTGGTTCATAATTGATAGTTAACGTCGTACTTGGAAGTAGATATCCTCGGTGCTCACCCGCCGGTCAGTTGACGGAAAACATCTTCCAGATTCTCGTGTCTCCGGGAGAGACCGGTGAGCGTCCATCCGTTGTTGACTGCCAACCGGAACAGATCGGCTCGAATATCGCTCGAGGAATTCAGATTGAAGTATGCTTCTCCATTGACATCTGTGCCGTGCTCCACCACTTCGGCCATATCCCAGGCACCGAGTACTCCCGCAACATCTTCCTCGTTATCCATTAGCGTGACTGAAACATGCTCACCAGCGGAGAGATTTGATTGGAGTTCTTCGGGCGTCCCGTCGGCCACGAGTACACCGTTGTCAATAATGATAACACGGTCACAGGATGCTTGCACTTCGGGTAGGATGTGTGTCGAAAGGACGACCGTCCGCTCCTTCCCGATGGTTCGAATGAGTTCGCGAATTTCTACAATCTGGTTGGGATCAAGCCCGCTGGTTGGCTCGTCCAGAATCAGGATTGGCGGGTTGTGAATCATTGCCTGGGCGAGCCCAACACGTTGCCGAAAGCCTTTGGATAAAGCATCTACGCGCTTTGAGAGAACTTCCTGCAGACCACATGCGTGTGTCATTTCTGCGATACGGTCGGCACGATCATCTTTCTGAACGCCGCGCATTGCAGCAACGAATTCCAGATAATCGTAGGTGACCATATCCGAGTAGAGTGGTGTGCTCTCGGGCAAATAGCCAATTTGCTGACGCACTTCAAGTGTGTTTTCGCGGATATCCATGCCATCAACAAAGACGGTTCCCTCATTGGGAGGCAGGTAACCGGTCATTACTTTCATGGTTGTGGTTTTTCCAGCGCCATTCGGACCCAGAAAACCAACCACTTCCCCTTGGTTCACTTGAAAGGATATTGAGCGCACGGCCTGAACAGGGCCATACGATTTGCTGAGATTTCTAACCTCGATCATGTGACAAGTTGGATCAAACGCCGTTTTTACGCATCTTGGCAAATGCTGTGCCAAGATGGCATGTCCACACGAAAACGATTAAAAGATCGAGTTTAGTTCGCGACTGGAAGGTTAGGGCCGGCTCGGGCGCACAAAAATACGTACAATGAGTTCCTATCCACGAACCTAGCCGTCATTTTCTCTGTTATTTTGGCAGGTCGGGTGTGACAAATTAGGCGAAGTATTAAAGTGTCGTAGCGGCATTTTCGTTGTTTGAATTTACTTATAGTCTTGGGGCAA
>VXLY01000111.1:691-72493 GCA_009841335.1 Rhodothermaceae bacterium | reverse complement strand
GGCAGACGGTAAGTTGATCGGTTCAAAAGCGATGGTGCTTGTAAAATAGCGTCTGGCCCGAACTAATTGCTGCAAGTGCTGCAGGCTACGTTTGACTATAAAATACCAAACGTAGTCTGCAGCCGTTACCCTCAACGTGAATCTCGTCGGCCATCGTGGACATGAAAAATTGCCCCCGGCCATGATCTGCTAATTGATTAGATTCCTCCAGCGGGTCATGTTGCGTCCAATGGATGCCTTCACCTTCATCGGTTACAACCACCTCAATTAGGTTTCCGTCCTTAACTAGGCTAAGGGTTGCCTCCTTGCTCTCGTCCCACTGGTTTCCGTGTTCCATCGCATTCGTTAAGGCTTCGCTTGCGAGGAGTATGACCCTGTAGGCCAAGTCGTCATCCAGTTCCATGGTTGGTATAAACTCCTGCAAGGCTTCCACCGCGCAGTCCAACTCTTCGAAAGTGGATCCCAACACCAGTTCAAGCCTTTTCTGAGACATTCTGACTCTTTTTTCAGTTTTGTTCTTAGGCTTATCCTTGCACTGCGGTATTTAGCGCATCAGATAATCTCTGTGTAAGATGCTTGCGGCTAAGTTTTGATACGAATGCTTCATCCGGCTCTGGAAAACATTGATTACGCCAATCATTCCTTATCCGGTTTAGTGCTTGCGTCGCTTGATTGATATCCTCGGGAGAAACAATGTAAGCTGCTCTATACCGGTGCAATGTGTCGCTTGCCGCTCCCGGGGGTACCAATGCCAGTATCGGCTTCCTGGTTCCCATATATTCGAATAATTTACCCGTTGAAATCTGCGACGCACCAGGTCGACTGCCAATGGTCATCCACAATATATCGGCTCTCTGTTGTAGCGCAACTACGCTACTGTGCTCAAGATATCCGACATATTGAACCACTTGTTCAAGCTTCAAGCTTCGCACCAGTCGAGCAAAATAGTCCGGCACCAGCCCTGCGAAGATTGCCGTAACTCGCTCAAGCATATCAGGATTTTGAATTAAGAATTCTCTTAAGCCACGTAAAAAATATTCGGGTGTCTGAGCATCGTAAAACACACCTGTATAAACAAGGCAAAGCTTATTCTTATGATTCTTTCTAATTACTGATGAAGCACGCTGTTCTTCATATCCATGTGAGATAACATGCCCAGGAATATTAAGACGTTTGTGCCTAGCCTGCAATCCGTCTAGAATCGGATGGTTGATCGTAGAAACAGCCGATGCATTCTGGAGGACTCTTCTCTCCTGTCGAACGTGTAGCCGTCGATGCAAAGGAGTTGGATAAATATGTCTTGGATTACCCACCCAATCGTCACGAAAATCAACAATAAGGGGCAATCCTAACCGCCGAGCGATTTTGCAGCCTACCAAGTGGCCGGTATAGGGAGGTGCACTGGAAAAAATTGCATTAAAAGCCTGAAATGACGCTTCTCGTAAACCGGCCCGAACTGCAAAAGGCATCCAACCTAGTTTGTTGTCGGGTACAAAAACCCAGTTACTGATTGAAGCTAGCACTTTCCTTTTGGATTCTCGAGGAAGCTTTACTGTACTACCCGCCCGGAAAAAGCGTGTTGGATCAAGGCTTCTCGTCTGTATTACACGGATCCCCGCTTCTTGAATAGGTGCCCAAAGTGAGTCGTCGTGGGCAAAATAGCCCGCTGGCTTTGCAGTGAGTACGGTTGGCTTCCATCCATACTCAGGCAAGTGACGCACAAATCCTCCAATCCGCTGGACACCGCTGAGTCCGAGTGGAGGAAAATAGTATGCTACGACCAGCACTTGCTTCATCAAATAACCAGCAGATCTCGCCCAATAGTAGATAATCGCTCACAGGTATTGGAATCAATCAGAATAGTATCCTCAATCCTGATCCCAAACTCACCCGGGAAATAGACGCCCGGCTCAATAGTTACTGTATATCCTTTCTGTAATAATGCAGAGGAATTGGACGTAATACGCGGCCACTCGTGAACCTTCATGCCTATCCCATGACCGAGACTATGAACAAAAAACTCATCGAGTCCAAACTCTTTCAAGGTATCCTGGGCAACCTGGGAGACCGTGGATACTTCCATGCCGGCAGAAGCCGAAGATATTGCCCGCTCCTGAGTCGCCTGGACTGCCTCGTAGGCCCTGATGAATTTGTTACTTGGTTCGCCTAAATGCAAAGTGCGTGTCATGTCCGAAGCAAATCCATCCACTATACACCCAAAATCCATCAATAATGGCTCCCCAGACTGTAGTTTTCGCTCACCCGGACGAGCATGTGGCAATGCACTGTTCGAACCGGAGGCGACGATTGTCTCGAATGCCATCGTTGAGGCACCGAGCATCAAATGATGATAGTTCATCCTTGCTGCCAACTCGTTCTCCCGAATACCCGGTTGGACGTATTGAAGTATTACTTTAAATACAGCATCCGAAATAGCCTGTGCTCTGCGCATTCCGGCAATCGCTCTTTCGGATTTTTTTGCAACATGCTCATTCAATAAATTTTCAATGGGGATGAATGATATCCCAGGAATCGTGGTTTTCCAACATGTAAGTTCCCCGACCGTCAGATATTCAGGCTGAATGATTAGCTTGTCTGGCGAATTCACCAAGCCCTCATCCCTCGCGAATTCAGCCATAGGATGCGAGCCTATGTTGACCTCCGCTCCACGCACCTCCAAGGCTGCCTGGGTTTCGTATATACTGTTCGTCAATAAATTGAACTTATTTGCGCGTGCGATCAGAAGACCTGTAGATCCCGTGAATCCACAGATCCATCGAATATGCGGTAAATGGCTAATGATCACACCGGTGGCGTCATTGGAACGTAGTATTTCCCGAATTAGATGGTCTGCCGGCATAGTCCCGAGGCTAAGCTCACTTCTGCGCAATCGGATTAAGGCAGTCAGGATTGTTGTACCTCGGGTTTCCTACGTTTCTGTTTACCGGGTAAGTCTGCAATCTGGTATTGCTATGCAACTCAATTATATCGAATGCGAACTCCAATGTGCTTAGGTATTCTCGAATCATTTCAGAGTCCAAAATGACTGGCATGCGATTATGAATGAACGCAATATCATCTTGGGCTGGTCGCGTCAGAATTACACATTGGTTGTCAAGGTATAGCCCAGCTAGCAAAAGTGGGACATCATTTTCCAGTCGGAAACAATAAGGTTGTTTACCTGCGGGTGAGGATAACCATTCATAGTATGCCGTTACGGGAATCACACAACGGCGTTTTGAAAATGAATTCCTGAACATTGGTTTACTCCCCACGGATTCCATCCTCGCATTGATTACAGGGCGCTTGAATTTCGACCAATGTGGCAGCATGCCCCACTGCAGAGTGGTCCACATTTCTTCGCCATACGCACTTAGACACAGTGCTATAATCTCCCTACTTGGAGCTACATTGTACGAGGGAGAAACATCCGCAAGACTGTCAACGCCCATTTGGACATCAAACAACTCTGCAAGTTCTTCTGGTGTATGTATTTGTGCTATCCGTCCACACATGAGAGACAAATTGGTCCTAAGATATTTTTAGAGGGATCAATAATCACGGATTATACCCCGCTCCTTCCGGTATTAAAAATATGTCCAGCGGACTATTGTTATTCGCGACAATAACACGATTATTAACCCTGATCAGTCTACGCGCGTCCCCACGCATCCACAAATCACCGGTTTTCATTTCTTGGAAGCTAAATGCACCGTCTCCGGAGAGTATCAAACCCCTACCACTACTCATTCGGCCCTCCTCTGCCCTATTACTATAATCGTTCCCTACCAAGAGAATGTCCACGTGCTCATCCTGATTCACATCCATTACGAGAGCGTCCCTAACTGGCGCAAATTGTGCAGCCAAGGGTAGTGGTCTGGGTTCAAATGTACTACCCTCAGTTAACTCAAAAACTACTGAGGCAGTGTTACTTGCCTTGAGTGAGGTTGTTGATTCATCATAGCCGGACATAATGTCATTAGTCGTCGCTGCTGCATAATCTGAATATGTTGGGAATCGCAGACGTAAATCCGGTAGTTGAGCAACCATTTGATCTCGAGAAGCGATGGGCACCTCCAAACCCTTAACAAAACCGCTGTATATGACATCCCAAGTCCCGGAACGATCCAGATCACCCACATACAGCGTGGCTGGATTGTCACGAGAAATCTGGATTTGCGCATTCCAACCCCTATTACCGGCAATAAGATCTATGTCCCCATCCATGTCTAAATCGGCAGGCACAATCTGATTCCATAGTCCATTCTGATCCGCCAATCCTAAAGACGCTGTGCATTCATCCAGAATCGTAGATTCTCTCATGCAGAAGACACGTATTGTCATCCAGTGTCCTGCAATGAGCAGTTCCATTCTCTCGTCACCGTGAACATCTGCCCAGACAGCAGTCGTTAGCATCCCTGGATTCTGTAGCTCTGGTGCCCAGGTCGCGGTCTGATCCCGAAAACCTTGCGGTGTATTTTCCAATAGGTAACTACGTGGAGCTTTTCCGAACTCCCCGGGAATATGAAGTCCACCAATAAATAAGTCTATGTCCCCATCGCCGTCTATATCATTAGGTGCAACAGCGCTTGTCACTGTATGCATCGGGGGCAGCAGGTCGGGAGTATGCGACAAATTTCCAAAGCCGGTATTTATGTAAAGTCGGTCCTGCCAGTATTTGGGATCAGGCCCTCCTCCACTCACCACATAGAGATCAGAAGCACCATCTCCAGAAAAGTCTGCAAAAACAGCATCGACATCCTCATACGCCGCATGCTGCTCAAATACCGGAAGTTCCACACCTACATACGAACCATCCAACTGCTGTAGATACAGCTTCGCTGCCTGACCTCGAGCACCTCCCAGAAAGATGTCGATAAGGTTATCGCCGTTCACATCTCCGCTCGTTAGAGCCGGCCCCTCTTGCGCCAGATCCCGAGGCAGAAGTGGATGGATATCCCAGTCAGAGTAAACATCTTCTCTATGCTGATAATCCAGACCCGAGTTGTGATCTTGTATAAACAAATGCTGCCCTTTCTTAGTGGTCTCTGGCAATGATCCTATTGGTAGCCCATTGCCGTATTCAATTTTGACGGTCTGGTTAGTGGGAATATTCTTCAATTGTTGTAAGCGCCCATCAGGCCAATAAACATCTATGTCAACTGCGCCCCATTGGCCCGTTCCAAAAAACAGGACTGGTTCAAGAGATGAGAGGTAACCACGCACAAAAATCGCCTCCTGCATGATTGACGAACCGTTCTCGCCATGGAGGACAACCTTGGATCCCACACCATGGGTATTACCCGGGAATCCTGCCAGAGCCACTCTCAGTGCTGTTCCCCTTCCCTGCTCTTCTGACTCATTGCGATACAGCAACGCCTTTTGATTAATGTTATTCACAACAAGATCTAAATCAAGATCACCGTCCAGGTCCGCCAAAGTCATCCCATTGGAATGTGTTGGGAGCTCCATCCCCCAATCAACGGTAACATCTTCAAAATGAATACCATCCCGTCCTCTGAAGGCATAGTTTGGTACACGAGTTGAGGGCATTTGCTCTACAAGTGCTAATCCCGATACAGCTTCGCCGCGCATCTCGGCCGCCTTTGAGGCGTTGGGTAAAGTAGTCGACAGAAAATCAAGGTCGGTGTAGTCACGCAGATAGCCGTTAGTCACAACCAAATCCCTTAGACCATCCCTGTCTAGGTCAGCAAAAAGTGGCGCCCAACTCCAATCCGTATTCGAAACGCCTGAAAGCTGTCCAATCTCTATAAAATCAATCCCACGACGCAAATGGAGCATATTGCGCATATATTGCTCGTGAAATCCATCTGCGCGTAATTGTGCGTAAAACTTGAAGTTTTCGGGGCCCTTGAGTACTTTCTGGCGAAAACTATCTTCCGCCAGCATATCCAGCGTAAGGATATCGACCTGCAGGTCATTGTTAATATCAGCAATATCAGCACCCATAGACGCATAAGACGCGTGTGTCAGATATGATCGTATTGATTCAGCGAACGTGCCGTTCTGCTGATTGATGTATAAATAGTCGTCTTCGATGTAATCATTTGATATATAGAGATCGGGCCAAAGATCACCATTGATGTCACTCACAACAACGCTCAGACCATACCCCAATGGGTTACCAATGATACCAGCTGTCTCACTTACATCCGTGAACACTCCGTCGTCATTGCGAAAGAGTTTGTCTCCTGCCAACGAATCGCGCTGTGCGCGCATATAGTCCACAACGAAATGAGAATAACGCCGTATAGAGTGATTCAACAGGTACATGTCTAGGTCTCCATCCCTGTCATAATCAAAGAACGCGGCATGATTGGAATAAGAAGGATCGTCTAGTCCATATCTTGCCGCTTCATTTTTGAAGGTCAGGTTGCCTTGATTCACATAGAGCGCATTGCGACGGCGTTCCGTTCCAACATTACCACTACGACAAACATAAATATCCAACCACCCGTCACCATTGATATCAACCATGGTTACGCCTGTGGTCCAGGTGGGCTCATGAATAATGCCCGATTGTTCTGTTACATCCTCAAATGCCCAGTCACCGCGGTTCAGATAGAGTCGGTCAGAGGCCATATTTGCGGTGAAATACAGATCTACCAAGCCATCGTTATTGAGATCTCCGGCTGCAACCCCTCCCCCATTATAGAAGTACTCATATTCCAGAACATTAAACGCATCCTGTTCTACAATTCTATTCTCAAAGGTAATGCCGGTCTGCTCCATGAGCGTGAATAACGGCCGCTCACGTGTACAGCCGAATAGTAGGACCAAACTTATCGAGCTTATTACGATTTTTCGACAGGTTTCTAACATGCAGATGCTCCTTTCCAGCTCCCATTGTTACCGAGTCCAACGAAGATGATACGTGTTCTTTCCATTATTGGACTTCAATTACTCGCAGTTTGGCCAGTATTGGCCCAGGAAGCGAATATTGCACGAGTCTTTACTGAAGAAAATGTCGAGCTTTATGCGGAAGCTGCTACTGCATACCTTGACTGGCTTGGCGACGCAGCTGATGCAGAGGTTGTAGACAAGGAAGCACTAGTACGTCATCTGCACTGGATAGCCCTCATTACTCCCGAAGAATCGCCGATCAGTCAATCAGTACAAGCACTCATTTCAGATGAAGGTACGCCCGATGATGCTACCGCTATCGTATCCTGGTGGCATCAGCAGGATCCGTTGCCGGCAACACTGTACAATGAAAGAGTCGAAGAGCATCTGTACCGGGTCTACCATGCTCAGCGTGAGTATGCGCATCAAAGGGATCCTCTTGGAGTGGATGACCGGGGGCGCATATTTGTACGGCTCGGCAGACCTTGGAGAGAAGCTGTCATAAACCTTCAAAATCCAAGGCTTATGACCTTACCACTGGAATTTCGGTTGCCACGCAACGAAATATGGGTTTACCGCAATATCCATGATGATGCCCATTATCTCTTTGTACAGTTATCTCGGCGCAGACCATTCCGGATTGATACGCCTGACGCGCTAATCCCCCTAAATCTTCGAGGTCCAAGAAATGTCCCGATACTACTCGCATGGATGGAGGATATATTTGGACAACTGGCCATGGAGCACAGCCATTACGGTGCAGTGTACGATGCTGTCGCGAATTATACGGCGCTTCCCACCTCGGAGCCTCTCCGGCCATACCAATTCTCACAAATGGCAGTCCAGGATACAAGGACACGAGATGATCAACATCAACTAAGCCGGGCAAGAACCGTCCCAAACAGCGTAACCCAAGTGTACGGCAATGCTGTGGAGTTTGAGCCGCAGACACGGTTCATCAGGTTTTTGGAACAGGACGGTTCTACGCGGCTGGAGGCTTTCTGGAATGTTGATCTTAGCACAGTCCGACCGAGCCGAACCATGACGCGCCGTTCTAGACAACTGAGACAAGCCACCTCCTCCGATTTCATATTGAGTGTGGCACTATCAAAACGAGACGAAGGATTTGAGCCCCAAGAGATTCGTATCCGACGATACCATTTACCACGTGGTGCCGCTCAAGAAACCCCTGTTCAATCCTGGATAATCCCAAATTTCAGTTCTATATCACCTGTGGCGATGCAGTGGTCACTGCATTGGACTGTTCCCGATTCCGTACCTCCACAGCCCGGAACAGTCTGGGCAATAGGGACTGCCTCGATTGATACGTTGGAGGCTCTTCAAGGAGACGGTACATCCTTGGAGGTCAGTGATCTGAAACCACTCTTTCTGGAATCTCCAAATAACTTCGATGAAGCCCTTCCTTACATGCGTAAAACCATTAATGCAGCTACACCACTTGCCTTATACTTTGAAGCATATTTTCTGCATTTCGACGAGCAAGATCGCACCAACTACACAGTTTCGTATTCATTGAGTGGTGAGGGAAAGCAACCGATAACAGCTTCCTTTGAATCTGAGGGTCAATCTTCAACTATACGCGAATTCGTAGAAGTAGACATTGAAAGCTGGACCATTCCAGGAGCTTTCACGCTCACACTGACGATCAATGACAAGGTTGCAGGAACTTCGGTTTCAAGATATTTGGAGCTGGACTTTGAGAGATAAAAAAGGGGCCCCGCTTACACGGAGCCCCTTTCCTATATTCAGCTTTATCGACAGCCGTGCGACGAATAAATCACAGGCTACCCTAATGACGACTTAACGATCCCACCAAACTCGCGTTGTGAATTCGTCGGGTCCCTGCGCAGCAATTGCCGCATTGTAGTTGTCGGGATTAGCAACAGCTTCATTCTCCCGATACCTTAAGCGGCGCGGGATCGTGCCCCCCGTTACATTGCCCGGATAGTTTACCGGAACGAGCTCGGGATAACCCGTACGACGCCAGTTCGCAAAGGCTTCGTACTCATTCAGCAACACAGCTGCCCACAGCTGTTCGTTAATCATTTTTAATCCATTTCCAGGATCATAGGGATTGGCAGTCAAATAGGCATCAATCGCATCGCTTGGTATATCTCCCGCGGCGCCATACATTGACAGGTACTCCATTGCGGCACGAACACCATTTGCATAGTGCATTGCCGCGTCTCCACTGTACCAGCCACGCTGCGCTGCTTCAGCTTTGAGTAGCTCGACCTCAGCATATGTCATAAAAAACATTGGATCGTCCTGCCCTTTTAGTACATCGTTGGGAACCATATATACGTCCATTCCACACGGCTCGGCCCCTGAGTCACAGCTTACCCAACTGGAATGATTTTCGATACCATTAGCGGGATCTGATCCACCGGTAATGCGTCCGTTTGGCATTCCGACTGGATCTGAGCCAGCAACGGGACTCTGTCCATAGACGTACAGACGCGGGTCACTATGACCCACCATCCAATTAACGAAGAACTCGCTCAATCTCGGAGATCTATCTGCGAGAAATACAGAACCGTTACCATTCCGCCAGCCTGAGGGATCATTGTGTGGAATGTAAGCGATGTCGTCGTTGCTCTCCATTGTCCCACCAGCAATTGCCTTCTGCACCCAGCTTTGTGCCGCACCGGGGTCAACTTTGACTAGTCGCATCCCTAGCCGCAACATAAGTGAGTTAGCCAGCTTGCGCCATTGGTCCACATCGCCCTGATATATCAGGTCGCCAGAACCAAAGGACCGATTGGAGCCATTGAGTCCTGTAGCTGCTGCCTCCAGTTTAGCCAGCATATCAGGGTAAATGGTTGACTGAGCGTCGTATTTCGGCTGTGTAATACCCTCCAGGAAGCCCTTGCCTGCTTCCGAGTATGGTACATCCCCATAGAGATCAGTAAGTCGATGGTACATGATTACGCGTACGACCTGCGTGATATGATGGAGATTAGCGTCTGCAGGATCCTCAGCAGTTTGCTGTAACAGGTCCTCAATGTTCCTGGCAATATTGGGGTAATATCGATCCCACATTGCTGCGGAATACGACCCGATGTAGGTATACTTATCCCCCGCCCAATAGCCGGGTAAGGTGGCGAAGTGCTGAATCATAACGGAACTGTAAATCAGATTGGTCCGCCAGTTCTCGTAGCGCTCGCCGCTTATTCGAAGTTGAATATTGGTCAACTTGAAATTGGGGTCGATCTGGCTGGCTTGGGTTGGATTCACGTTCATCTCTTCAAAGCCAGAATCACAAGAGGCAATCATAAGAGATAGAACCAACGCAGCCAGTACTGGAAGTCGTTTCATATTAGTCATCATGGATATTGTCCGGTTTGTTTTTCGGGTGTGATTAAGGCTACAGACGCACATTAAGGTTGAGACCTATGCTGCGTGTCTGAGGCACGCCCGAGTGTTCAAGGCCAATGCCCCGATTCGTACTGTTGTAGAGAGATTCTGGATCAAGGTTGTCCACATTACTGTAGAGCAACCAGAGATTCCGGGCTACCAGTGAAATGGAAGCATACTTGATCGGAGTGCGAGCGAATAGGCGAGATGGCAGGTTGTAGTTAAGCTGCAACTCACGAAGTTTAACAAAACTTGCATCGTAGACAAATTCCTCACCTATAGTTCCACCACCAATTCTTCCAAAGTAATCCTGCGGGTTGGCTTGAACTGTATTGGGTTGTCCATCTTGGTTTACACCATCTCCAACGATATAGCCTACATCACGCCCCTGCAGGGTATTCTTGTGAAGTCCATTTACGTACCCTGCACTGTTGGTGACGGAGAACAGTTCACCACCAAAACGCATGTCAAGGAGCATGTTTAGTGACATATTTCGCCAACGAACTCCATTCCGAATACCTCCACTGAGCTTAGGTGTGCCATTGCCTAGAACACACAGATCGGAGGTCCTCATAGGTAGCCCGTCAGCATCATGTACGATTGGGCCGGTCGCGTCACAATCAGAACCACCGGCAGGTACATTTTGCCGAAGATATTTGCGGCCCTTGATAGATCCGTACGGTTCCTCCACATCAGCAGTCACATAATTGCCACGATGGCGGCTCTCGCCGAGCACCAACGATGTCTGGCCCTCCACGAGCTCTACGACCTCGTTCGTATTTCT
This sequence comes from Rhodothermaceae bacterium, assembly GCA_009841335.1. Taxonomy (GTDB): domain Bacteria; phylum Bacteroidota; class Rhodothermia; order Rhodothermales; family Bin80; genus Bin80. The sequence goes on along the minus strand of VXLY01000111.1, from coordinate 61,467 downwards.
TGCAAGATTAACATCTAGATCCCAGCGCCAGTCCCCCTGACGAACAGGAGTCGTTGTAATAAGTACTTCGAAGCCTTTGTTCGAAATCTCACCTGCATTGATCACTTGGCTACCGAAACCCGATGCGCTCGAAATTGTCGTAGACAGGATCTGATCCGTGGCACTCTGTGTATAGTAAGTGAGGTCTAAACCAAACCGGTTGTCAAGGAAGCGAATATCAAAACCTCCCTCAATTCCCACTGTACTCGAAGGCTTCAAGTCGGCCAGTGGAATGGTTCCCTGGGCAATTTGCCCGCGCGGCTGGCCAAGATGGCTGCCGCTGAGTCCATAGGTGAGTGCAAGCGCATATGGATTTGTGTCCCCTCCTACTTCGGCCCACGAAGCACGAATCTTACCGAAGCTGATCCATTCCGGTACCTCTAGTGCATCACTGAATACAAAGCTACCGCTAATGGATGGATAGAAATAGCTGTTATTATCCACTGGCAGCGTTGAGGACCAGTCATTTCGTGCGGTTAATGTTAGAAAGAGGTAATCATTGTACGCCAACTCAGCGGATCCATAGAGTGAGTTAATTTGCTTTTCGTTGAACCCATAGCCATGTGACCGTGTATTTTGATTGGTCACCACTTCTAGCCCGGGTACGTTGAAACCACCTCCACCGCTGAGCGTGAGTGTCTCGCGCTCCCGGTAAAGGATGTTACCACCAGCAGTTGCCTGCAAGGCAATCGAACTGGTCAACTCACGATCTACAGTCAACAGGAAGTCGGTATTGACTTCAGTGATACGAAATTCCTGCTCATTTTGGCCTCCCAGCGGGCTGTATGCGGTTCCCCAAGGGGTGATGCCCGTTCGCCGGGTGGTGTAGGTATCTCCCCCGAAACGCCCCATTAGATGAATCCCGTCAGCAAATTTAAAGGTCAAAGATGCAAATCCAATCGCACGCCGATCTTCATCGGAGCTGGTGTACTGATGGGCTGCCCAATAGGGATTCTGTTGATAAATATTACCGAACAGACCGCGATGTAATTCACGGCCGTCTACGTCGGTTCCTGGATCTGTGCAGGCCTCATCCTCTGGGGGGCATCGCATGGATTCCACATCCACATTTGGAGCAAGCTGGTAAACAGAATAGTTTGCATTCCCTGGTGAATCGCTGAGTCTGGGGCGGTTATTGACAAACTCACGGACGAGATTAATCTTAGCGTCCGCACTCAGGCGAGAACCAAACTGCGAGCCACCACGCAGTGAAAGCGTAGTACGTGTCAATCCCGAATTCGGACTAATTCCCTCGTTCTGTAGGTGCGAAAGTCCTATTCGCAGAGAACTCGTTGCCGTAGCAGTTGTCAATGCTAAACTGTTCGTACTTGTAATTCCCGTGTTGTAGAATGCATTTACTGCATCAGCAGCCTGACTGTAGGGCTGGTTTGTACCGTCCCAGCTAATTGTCTGGGCCCCGTCTAGTGACGGTCCCCAAGCCTGATCAACCGTCGAAAGAGCTTCATCTTCCGATGAGGGCTTCGCCCCTCGTGTTCCCTGGCCGTATCGGGTTTGCCAGTCAGTATTCACGAGAACATTTTCAAATGTCGTGTTACTTGAAAATTCTACGCCAAGCCCCGAGCCCGGTGTAGCTTTCTTGGTCGTGATTAAAATCACACCATTCTTTGCACGTGTGCCATAGAGTGCAGCTGCTGCCGGCCCCTTGAGAACTGTCATCTTCTCGATATCGTCGGGGTTAATGGATCCGATACCATCTCCACCGTCAGTGCCTCCCCACATTCCTGCACTACCCAAGGTGGTGTTATCAATGGGCACACCGTCTACTACATAGAGTGGCTGACTGTCTTCTCCCAGTGAAGAGGCCCCACGTATGATCACACGGCTCGAGCCGGCAGGTCCTGTGGCAGGCTTTGTTACGATGACGCCGGCGACCTTGCCTGCAAGCGCATTGGCTACATTGTTTTCCCTGATCTCCCGCAGATCCTCACCGCCAACTTCGCTTACGGCGTACCCTACTGCACGCTCCCTACGCTCAATGCCTCCAGCGGTTACAACGAGCTCTTCAAGCAGGCCAGTGTCTTCTTCCAGGGAAATGGTGATTTCACTTCTTCCCTCTATCTCAATGGTCTGGCTGACATAGCCGACAAACGTAACCGTGAGTGACGCATTAGGATTGCCTACTTCAAGAGTAAAAAGTCCGTCAATGTCAGTTGCGGTACCATTAAGCGTGCCGGTTTCTAAAACCGTAGCCCCTGGTAGAGGTTGATTGCCAAGTGCGGACACGACTGTGCCGCTAACGGTATGGTCTTGGGCGTGTACAGACTGAATTGTAACCAAAAACAATACCAGAAGAGTACACAGGCCGTAAATGCGGCCCCCTAGTAAGGTTTGAAGCATGATTGTTGCGGTTTGATTATGAAAGAATTGCGAGCTAAATCATGTGCGGAGATACCACTTGAAGGTCTTTGGATAGCTAAACCCACAAATAGATTTCCGGCTGTCGGGGTCAACACCAACGTAATTCAAATTGTTTCAGATTTTACCCTACACCAATGGCATAGACCAAAATCCAGAGTTGTGAAGCGGAATCCCGATTTACCTGGTCAGGATAAGAATACCGCAAGCTCCTAGATGAATCCGCCAAAGTTGGGGAAGCTAAGACGAAGACTATAATTCCAGATAATTCACGAATTAAAATACGACCTGCTAGTTGGTCCATTGGTGTGGAAGCCACTCTAATCACAACTGCTGGTATCCTCAACCATTTGGCAAACATTGTTGGTTGGGTGCCCCTGGTGGATCGTTAATCCGATGAGGAGCATTTCGCCGAAAAAGTAGCGGCCTTAAATACCCCTATTAGCCACCTCAGATTGCCACAAAGTGATCCACCAAGGAGAAAGGAAGTGGATTACACAAGCCGGTGCATCTTATCCTGAGTGCTTACAGAGAACGTTCAAACCCACATAGCTACCACCCATTCAATATTCCTACAAATAACGGAACCACTTTCATAATTCGTATTGCAGAACTGATCTTGCCTCGTTAGGTTCGGCACACCACATCAAGCAGGACGAATAACTCGCCCCACCCTATTGTTCTACTATATCGTAATTATGATTAGGCTCGATATCAAAACTAATGCTACCACTTGCTGCATCTACTTCAAATGGAATCTCCGCGCCAAGAGTTTGATCAATCACAACCAATTCTGCATTATTATCCCACTTCTGGTAGCTGATCAAAGTCTGGGCTACCCCGTCAGGGTAGTTGAAAGAAAATGAAGTTTTCCTTCTGGAAACAGGGTATACTCTGGCCTTCAATGGCAAACCATCTGCTTCCCTCAGCACGATTATTCCTTGGCCTCCTATAAAGCAAGGAGGAGCATCCAGAGGTGTTTCAAACTCCTTCAAGGTGAGAGGCCCTTCATATCTTTTACCGCTACCACAATGGTACCAGTCCCCTTCAGGAAGATATACGTCCATTGTACCTGATATGATGTTCTTCAATAAAGGAGTCGCCATTAAGGATTCTCCTATCATCCACTGATAATTGCTATGATCTACAGCACTCTGATCGTCTGGGAAAGCAATACTTAAGGGGGTCAGTGTAGTGGGATAGCCAGATTGATATCCTTTCAATGCCTCGCTGTACATGTAAGGAGCTATCTGAAAATGGAATCTCGAGACACCCCTAAATATCTCCTTTTTCTCTTCGGGCCACATGTCTGGAAAAGTACCAACAGAAAATCCAGATGTCAGTGAGAGTAACCAAGCATGCCGAATATTCTTGTCAATGTCTGCCAGGTTATGCATATTGTGGGTCCCCGCGACATCCGAGTAGACATTCGGAAAACCCGAAGCTGCGTACTGCATATAGTTGATGGGTATTCTCCCTCCTAACTCATCAACGGTCGTATCATTGATTCGCAATAGAGTACCCGGAGACACGAATTCACCATTTCGGGCAATCACATGTCCGCCTTGATTTGCGATTTCGGAAATTGGATGATTGTAGATATATGTTAAGGTGTCAATATCCATCATGGTATCTTCTTTAATTCCATCAATCTCCCATTTCGAATACTGTCGCTGGAACCATTGTGCGGCACCTGGAGCATTACCGTTCAACAAGTTGCTCGGAACGATAGGAAAAATGTCCGAGGTAGTATTCATGACATCACCTTCGCCCGTCAATACCAAAAACCCTTTGTCTTTCGCCTCGGAGGTCAGCTTATCTCCAATAAACGACCTGACATCCAGATTTCTGTCACGCTCGCTGGTTTCAGGATAATACGGCCCTTCCTCTGGGATGAAGTTTGTCCGCAAACCGATCATCCAATAAATATCTCTGGAGTGCATCCATTCCTTTAGCGCGGAGGCATCTGGGAATTCTTCTCCCCATTTCCCGAAACTTGTAGTCGTACCTCCCTCAACCCAAAACCCAGATCCAGTGACCGCCCATCGGATTGGATATCCATTATCATGGAATTTCTGCAGGATTTCCTGAACCGTAAATTGATTGGTGTTCCACCCAAGAGCATCCCAAGATTCCCAGCCTACCTCGAACAATCGAAATTTTGGCTTTACATCTTGATACCCTTGGTCTTCCCGGACTTTCTTGTAGTTGGAATAGATGGTCTTCGGATCTCCCAGAAAGTAATAGAACGTGGCTTCGCCTTGTTTCGTGACCGTCATCAGGTATTCATCTTCATCAATTTTAACTGTCTTTTTGCTTTTACCAAAAAAGACTCCCGCTATCTCATTCTGAGGAAAAACTGCGAACGTGCTCACCCAGCGCCTTCCTGCACCGTCATTTTGTATCAGATACACATCTTGTTTGTTGTCAACAATATTAAAAGACTCATTGAATGCAGCTGCGTCTCCCAAACCGTGAGCATTTGACATGCCCCCTAGAGCTAGTGAGATGTCCGTCTTTGACGGTAGGAGCGGCAGGACTGAGACAGATACTATATTCTCTTCCAGGGAGACCGAAACTTGAGCCTGCTCGCCTCGTGCATTGGTGATCAGAAAATGCCTTTCCGAATTACCAATTGCCCCAGTCCTCTCTGATGAGACAATTGGGCTTCCCGAAAGGAAAATGCCAGACCGTGCATGCTCCGGAACAATACGGTTTCCATCTTTCCAAATGGAAAATGAGAAATTTTCTGCACTAATTCGCATGTCATACGACGGACCAAAAACTACGTATTGCTCTTGCCCCCCATTAAAACTGTCTTGATGAATTCCGAACGAATGTGTCCATATCCCTCCATTCAAGAAAAGGGTAGCCCAGATAGCTTTCTTTACAACTGCTTTGCAAGACATCAAGGTGGCAACGAAATGTCAGTCAGAGATGAGGAAATCAGCCCTCTCCTACAGTTCAGTCCGCACTCATCTAACCCAATTTAGCCTGTGGGGTAATCCATCGTAGTTGAAACTCAAACTGAATTTACGGGCCCTTGGAGTCAGCAAGTGAACGCTCCTCGCCGAACAGCTTCACCAATGCCGGGTGCTGATGGCAAATATAAACGTTCCATATTACGCAAAACTGTCAGCATCCTGTTCCAAAAACGATCGGTCTCGAATTTAAAATTTCGGTTAAACAATATTATCCTCTTCTGCTACATTCCCCAACTTACACCACGCAATAAACATCTATTCCCGACCCGATAGATCAGTTTGGTGATCCAAGATTGCATGCATGCGTTGAAAGGCGGTTGTTCCATAGTTGGTAAGATGGCAATCGTGCTGGCATTCAGTGGCGGGCTGGACACATCTTTTTGTGTGCCGTACCTGCGTGAGAAATATACTGAAGAGGTATTCACAGTAACTGTGGATACAGGTGCCTCTGTGGAGAAAGAGGTCCTCCAGGCTTGCTCAAGAGAATTGGGAGCAAAAGAGCATTTTCACATTGATGCCCGCACGGCCCTATACGAGGATCATCTAAAATTCCTGATCATGGGCAATGTCTTGCGTGGAGGTGTCTATCCGCTCTGTGTTGGTGCGGAACGTGTAGTGCAGGCCCGTGAGGTTGTCAGGATTGCTCGTCAGATTGGTGCGCGTGCAATTGCACATGGCTCGACAGGGGCCGGAAATGACCAATTCAGGTTTGATTCCGTAATCCAGTTACTGGCCGATGATATGGATCTCATCACGCCTATTCGTGACGAAGGCCTCACTCGCCAGTATACCACTGCGTTTCTCCATGAACGCGGTTTCTCCGTGCCCGAAAAAACCACCCAATACTCAATCAATGATGGACTTTGGGGAATAACCATCGGTGGCCGGGAAACCCTGGACACCATTGATCCATTACCGGATGAAGCATACCCGAATACTGTGCCCCCAAGTAAAGCCCCTAACTCAGGAATCACATTACATATTCAATTTGAAGAGGGATTACCCACAGCGCTCGATGGGCATACCATGGAGCCCGTCCAATTGATTACTGAACTTGCTACTATTGGTGCAAATCACGGAATTGGCCGAGATATTCACGTGGGAGATACTATTCTGGGACTCAAAGGACGGATAGGTTTTGAGGCTCCCGCTCCGCTCATTCTGATTACTGCACACAGAGAACTGGAAAAATTAGTACTCACCAAATGGCAGCGGTATCATAAGGATCAACTGAGTGATTTTTATGGAATGCTTCTCCACGAAGGCCAACACTTTGATCCTGTCATGCGAGATATTGAGGCTTTTCTGATATCTTCTCAGCACGTTGTCACAGGTTCCGTTTCCGTACGACTCTGTAAAGGGATGATTGCCGTGCAGGGTTGCAAGAGTCCGTATTCAATGTTTGATACTGGAATTGCAACCTATGGTGAAGAAACTGCTCTCTGGGATGGACGTGATGCTCGCAGCTTCTGCATGCTCAACGGACTCCAGGCTTATCTAGCACACAAGGCGCGCTCGAAACAATGATACGTACGGCTATCTTGCATGGCGGTGGATATGTCGGCCGTGAATTGATCCACCTGCTTCTAAAACACCCTCGTGCATCACTTGCTTGTGTGACAAGCAGGACCTATGCCGGAGCCCCACTGGATACCCCGCATCCAGCGTTGCGAGGACAGCATAACCTCCACTTCACTGACCCAACAGAACTCGACCATACTTCGTTCGACGTTGTGTTTGTTGCTGCGGAGCACGGAAAAGGAGCTGCAAGTGTAAAGAGCTTACTTGACGGGGGATATGCAGGAGATATTATTGACATGAGTTCTGACTTCAGGTTTTCGAATGTAGGTACCTATGAAGCTCTCTTCAAGGTAGAACATCCAGTACCCGAACTGATCCAGAAATTTTCCTACGGACAGCCGGAACTCTTTGCCCCCTACCCTACACGCTATATAGCAAATCCAGGTTGTTTTTCAACCGGTATGCTCCTGTCCGTTTGGCCTTTGCATCTAAATTGTACGGGGATTAATGCTTCAATCACGGCAATTACGGGGGCCTCCGGCTCAGGTATTCGCCCTAAGCCAACAACTCATTTTCCTGATAGAGATGGCAATGTCCGTGCCTACAAAGTGCTGAATCATCAGCACTTGTTTGAAATCTCTCAGTTTTTGAACCCTGGCATATCCTTGGCAATGGTACCTGTTTCTGGGCCATGGACACGCGGAATTTGGGGCACTGTCCAGCTAAAATCACCTGCATCGAGAGCTGAGATCGCGGGATGGTTCAGTGAGGCCTACGGGGATCACAATCTCATTCGGCTTTGGCCGGATGCGCTCCCGGAATTACGGTATGTCGTTGGGTCACCGTACTGTGATATAGGATGGATCGTGCGTGGGGAGCATCTCGTGATTGGATTTGCGCTTGATAATATGCTCCGAGGTGCCGCTTCTCAAGCGATACAAAATATGAATCTTTTAATGAATTGGCCAAACGAAACGGGCCTGGTCCCGGAGGCTAATAGTTAGTGAATACGCAAGCAATTTTACGTGATGAGGATACATTTCTCATCCCGACCTACAAGAAGATGCCCGTCGCACTCGTACGCGGTGACGGGTGTTATGTATGGGATAGTGACGGGAAGCGATATCTGGACTTCTACGGCGGTCACTGCGTTACGCCGCTCGGCCATTGTCCACCTAGGGTAGTTGACGCGATAAAACAGCAAAGTGATCGACTACTATTCTACTCAAATGTTGTTTATAGCGATGTTCGCGCACGCGCAGCCCGGCTCCTCGCAGAAATGGCCCCGCTTAAGCGGATATTTTTTTGCAACTCGGGCACGGAGGCAATAGAAACAGCCTTGAAGATTGCCCGCAAATCCACTGGTCGAAGTGAGGTGGTTTCTATGATTGGCGCCTTCCACGGGCGCACCCTTGGAAGCCTGGCTACTGCCTGGAATCCAGGCTACAGAGCTCCTTTCAAAGAAGTCCTGGCAAATTCCCATTTTCTGCCAATTGGAGATTTGGCTGCTGCAGGATCGTTTTTGACCCGCAACAACGATATAGCAGCTGTACTCATTGAACCTGTTCAGAGTATTGCAGGAATGGTGAGTGCCCCTGTGGAATACTTCCAAGGACTACGAAAACTATGTGACAGCACCTCTACGCTGTTGATTTTTGATGAAGTGCAAACTGGTGTTGGGCGCACAGGCACCTTCAGTATAAGCGAGCAATTCGGCATTGTGCCGGATATGATCACGCTCGCCAAGAGCTTAGGGTCCGGTATTCCAGTAGGTGCGACATTGTTGAGTGAAACTCTTTCGGATGAAATCCAATTTGGTGATCAGGGATCGACATTTGGTGGAGGAATGATTGCCATGAGTGCAGTTGAGGCTACGCTCCAGTCTATTCGTGAGGATAATCTCATGAATAGGGCCCCAATAATATTTGACGCCATCAAGGACGCCTTACAACCATTCGCTTTAGAGATGCGAGGGCATGGTTGCCTGATTGGTGTACGGATTAAACCCAAGGTGAGCACTATCTTGCCCGCTCTCCGTGAGCACGGTGTGTTGGCTGGGAGCAGTGCGGATCCTCATGTGATGCGCCTCATGCCCCCGTTGATTGCAGGTGCAGAACAAATTGCCGAATTTGCCGAAGCTTTTAGAAATGTAGTGGAAGATGTACAAACCTGACCCCAAGCTAAAGCACCTGTTTGACTGGCACGTTGAAAGTGACTCGACGTGGGACGAGCAGTTGAGTCGTACGAGATATCACTATAGGAATCCAAGCCCGCCACCAAGGCCAGATGCTTTTCGCAGCATCGGACTTGTCTTTTTCAACTCCTCCCTTCGTACACGCACTTCCATGGAAGTGGCCGCCGCTCGACTTGGTGCTCACGCCTCAACCATCATCCCAGGATCTGGCGTATGGGGTATGGAATGGAGGGATGGTGTCCGGATGGACGGTAAGGCCGTCGAGCATATTAGGGAGGCGATCGGCGTACTGTCGCGGTATTATGATGCCTTAGGAGTTCGTTTGTTTGCCACGGGGACAGACTACGCACTTGATCAGAACGAGTCACGGTTCAAGAAAATTCTGGAAACCGCTACTGTCCCGGTAATCAACCTGGAATCCGCGCTTTATCACCCCTGCCAAGCCTTGGCTGATGCTGCGACCATTTACGAACACTTCAGAGATGAGGTGAAGGGTCGCCGCTTTGTCCTTTCATGGGCCTGGCATCCGCGTGCACTACCTCAAGCTGTTCCCAACTCCGCCCTTCTGATGGCAGCCCGACTAGGTATGCAAGTGACCATCGCACGACCAAAGGGATTTGAACTGACTCCTGAGATCATGAAACTTGCCAACTCATATGCCTCACAGAATGGAACGTCGATAGCCCAGACAGACCATCAGGATGTCGCTTGCAAAGGTGCTGATGTGATATACGCAAAAGCCTGGAGTAGTAACATGAGGTATGATAATCCTAATGCAGAAGCTGGATTAAGGAATCACTACCAGGACTGGCGGATACGCAAACGGCATCTAGGAAAAGCTGTTTTTTTACACTGTTTGCCCGCGCGCCGCGGGGTTGTAGTTGATGATGCGGTACTTAATAGTTCACAGGCAATTCATTTGCTGCAGGCAGAATTTAGGCTGCACGCACAAATGGCCATCCTGGAACGAGCCTGGAACCTGCTATGAGAGCTCCAGTCGTCATCAAAATTGGTGGCGGTACACTCGATCACCTGGACCCTTTTTGGGATCAGCTCAAATTGATTAAACGTCCGCCCATAATTATCCATGGAGGCGGTGTACAGTCTTCCATCCTAGCAAACCGCTTGGGGCATTCACCTCGGATCATTAACGGACGGCGGGTAACCGGAGATCTGGACCTAAATATTGCTGAGTGGACCATGCGGGGTGCCATTAATGTACGGCTGGTTGCAGAGGCAAATGCTCGTGAACTTAAAACAGTTGGGCTCAGCGGAGTGGATGGTTCCATACTAAATGTTCGCCGGCGTGAACCATGGCTGATTGACGATGAAATGGTCGACTTTGGATGGGTCGGCGAGATAGTGTCAATAGACACAACCCTGATTGAGACCGTGTCCGATGCGGGATTCGTTCCGATCATAGCTCCACTCGGCGTTGACGCATCTGGGCAACGATACAACGTCAATGCAGATACAGTGGCGGGGGCACTAGCTATTGCCACACAAGCGGAGGAGTTATTACTTGTAACAGATACCGGCGGAGTACTACAGGACCCCGCTGACCCAGAGTCAATACTTCGAACGTGTTCGCCTACCGACGAGGCTGCCGGTATCGACCAAGGCTGGATCACCGGAGGAATGATGGTAAAACTGAGAATCGCGCGTGACGCGCTTGCTTCGGGTGTTCCCAGTGTATGGATCCTGGGAGCAGATGACTTACTACACAGACACAATGCTACTTCAGTCCGTACAGACTAACAATGAGTGAAAGGAATGTGCTGGACCTGCTGTGTTCAATGATCAGATTCCCATCATTGAGTGGAGAGGAAGATGAGATATGCGCGTATATGCAATCCTATGTCGATGCTGCAGGCATTCAAAACCGACGGATTGGGAACAGCCTTTATTTTTGGATAGGTTCTGGGACAAACAAGTTGCTCCTGGCGTCTCACCTTGATGTAGTTCCTCCGTCCTCTGGACACCCTTATCCTCCATTCGATGCTGCCGAGGTGAACGGCCGTATCTACGGCAGAGGAGCGTCTGATGCCAAGGCATCGGGTGCTGCCATGACTTCTGCTCTACTAGAGTTGGCGGCTGAAAACTGGCATCCAGAAAATGGGCAAGTTATTGTTGCTTTGACTGAATGTGAGGAAACCCATTATGAAAAAAATGGGCTGAGGAGATTATTGAAGGACCATTTACCTCGCCCTCAGGCTGCACTAGTTGGCGAGCCAACCAGCCTGATTCCCACTATTGCTCAGAAAGGGCTACTCGTATTACGACTTGATGCTAAGGGAAAAAGCGCGCATGCTGCACGTCATGCCCTTGGAGAAAACGCTATTCTACAGACAGTTCGAGATATTCAACAGTTGTCTGCGATCACGTTTGACCGGGTTCACCCTGTTCTGGGACCTACCAGTTTGAACGTCACTACTATCCAAGGAGGGACGGCCCGTAATGTTATCCCCGATCAGTGTACAATCTATCTGGATATTAGAAGTACACCGTCCTATACACACGAAGAGATCGTTGCCAAAGTCAGAGAAGCTGTTTCGTCAGAGGTGACCGTTCACAGCGATCGTATCGTACCGGTGTCCACTAAGACCGATGAAAACATTGTTGATGCCTGCTTGGAAGCACTGCCGGGAACTGAACCCGCAGGTTCCCCGACTGCAAGCGACTGGGTTTTTCTGAAAGATGTTCCCACTGTAAAGATTGGTCCTGGCCACAGTGAGTTATCCCATACGGCGGAGGAATGCGTGGATACGTCTGAAGTTATGCGGGCAGTTGATTTCTATAAGTCTGCGGTGAAGGGGTATTTTGAACACTCGCGCAAGGTTTGACCACCCCCATTCGATAGGCCAATCCCACAGGGCGGGGGCAAGTATATACTAACCAAGTTTTCGACTCGCAGAGCCGCACTCACATCCAAGGCGCAGCGTGTAAATTTGCTATGCTTCTGCTGCTTCCAGAGCCTTAGCAGGCTCAGAATTCATGAGGTAGTAGCGCACGCCATCAGTCAGCGCCTGCCAGCTGGCTTCCAATATGTTGGGCGAAACTCCTACCGTGTGCCAAATAGCCTTACCACTAGTATCATGGTGCTCAATCAAAACGCGCACCGAGGCTGCCGTAGCGTCTTCCGGCCTTAGGACACGTACTTTGTAGTCTGCAAGCCGTACGGATTCCAAGCGAGGATAAAAACGACAGAGCGCTCTTTTGAGAGCATTCGACAAAGCGTCTACTGGACCGACTCCCTCACTTACTGCAAGCTCCCGATGTTCGTCAACAAAAATGGCAACCGTAGCCTCCGACCACTCAGATCCATGTTCATTTTGTTCACTATGTACCCGAAGACGATCCAATTTGAACATCTCCGTATTCTCGCCTCGTATCGTGCGCAAGAGTAATTCAAAAGACGCTTCCGCCCCCTGAAATTCGTACCCGAGATGTTCAAGCTCCTTGATGCGCTGCACCGCAAGCCGGGCCTCATCGCGCCCATCAAGTGGTATGCCCAATTCCTGTGCCTTGTAACGCACGTTTGACTGACCCGACAAGTCCGAAACCAGCACGCGTCGCTTGTTTCCTACCAGCTCAGGATCCATATGCTCATACGCACGCGGTTTCTTCATGACTGCGGATACGTGTATGCCTCCCTTGTGTGCAAAGGCACTGCGACCAACAAATGGAGCACGGTCAATCGGCAGCATATTGCATATCTCGTAAACGAACTGGCTGAGATCCGCCAGTGAACTCAACTGCTCCTCAGAGACACAAGCATAGCCCAACTTGTGCTGAAGACACGCTATAACGGTACACAGGTCCGCGTTACCCGTGCGCTCACCAATCCCATTGATCGTACCCTGAACGTGGCGTGCTCCCGCCTCCACGGCAGCAATTGTATTTGCTGTTCCAAGGCCGCTGTCATTGTGTGCATGGATACCTATAACGCAATTATCAATCTTAGAGCAAACCTGCTCAGTGATTCGCTGAACCTCTGTCGGCATGGTACCCCCATTCGTGTCACATAAGACTAGAACGTCCGCACCAGCCACCAAAGCGGCGTTAAGTGTGGTTAATGCATATTCGGGATCATCCTTGTAACCGTCAAAAAAATGTTCCGCATCGTAAATCACCCGGCGGTCATGTGATGCTAACCATTCCACTGATCCGAAAATCATGTCCAGGTTTTCGTCCGGCAACACATTGAGTGCATGCTGAACATGCAGAAGCCAGCTTTTCCCAAATATGGACACCGTATCAGTGCCCGCCGCTACCATCGCCCGTAAATTGGGATCCTGGTCTGAAGCATTCCGGGGATGACGGGTTGATCCGAAAGCACAAATGCTTGCCTGTTGCCAATTTTCCTTCTTGACCAACTCAAAGAATTCCTGATCTTTCGGGTTCGATCCAGGCCAGCCCCCTTCAATGATACCGACACCAAAAGAATCAAGCCTGTGTGCAATCCGGACCTTGTCAGTGACCGATAACGTTACATGCTCGCCTTGTGTACCATCGCGAAGAGTAGTATCAAATAATTCAATGTTTTTCATCAGACAAGGCGATCAGGCCGTTTTTTCTTGCATATTCAAATACGTTGCCTGCGCTGAGAATTTCTGCTACGTCTCCAAGTGGCTTAAGCAAATACTCTTTGCCGGTGGTATGGTTGGTCAGTTGCCCTAAACGGGTATCCAACTCAAGATCATCCCCCGTACATATTTGATCATTAATCTTTTCGATAGCTTCAAAAGGAACAACAAAGCCGCCATCGATCGTATTCCGGTAAAATATGCGTGCGTAACTCTCGGCTATTACAACTTTTGCCCCCGCTTCGGTCAATGCAAATGGTGCGTGCTCACGGGAAGAACCACATCCAAAATTTGTCCCGCCTATAACAAAAGTGAATTTGCTTTCGTACTTGTCCGGTTCAGTAAATGGTATATGGCCTTCGGGGAGTCCCTGTACCTGCACCGGTACACCACTCATGGCAAATCGGCCATACAAACGTCGTTCGTCGGGCTTCTGCAGACTGTAGACAAGATGCTCCGCGGGAATGATCTGGTCAGTGTCAATCGCGTCGCCCACTACATAAGCCAGACCACGAATATTGGATTCCATAACTCTTGATTTTATAGTCTACACAAAAACCTCACGTGGATCGGTAATCACACCGTTAAGCGCACTTGCTGCCACTGTGAGAGGAGATGCGAGGTAAACTGAGGCCTGTTTGGATCCCATACGTCCAGGGAAATTCCGATTGGTTGTAGAAATAACCACCTCACTGCCCTGCATGCGCCCAAAAGTATCTGGTGGCCCTCCTAAGCATGCCGCACAGCTTGCCTGACCCATCTTGCATCCGGCCTCAATAAATACATCCCACAAGGTAGTACCATCAAGCGTAGTTGTACGAAGAGCATTACTAATCTCAGTTGTCGCAGGCACGATATAAGTATCGATGACAACTTCCTGCCCCTTCATGACCTGAGCTGCTGCCTGGAAATCCTCCAGTTTACCCCCGGTGCAACTACCAACATAGGCCCGATCCAGACGTATACCAGCAACTTCTACAACACTGGCACGATTGTCTGGCCGATGGGGCTTGGCAACAACCGGCTCCAGCGTAGAGACATCGTATCTATATTCAGAATGGAATCGTGCATCTTCATCACTGTAAACACATTCAAAGGGAGCATCCGTACGAGCGCGTACGTATTCAATCGTTGTCTCGTCGGGGCCGATAATTCCGTTCTTGCCCCCGGCCTCAATGGCCATGTTGGTCAGTGTCATTCGTTCCTGCATAGACAGAGAGTACACTGATTCTCCATCAAATTCCATGGCTCGGTAGGTGGCACCGTCACAACCGATATCCCCTATCACGGCGAGAATAAGATCTTTCGCCATCAAGTATGGGGGCAATACACCCTCGAAGATGAAGCGCATAGTCTCTGGTACGCGCAACCAGATCTTACCCGTCCCCATGATCAGCGCCGCATCCGTATTTCCCACTCCTGTCGAAAACATACCAAAAGCTCCGGACGTGCATGTATGACTGTCGGTACCGATCAGCAATGACCCCGGACGATTGAAGCCCTCTTCGGCAAGCGCCATATGGCAAACACCTTTGTAGCGCGGTGTCCCTACATCATAATAGTGAGGCAGATTGTGTTCTTCCGCAAAAGCCCTTAGCAACCGAACATTGCGATTTGCATGATGATTCTGTGTGAAGATGTAGTGATCAGGTAGTATCACCAGCTTTTCTGGATCCCAGACCTTTGCATCTTCTCCAAACTCACGTTTGAAAATATCAATGGTTGGCGGACCACACACATCATGTGTCATCAGGATATCCACATCTACCCAGACACTCTCGCCCGGAACAACCCTGCTTCGACCACAATGTCGTGCAATTACTTTTTCTGTTATTGTCATCTAATTACCCTCCGTCGCTATCAAACGACTGCATGATTCCATCAGATACGAACTCTTCCTCGTTATTTGCTCTGAAGTTCTCCAGCTGATTAAGCGCTTGTATGTACGCGTTGGCAGAGGCCTGGAGTACATCAGTATGGCGTGCCACGCCTCGGAAGAGTGCCCCGTTTTCGCTGATCAGGACGCTTACTTCTCCCATTGCATCTTTTCCTTCGCCTACGGATCGAATACCGTAGGAAACTAATCCATGATGACTGCCCGCTGCCATATCAATGGCGTTGTAAATGGCGGCAACAGGTCCATCTCCATCTGCTGTTTTGCGGCAGGATGTATCCGAAGAGCTGTGATACAGCAGAACTTCGGCCCTTGCTGTTCGCCCCGTGCCGGAAATAATCGACAAATGCTCCAGGCGGTAATGAGCCGAGGCTCCCCCTCCCTTCGCTTCCTGTACCAGCGCTACGAGGTCCTCATCAAAGATCTCTTTCTTCTCGTCAGCAAGCTCAACAAATTTCTGATATAGCTTATCTCTGCGCTCCTCCCCCACAAAAAATCCCAGTTTCTCCAGGCGGCTAAAGAGTCCGTGCCTACCTGAATGTCGACCAAGGCGAATGGCCTCAGGGCTTTGCCCCACATCCTCCGCCCGCATGATTTCATACGTCTCACGGCTCTTAAGAACGCCATGCTGGTGGATACCGGCTTCATGACTGAAAGCATTTGACCCTACTATCGCCTTGTTCGGAGGTACAGGAAATCCGGTAGCCCTCGAAACCATTTTACTGGTTTCTGAGAGCAGCATAGTATCAACGCCTGTATGGGTTCCGAAGTGTTGTCTCCGCACATTGAGCGCCATGACGATTTCCTCAAGTGAGGCGTTTCCTGCTCGTTCTCCGATACCGTTAATTGTACACTCAACCTGACGTGCACCCGCCAGAACTCCCGCCAGAGAATTTGCGACCGCCAACCCCAGATCGTCATGACAATGTACCGACAGGATGATGCTGTCCATGTCCATACATCGCTGCCGTACGTTGTCAAACAGGGCGGCATACTCCTTGGGGACGCAGTACCCCGTGGTATCTGGAATGTTGATAGTCGTGGCACCTGCTGCGACAGCCACATCAATCACTTTTACCAAATAAGTTATATCTGTACGCCCAGCGTCTTCTGCACTGAACTCAACATCACTCGTAATTGAGCATGCCTGCCGCACCGCACGATCAACCATTTCGAGAACGGACTCTCGCTTTGCTTCAATCGTTCGTCCATACTTATCAGCTCCAAACTTTGCCGCCAAGTGAATATCGCTGGTGCCAATAAACGTATGAATTCTCGCGTTGGCACTCGTTTGCAATGCTTCCCCGGCGGCGTCAATGTCTGCTTCAATCGTCCGTGCAAGGGCTGCTATCACTGGACCCTCCACTTCCTGTCCGATGCGTTGCACCGCTTCAAACTGCGCAGGCGAAGAAATTGGAAACCCCGCCTCAATAATATCAACCTTCAGTCTGGCAAGTTGCTGCGCGATCCGAATCTTTTCCTCGACATTCATCGAAGCGCCAGGGGCCTGTTCGCCGTCGCGTAACGTAGTTTCGAATATCAGTACTTTATCCTCAGCCATTTAACCAATCTGTTGGTCTACCGTACAGGCACAGTCGGAGCTAATTCGAATGCATGCGAAAGCACTGCATCAGCGAATTCTGAAGTTGAAGCTGTTCCACCCAGATCTCTAGTAAGCACCGCCTCGCTCAGTGTCTTAACAATGCCACCCTGAAGACGTGATCCAGCTTCCATTTCCCCCAGCCCCTGGAGTAGCATCACTGTACTAAGCAGTGCCCCGGCAGGGTTCGCCCATCCCTTGCCGGCTATGTCAGGAGCACTGCCATGAACGGGTTCGTACAGGTTGACTAGTCCACCGATACTCGCCGAGGGCAAAATACCGAGAGAACCAGGGAGAGTACCTGCCAGATCACTGAGTATATCTCCAAACAGGTTGCCGGTCAAAATCACGTCAAAATGAGACGGGTTAAGAATAAGCTGAATTGCGGCGTTATCTATGTACAGATGTTCAAGTTCTACATTTGGGAATTCCGATTCATGAATCTCGGTTATAACACTACGCCAAAGTTGCGATACCTCAAGAACATTAGCCTTATCTACAGAGGTGAGATGCCCTCGGCGTTTTTCCGCGATGCCGAACGCCATTCTTGCAATACGCTCAATCTCACTCCTGGTATAGACCATACAATTTGTCGCAATGTCGTCTGCACTGCTTCGAGGTTCCCCGAAGTAGATCCCGCCAGTAAGCTCACGCACGATTAGAAGGTCCGTACCGCTTACTCGTTCAGGCCGCAAGGGCGAAGCCCCTACAAGACTCTCGGGTACGATGACGGGGCGCAAGTTAGCGTATCCCCCCAAGGCCTTACGTAAGGCAAGCAAGGCTGCCTCACACCTTCGATCTCCGGTTTCGTGGTCCCATTTAGGACCACCGATCGCACCTAGAAATATTGCGTCGGCAGCTAAACAGGCCTCTCGTGTTGCATCGGGGAAAGGCATGTCGAACTTCTCGAGCGCTGTGCCACCTATTGGCCAGTGTTCCAGTTCAATCTCAAAATCAAAGGCCTGGGCAGCAGCAACCATAGCCTTTTCCGCTTCCCTGGTAACCTCTGGCCCAATACCGTCACCCGGGAGCATTGCAATCTTATATCCGGGCATTAAGCTGCCTTGGCAGTTTCTACTGTATCGGTACTCTTTCTAAGCCAAGCCATCATCTTACGCAGTCGCTTGCCTACTTTTTCTACCGGGTGTGCTGCAGTTCTATCTCGATAAGCCTGAAATGCTGACTGCCCTCCTTCGCATTCGGCAATCCATTCACGTGCAAAGTCACCGGATTGAATTTCGTCAAGGATACGCCTCATTTCCTCCTTCACCTGAGGACCAATAACACGCTGTCCACGAGAATAGTTACCATACTCCGCCGTATCACTGATGGAGTAGTTCATATACGAAAGCCCCCCCTCATAGTAGAGATCTACAATGAGTTTCAGCTCATGGAGCACCTCAAAGTAAGCCAGTTCCTCAGGGTATCCCGCTTCAACCAATGTTTCAAATCCTGCCTGAATTAAGGCCTGTGATCCTCCACACAAGACTGCCTGCTCTCCAAAGAGGTCGGTTTCCGTTTCGTCCTTGAAGTTGGTTTCGATCACGCCTGCGCGTGTACCCCCAATTGCATCAGCGTAGCTGATCGCGAGATCAAGGGCTGTGCGGGTAGCGTCCTGTGCCACTGCCACAAGGCAAGGGGTGCCTTTGCCTTCTTCGAAAGTACGGCGAACAAGATGTCCTGGGCCTTTGGGAGCTACCATAAAGACATCCACGCCTTCCGGTGCCTTGATCTGGTCGTAGTGCACATTAAACCCGTGGCCAAAGCCCAAAGCCTTGCCTGGTATCATGCAATCGGCAATCTCTGCTTCGTAAACCCGCTTTTGATCCTGATCCGGGATCAGAATCATGATTACATCTCCCCAGGCAGCAGCATCTGCGATGCTCATCACTCCAAGCCCCTTGGCACGGGCTTTGCCGGCAGATCTCGACCCGCCTCGTAGACCAACTCTGACAGTCGCCCCGCTGTCCTGTAAATTCAGGGCGTGGGCATGTCCCTGGCTTCCATATCCGATCACCGCTACCTTTCTCCCAAGGATAATGCTGGGATCGGCGTTGTAGTGCACTTTCATGTATTACCAAATAAATGTGGTTGATTGCAGATTATATGTCGCGCTGCATAGCTACGCGACCACTTCGAGCGACCTCGACTATATTGTGTGGTAACATCATGTCGATAAACGCATCAATCTTTTGAGAAGGACCGCGCAACTCAAAGGTCATTGTTTTTTTAGTGATGTCAACAACCTTGCCCCGAAAAATATCACTTACATCCAGGATTTCTGAGCGGGAATCCTTCGTATAGCACACTTTAAGCAGACACAACTCCCGCTCTACATAATCAGTTGTCGTGAGATCGGTAACTTCAATTGTGTCCACCAGACGACTCAACTGCCTCAAAACCTGGGCAATTATACGGCTGTTTCCAACTGTCGCTATGTTCATCCGGCTAACACTTGAATCCTCTGTGGGACCGACTGTAACACTGTCAATGTTGAATCCCCGTGCTGAGAACATATTGATAACACGTATGAATGCACCGATGGAATTCTCTACGAGAACCACGATCGTATGCTTTCGCGTCATTTCACTATCGTCAGGCTGAATGGGCTCACCCGCAGCCTTTTTGCGGATAATCTGCTGTGGTGTCAGTACAAGTGTGTCTGCCATCATCTTCGTATTCTCAATGCCTTGATTACTACACGAACGAGTTCGGTGTCATCCTATCGGTGATCATTTCCCCGGTTGCCGCACCAGCGGGCACCATCGGAAAGACCATTTCTTCTTTGGCCACCTGAAATTCCATGAGTGCAGGTCGGTCGGTCACCTTCCATGCCTCGTCAATAATCTGTCGACATTCTTCTGGAGTCGTTGCACGGAGGCCGACGCAATGATTGGCCTCGGCCAGTTTCACGAAATCAGGGTTCGTATCTGAAAGATCAGTATGGCTGTACCGTTCCTTGTGGAAGAGCTCCTGCCATTGTCTTACCATACCCAGAAAGCGGTTGTTGATGACCGCGAGCTTCAGTGGAAGCTTATGAGCTGCCGCTACACTCATTTCCTGGGCATTCATTACAAAACCACCATCACCACTTATGCAGACCACCGGTCTGGACGAACCAATTTCACGCATGCCGAAAGCAGCTCCCATAGCTGCCGGCATACCAAATCCCATTGTACCCAGGCCGCCACTGGTAATGTGTGTCCGCGAATGCAGGAACCGGAAGTACTGCGCGGTCCACATTTGATGCTGACCAACATCCGTGATGACTACGGCATCGCCATTGGTTTTGTCACGCAGATTTTCGATGACACCCTGTGCACGCAACTTCCCGTCCTGTTCGTACTTCAGAGGACATTCTTGGCGCCAGACATCAATCTGTTTCAGCCATTCGGTTGTATCCTTCGGCTTGACCATCGGTCGCAGCTGTTCAAGTACATTTCGCACATTGCCCAGGATAGCGCAATCTGCAAAAACGTTTTTGGAGATACACGACTGATCAATCTCGATGTGAATAACTTTTGCATGAGGCGCCCACGAGTCCAACTTCCCGGTTACACGATCGTCGAACCGCGCACCCACAGCAATAATCAAGTCACAGTGCTGTATCGCTTGGTTCGCCCACCAAGTACCATGCATACCAAGCATTCGTAATGCAAGAGTATCGTCTTCGGGGAAAGCTCCAAGTCCATGCAGCGTAGTCGTTACCGGAATACCGGTATGCCTTGCAATATCTGTCAATAATTCCGAGGAATCGCTGTTAACGGCCCCACCTCCGACATAAAACAGTGGCCGTTCCGATTCTTCAATCATCTGTGCTGCGCGCTCCAGCTTCTCCACTCGCCCCTCTGCAGGTACCGCGTACCCCCGCATATTCACGGTTTCCGGGTACACGAAGGGGCCTTTGGCCAGCAAAACATCCTTCGGCAGATCGACCAGTACCGGACCAGGTCGCCCCGTCCGGGCAATATGGTAAGCTTCCTTGACTGTACGTGCCAAGTCGCTCACATCACGAACCAGATAACTATGCTTCGTTATTGAGCGGCTGATGCCAATAGCATCGCATTCCTGGAACGCATCGTTACCAATGAGACCTGTGGGAACTTGTCCGGTAAACACGACAATCGGTACCGAGTCCATGTAAGCGTCTGCGATACCCGTGACGGTGTTTGTAGCACCAGGCCCACTGGTAACCAGTACAGTCCCCACCTTTCCTGTTGCTTTTGCGTAACCTTCCGCCGCATGTGTTCCTCCCTGTTCATGCCGAACTAAGATGTGCTCAAACTGGGGTTTTATCCTGTGCATCTCATCATACACATGGATAACAGCTCCCCCGGGATGTCCGAAGACAATCTTGACCCCCTCGGCCTCTAGGGACCGGAGCAGAATTTCGGCGCCAGACATGTGCTGGCCTTTGGTCGTCAGTTCTGGTCGAACTTTCGGAAGTGCATCACCAGTCACAACTGGTTGGACCTTCGTATGGACGTCGTATTTCATTAGTCTTAAGCTGAAACAAGTTAGCCTAACTGTTATGATACCACTTACTTGGCAAGATGTCCCTTACATCTGTACTATGCCACATAATACCTAGTCATACAAATCATTGACTCCCCAATCGCCCTTCTATTGAAAGATGTGGCGCTCATGCCTTAATACCGACCGAAAGAAGGATGTTTCTCACTGAAAAGAAAGTCAACGCATACCTCAAAGCCGAGAAACGATAAAGTTAGGGAAAAATATTCGATGCGGAAAGTCAACTGGTTGCCCCTTCGTCCTGCATTCGTCACAAAACCCTTCCACCACGATCCCTGAACTTGATACATTCGTACCATCTTTCCACCTGAGACCCGGTGACAGTAGTCCGGGATGCAATCATTAATCGTATGAATTGACCGGTATTCAAGATGGCGATGAATAATTGTCTGGAGACGCCAACTGCATGAATTACTGTGTAATTCCGGCGTTTTCAAGCCTTCTGTACTTCGGTTCCAAATAATTAAACATCAGCCAATTCTGGCCCGTAGTAGCTGTGTCGAAGTCAGGAGAAGAATATGCTCCGAAACGGGTATCGCAGCCAATAGTGGACTGTCTAGC
Organism: Rhodothermaceae bacterium; assembly: GCA_009841335.1. Classification (GTDB taxonomy): domain Bacteria; phylum Bacteroidota; class Rhodothermia; order Rhodothermales; family Bin80; genus Bin80. Next base: position 39,179 of record VXLY01000111.1, on the reverse strand, counting down.
TCTACGACAACCTGACGCAAGAAGGCACCTTGGTTATCATATATCCATATAGCTTGGGGCAGGATTACCCATACTTCCGGGCCTGCCACAGTGACACCTGTCACATCTTGCGTTGCTTTCAGGTTGCGTACATGCCCACCAAAGTAATCGTACACTTTAACCACACCAAGTGCACGATCTGCCACATAAAGCAGCGACGTACCCGTTGAAAGACTGATTGGCTCCACCAATTCGCCTGCTCCGGCACCAAATTCACCGATCCTCCGCTCTAATCTTCGACTGGAATCCCATTTAAGCACCTGTTGAGAAGACGCGTCAATGACAAACATTGCACCGGTTGAACCGACAGCAATGGATATCGGCCGCCCCAAAGCAGTTTTAAGCCCATCGTAAAGGTCAAGCCGAGGGGATCGCTCCAACTCAACGTTCACACTCCTGGGCACTCGAATAGACTCCAGATGCAGCAGTTCTTTAGAAAACCGCAAGAGATGACCATTCCCTGCGTCTGCAATAACCCATATCAATCCGTTACCCGGATCAACATCAGAAACCTCCCCAAATGCTCCTGCGCTCGTTCCGTCCAGACTTCCACGTATCCTGCCGTCTTGGCCAAGTTGGACTACCTCTGTCACCGTCGCAACATAGAGCAACCCCTCTGGGTCAATTTCAAGCGCCAGTGCTTCAGAAAAGTGCGCAACAACTTCAAATTCGGTACTGAGCGTATCCTGGGCGCTCGTGATTCCGGAGAACGTCGCCAATAGAACCAATAAGGATAACAGACGGTGCATTATTGACGCCCAAGCGCGCTGTGTCCAATATCCCGTCGCATATGTTTCCCATCGAACTGTATGAGATCCGCCGACTCATAGGCACGACTAACTGCTTCCCTCAACGTGGACGCCACCGCGGTTACTCCCAAAACACGTCCTCCCGCGGTAAGGATTTTTTGATCATCAGACTTTGTACCCGCATGAAATACAAGAGCACCGGGGATCTCCCTTGCAGCGTTCAGTCCACTAATGGGGTATCCCTTGTTGTACGAATCAGGATACCCGCCACTGGCCAGTACCACACATGCAGCCGCAAGTGATTGTTTGGTCAGTCGCAAATTTCCGATACCTCCGTTAGCTGCTCGCAGGAGTACTTCTATGGGATCTGCCCCCATCAAGGGTAGCACAACCTGCGTCTCGGGATCCCCAAAACGGCAGTTGAATTCGACAACCTTGGGTCCCTGTTCTGTGATCATAAGACCAGCGTAGAGGCAGCCCGTATAACGTCTACCCTCGTATGCCATGCCCTCGAGTGTCGGCTCAATGATTGAGCCGCAAACTTCATCGATCAAGTTTGTGGTCATTACCGGAGCCGGAGCATATGCGCCCATGCCTCCTGTATTTGGACCGAGATCATTATCAAATGCGCGTTTATGATCTTGGGCTGGATCTAATACTTGATAATCATCACCATCTGTAAGAGCAAATACACTTGCCTCTTCACCCTCCATCCATTCTTCAACTACGACCTCCCTGCCCGCGTCTCCCAGACGGCCCATCGCCAGTAAATCATGTAATGCACGATCGGAACTGGCCTGGTCCTCGCACATGATTGCCCCCTTCCCCGCAGCTAGTCCAGAAGCCTTGACAACGCATCTTCCTAATGTTTGTGCATAAGCCTTAGCCTTCTCAATCTGATCTGGAAGAAAGGCCTGCCATTGGGCGGTTGGCACATTATGGCGCTGCATAAATGCTTTAGCAAACGCCTTGCTGCTTTCAATTTCGGCGGCTACTGCCGACGGGCCAAAACAGGCTATCCCGGCTTGGCCTAAGGCATCGGCTAGTCCACCTGCAAGAGGTACCTCTGGACCGACAACAACCAGGTCAATGTTTTCTCTTTGAGAAAACGAAACTAAACCTTCCGTATCTGTCGTCTTGATATCGACATTTTCTCCGAATTCCGTTGTCCCCGCATTGCCCGGGGCTATAAATAACCTGCCAGCTCCTCGTACGGCCCATGCCAAAGCATGCTCACGCCCACCACTCCCTACAATTAGTATTTTCATGCTCGTTCCTCAGATCTAGTCAGAAAGATCCTTTAACTCTGCTAAAATGGATAACGCCTGCAGCGGCGTAATTCCGTTGATATCTATCTCCCGTAGTTTGTCGCGTACCTCATCGGATTCTGCTTGATCAAAAAGCGTCATCTGAATAGCTTCCATTTTCGGCACATTGTCTTTCTCCACAGGTTCCTGGGATTCCAGCTCATCCAGAATTTTACTTGCTCTGCCCAGCAATTTCGGGGGCAATCCAGCCATACGGGCCACCTCGATACCATAAGAATGATCTGCCGCCCCACGGATCAACTTGTGGAGAAAAACAATCTTGCCGTCATGCTCCTGAACATGAACCTTATAGTTTTTAACCCTTTCAAGACGCTCCTCAAGCGTATTGAGTTCATGATAGTGAGTTGCAAAAAGTGTTCGGGCAGCAATTGACTCATTTTCGTGCAGGTATTCAACCAGCGCCCACGCAATTGAGAGACCATCAAAAGTACTGGTTCCCCGTCCGATCTCATCCAGGAGAATCAGCGAATTTCGGGTGGCATTATTGAGAATGTTGGCTGCCTCATTCATTTCAACCAGAAAAGTGCTCTCACCCGAAGCCAAGTTATCTGATGCCCCAACGCGGGTAAATATGCGATCAACAATACCGATGGTAGCTGATTTTGCAGGCACGAAGCTTCCCGCCTGCGCCATCAAGACGATTAAACCCACCTGGCGTAAAATCACACTCTTGCCCGCCATATTGGGCCCCGTAATGATGAATATCTGATACTTATCAGGATCAAGCTCTACTGAGTTCGGAACGAAGGCAGCAGGATCCTGCTGTTCTACAATCGGATGTCTGCCATGCACTATTCTGAGCAACCTGGTGTTATCGATACTTGGCCTCACATACCCGTCACGAACTGCTACTTCCGCAAAGCCAACCAAACAATCCAGAACTGCTATCATTGCCCCCAGCTGCTGGAGTTCCCTGGATGATTTTGCCAAATCCGCTCTAAGAGATCTGAGGAGTTCGTTTTCGAGAACAAGGATCCGCTCCTGTGCCCCAATTACACTTTCCTCATATTCCTTCAACTCATTGGTGATATATCGCTCTGCGTTAACCAACGTCTGCTTCCGAACATATTCAGGTGGTACCTTATCTCGATGTGCATTCGTTATCTCCAGGTAGTATCCAAATATTTTGTTGTAGCCTACTTTGAGAGAGGGAATACCTGTCCGTTCACTTTCACGCCTCTGAAGTGCCTCAATAAATCCTTTTCCCGAACTGGAAATCTCGCATAATCTATCGAGTTCTTCGCTGTAACCCCGTCGAAATATATGCTCAGAAGAGCCGTCAATGGCTTGGCTGATTGCAGATTCAATATCATCACAGGGGTTCAGTCGTCGAGATAATTCATCCAGTGCTTTGCAGTCGGTCGATTGTAAATTCTCGACCAACTCGGGCACTTGCCGCAGTGCTAAAGCGAGTGCCAACAGCTCCCGGGGAGTAGCTCGTTGCGTACATATCCTGGCGACTACCCGCTCAATATCGCAGATTTGTTTGAGACCGTACTGTAGATTTTCTCGAACCTCTGTATTGCGTACCAGCGTCTCAACAGCATCTAGTCTACGATTGATGCGTGCAACATCACGTAATGGTTGAAAGAGCCACCGCCTCAGGAGTCTTGCCCCCATAGCAGTGCAGGTTTGATCCAGAAGCTCAACCATCGTGGGACCGTTACGGTCTCCGTGCAGCGGGGGCACTAGTTCAAGATTACGGCGCGTCTGTGGATCGAGGAGCATGTACCCCTCATCCATCTGCTGCTGAATCCGACGTATATGCTCTGGTTTACCCTTTTGTGTTTCGATCAGGTAGTGGAGTACCGCACCGGCAGCAACAACCCCCTCCGTAAATCCTGAAATCCCAAAGCCTTTCAAAGAGTGAGTGCCAAAGTGTTCAAGCAGCGTAGTGTTGGCAAAATCCCAATCAAACACCCAATCCTCACGGGGGGTAACAATGTAGCCTCGATCACGGAATGCGCGTACAGACTCTTGTGTAGCTTTGTTAACAAGGAGTTCTGCCGGTTCGATACTCTGTAACAGATCATCCAGTCTGGACTGATCAACCTCTGTGAGCAGGAACTCTCCAGTGGATGCATCTGCATAAGCTACTCCTACCACCCGCTTCTTCCCAAAGTGTACTGCCACCAGATAGTTTGCCTGTTTTGGAGACAGCATCTGATCCCGAAGGGATACCCCGGGCGTAACGATTTCGGTCACGCCCCGCTTGACCAGAGACCGCGTTGATTTTGGGTCCTCAAGTTGCTCGCAAATCGCAACCCTGAGTCCTGCCTCGATCAGTTTTGGGAGGTGATTTTCGAGCGCGTGATGAGGGAATCCCGCGAGCGGCACACTCTTCGCGGCACCATTCGCTCGTTTTGTAAGCACAATACCCAACACGTCACTTGCTTTGAGGGCATCTTCTTCAAACGTCTCGTAGAAGTCGCCCATCCGAAACAACAGGAGCGTGTCCGGATGTTCCGCTTTAATCCGGAAATACTGCCGCATGAGCGGCGTCTGACCCTTTCTCCTTCCTGACATGAGTCACAGTAAATAATTATCGTTCACACCGTGACACATCTTCCACTAGTTGCCAAGTGGGTAACCCGTCCATGCGCCAAGCGCATCTTGCAAGGAGGCAATATATGCTCCATTTGAGCCGCCCCACCCCAATGTCTTCTCAAAGTGCTCGCCCCATCCTGGATAATCTAATTCTTCGCCGATGACATTGTGCCAAAGACCAACGGCAACCCCACCAAACATTTGACATAGCTTGAGGAGTTCCATACTATCCTGAATGGCTTCAGCCGTCCCGTATTTTTGTCTATTAAACAATGCTCCATCCATAAACAAGAGCGGCATTTCCCAAATATCCATCACCCTGTTCCCTACAGGATCAAACCTCAGAAATGGCATACAGGTGCCGTTCCTGAAGCCGGAGCATTCCGCAAAACCAAGCGACGAATCAATTCTAAAACCGACTCCTTCCTGGATGTGTGGGGTTATCGCTGGTTCGTAGCGCAAAAAATGCTGCCTAACACTTAAGGGATCTGTTCCAGTAACCTCAGTAAGAGCGCGGCGCTCACTGCGCACATAAGCAATATGAGTATGTGCGTGATAGCTTGGATGAAGGCCAATCTCAAACCCATCAGAAGTGAGATCAACGAACAGGTTACGAAGAAAAGGTTGATCCAGTTGATAACTTACATCATTCGGACCGTGGGCTGCAGCTTTCAAAAAAATTGTGGCATTACCATAAGCCCGAATCGCTTGATACATGTTACGCAAGGCAATCTTGAATGCATCGCCCCGGCTAAAGTAACTATGGGTAAACTTGAACAGCCGACGCCAGCGCTCACGTACACCGACTTTTCGACGATTCAACAGAAAATATTCAACTTTCTCCCGAAGAATCATTCCAATGCGCCAGTGTCGAAGATAGTCAACGTCAATCGTCGGACAAAACGCCCAATCCCTCCCGGCCCATTTCCGCAGATCCGTATTAATCCCTGCACCTTCTAAACGCGCTTTCAACATCGTCCGATAGCAATCTGCGACAGGAAGTCGCGTCACTTCAAGTATCGCCTGAAGTGACGATTTATGAGGGAACCGGCCATGCTGATCACGGGCCTGTACGGTGAATTCCTGCCAACCCGAGAGCCAATAAAAAGCCGATGCAACAAGGTCATCTCCCGACTCTGAAGAGAAAAGAATTGGAACATTAAAATCAGCATGCTTCCTCCAACACACAGAAGTCACATCTATGGGAGTAAAATCATCATAGAATCCTTCCGCACTATGTGCCATGGGTAATACAATTATCGCTGAAGGGAGACCTATAGGACTATGTCCATAGTACAAACCATGACTGTCCAGCTCACTTCGAGGCTTGAAAATCGGACCCAAACCAAGCGGCTCAAGTAACATCCGGATGGCGTACTTCGCCTTTGGCCAGTAGTCTTGGCTTACTTCAATGCACACGGGTAGTGCAACCCTCATCAGTAGTTATCTGCTTAGTATTTTCACTTTGGAAGGTCAAATTACAGCAGCGTGCGCTCTCATTCGGTGACGAGTCGAGGAATCGCCCCAACCTGCAATGATACGCAATGCCATAGTCCTTTCGGATCCTGTTCACGGTTTCATCCGGGTACCCCGAAAGATAATTCAGCCATTGCTTGAATCGCGCGAGGTTCAGCGACTCAGGCGTATCAAACAATTGGGTCTAGGACTAATTGTTTTCCCTGCTGCTGAACATAGTCGTTTTCCGCACGCCGTGGGTGCACTGGCACTAATGTCCGATGCCCTGGACAGTTTAGCTGCCAAAGGAACTCCCATCACAGAAGATGAAAGACTGGCAGCTATGGCCGCCATCCTGCTGCACGACATTGGTCATGGGCCGTATTCCCATACGCTAGAGTATGATCTGGTTTGCGATACACCGCATGAGAAAATAAGTTTAGCCCTCATGCGTAGGCTCGAAGCACGGATTGGTCCGCCGCTCGACCTGGCAATCCAGATGCTGGCCGGAACCTATGAACGTTCATTCTTCTGCGACTTGATTTCGAGTCAACTGGATATGGATCGTTTGGACTACTTATGCAGGGATTCTCATTTTACTGGGGTGGTTGAAGGTAGAATCGGTATCGAGCGTATTCTGCGCACACTGTGTGTTTACCCGAAGGATGGAGGAAAAGGATCCTGCCTTGCAATTGAGTCGAAGGGGATTTACGCAGTCGAAAACGTGCTGATAGCCCGACGATTAATGTACTGGCAGGTTTATCTGCACAAGACGGTGGTTGCAGCTGATTTTGTGCTCCGCGGCGCAATCCGCCGTGCACGGGACTTGATCGACGCCTGCAAAGATGAAGCTGTATCTGGCATTTCATCAGCATTGCGCTGGTTCCTTGAACGTAAAGTTGATGCATCTAGACTCTCGGAAGATGAGGTTCTGGATCGGTTCCTGAGCTTGGATGATGCCGAAGTAATCTGCAGCCTGAAGCAATGGTGTCGAAGCTCGGATCCTATACTTGCGGATTTATCGCAGCGTATCATCAATCGAGATCTGTTTCGATGTACATTCCTCACCGAAGAACCTACACGGGAATTACGTGCTCTGTGGAAGGATCGAGTAAGTGAGACACTGGAGAAAATTGGGATCACCACTCCCGACGCACATTCGTACTACCTAAAAGTAGATAAGTCGAGACATGCCGCTTATGAACCGGATGAAGGGGGCGTGCGCATCCTGGACTCGAGGGGACAACTCCGAGAACTTGACAATCAAGCTGATCTAGCTGCGATTCAAGCACTCTTGCACTTCACTGAAAAACCGTACCTCTGCCACTTGAAGGAAGCCAACCTGCCACTATGACTCCAAAGCCTCACGGCAGTAGTCAACACACTTAGCCATTTCTTCCATAACACTGGAATCTTCTGGAATCGGGTATTCCAGTTCAATCATAGCCGGGATTGGGTAATTCTCGTCCCGCAACAGGCGTAAAACTTCGTCAATCGGCGTATCTCCCGTTCCCCATGCGACATTATCCTGTCCATTTTCGGGGGATTTGCGGTCCTTTAGATGTAAGTGGCTAATTCGGTTGTGATATTTCTTGATCACGGGAATAGGGGAAGTCCCAAGCGCAGCGACATAGTGCCCGATGTCCAGGTTCAGCATATTGTTCGGCGAATGGGAGAGGTACTCGTCAAAGTCAAAATTCTCGTTGGCTACCTGTAAATGATTGTGCATGCCGTTGAGAAGGCCGTGCTTTGTAGCGAATGGTGCCATTCTCTCGGATGAGAGCGCTGAGATTTCAAAAGAAATTCCGCGTGCACCGATCGCTTTTGCTGCCCTGTAGGCGTAATCTATGTCCTCCTCAAACCAATTTGCGCTGCCCAATTTCAAAATATCCACATCTACACCCCCATCTCTGTACATATCTCCCAACTCAGCAAACTTATCCATGGAAGCGCTGCGGCGCCATTTCTGCGTTTCCTGTTGTGCCGCCGTCCTAGCGGCCACATAGTTAGACCTTTCCTCCTGGGTCATAGATTCGGGATGGCGTGGTCTAGGGCCCGCGTCTGGAGCTCCTGCATACGCTTCCGCCGGTCCCCCCATTAACTCCACCGTATCAAGTCCAAGAGTTTGCATGTACCCAAGAATTTCCTCTGCACTGCCGGGAATCTGACGAAAGCTGTATGAAATCGCACCAACCTTTACGGTTGAAGGCACGGACAATACACCGCGAGGAATTACCAGCGTACTGGCAGCCAGCGCTGTGGTTTTCAAAAAGCTTCTGCGGCTAAAACTATGGCTCATTTTCATCGATTTGTTACGTGACTCACACAAGCTACAACATAACCTCCACATGCCCCATTATCAACTATTTTTAACGTGTACAACGTGGAAAGCGCTTTTTCCTGATAGGTTGGACCTACATGACCCACATGACCTGGATTGTGGTCGGTGCTGATGGTACGCAGGTAAATAATCACCTTGTTTCACTATGCAGGCTGATTGCAGGAATCCTGGAAATCTTGTTATTTTCGCTTCGAAGATCTTGGGCTTTCGTATCTCCTATTCGGCAAAATACTGACCAGTTGAAGCGTCTCCATACATCTCGGATGGGGCTGCCGAACTTGGCAGCATTAGGCGTGTGTTCAGAAAGTCCATGAACTGCTTGACGTAGACAAATCGGTCGATTCCGATGGCGCGACGATTAAAGAGAATGACGTAGTTGACCCCGTCTCCACTCTGGTACACCAGCGAATTGGTTCCAGGCAAGGTTCCCCCGTGCCAGCTCCACCAATCACTTCCCTCCCGACTGCTTCGTTGGCTACCGATACTGGGACCAAACACCACGTACTCGTCAGCAAATTCAAGCAGAGCCCTCGTTGTGGTGACCAGTCCAGCCTCAGCGAGCTTGGCCTCAGCATCCCACCCTCCATCCGGCCACCTTACAGATTGTCCATCTGGATCAAACACATTGCAAGCCAATCCTGAAGCATCGTACCATGGTTCCCTTATACTACGGTCCTGGGGAAACGTACGGGCCTGAATTACGTCCTCTGCGGAAATACCAAGGGGGGCGAAGATTTTCTCGCGCACATAGGTAAGATAGTCTTTTCCCGACACCTTTTCGATTATCAGCCCCAAGACTAGATATCCGACATTGGAATAGGCAGTTTCAGAACCAGGATCAAATTGTAACGGCTGGCCTAAAACATAGCGGACTGTATTCTCCCGTCCAGGTGGACTGGGAATTGACATTATCCCTGCTATCTCAATTTCTCGAAATACCCAATCCGCCGAGCTATCCCTGTCCCAACCGGCTTCATGAAGGAGAAGGTGTTCGACTGTGATATTCATTAGCAGAGAATCACCGAGCGACGGAAATGGCTGCAAAGCAAGCAATCCGCCTTCCGGCTGTCCAAGATCGAAGGCTCGCTCATCCAACGCTAGTATCCCATCGGCAACTAGCTGACGAATGGCAGCGGCTGTGATGGGTTTGGATACGCTTGCGACTCGCATCATCACACTTGGAACTATAGACGTTTTGTGCCCGGCATCCATGAAACCGCTCACACCCTCATAGACGACATTGCCATCCTTCATGATGGCGAGAGCTGACGCACCAATGCCATGAAGCTCGGAGAAGGCCCCCAATATGACACCATAGTCGCTCTCCTCCTTGAGTTCTTCCGGTGCAGTTGTGAGCTGCTCGGTGTCACAACCCGTAAGAATGAGCGCTATCAATCCCGCCAATAGTAACTCGATTCTAAGCATCTCTCCTCGTTCTAGTCGGCCTTTTCCGGGAATTACGTTACGTATCGCCATTCATCTTTCTACTGATAATTTGCAAGATCCTCCTACACTCGACTGTTCTCGAGATAGTAGAGTGAGGGCAGTCCCCGCAGCTCATATCCAACATCTAGACCGTAACCCACGATGTAGTCTTCCCCGGAAACAAAACCTACGTGATCAACTGCGACAGAGCTCGCTTCATTTTGCAACAAGGCAACCACAGTGATTGACAGAGGTGAATGCTCAGCAAGCCTATGAAGTGCGTGGGTTAGCGTTCGGCCGCTATCCACGATGTCATCAACCAGAATCACATGTCGGTCGCAGAGTCTTACGGTTGGTGACATGAGCTCACGAACGGACTGACTGCTCTTGGTATCTGCCCCGTAAGAAGAAAGGCGCCAAAAATCCACCGTACAGGGCAAGTCCATAACTCGTACAAGATCAGCCACAAATACAAAGGCACCATGCATGAGACCTAGCACAATCGGGCGCTTTCCAGAGTGAGACTGTGTCAGGGCAGTGCCAATCTCCCGGACACGCGTTTGGATAGTCTCTGAATCCTTGAACAGTCTCAAACGATGGCCATGTACGATCTCAGTTTTGCTCGTAGAAGAGTCTGGCATACTGTTGAGTTGAAGGGGTTACGCGAAATTCGTGCGCCATTCTACGTCCGACGACCCACGCAATCGTCGAACCACTACATACTACAGATACAGAACCGCGCTCCTGCGCAGGTACAGCGTCATCCGTCAACAGATCACTGATCTTTTTTGTGCCCTGCATACCTAGGGGGCGCATTCGATCACCCGCAAGCCAGCGGCGAACCGTAAGCGGCAATTCCAGTTTTTCTGCATCAAGCCAAACACCTTCTGGATCAGAAAGACTTGAGGGTTCCTCCTGTGTAAGATAGAGTCGAACGTGTCCACCTGGAACAGCTACTGCTACAGATTCAGAAAGCAGTTCCATCTCTTCTGTCCTTTCTTGCTTGGCCTCAGCACTAAACACGAGATAGGCTCGATCCCGCCAGATCACTCCCGCGCCTACCTCAATTTGCTTTCCAGTCTGCGAATTTACCAGCCCCAGAATCCTTTCGGCGAGCGCCTCATTTGCGGGTGATCCTGGTAACCACTTGCGGAGCGCTTCAATTACCAGTCGCCTGGCGAGCACATTTGGTAGTTGCGCCAGATATGCGATTGACAGTGACTGCCCACTTGCAGCATCAGAAAAACTCTTGTCGATCATTGGGCGGATCACCTCATCAACCCATTCAGCAACAAGCTTAGCACTCCGTGCGAGCGTTTCGGCATTCAGATTTGGCATAACGCTTGCGCGTAGCCGGGAGCGCAGATACTTCGTGTCTTTATTGGAGCGATCCTCCCGCCATTTCAAGTTCCTGGCGATTGCATAAGCTTGGATAGATGCCCTACTCTCCCCCAGAAGCGGGCGCACCAAGTTGATCTGTTCTGTCAACGGCCGGACAGGACGCATCGCAGCAAGCCCTTCTGGGCCCGTTCCCCGGTTAAGGTTTAGCAACAACGACTCCGCCTGGTCATCCATGTGATGTGCCACAGCTACCGTAGATATGCCTTGCTGCAAAGCTACCTCAGCAAAAGCCGCGTATCGAAGATCACGGGCTATCATCTGGACCGAGCATCCAGTACCAGCGGCATGGGTGCGAGCGGAAACGTGCTTCACCTGAAGGTTTAACTCCCGTTGCTGAGACAGCTGACGAACAAGCGTTTCGTCTGCGACAGATTCCTGTTCACGTAAATGATAATTGATGTGAACCACCTCACACTCATACCCCAATATTCCCAGAACATCCAGCAACACAACAGAATCCACGCCCCCACTTACCCCAACGAGTATACGCTCGTCCAGGCTCACTTGAGCCGAGCTCTTCATATAGGATGCTACGCGATCACGGAATGTGTCAATCAGATTCTTCATGATCTACAACTCGCCGATTGAACCGCTGCTTCAGTTCATCATATGTCAATCGGATCAGTGTTGGTTTTCCGCTGGGGGTTCGATAGGGATCTTCGCACTGGAAGAGTCGATCAATCATTGTTCGCATCTCCTCTTCATTCAGCTTAACCCCGGGAGATATGGCACCGCGTACGGCTATGCTGCGAGCCATATTATCCTGAATGGAAAGATGTTTTAGCTCACTGTTGGACTTGTATTCATCAAGTACGGACTGCAGGATTTTCTTTTCTGCGCCGGCTTGCAGGTCTGAGGGTACCCCCCTGACCGTTACCGTGCGGTTTTCGGAGATTGAATAATCAAACCCAAGTGCCATAGCAAGTGGACTAAGTTCGCGCAGAAGTTCGCAGTCCCCCTGATTGAGACATATCAGTTGGGGAAACAGGAGCTGTTGTGACAGCCCTATCCCAGCCTGCAAATCCGCCAGGGCACGTTCAAACAAAATGCGCTGATGAGCAGCCCGCTGATCAACAACCAATATTCCATTGTGTAGCTGGGTCAGGATATAGTGGTCCTGTAACTGCCATAAAAACCCTTCCATATCCAGCGTTGCCCCTGACGGCGCCCTGCTACGCTCAATATCGTACACGATTGTCGACTGCTCTCCCTGAACTGGTGGTAACTCATCTGCGCGAGGCGGCGGCTTCCAACTCGTTGATGTATCGTTCGCCCCCCTTTGAAAACTCAACGATGATGCACCACTTGGATATTGAGGGATCAAATCGGCAATTCCTAGGGCCCGCCGAGATATCGCCTGCACAAAATTGTACACACCACGGTCGTCATCAAAGCGAACCTCTGTCTTTGCAGGATGCACGTTCACATCGACATGCTTTGGGGAAAGGTTCAGAAACAAAACATAAGCGGGATGACGTCCCTCTGGAAGAAGTGTGTCATATGCGGACCGGATTGCATGATTCAAACTGGGACTCTTTATCGGACGGTCATTTACAAACAAGTATTGATCCTTGCGAGATTTCTTGGCATGTTCCGGGTGTGCTAAAAATCCCACTGCGGAGATATAGCTCATGGATTCGTTAACCAGCACGAGATGCTGGCTGACTTCCGTACCTAGTACAGCACGAACGCGCTCCCGCAACGCATCTGAGAACTCCTCTGCGCGCGAACCCGGCAACCGGTACACCTCATGCTGGTTATGGACTAACTTGAAAGTGATCCACGGATTAGCCAGCGCCTGAGCAACAAAGGCGTTCGAGAGATGACGAAACTCTGTTGATGGCGCCTTTAAAAAGCTCCTACGCGCCGGAACATTGAAAAACAGATTGCGAACTGCTATAGTGGTGCCAACGGCTGCAGCACACGGGGCATCCTCAAGTACTTGCCCCCCCTCGATACGTACGCAAACCCCCTGCTCATCCTCTGCCCTCTTTGTTCTCAGAGATACTTGTGCGATAGCAGCGATTGAGGCCAAGGCTTCTCCCCTGAATCCAAGCGTCTGGATGTTCTCCAGATCTTCTGCGCTCGTGATCTTGCTGGTCGCATGACGCTCAAAGCACTGGACAGCGTCTTCGGGGCCCATGCCTGCACCATTGTCGGTTACCTGAACCAAGCTACTACCCGCCGCTTTGACCGAAAGAGAGATTTCCGAGGCACCCGCGTCAATGGCGTTCTCGAGCAATTCTTTTGCGGCCGATGCAGGACGCTGAACCACTTCTCCGGCCGCGATCTTGTTGGCCAATTCGATCGGCATCTGCCTGATCTGCACAGCACGCTTCATATGGGTCCTGCTATCGTCCGAGAGCGTTGTAGATATACAACGCCGTGAGCAAAAGTGCAGCTAGGTAATAGAGTGCAATCGGGCTGCGCCTGCGACGAACACGACTCTGAATTCGCATACGCCGCTTGAGACTGTCGTCTTTGCGCGGATCGTAATAGCGCGGCGTATAGTCGAATTTGCGTGGTTGTGTTTTCCGTCCAAATAAGAGTCCCATTTTCAGAACCAGTTAACAACGAAGATTATGTACATATAGGATAACGGAGCAGCGACAATAATGCCATCAAACCGATCAAGCATCCCCCCGTGCCCTGGCAGAATAATCCCCGAGTCCTTCACGCCAGCTACACGCTTGAAACGACTCTCCGCCAAATCGCCAACAGCACCGGAAAGGGTGCATACGAGCGCCAGAATCACGATGTGAATTGTTGCCAAAGGCATATCTAGTGTCAGATTGAGTACACCTACAGCCAAGAGTGCTCCCCCAATCCCGCCAAGAAACCCTTCCCAGGTCTTCCCAGGAGAAATCGTAGGTGCCAATGCATGCCTGCCAAAAAACGATCCTGTAAAAAAGGCGAATACATCACTTGCCCACACCAATACAAGCACTGTGACCGTCAATATCAATGCTTCTTGTTCACTATATCCCGGAACCACACGCAGGTCTGTCAGAAACGCCAGTAAAGCAGTTGGATAGACTGCACCCGAGAGTGTTGCTCCCAGGCGCGTTAGCGGCTGCTCGCTTTTCGTGAAGGTGCACCACAACACAAGCCCCACCACAGGCACCGCGGTGAGAAGAAAGATATTCGGTATCAATGCTCGTAAGGATAAGCCTGCACCTACCAATAAGCCCGTAAGGATCCACGCTCGAACGCCGGAGCGCTCATAGAGCTGATACAGTTCAAGTTGCCCCAAAAGGGCAATTATCATCACGGCAATGCCGAAGTACCACGCTCCAAGCCAAGCAGAGCCAACCAGCAGGGAGGCACCAATTGTAGCAGTGAAAAGGCGAGTCAATAGCTGTGACATTGCACGCAGCGTAGGATCTATTTACCAGAAAAAGCCGCCTCGGTCAACTCTTCGTCGGTAAGCGCTTCTGCTGAAAGCAGCGCCAATGCCTCTGCTTTCAAGGATTTTGGAACCAGCACATGTACTTTTGCCAATGACCCCTGTGTTAGATTGAAAGCATGGCACCGCTGATTTAACAGCACGGAAAAAATGCCGGCATCCTCCAAACGTGCACGAACCAGATCAGCCTCATAGTCAGTGCTGCATAAGAATACTTCCTCCCAGTCAGCGATGCTCTTTTTCATTGCGACGATGAATTGTCAGGATACAGGCTGCAAAAAGAATCGTACCTCCTATAATCAACAACCATGGAACAGCCTCCGGATCCGCAACCGATTTCGGTCCCCATTTTGATAAAGATAGTGCAAGCCCATTATTGAAAAAATGCAGAACTACAGCAATCCATAAACTGCCTGTGCGCCAGGTTACATATGCCAAATAACACCCCAACAAAATTAGTGGAAGTACTTGGGTAAGACGCAAATGAAACACGCCGAAGATGACTCCCGTAAGGATAATGCCCGCGGCCACACCCAATCCCCGCTCTGCCCGCCTCTGGACATATCCTCGAAAAAACATCTCTTCAAAAAGAGCCGGGGCTGCAACAACATATACCATATTCAGGGCAAAATTCCCTCCCTCCCCGGTAAACCATTCAATTAATTCCATTTGTTGTTCTTCCAGCTGCATAAGAACATCAGGTAAGGGAATTTTTTCATTCAGGATGCCGAGGCCGAGTACCGCCGGAAGCAGACAAATAAGGCCCGCCAGCGACAGTGCGACATCAGCCGCATTGCAGGATTTAAGCCGGAGATAGCGCAGGGGGCGAGAGGAGTCCAGCCAACTTGCAAGCAGTGCAACGCTGCCTAGCCCCAAGGCCAACCCAATTGCATTGCCTCCTAAAAATGCATTTCCATTCTCGGCGAATATGTCCTGCTGACCACTCAAAATATCTTGAAGTCCAACACCATTCAACGCGAGAAGAAAAGTGGAAGCGATATTACCTATGAACAGGTAGGCCAACAAACCAACAAATACCCACAGTGCCAGAGCTGCGCCGGAGGGCCAGCTACCTGTGATGCCGTCAAAAACATTCAAACCGCTTCGTCCCGGCGGGACTACAGCATCTATCCGGTCGTCATTTGTTTTGAATGAGAGGTCTACCATGGAAACGTTTATGGCAGTTCATACATTAGAGGATACAACGCGCCCGTAGCTCAGTTGGATAGAGCGTCTGCCTCCGGAGCAGAAGGCCAGAGGTTCGAATCCTCTCGGGCGTACCCTTTGGCTACTAACCTATTATTCAGGGTGCTCCTCCGAAGATGCATCCGGAGTAGCGACAAATCCAATGGGAGCCGGCGTTTCGCTGACCTCACCAAGCTGCCCCTCCGAGGAAGCAACCAAGGTAGCGACGGTTGCATCTCCCGTTATATTGCATACCGTCCGGCACATATCCAGAATGCGATCAACACCAAGGATCAATGCTATACCTGCTGCAGGAACACCCACTGACTGCAATATGATGATCAACATGATGATACCCGCGCTGGGGACCGCTGCAGTGCCAATTGAAGCAAGTAGAGCCAGAAGTATGATCTCCAATTGGTCCATAAAGCCAAGTGCAATTCCAAGTGTCTGCGCAATGAACACCGCTGCTACCGCCTGATAGAGCGCAGTACCATCCATATTGATCGTGGCACCAAGCGGAAGTACAAATGAAGAAACCTCCTCGCTGACGCCAAGGTTGTTCTCGACGCGATCCATTGTGACCGGAAGCGTTGCACCGCTCGATGACGTGCTGAATGCAACAAGCTGCGCAGGCGCTATCCCCATAATGAATTTCTTGAGGGACATCGGTGTCAGGAATTTCAGGATGGACCCATACGTTACGGCGACATGCACAAGAAGTCCGGCCAGCACGACAAGCATGTAAAACCCAAGCGCCCCCAGCAAACTCCACAACTCGCTCAGATTGTCCCCCGAAATCAAACTGACCGTATCCGCAAGGAGCGCGAACACTCCCAGAGGAGCAATCCACATTATGATCTCCACAATCTTGATAACCACCGCCGTCAGACTCTCGAAGAAACCCAACATAGGCTGGGCTTTCTCCTTTGGAACAAGTAGAAGTGCGATCCCAAACAGTACCGCGATCATCACCACTTGCAGCATGTTTCGGTTATTAGAGGCAGCTGCTGCGATATTGCGGGGCACCATGTCTACAAACGCCTGCAATGGGCCGCGTTCTTGAGCTGAAGCAGCACTCTCTTGGCGCTCCTCCGCCATATCACTGTACCCTTCCTGCAGATCCATACGTACCTCTTCCGGAACCGTATCTCCCGGTCGGATGATATTGACCAAAAGCAGCCCAATGATCAGAGCAGCAATCGTTGTGCTGACATAGATCAGGATTGTTTTACCACCTATCCGGGCCAGTTTGCGCGTATCTGAAAGCGAGGCCACACCGGTTATGATTGACCCCAGTACGAGCGGCACTGCAATCATGAACAATGCGTTCAGAAAGATGTCGCCAAAGGGACTTATCCATGCCTGGGTGAACGCCCCCCACCCCATTGCTGCAGAAAGAATTCCATAACCTAATCCGAATACAAGGCCTAGGATGATCCATACATGCAACTGCTTATACCAATTCATGATTGCGATAATTTTTTGAGTTGGAGTTTCAATATACGACTAGAGATTGGGATGCCGCGAAGAGCTTCAAAACGCATGAAGTGCCAATTTAACGATCAAGGCATTCATTTATTCAGGTGGAATCTCACTTGCGGAGCCACGAGAGTTCGTCCCTGAATATCTTTCACCAGCCCAAGACTAAGTTGCATACGACGGTTGTGCAGCCGCGCAAATATTGCCGCATCCACAGCAGCGAGTACGTGATTTACAATGAGCAGAGTCGTAATTCGGGAAGCTCGACGCAAGTATGTATTTGCGTCAGCATGATCCTCTGCGTATTGATAGAACCTGGCGGATACATTTGGTTTTGTCCCGCCCGGGCCGGTCGCTTCCGGCTCAATAGATTGAATAAAATCTCCATTCTCGTCAATCCAGGTTACACGGCCATCTCTGACAATAGCAACGTAATCTTCCCAACCCGGAGCGAACTGAAAGTACTTGCCCACAAGTTCATAGTACTGCTGTTCTCCAAAAAATGGAAGAACGTGCGAAAAAACTGCTCCTGTATCTCCGTGATAGCTGTCACGTTCAAGCAATTGAATCTCCTGGAAAAGTTTTCGCACCGCCAGCCGTTCCGAATCTGACCACGCGTCTGGCTGTGTCAGGTCAATGCTCAAAAGCGCCTGTGAAATATTCACCGGCGGAGCCGTTACTGGACGCCCATCCGGCAGTCGGTTCAAGTACTGAGCATAATCATTAAGCCAGTATGCATACTTAATCGGACTCCAGTACATGTGAGCATCCATTTGATAGGCGTCCCGTCCATCCACACCCTGTCGGCGCCAAGAAGTATATAGCAAGAGCACCGCGGCCTCTCCTGCTACCGCAACTGCCCCCTTGATCCAATGACGATTATAAGCTTGGCCTAGACCAGGAACCACCGCAGACATGCCAAAGGCAAGTGGAGTGCTGCGACGGGAGCTTGAAAACAATGCTTCCAGGCTATCGGCAGTAGGCTGCGCCTGAACATTCGGAATGAAGACGAGAAGGCCAAGGACGAGTGCAGTACACCGCATGCGCTACGATTGGAGTTCAGCCAGCCACGGTGTGACAAGACCCTCGAAATATTCAAATGTCCCCGCTCCCAGAAGGCGTTCCCGAATCATTCCTCTCCCATCAATCACATACGTGATCGGCCGACCGGATTGAAGTTCGTGTCTGAAATATTCCGGCAATTCCTCAGGAGCTACATAACCAGATACCGTTTTTTCGGGCAGCAAATCATCATATAACTGCAGCTCTTCCAAGTCTTCGTCTGACAGAGTTACAACAACCAGGCCTATATCCCCATAAGCTTCCTGCAGTGCATCAAGCTCGGGTAGTTCAGTAATGCAGGGCTGACACCACGTGGCCCAGAAATTCAAGAGCACCACACTCCCATTAAAATCGCTTATGTTCACCGCTTCCTGATTGGAAACCAATCGAAATACAAAGGGCTCTACCTGCTCTGGGGTGGAGGTGATATCAGAATGCTCGGAAAAACTCCATTCAAGCGCAATCACGAATCCAGAAAGGCAAACGAGCAACGTACACATGATGGTGACCATCCACTGTATACCTCCGCGCGGAACCGGGTATGGGTTCTTTCGCAGGACCAGATAAAGCAATCCAATACTGATTGCAATAAAGAGTAAGCAAAAGATCACAACAGGCGTCATGGAAATCCAAGGATATCGCTACAGGTCAAACCCAAAAAGTAACCCAAAGTGCCATTGAAGCTCCTTACCATAATCTACGCTCGGCTGCGAAGTAACGAACACATCATCCAGCTCAACCTCAAATGCATCCATGCCATAAGTCGCACTGACAAACAATGCCGTTGGTAGTAAATAGTAGCTTCCCATCATCAGGCGAAGTTCAGCCCCCATATCTTTGCGGATCGCCTGGCTTGCCGGTTGGACCCTTGCCCCATCAGCATAAAGGCGCATGAAGACCTTATCCAAATAAACCGGTCCGATCTGACGCCGAATATCAGGAATCAATGGCAAGGTCCATGCAGCCTGCACCCATAGTGTTTCTGTCCCACCCAGTGCATAAAACGGATAGCCGCGTGCGCCGGACAGGCCACCGACATAGTCAAAATAAAACGAATCTGTATTCTTGCCGAATAGCGTTGAGGCTTGCACCCGAATACTCAGGCCATGTGAAGTGCCACGAACTTGGCCAGGTAGCCGGATTCCTCCCTCTAAATTAACGCGCATCCGGTGGAGTACGTCGGTATCATAGACAGGTACCAATTGCCCTTCTTCCACATCAAATTGCCTCAGCAATTCACCGGTTTCGCGTTCATACGTAGCCGCAATGCTCAAGCCTGTGCGCATTATGTCCGACTCACGATGAGAACGCCGTGCCTCAAAGTAGGCGCCCGCCATATAGCTGCGGCCAATAAAGTAGCGTGACGAGGTACTGGGTATCCAATCTGTAAGCTCTTTTGAATAGAAACGGTTTGTTGTAACACGATACGGGCTGTACCGGTATCCAGCTTCAAGTACTGTGCTGCGGTTAATCTTGCTGCGCAAATATATATTTCCCTCCCAGAGACCATAAGTAAGGTCGGCATTGGTGGACTCAGGTAAGCATGCAGTACAAGGGTGCTCATCAATAGACAGCCCGTTCTCTACCTGACGCTGAATATTATACAGCTCGATTGCTATCTGCGGCGACCAACGTCCAGGCAAGAACCCAAAACCCCGGGAGTAATTGAATTGAAGAAATACATCCCGTTCAAGTGCCAGTATATTGGCCGGAGCAATAATTTGGCCGTCCTGGTGTGATCCTGGACCTACGAGCAATCCTCCGAACAGGCTCATGCCCTCCAGCATCTCCCGGGAAGAGACGTAAGTGCCGAATTTCAGGTTCCTCCAAAAGGTTTCTGCCCTGCCACGAACACGCCCCTCGAGCCGACGCTCTACGTATTGATCCAGTCGGACAACCGGTGAGAAGCTGAAACTTGTAAAGTTGGCACCATAGCGCGATACCTGTAAAGAATCCGTCCCCAAAGCTGGTTCCCTGTCCAATGTACTTGAAAGCACTTCTGGATCAATAGCCCTTATATCCCCGTCATTCTCCGACGCAGTAGGCGCGGCAGTTTTTGTGATGAATTCCGGTGGCGCATATTGGATTGTGGATTCAATTGTTGCTGGATACTCTAGAATGGCGATTTTGTATCCATCCCATCTATATGTGGCATAAGCGATCCTCCCATCTTCACTGACATCCGGCATGAAAGCTCCGCCGATGACCTGAGTCAGTTGCTCCGAACCGTCCGGCTTAAACCGATAGATATTGTAGATCCCACTCTCATCAGAAGCATAGTACAGCATGCCATTGGCTATCGCCGGTGATCGCTCATCCGCCGAAGTCTGCAGAACGGGGGCCAGTTCTGATCCGTCTGCCTTGACCCGCCACAAATCGTTACCATGAGCACCGGGATCGAGTCGCGCAAAATAAATCCATTCACCGTGCCATACCGGAGAGGTTACCTGGGTTCCGTTTGCAAACCGCGTGATTGGTCTGCCCTCGCCTGTTTCTAGGTTCAGCAATTGCAGATTACTGCTTCCATCATCGGAGGTGACGTACATAATTCTTGTCCCTGTGGAATCCCACGCAGGTTGGGAGGCACGTGCATCACGCGTCAGTGGAGAGGATTTTTCCGTATCTAAATCAATCAAATGAAGATCTGTGTATAGAAAACCCTCTGAGGTTACACGCTGCCGGGCATATGCGAGTGC
Organism: Rhodothermaceae bacterium; assembly: GCA_009841335.1. GTDB lineage: Bacteria > Bacteroidota > Rhodothermia > Rhodothermales > Bin80 > Bin80. Next base: position 18,063 of record VXLY01000111.1, on the reverse strand, counting down.
CTGACCATCCGGGCGCCAGGCAGCAGCGCCGGTCACATTGGACTTTATACGATGACCTAGTGAACAGATGTAGTCGCCGAAGGCCTCTCCCAGATCGTGGGCAACCACCGAACCGCTGCTTAAGTCTTGTACGTACAGGCTGGTGCGACCAAAATGTTCACCCTTATTGGATATATAGGCCAACTTCAATCCATCCGGTGAGAACCGCGGGAAATAATTGGCGAAGCCTTCTGGCTCAACCAATGTTCCTTCCGCGAGAGACTCCTTAATGGGAGATACGGCCTGTACATAGGAGCGATTGAGTTCCTGAAGCCACGACTCATAAACTTCCTGCCCCGGTACACCGGTTGCTTGCTCAATGGCTTCCTCAACGCGCCATATACGCCAACTGCGCAGGTAGTCACTAATCTGGGCCAACACCTCCACTCCATACACACGTGCCAAATACAGCGTGAATGCGAACCCATGATTATACACCCCCTCACGCATCAAACTGCTCTTGGAATAGAAGCTGCCAAGCTCAGTCAGACTGAGCGCCTTTCCCTCCAGAACACGGGTTCGCAGCAACATGTCCCTATGCGAATCCCAACGGTCGTAGTGTAAGTGATCATGTTGATACTGTGCAGTCCCTTCCGCAAACCAAGCCGGGTTGTTCAAACCAATAACCGGATAACTGACAATCACATTGGGATATCCATACAAGACATCGGGACGGCGTACATCTTCGTAATCCAGAACCTGGAGATACCCCAAGGGCCATCTTCGCGGAGACTTCATTGCTGCCTGAACCTGAACGATATGGATGAACTCGTGTGTGATCACATTGCGCATCCAGTCATGTGCCCCTCGCAAGGGAGAATTTAGCGCGGGTGCCCAGATCTCAATCTTATTGTCAAAAAAGTACGCTGCGCCGTTTGAGTAATCCTCGTAGTCTTTGAGGATTATATGCACCTTGCCGTCTGGTTCATGCTCATACAGGCTTGTTATGGGTCCGTAGACTTCTTCGGCTACGCGCGCTGCCACCTGAGCCGACCGACTTGCTCCCTGCCCCGATTCATCCATGTGGAACAGTATGACAAAGTGATCCGTCTCTATTTGGTACCAATCAAGCGCTGGGCGGCTAAAATCTAGAAGAGACGGAGAAACCTGAGCATTTGTACCGGCAACCAACATCACCGCAGCAAGAACAGAGAGGACTCGCTTCATCGAATGATCGCGAGTTTAATCAGATGTGAGTCCGTCCGTCCAGAAACAGAGGTGGCTTCTACCCGCGCGAAGTATATGCCGCTCGCGGCACTGGTTTTCCAGGGAACTTCATGTGGGACGCCTGCCGAAGTGGCAAAATCTAACGAGCCCACCAAAGACCCCGCCGCGTCCACCACCGTGACGGATATTTGCGAAGCTTCACTTGTCAGACACCGAAAAAACGTGTGCCCATCCCGGATTGGATTAGGCCAATTATAAGTCTCCGCTGCGTTCAACAGCGGCGCAGTCTCAGCTTGTTTTGTAGGCAATGCCACAAAGCTCGCATTTTGTCCGGTACCGTGCTGCTGTGCCCAGAGCGCCCGACCGATATTATTCAGCTTGTAGTTTCTCAGAATACCTGATTCGGTAACTACGCTCAGTGTATCACTCAAAATGAGTGAAGTAGCTTTGATTGCACGCCCAGCCGATAAGGGGAACCCGGGAATGACTCGCCCCTTCTGGTCGAGGTCGAATGCATAAATATTCCCATCAGCGGCAGATACAACAATGATGATCGCATCGTCCGATTGATAGATCAGTGGAGCGCTGGTGGCAGGAGCTCCGATCTCTATGGGAAAAGGTGGAAGCAATGCACCTCCCTGAGAGAATGCAACGACCCTATTACCTGCAGTTGTAATCAAATCAAGAACACCGTTCTGATCTAGATCTGCAATAGCGAGCAATGATGAAAAAACTGCGCCTCCGACGTAGGCTGAGGCCGAAATCCGTCTGGTTTCACCATCGGGTTCCAGTACAACTAGGGCCGTGGAAAGCGGAATTGCTCCCCATAGCCCGGTACGATCCCGTCCCATTACCGGGTAGCCTGCATCACTGTCCAGCGTGTACGTCCATGTTGAAGCTTCGCCAATCAGCCCGGCTTGTGACTGTCCAACGAAGTAAACTCCTTCATCAGTCGCAATCACCCCCAGCCCGCCGTCATCAATATCATATCTATCTACACCAGAAGCTATCCGAAACACTTGTGATCGGTCTGGTCCGGTGAAGTGGGCATAATGAGCATTGTCATGATACACCACTGGTCCTGCCATCGGGAGTTCTGCGGGAAGAGTTACCGACCGTCTTGCCATCAGTTGCTCCCCGATTAATTCATATTCTCTGAATGCAATGCCGCCATCCTGATCGTCGACCACGGCCATGCCCTGTGCACTGTAGGCCGGCCGTGCCAGAGCATTCACCCGGTCAGCCCCTGGTACAATGAGCTCCGTACCGGTAAACACTACTCTTCGACCGGCTGCTATCCCAACGCTGCCTTCTTGAGTAGTTTCTGATCCCAGTTCAACCATTCCTGCATCGGTCACATGTTCGCCCGCATCCTTCTGGACCGAAAAAGACATGTTCGGGCCGGACGCCGAAAAATTGTCGAACGTTAAGAAGCTGTTCCCGCCTTCGTTTGTCCTGCTGTCTGGTGTCGTGTCGGGGCCAAACCGATTATCATAGAGACTGATGGTGAGCCCGGAGGGCAAGGCTACACTTGAAGGATTGTCGCTGAAATAAAAATCAAACGGAGAGCCGATGTTACCGTCAAAGCCAATATCCTGTGCCCCGTCGGCTTCCTCAATATCAACAGCCAACGCGTCTGGATCATTGTTGACCGCGCGGGAAAACTGACGCTCATCAATGTGCCAGATGAGGATCCCTCCATTGTATTGCTGATTATCGGCATCACGGCCTGGCAGCGCAAAATCGTATGAGCTTGCCCGTGTAACCACACCACCCTGAAATGCCCCCACATTGAATCGGTCAAAATCATCGCTGGTCGCAGGGAACCGCTGAGTTGAGATTTTCCCCTCGTTGAATATGTGTAGCGTGAGCCCTGTATCGTCGGGAGTGCGTACACGGTTTTCCAACAGAAAATACTCAGCCTCTGATATCTCTATCCTGGCAATTTCTCCGGCTGCCAGATCGTATGTACCGGGATCATGAATGTCTTCCGGGATCGCCCACCCGAGTGCTGCGCGGGTCCAGGCACTGGGTAGTGGTGGAAACAGTCCGCGATACGCAAAAATACCCAATGGATCCATCACACCAAACGGACCAATCACTGACTCCCCGGTATCGGTATTGAACAGGTCGGGAACCCCTAGATAACTAATGAAGCTTGCTGCCAACAATCCATTAATTGACAGTTCCAGCAGGTAGGGCTCATCCGTAAAGGGATTTACGCCCGGGCGGGTTTCCGTGCGGGGAATGATAAGCGAATGGTCTACCGGCAACCCTTTGAATTTGAGTCCGCTAATACCAAGGTCTGCCAACGTATTGGTCCCCATGAAGAGTGAAGGGAGGTCCTGGGGTGTCTTGTCCAGCGTCGTGCCGACCAGCTCAATATCACGTCCTACCCCCGCATGGAACAGGACGAACACAATATTCCCCTTGTTCGAGAATCGCATTGGATCAAATGTACTCTCCACATCTGCCTTTGTCCAGGCATCACGGACCAGGTTTGCCAATTTCGATCGCTCCGACTTACTGTCTGAGTCTAATCCGACCGGACTATAGGTTGCCATTGGACTATCCAGCCGCACAACCTCAGGGATGAGATGCGTCACAATCCTGGTTCTGCCAGCACTGGCTGTGAGGATATAGTGTTCCAGAAAAGCCAGATGGGCCTCGAAATAGGCCGCATCATGAGGGAGCGGATCGACCTTTGGTTCAACGGGAAGTCTCAATCCCGAGAACGTTCCGTCACCAGTAGTAAAACTGGACGTATCCGGCACAAACTCTACCCGGAGCGCGACCAAGTCGTAGTATGGTGCAGCTGGCTTAACCGTTTGAGCATTTGCTCCGGTCAGCAGCAATAGGCAGGCCGCTGCCGTGACAGTCAGCTGCCTCATTGTACTGCAACCTCGATCCGGGTTAGCGTGCAAAGTTGAGGAGTAGCGAAAAACGCATTGTATTGGCCAAAGGATGGTTTTCCTCCAAGGCATATACATACGAAAAATCAACCCCCACGATATTGTAGCGGATTCCTGCTCCAAAGGTTAGGAATTTCCGGTCACCATTGTAGGGATTCTCATAGAAATATCCTCCACGCGCTGCGAACAGATTATTGTACCAGTACTCGAAACCAACGGAAATCAAGAGCTGGTCAATGACTGACAGGTTCGTGAACTCCTGTTCATCATCGTTGACCGCTGAACTCAGAACTTCAATGGGGGTCCAGGAAGTGAAGATCGCGCGATAGAACGGATCTGTGGAGTATTGCGGAGCACAGGTCTCAGGATCATTAACGTCAATACATACCTCCTCAACCCGCTGACGCACGAGAATTTTTGAAGCATCGTTGGCCAGAGTGATCTTGTTGTATTCGTCAAATTCAAATGTAATTGCATGACCTACACGAAGTAAGGTGGGGATCGGGTCAGCCTGCTCACTGTCAGAGTACTGGATCTTGGGACCCATGTTGGTGAGATTAACCCCAATATTGTACTGCGTGGCAATAGGCCCAAGTGAAAATTGGGGCGCCTTGAGCATAGCTGCCAAGTCCACACCGACCGATACACCCGGCTGAGACTGCTGCGCACCTACATTGACACTGGCAAGGTTAGACCGGATCCAACGCACACCGGTACCCAGTGAAAAATGCTCAGAAACCTTGAACCCATACGAGACTCCGACAGACAGGTCGTATGATCGAAAAGTACCTAGTTCTTGATTCAGTGCATCACGGTGTTCATGCTCACCAAGGTTCAAAAATGTTACATGCGCCCCGATTGTGCCCCAATTATTGATATGATGCTTGGCGACCAGGTACTCAAAAAATAGATCACTGCTCAGCTCTGGCAACCAATTACTGTGCGTCAGTGCAACCTCAGTTCCAACCTGATCGGCTAACCCTGCAGGATTCCAAAACAAGGCATTTGCATTGTCGGCAATGGCTACACCTGCATTCCCCATACCTGCCGCCCTGCTGTCGGGTTCAATCATGAGAAATACAACAGCGGATGCGCCAATCTGGGCCGATGCATCCCTGACAATGCCACCAATGATCATGAAGATCAAAAGCGACGAAATGGTGATGTGTTTGAAAATCTGACTCTTCATACTATCTGGTTTTGCAAGGGTTAGGTTGTACACATGTTTGTGGCCTTTAACGAACAACGGCCAGTTTTTCTATAATCTCGGCAACGTGCTGCACTTCGTCACCTGCTGTTTCAGCCCGAAGCCTATACAAGTACACGCCAGGGGCGAGTCTTGCATAATCGTCGTCCAGTCCATCCCAGGAAATTTGCATTGGTCCTGCAGATAACAACTCTTCTGATTCCAAAGTCCGCACGGGACGTCCCGCTAAAGTATAAACCCGCACATGTACCTTAACTGGCGTACCGGGTATTTGGTTGTGCTCAAAAACGAATCGGGTTGCCCCGGTCGTAGGGTTTGGATAGTTGAAAACATTTCTGATCACTAACTCTTCGGTATCCGTTACAAGAAAATCTAAGGATGCTTCGCCGGAATTGTTCAGCACATCCCAAGCACGAAGACTAAGTGTGTGTGGACCGGGCGTCAGCGCCTCGTCAAAAGAATAAGAAACAGATCCCCGTTGAAATGAATCCTCATCACTTTCATAGAGGTTGCCAATGTTGATTGCTTCCACCTCATTTTCGTCGAGTACGAGTAACATTTCGTGTCCAACTCCTGCACCCACTGTATTGATGCCGCTTTCATCATATATGCGGGCGAATACTTGCGGTTGCACGGGAGCCAAGCCGCCACTGGTGAACGATTCATCTCCCAGATAAAGTTCGATCTGTGGGCCGTCCACATCATTTGTGGCATCGTCCGAGGTGCCGCCGACAATAAAGCGCTCAGAATGCCCATTTACATGCTCAGCCGCACTTTGTGCGTAGAGGGTAACCCTTCCGGGCCGATTTGCATACGAGATATCCTTTGGAACGACAAATCGTGCCACAAAGCGTCCATCGGTCACGCGAGTCCTGCCCCGCCAGATCAGATCTTCTCGAACTTCATAGTAACGCTGCGGCATATGGCGAAACATCTCTGGAGGAATTGGCACGTGCCTCAGCGCATCAAAAACCGTGAGCGACGCCGCACCATCAAAGGAAGTATCTAATGAACCGTCAGACCGTTGGATTTCCCCCTTCAGCTCAATCCGTTCCAGTGCACGCATCTGCCCTGTGGCCGTGGAAATCTGATTGTCGTTTATATGCGTAACAACGGCACGACTGGCGGGTAAGCCAGGCCGCAATGTAGGATCTCCCAGAAGATTGAATTTGCGGTTGTTACCCTCGTAGCCCACACGTCTGTTCTTGGTTCGACGAAGCGCATCTCCAATCCGAGGTAACAACTGATCGGCTTCCCGTTTAAAGAGCTCTTCGTTCAGGGCCACATTCAGTCCAACATTAAGTGTGGTCGCAGTCCCGGAAGTGTATACTTGACGTACCGTTGTCAGGAGGGCAATCGCCCCACCATTTCGATTTAGAAGCAACTCTTCTGCACCGGTCTGCTCATTTCCCAAATCCCATCGACCGAAGGAACAGGTTGCGGTAATGAATATCGGCAGTCTATCATAATTCTGGAGGGATCTGGAGTCCTCAACAGTAAAAAGATTTTCCTGCGCAAGCGACCGCTCGCCTCCATGACCACTATAGTTCACAACGAGAACGCCCTCATCAATCGCTAATAGCAGATCTTGGCGCGCTTTCGGAACGCGCCAGGTGTTGAGGAATTCTCTGGTGTACGAAAGTGCATACACTTTACGCTGGTTTACATCTGGCGCAAGCTTCGCCACTGCAACTGCAACCACATCGGTATTTTGTGTATGAAGGTCCTTGTCATTTTGTGTGCCAGATATTCCCGTTGGACCATCATCTGCCAGAAACAGGTATCGGTTTCGCCATTGACCATATGTGTTCGGGCTTTCATAGTGCACAATTTTATCAATCATCAATTGAGCTTCTTCTTCGGTATGTACCGTAAAGCGCCCAATCCCTAAATCTACGCGCTCGTTCAAGTGGGCATATGGGTCCTGGAAAGTTTTCTGGATATAAGGCCATAACCCTTCATTATCATCGAGCAGCCCGTAGTAATCGTCTGATGTGTAGGACCGTTCGGGGTCCCAGGAATCCTCTGTCTCGAATGGAGGAATATGATTCGGGAACGTGGCGGAAGCATCAAGATTTCGGTAGTCAAAGTGGCCGTCACCAAAAAGAAGCACATACCGCAACAGGCGTTCTTCATCTGGGCTGCGGTCATAAAGAAACTTCAGGTAATCCCTGATGCCACGCACATCCTGCAGTCCCCCCGAAAACTCATTATAAATCTGTTGTACATCAACCACTTCAACCGTTAGTCCTTCTGCACGACGACGATCGGCCAACGCATTTGACTGCTGAATAAACTGATTGGGAGTGATAATCACAAAGTCGGGCCACGCCTGAATGCCATGGAGGTTCTGCGGAGTAACCCTGCATTCAGGACCACATGCTTCGGTGGCATCCAGAGTCCGAACTTGATTAGACGTGAAGGCGATCAACTCCCGGGGCTCATCCGCTGACGCGGCCGTCACCTGTGCCCAATACTCGCCCCCCCGCGAACTAAGACCCAGCCAGCGATAATCCCCAGGTTGGGTTATATCCAGTACAAATGGCGGGGAAGAAAAGCCGCGAAGCACAAATGTGAACGTCCCTGCTTCAGCTAATGGTGTATGAAATCTCACGGGTTGCTGATCTGCCTGGAGTGTTTTGGGATAAAATATCCGAACCCAATCCAAAGCCGCCAGGGGGCCACCGGCTTGGTCATCCAGATCAACTGTGAGGCTGATCTGCTGACCAGCGGTAACCGTTTGCGTGAAATCCGCAATCCCCGACCGTGCAATTATAGATGTAGAAAGTCCCGAACTGGCTCCGTAGTTAACACTGTGCAACGTGCTGTTATCCCCTCTGTAATGCAGGGTCGCGGCAGGATTGCTTTGAATAGCTGCTCGGATTTGATAATGCAATGTACCTCCGGTCAGCCCGGGAAGCTGAAAGTTTTCGAATACCGTACGTCCCGGCCCAGGTCCAGGTATAAGCGCACTGACCCAGGTATGACCGGAATGGCCCCCTTCCCGCCCCCACAAGTACTCGTCCAGATCTACAAAGTAGCGTCCCGTGATTTCGGAGAGCAGAACTGTGTCTGCGGCATCAGGATAATCTTCCTGCAGATAGGTTTCGCTTGTCGAACTCCCAATGCTCAAAAAGTAATAGTTCGTTGAATCAAACGGATGCACATAATGGGACCACTCGCGTACGGGTTCTCCGCTCGGATCTAGAATTGGTCTGCCCCTGAAGCCTGTTAGCTGCCTACTTTGCCATCCACTCGGACCCTGGGCATAGAACCAGACCGCATCAGCGGCATCAAAACTACCGTCCCCACCCCCCTGCACAAATACCTGATTTTCTGCTAAATCCGCAATCCTGGGCGCACTGTTAAGGGCGGGGACCGGTGCCCCTCCATTACCAAATATCCTGACTTGATCTGGATCTATACTGCCAACTGGCGTATCCAGCCCTGGTAAAGATTCAAGAAAAGTGCGATCAATCCGATATACCCCTGTCTCTGAAACTGCAAGCTTAAAAAACTGCCCATCCGCGAGCACACTTCGACTAACATCGAGGTGTGGGTTATCCGAGGTCTCGTAGCTGGTGGGCACCTGCTGATAAACCGGATGTATCACCTCAATTCGCATGTGCCTGTAGCGCCGCAGTTTTGCAGATGTTGAATCATAGGTTACAAGACGTGCCACTAATGTGGCAGCCGGCCGCTTTCGCGATAGTCCAAGACCAACGACAACGGCAGCCTCTTCACCGACGCCCTTGACTGGCTCAAATGAGTACTCATCGTACTCTGCTTCCAAAACGCGAACACTGGGCTGTACCAGGGCTGGAAGATCCAAGACCACCGAGGACTCCAGGAGCCCACCTACATCCACTTCAGCATCTCCCCATTCTGCACTCAGTTGATAGACACTGCGGCCAAGCGTAGAATCTATGAGCTCAAGGGTAGCATCTTGCGCAGCAGCCGGTGCACAAATAGCAGCCAGTACTGACAAATACAACGTTCCGAAAATCCTTACCCGGTTCACTGGTCCAGATAATTGCCAAGATTGCACGCTAATAAGTTATTGAGCAGTTACAGCCTAAGGTGTTCCTGCGTATACACTTGGTAACTTTGGGCAATGGGAATTTTCGCTGGGAAAAGTGAATCGCGTCTACTCCGAAAAACTTCGGATGTTTCAAAGAATCCTGGTCTCAAAACAGTTCCTCAAGCCGTCTGGGAGAACTGGTTATTATGCCCTTCTCTGTTTCCTGCAAACTTGCCACCGTTACCTCAGGATCATGTTCAAAAAAGAGCTGCCACTGCTCAGCGAGGGCATTATCTAGAAAATGTGCCTTCTCTGCCACGGTGGTCAGTGGTCTAACATCATATGCCATAACCCATGGCGAACGAAGATGATGAACTGTTGGCAGCAGATCTGCACAAAAAACAACTATTCCTTCTTTGCCGCTGATCCTGACCAATTGCTGAGCAGTCGTATGGCCATTAACTACCACGAGATCAATTCCAGGAAAAAGTTGCCCTTCACCCTGATGTGTTAGTAGCTGTCCAGTTGCAGCAAGCGGTTCAAAATTATCCGGAAGAAAAGATGCTCGTTCACGGACATTCGGGGTTCTTGCACTCTCTAGGTGACCCAGCTGTAAATGGTAGGTTGCGTTTTTGAATTTTGGTACAACCCGTCCTCCGTCGTAAGTCGTGCTCCCCCCTGCGTGATCAAAGTGTAGATGTGTCAAAATTACATCCGTGACATCTTCTGCAGTAAAGCCGGCCTTCTTCAAAGAATCATCCAGAGTACATCCCTCAAGAGCAAAAATATCCTTGAACCGTGCATCGTGCTTGTTGCCTGCACCGTTATCAATCAGGATTACACGTCCGTCTCCTTCCAAGAGTAGGGATCGCATGCACATGGAAATCCTGTTTCTGTCATCAGGAGGCATTCTGCTTGCCCACAATACGCGCGGAATGATACCAAACATCGCACCCCCATCCAACCTGAAACGGCCACATTCGACAGTATGCAACGTATATGGACCGATTTGCGGCATCGTGTTTAGTGTTCTCCGTTCAGGAAGTCCTTAGCGTGGCCATTCGACATTATGTGCATTTGCTTCTTCGCATTCCGTTCAACCTTGGGAATAAATTCAGACAGATAGTCAATTAAAAACATCACACGATCCGCTTCACTTTGCATTTCAAGTAAATCCTGACGCTGAGGAAGCGATAGGCCGCAATTGCGTCCAATGAGCCACGATAAGGGATGATTGGACTGATAGTACTGGGGATTGATGTTTGCGCCAATGATTTCCAGAAGTTTGATATGCTGGGCAATCAGCCGCTCTCCTTCCGGGGATGCTCCCGCTTCAACCGTGTCGTTATATGGGTCCAAGTATCCTTGCCGATAAAATGCGGCCTCGTCTATCATATAGACCTTTACCCGACGAATCCCTTCAACCTCGATATCAAGTTCTCCTCCTTCGTAGCGCGCCAGCACACGTTTGACGCGAGCAATGCAACCAATCTCTTTTACTTTATTGTCATCCTCCCATACAATTACAAACAGCCCATGGCTGGCCAGACAATTGTCCACCAGTTTTCGGTAGCGTTTTTCGAAGACATGCAGAAATTTTTTCTCTCCTGGATACAATGTCGATTCCAGGAAGAAAAGTCCGAGTCTATTTGGTATACTCAAACTCATGATCGGCTCGTATGAGAGCACAGCAGTGTGATTCCTGCAGATTTAACTCTCAAGTTAACATGCGGCATATTTGTCTGTACAGTTTTCTGTTCCTGTCAGTAGTCTGCCCTTTTACGAAAAGCCGTGCGCAGGACGGTTTTGGAGCGATTAATAGTCTATCCGAAAAGCTCGTGCACCAACGCTGGCAAACGCAAAACCGGTTCAACGCATTGGCGGGCGTATCGTTGATTGGTGCCCAATGGAGGGGACTTGTGTTGTTGAATTGGGATTTTGCTGACTATCCCTTTGCGGGGAGACTGCGCGGGAGCATGAGACAGGGACCCCTCGGACGTTATACCCCAGACTGGGACGAAGCATACGATCTCCTGCGAATCATCCAGTTTGCTCGTATTCGGACCGATAATCTGTACGTCCGGCTCGGTCCAATTAAAGATATGCGGCTTGGTATCGGGCATATCGTGAATCACTATAATTCGTCAATTTCCTGGGATATGCGTACTGTGGGTACCGAGTTGGCCTGGACTGGAGGACCGGTTGAGGTCAGTGGTTTCAGTAGTGATGTTCGCCTGAACAATGTATTTGGGGGAAGAGCAAGTCTTGAGCTGCCGTATGACAGTAAGCTTGGTATTAATTACACCAACCATAATCGTACCGATCTGACAGCCTGGAGCATTGATTTGCAGGTTGCCGTGTTTGAGACAGGCCGAATTGTGTTTGCCCCATATGCAAGTTATGCCTGGTACACACGACACGGAGACGGTCTTGCCTTTGGCGCTGATGTGCATAGCGCAGGCTTCCTGGATCTGTTAAGCTTCAATCTCAGAATTGGGGCCTTCTACAATAGCCGTCACTTTATTCCAGGATATGTCGGACAGCTATTTGCTGTAAGCAACTCACACAACCGAATTATTCGCAATGGGGCTGACCTTGACGACCTTGCACAGGATGACTTCGCAGGTATTACCCTTGGGGAGGCGCGGGGAGTAAATGACCTGCTTACAGCGTTCTCCCTTCAGATCAGGGAGTCGTTCTGGGTCGAATACAGCTGGCGCAGGCACTTTGGCCCTCAACCTCTCAGCGAATTGCACTTCAGACTCTTTGTAAAGCGAGGGCCCTACTTCATTCTTGAAGTCGGTGTTGACCGCCTGGGAGAGCGTACCTTCCTAGGCATCTTCAATCCCTTCGCTGAACAAAGTGGACTCACGTTTGCAACCACCTTACACATCAGAAAAGCATTCTTCCTGCACACGGAGGCCCGGTATACCTTTGAACCCATTGAGTCCAGCCCTCACTACCTGGTTCAGAAGAGATTTGAGCCCTTGGTCGGTATTCGCGTAAACCTGTGACCTACGAGACGTCCTTGCTCATTTCGATCATGCGCTCAATCGGCTTGAGCGCACGCCGGCGAATGGACTCCTCCATAGTGATTTCCGGGAGCTCGTAACGCATGCACGTATAGAGCTTTTCGAGTGTGTTGAGACGCATATGCGGGCACTGGCTGCAATTGCACCCGCTTTCTGGGGGAGCTGGAATAAAATACTTGTGCGGCGAATCCTTACGCATCTGGTGCAGAATCCCCTCTTCCGTTGCAATTATAAACGAATTCCCTGCATCTTCACGGGCATATCGCCGGATTCCGCTGGTTGAACCTACAAAGTCTGCATGTCGAAGAACTGCCTCTTCGCACTCTGGGTGCGCCAAGATCTGCGCTTCGGGAAACTTCACCTTCAAGGCTACCAATTTGCGTTCGCTGAACGTTTCATGTACAATACATACCCCATCCCAAATGACGAGGTTACGTCCGATTTTCCGCTCAAGCCAGCGACCCAGATTACGATCTGGCGCAAAAATGACCGGCTGGGATTCGGGTATCAATCGCAGCAAATGCTCTGCATTAGTGGAGGTACAGATAATGTCACTCCTGGCCTTTACGGCAGCAGAGCAGTTGATGTAGGACATTACCAGATGGTCGGTATGCGCGTCACAAAAGGCTTGAAACTCATCCGCCGGGCAGGTATCTGCCAGAGAACATCCCGCATTCAAATCCGGGAGTAGCACCTTCTTGTGCGGGTTCAGTATCTTGGCCGTTTCAGCCATGAAATGAACCCCTGCGAACACAATGATTTCCGCTTCGGTTGCTGCTGCTTGGCGAGAGAGTCCCAACGAGTCCCCAATAAAATCAGCAACATCCTGAATCGCCGGCTCCTGATAGTAATGTGCTAACAGCACAGCATTCTTTTCTCGTTTCAGGCGCTCAATTTCCTCATATAGATCCAGTCCTGTATCTACCGGATCATCAATAAATCCAATTTGCTCTAATCGGCTGCTGAGGACGTCCTGTGAAGCCAGCATGGTGATTTATCAAACTGCAACGCAATAACCGCTTAGTTGCCACCTTTACCACGGGGCTGTAATGAACGCCCAATGAAGGATTTTGTGCCAAACGACAATATTCTTCATCGTAACCGAAATTACCCTCAAATTCGCAAAATCACTACGCCTCCTATCTGACTGCGCCTACGCGATGATCGCCTTCTATATGCGCTAAATCCTGACAGAAGCCATAAATAAGGACGCAGCCTGCCCCCAGTCATCCGATTCACCGTAATATCCCATGATTAAAAACTTATTCTGTCAGGCACACAATTGGCTCTATTTGATGAGCGTCATGCGTCCACCAGCACGATGAATGTCCTTCCCCATTCGCGCCGTGACCTGATAGATGTATGCCCCGGAGGACAGGTGGGACACATCCAGGGTCAGTGGCTTTGAAGCACCGGCCGCCACTGCCGGAAACTCCTCCCGATGGACCTGCTGGCCAAGCACATTGAAGAGATCGACAATTACGACCGCCACTTGCGGCAAATCCAGTAGAATGGTCGTGGACGGATTGAAGGGGTTGGGATAATTTCCAAGCAGATTGAAGTCGACCACTGAAGGCGTCATCGATGTGTTGGTAGGCGTACCCGTAACCGTAACCGTAACCCAATCGGGGGCTGAGTACGCATGTCCGTAGTACTCAGTGGGCTGTCCCTGACGCGCGGGAGCCACTACCAACTTAAAGTACAGTTCTCCTTCCGCCGTGGGCGCCGTAAAGCTAGGCATCGCCGTGTCGCCGCCCGTCAAGGGCAACGCCCCCGTGACTGCTACATCTGAATCAGGGCCGTCTACCTGAATCCAGTCCCACCGAACAAAATCCCCCCACGGCCCTGTGACACTGCCTGGAATCGAAACCGCAGCCCCCGGCTGTACCGTCATATCTGCACCCGCGTTGACTACCGGACTGAACGGGGCACCGGGGTTAGCTTCCAGAGATAAGCCTATTGAGGATGGGAAAGCTTTCAGGGGTAATTCGATAAGTTCATCAAAGAGGCCGTCGGGGAGAGTGGACAAATCGTTATTCGATAAACTAAGTTCAGTCAGCGCGGTCAGTTCATCAAAGAGGCCGTCGGGCAGCGTGGAAAAATCGTTGTCCGATAAACCAAGCAAAGTCAGCGACGTCAGTTCATCAAACAGGCCGGCGGGCAGCATGGACAAATCATTGGCGTCCAACCAAAGCCGAGTCAGCGAGGTCAGTTCATCAAAAAGACCGGCGGGGAGCGTGAACAAATCGTTGCTGTTCAACGAAAGCCAAGTCAACGATGTCAATTCGTCAAAGAGACCGGCGGGGAGCGTGGATAAATCGTTGTCCTCTAAACCAAGCTCAGTCAGCAAGGTAAGTTCATCAAATAGGCCGTCGGGCAGCGTGGACAAATCGTTGGCCTGCAGCCAAAGCCGAGTCAGCGAGGTCAGTTCATCAAAAACACCGGTGGGGAGTGTGGACAAATTGTTAGTGTACAAAAATAGCCCAGTCAGCGAAGTCAGTTTATCAAAAATGCCGTCGGGAAGCGTGGACAAATCATTGTCCCCTAAACTAAGCGAAGTCAGCGAGGTCACTTCATCAAAGAGGCCGTCTGGAAGCGTAGACAAATCGTTTTGCCCCAAATCAAGCCAAGTCAGCGAGGTCAGTTTATCAAAGAGGCCAGCGGGGAGCGTAGACAAGTCGTTTCGCCTCAAATTGAGCCTTCTCAGCGAAGTCAGTTCATCAAATAGGCCGGCGGGGAGCGTGGACAAATCGTTGCTCAGTAGACCAAGCCAAGTCAGTGAGGTCAGTTTATCAAAGATGCCAGCGGAGAGTGTGGACAAATCATTTTGCCACAACTCGAGCTCAGTCAACAAGGCCAATTCATCAAAGACGCCATCGGGTAGTGTGGACAGACGATTGCTACCCAAGTCAAGCAGATCCAGCGAGCTCATTTCATCAAAGAGGCCGACGGGGAGCGTGGACAATTCGTTGTTACTCAACCAAAGCCAAGTCAGTGAGGTCAGTTCATCAAAGAGGCCGGCGGGGAGCATGGACAAATCGTTGCGGGACAACCAGAGCCCAGTCAGCGAGGTCAATTCATCAAAGATACCGGCAGGGAGCGTAGACAAATCGTTACTGGACAACGAGAGCACAGTCAGCGAGGTCAGTTCATCAAAGAGGTCGGCAGGGAGCGTGAACAAATCGTTGCTGGACAACGAAAGCCAAGTCAGCGAGGACAGTTCATCAAAGATGCCGTCGGGGAGTGTGGACAGATTGTTGCCCAGTAAAACAAGCCCCGCCAGCGAGGTCAGTTCACCAAAGAGGCCGGCGGGGAGCGTAGACAAATCGTTAGCTCTCAAATCAAGCCCAGTCAGCGAGACCAGACCATCAAAATCTCCTGCCTTCAGGCTTGAGATGTTTTCCCAGGATAAATCCAGGGTATCCGTGATGGCCGCCAATTGAGTACTCGTAACTTCGGAACAGTCATTTGTAGCGGAGATTCGACTTATGATCGCATCCATGACCACCGCCGTCCGATCACAAATATTCATGCTCATATGTGCGACCGGTTTCACCAATGAAATTCTGTCCACAGGCATTTCTGACCACAATCTGTCATGAACGAGCCCGAATGCTTCGGACTCTAGCCGGAAACGCTCCTCCCGGATCCTGTCATCCTGATAAGGAGCCGCCCTGGTTGAAGTTATATTCTCCTCCCATCCCCGTTCCTTCTCGAATTCCACTTCCTTGGACGACGCATGCTCTGACACCTGTGCGAGAACCAGACCGGGTAGAAGCAGAGACAGAAACGCTACCAGAGAACAAAAATGTGACAATCTGCATGAGAGCACCCCCTTAAGGGATCGGCTCGAAAGGAATAGAACGGAGAATACATCTGAGGTTCTATGGCTGTGAGTGGACATGACCGGACAACAAAATGTGAGGGCACATTTCCGGAAAGGACGGAGTATGGCAATCCGCCTGCGTACGTTTATAATGGGTAAAGTTTTCTTAAGTAAAGTCAATAAATTCACCCTTTAATCCAACGGCCAAAATCTTTTTCCGTCAAACACTCATTTGGCTCTATTTGATGAGCGTCATGCGTCCACCAGCACGATGAACCTCCTTCCCAATTCGCGCCGTGACCTGGTAGATGTATGCTCCGGAGGACAGGTGGGACACATCTAGGGGTAGTGGCTTTGAAGCACCGGCCGCTACTGCCGGAAACTCCTCCCGATGGACCCGTTGGCCGAGCATGTTGAAGACATCCACAGTGACGGCCGCCACTTGCGGTATATCCAGTAGAATGGTTGTGGACGGATTGAACGGATTGGGATAATTTCCAAGCAGATTGAAGTCGACCACCGACGGCGTCTCCGATGTGTTGATAGGTGTATTCGTAACCGTTACCGTAACCCAATCGGGGTTCGAGTACGCATGTCCATAGTATTCGTTTGGATTTCCCCTATGTCCGGGAGCCACCACCAACTTAAAGTACAGTTCTCCTTCCGCCGTGGGCACCATAAAGCTGGGCTTCGCCGTGTCGCCGCCCGTCAAGGACAACGCCCCTGAAATGGGCGTATCTGAATCAGGGCCATCTACCTGAATCCAGTCCCATCGAACAAAATCCACCCATGGTCCTGTGACACTTCCCGAAATCGAAACCGCAGCCCCCGGCTGTACCGTTAGATCTGTACCCGCATTGACAACCGGCCTGAACGGGGCGCCTGGGTTAGCTCCCAGAGATAAGTTCTCCAGGGATAACTCAGAAAGCCTATCAAAGATGCCATCGGGGAGTGTGGACAAATCATTTGCCGACAACGAAAGCCCCGTCAGCGAGGTCAGTTCATCAAAGATGCCATCGGGGAGCATGGACAAATCGTTGCAACACAACGAAAGCCAAGTCAGCAAGGTCAGTTCATCAAAGATGCCGGCGGGGAGTGTGGAAAAATCGTTTTCCGACAACGAAAGCCCCGTCAGCGAGGTCAGTTCATCAAAGATGCCATCGGGGAG
>VXLY01000111.1:0-591 GCA_009841335.1 Rhodothermaceae bacterium | reverse complement strand
GACAACGAAAGCCCCGTCAGCGAGGTCAGTTCATCAAAGATGCCATCGGGGAGCAGGGACAAATCGTTGCAACATAACGAAAGCCCGGTCAGCAAGGTCAGCTCATCAAAGATGCCGGCGGGGAGTGTGGACAAATTGTTTCCCGACAACGAAAGCTCGGTCAGCGAGCTCAGTTCATCAAAGATGCCATCGGGAAGCGTGGACAGATCGTTCACAGACAACCGGAGATTAGTCAGCGAGGTCAGTTCATGAAAGATGTCGCCGGAGAGCGTGGACAAATTATTGTTTTCCAAATCAAGGTGCACTAGCGAGGTCAGTTCATCGAAGAGGCCGGCGGGTAGCGTGGACAAATCGTTGTAACTCAACACAAGCCTATTCAGCGAGGTCAGCTCATCAAAGATGCCGTCTGGAAGCGCGAACAAATCGTTGCCCCACAAATCAAGCCAAGTCAGCAAGGTCAGTTCATCAAAGACGCCGGCGGGGAAGGTGGACAGACCGGTGTACCCCAAAGTAAGCGTATTAAGCGAGGTCAGTTTATCAAAGATGCCGGCGGGGAGCGTGGAAAAATCGTTGTAACTCAACTTAAGCCAA
>VXLY01000089.1 GCA_009841335.1 Rhodothermaceae bacterium | reverse complement strand
AAAATTTGATTTTTTCAACGCTTTGGGCTTGAACAAATGGTAGAGAGTCCCCCCCCATTTTTTTGGCGGTCACGAATCTTCGAATGGCCCACGAATCCGCCCAGTGCTTTTCGTGCCTGCTTGTTAAAGCGCCAAGGGTCTTTAGACCGGTCCAGGCGACAGTACTGCAGGTTACCCTTGCACCGGGGTGTTGGTCTAAGGGTGGCCTGGATCGGTTGGGGGCTTGGCATTTTGGTCATGATGCTTGCTTTCACCGAACAGACTACAGCTCAGACCCTCACAGTAACACCAACGAGTTTGACCATAAATGAAGGGGAGACTGGCACCTACACGGTCGCCCTAAGCTCACAGCCTACTGGGGACGTTACGGTCACAGTAACCGCAGCTGACGATCCTGACAGGTGCGGCGAGGCACACGGTGCCTCGTGTACGAATAAATCAGGAGTGGCGACGGTCGACAAGTCCAGTCTGACGTTTACGGCCTCGAACTGGGCAGACCAACAGACCGTGACTGTGACCGCGACCGATGAGGACATGGCCGGCGTCTTCAAGTTTGCCAAGATAACTAACCAGTTGGGGGACAACAAGGTTACTGTCAGCGTTACCGTGCTTGAGGACGACGTACGTGACGTGAAGCACTACCTGGTTGGAGATGATGGGACGTCCATTGGAGACCCGCGCTCAGTCGATGCTATTTGGGAGAGTCGAAGCGATTGGGGGTTCTACACGCGGTTGAATTCGGAGCCATCCGCGACTACAACCATCACGCCCACAAGTCGCCAGCCAGAGTTCCTGACGGTGCCTTCACAAACTCTGACCTTCACCTCATCGAACTGGAACGACCCGCAATTCATACGCTTCGGTTCGATCGACAATTGGATCGATGAGGAAGGCAAAGGCATTCACCAAGTGCACAAAGGTCAAATCGACCTGACGCTCGCTGGTACGGGATCGGACTACAATGGATATTCGGCGGTACACTTTACCGTCGTCATCTGGAATGAAGATGTTGCAGGGATCGTCCTCTCGCCTACCACTTTGACAATTTCCGAGGGGGAGGAAGCGCAGTACTCAGTGAAGCTGTCATCAGAGCCGACGACAACGGTAACGGTGGAGCTCTCCGGTCATGAAGGGACGGACTTGAACCTGGACAAGACAAGCTTGTCCTTCACTGCTGCGAACTGGCGCGTGGCGCAAACCGTAAACATGACTGCGGAAGGCGATGCGGACGGCGTGGACGAAACGGTGACCTTGGTGCACGCGTCCTCGGGAGGCGAATACGACGATCTGACAGCAAACCTGCCGTCAACGGTGACTGACGTGAACGAATGGCCCGCTGTGTCTGCGTCGTGTGACCCGTGTACCGTGTCATGGGGGCGTCCAGTATCCTTGGCTGCAACGGCATCCGATCCGGATGGGGGTGTGCTTACCTACGAATGGAGTGCACCGGACGGCCGCTTCGGCGGACGTACAGACAACGAAGTTGTGCAATGGATAGCTCCGGATGAACCCGGTACCGTTTCCATCAGTATAGCCGTCGAGGACGGGCAGGGTGGTTCTGCATTGGCCACTGTCGATGTGGAAGTGGTCAATGCAGCACCACAATTTGGGTTGGCAGCCTATCACTTTGAACTGGCGGAGAACCTGGACGGACGTCAGCGGCCGATCGAGGTTGGGCAACTGACCGCGTCGGATGCCGACGGTGATGCGCTAACGTTTTCCCTGGTATCTGGAAACCGAGATCTCTTCGCTCTCGGATCGGAGGACGGCGTGGTGACGTATGTCGGCCCCGGTGAGGACTTTGAGACCGATCCAAGCCGATATAACCTGACGGTGCTGGCGCGGGACCCAGTCGGCGAGCAGGCGAAGGCAGAAATTACGGTAACGGTGACCGATGTTAACGAGACGCCGACCATTTCGGCATCGTGCGATCCGTGCACGGTGTCACGGGGTGGTCAGGTGCATCTGGCTGCGACAGCATCCGATCCAGATGGGGACGTGCTGACCTACGAATGGAGTGCACCGAATGGCCGCTTCGGCGGACGCACAAACACCGCGGTTGTGCGCTGGATAGCCCCGGATGAGGCCGGGACCGCTACCATCAGTGTGACCATTGAGGACGGGCGGGGCGGTTCTGCGTCGGTTACCGTTGACGTGGAGGTGGTCAATGCGGTACCGCGATTTTGGCCGGCAGTCTATCACTTTGTACTGGAGGAGAACCTCGAAGGCCGGCACAGGCCGGTCGAGCTTGGACAACTGACGGCGTTGGATCCGGACCGTGATGCACTGACGTATTCCCTAATGTCCGGGGACCGGGACCTTTTCGCCGTAGGGGCAGACGACGCCTTGGTGACATATGTCGGCACGGGTGAGGACTTCGAGACAGGTCCGGGCCGATATGACCTGACGGTGCAGGCGCAGGACGCATTCGGAGGGAAGGCAGAGGCCGAGATTACAGTCATGGTGACCGACGTAAACGAAAAGCCCACAGTCTCGGTATCGTGTGATCCGTGCAGGGTGTCACGGGGTGGTGAGGTGCGTCTGGCCGCGACAGCACTCGATCCGGATGGTGACGTGGTGACCTACGAATGGAGTGCCCCGGACGGCCGCTTTAGCGAAGATACAGAAAGCGCGGTCGTTCGCTGGACGGCACCGGATGTGGCCGGGCAAGTGATCATACGTGTGGCCGTTGAGGACGGGCGAGGTGGTTCTACAGTGGCCACCGTCAACGTGGACGTAGCCAATGCGACACCGCGATTTGGGTCGGCAGTCTATCACTTTGAACTGGCGGAAAACCTAGACGGCCGCCACCGACCGGTCGAGCTCGGGCAACTGATGGCATCGGATTTCGACGGTGATGCATTGACGTATTCCCTGGTGTCTGGAAGCCGAGATCTCTTCGCTGTGGGAGCGGAGGACGGCGTGGTGACATACGTTGGCCCGGGTGAGGACTTCGAGACCGATCCGAGCCTATATAACCTGACGGGGGTGGCGCAGGATGCAGTCGGAGGGGAAGCGGAGGTATTCATTACAGTCACAGTGACCGATGTAAACGAGACGCCGACAGTTTCGGCCTCGTGCGATCCATGCACGTTGTCACGGGGTGGTGAGGTGCGTCTGACCGCGACAATAACCGATCCGGACGGCGATGTTGTAACTTGTGTGTGGATTTCGCCGAGTGGACATTTCCGCGGACACACTGACAGCACAATCGTGCACTGGATCGCCCCGGATGAAGCCGGGTCGGCTACTATAGGTGTGACCGTCGAGGACGGGCGTGGTGGTTCTGCATTTGCCACTGTTGACGTGGCAGTGGCCAATTCGGCACCGTACTTCTCACAGAGCGTCTATCCCTTCGAACTAGCGGAGAATCTGGACGGCCGTCAAATGCCGGTCGAGCTCGGGCAACTGATGGCATCGGATTTCGACGGTGATGCATTGACGTATTCCCTGGTGTCTGGAAGCCGAGATCTCTTCGCTGTGGGGGCAGACGACGGCGTGGTGACATATGTGGGCCCTGGTGAGGACTTCGAGACCGGCCCAGGTCGATACGACCTGACGGGAGTGGCGCAGGATGCGGTCGGAGGGGAGGCGGAGGCGAAGATTACGGTCATGGTGACCGATGTAAATGAGACGCCGACAGTCTCGGTATCGTGTGATCCTTGCGAGGTTTCACGGGGTGGAGATGTGCGCATGGCCGCGGCAGCATCCGATCCGGATGGGGACGCGGTGACCTATGAATGGAGTGCATCGGACGGCTACTTCGGCGGACGTACGGACAGCGCGGTCGTGCACTGGACAGCTTCGGATGTGCCCGGGCGCGTGATCATTGGAGTGGAGGTAGCGGACGGGCGCGGCGGCTTGGCGACAGCCACCACCGAATTGGTCGTGGTCAATGCGCCGCCACACTTTTTGCAGAGCGTCTATCACTTCGAGCTAACGGAGAATCTGGATGGCCGTCACCGGCCAGTCGAGATTGGGCAGTTGACGGCGTCGGATCCTGACGGCGATGCACTGACGTATTCCCTGGTGTCTGGAGACCGAGATCTCTTCGCCGTAGGGACGGAGGACGGCGTGTTGACCTACGTCGGCCCGGGTGAGGACTTCGAGACCGGTCCAGGCCGATATGGTCTGACGTTGCAGGCGCAGGATGCGGCCGGAGGGAAGGCGGAAGCAGAGATTACGGTCATGGTGACCGATGTAAACGAGACGCCGACAGTCTCGGTATCGTGCGATCCTTGCGAGGTTTCACGGGGTGGAGAGGTGCGCATGGCTGCGGCAGCATCCGATCCGGACGGGGACGCGGTGACCTATGAATGGAGTGCATCGAACGGCCACTTCGGCGGACGTACGGACAGTGCGGTCGTGCTCTGGACAGCTCCGGATGTGCCCGGGCACGTGATCATTGGATTGGACGTAGCGGACGGGCGCGGTGGCTTGGCAACAGCCACCACCGAATTGGTTGTGGTCAATGCGCCGCCACATTTTTTGCAGAGCGTCTATCACTTCGAGCTAACGGAGAATCTGGATGGTCGTCACCGACCGGTCGAGCTTGGGCAGTTGACGGCATCGGATCCCGACGGCGATGCACTGACGTATTCCCTGGTGTCAGGAGACCGAGATCTCTTCGCCGTGGGGATTGAGGACGGCGTGTTGACGTACGTAGGCCCGGGGGAGGACTTCGAGACCGGCCCAGACCGATATGGTCTGATGTTGCAGGCGCAGGACGCGGCCGGAGGGAAGGCGGAAGCAGAAATTACAGTCACGGTGACCGACGTAAACGAGGCGCCGGTTGTAGTCGCCGTGATCCCGGATCAGGTACTTGATGAAGGGGGCGGCACGGCGGAAGTCGCTCTGTCCCCTTTTTTCGGCGACGCCGATGGGGACGATCTTACCTACCACGCACAATCATCCGATCTGCATGTCGTGCAGGCCGCAGTCACAAATTCGTTCCTGACCCTGACACCGGTGGTATACGGATCAACAACCGTGACGGTGACCGCGGAAGATACCAAGGGCCTGCGGACGATGCAGAGCCTCCTCGTGCAGGTTCGCGATGGCCCGCAGAGGGCCCTTCTCGAAACTATGCTAGCGGCTACCGTCCGGGCCCACTTGGCGAGCTTGAGAATGACCATTGGTCGGCGCGTGAACGCAAATCACTGTGAGTCCCCACGGCTCAAGGTGAGGGGAAGACCAGTTCCACTGGGAGGCGAGGCCATAAGAGCCACTTTGGATAAGCTCATGAACGACGCCAGTTCGGCGGTAGTGCTGGGCCTGCGCGGCAGATCAAGTACGTCGTACCGTACCACGGGCCAGTTTACCGCGAATCAACGATTAGAAGAATTCAAGGCGGTGCCGATGCAAGTGCTCGGCAGCGGTGCTACAGCGACGGGTACTACCGAACTAGTTCTGGTCCGGGACATCGGAAAAGAAAGCCGAGGCGGGTGTCGAGAGTCTCGGCCGCTGGTCCTGTGGAGTCAGGGAGGCGTGCAGTCGTTTAGTGGGAAGCCGGAGACGTACGGGTACGAGTCCAACTACGACGGCGAGCTCTGGACGGGCTATATAGGCCTCGATGCGAGGCTGAGCAATAATTGGACGGCTGGATTGGCGCTTTCGCGCAACAGGAGTGTGGGCGACTGGCGAACGGGGACGTCGGACGGGGAGCTCACGCAGACCATGTTTGCGATCCATCCCTTCCTGCGCTGGGCCAACGAATCCACGTCCGTGTGGGCCTTGGTTGGCAGGGGAAAAGGGAATGCTGAGAATGTGCGGACTGCAGGACGGCTGGGGGCAAGTGCGATGGATCTCCGCCTCGGACTCGTTGAATTAGAGACCCGCCTTGGGCGATCGGGAAGACTCGGTTTTAGCCTGACGGGCGATGCATCGTGGGCGGAACTCCAAACCGAGAAAGGCGAGGAATCTGTGGATGGTCAGGTTGTCCGAGTTAACCAGGTGCGGATCGGTACTAGGTCGTCTGTTCCCTTAAGGGACGGCGGGGGTGGCCTGACACTATTCGGCGAGGTGCATGCGCGTCGCGATGG
Organism: Rhodothermaceae bacterium; assembly: GCA_009841335.1. Taxonomy (GTDB): domain Bacteria; phylum Bacteroidota; class Rhodothermia; order Rhodothermales; family Bin80; genus Bin80. Next base: position 4,376 of record VXLY01000089.1, on the reverse strand, counting down.
AGGTGCAGGCCAGACGGGCTATGGCATGGAGTTGGCCGGCGGTCTTCGTGCTGGCCAAGGTATCGTGCGCCTGAACGCCCAGGCCCGTATTCTGGTACTCCACTCGGCGGCAAGTTATCAGGAATGGGGAAGTGCCTTGACACTCACCGTAGGACGCCCTGGAGCCGAGGGGCTTTCCCTGACGGTCTCGCCACAGTGGGGCGATGCCGCATCGGGTACCGGGTCGCTCTGGCAGGGATCCCTGGATCGCGATTTCCAGATTGCGGACAGGGATCGCTGGACGCTGGACGCACGCGCCAACTACGGAATTACCCACTCTGGACGAAGACGACTCGATGTTTTCGGCACATACAACCTGTCACTTGGCGAACCTAGTTTCGGCCTGCGCCTCGGACTGCCGGGCGGCAGCTTCCAAGATCCATGATTCGTACAGACGCGGACTCATTGTCCTTGTGGTTGTGGTGGAAATGTTGGCAACTCGTCAATCCACAAGAATAGCCCGTCGATTTCATTAGGCTAACAGCTTGTATTTCGAAGGAATAGTGGGCGCCTTTGGTAGATCGCGAGCCCAAGAAAGTCCTTCCTGCATCAAACGGCTCAATGATTTTGACTGAAAAATTCGCAACGATACACAACATGCCGTAGGCGTTACCCAACGCATATCGTTTTTGTCTTCTTCCGGGCGGGAAAAACTTCGTGCTGAACCTGCCAGTAGACCATTTATCTAGTCTATTTAGTTGAAGTGAATAATGATCGGATAGTCTCGTATGACGGGATAACCATCATCGAAATGCCCTGGCTGAGCCGATCACCCACGCGCGCACCTGTGTTTTGGCAACAATTGATCGGTCACGCTCTCTACTCAGTGTTCCGAGAGAGTGTCGTCTCAAGCAGATAGCACTATCTATCACAGGCGTCCGATCACAAGTTCCGCGACGCTGAGCACATAGAAGCCGTGTTGATTTCGCCGCCGAAGATACAATCGATCTTCTTCGTCAATCCAAAGGATATCAATTGTGCTCATGATCTCCACACTACGATTCAACCTCTGATTATCAAAACGCAAGGGGCCGTAACCTAGAAGTTCACCAGCAGGATTATACAGCTCAACTTGATGGCTAAGCTCCATCCGATGGCTAGGATCCCGCCGTAGCGGAGCCTGCATCGTGAAGTTTACGATCTCTCCACTGCTCAAAATGACAACACCCAGACTCCAATTGAAGATTCTCGCATGGTGCAGTCCCGATGGTCCGCTAATTGAAATGGAGGACCTTCGCAGTTCTGGGTTTGACTTATGCTCCTTGTCACTCACCGACATGTACGATCCCTTTGGCACAGGGCCGCCTTCCAGTTTCTCCATGTTCCATGAACCTCCTTCGTGCGTGTATCGATAAATGTATCCGCTGTAGATCGTAGGCGCTAGTACTACCTTGTCGATCCCATTTGTAGCCATTTTCAACGCGTCACGACCATCAGATTCTGCCTTTTCGAAGGGTTTGTCAAGGTTAAAGAGCTCACCCAGTTCTGCGAAAGCCTGAGTAGGATTCAGGTCCATATCGTAGTGATGCAGCGTCTTCGTATCAGCGATGTAGGGCAGCTTTCGCTCGGGATCGTCATACATCCTTACGTACTTGAGCACGAAGGAGTCTTCAAGAGACAGGATAGGGTGTGGCCCCGCTACCAAATCATCGGCAAATGCCTTTGTTTCGAACTGTGCGCCGAGATCCGAAAATATCGTGAATCGTTTGCTGTGTCGATCAGCCACGATCAATCTGTCACGGGCGTCAACATGTATGCCATCAATCTCGCGCATTTCTCCTGGTCCCTCTCCTCTTTTTCCAACCGTAGTAACATACTGTCCGATATCGTCGAACACCCGAACGTCCGCACGCTGTCGATCGTGAACATAGATGTAACCCTTCGAGTCCGTCTGGACTAATTCTGGATAGGTGAAGAGGTATTCTGCGGGCGCATCTTCATCATTGCCAATGACCAATTGCTCAATTAGTGTGAACGACAATTCCTGGGCTTGCGCGGTTGGCAGTATCAATGCCAATGCCGCCGTTGCACAGATGCTCGGTAGTACGCCAAAGCGACTCTTCATGAATTCAACATGTTTACGGTTCCGGAGACAAGTTGCAGCATCAGCATTAATTCTGGTGATAATCTTATGTGGTAAGTCATATTGGATACGATCAAGGTCGTCAATCACATCCAAACTGGCTTCCTGAGACTATGCAGCCCATTACTATCCCAGAAACAGTACGTTCGATTTCACACCGTGAGCAGCTAGATCCAACCACATTGTGCAGTTCACACAGCCGCAGTTTGTTCTGCAGTGGTGAGAGCAGTAAGCTTCCATCCCATTGTACATCGTAACTCCCGCTGCGCGACGCCTGCTGGTCGTACAGGAGATGCTCCGGCAGCAATGCATAATCATGATACGTCGCTTTACGGATGATGTCAGACTCTTACAACTTATGTTCTAGCCTCCTAGACGGGTTGAGTTGGCTTTCCGGGATGTGTCTCGTGTGCCTTGTGAACTTCTCACAGGAGATCCTCCCCTACTCCCAGCGCAGATCCCGCACCCAAAGTAATACATCCCCGAAAGACAGGCGTCCCATATCTGGATCAACCACTAACATTTGATGTGTTGCCATAGCTGTCCCGTGAACTATCTCGTCGAATCGATCCTGCAAGGCAATAGGGAACGGCTCAGGGTGGGAATAAGGCCACGAACCATCCCTCGGTGCAGCGTGAAATCACTTCCCCGTCATGCTACCCATGTATCGCCGACAGCGAACACAGCCCGGGGATCCCCACTATGCGTCCACTCAAAATCAGAAATCCGTATCAGGCTCAATAAGGTCTATTTCCTGTATCCAAATATTGCGATAACGAACATCATGACCTTCTGCCTGCAACTTTAATCCACCCGGCACATCTGTGATGCCTCGGCCCTCATCATTGCCCCCATCAATACCCGAATTTGGGCCACCCCATACTTTTTCAATTGGCACATTCTCGTGCACCTTTACTCCATTGAAGTAAAGCGTGACCATGGCTCTCTCAGTACGCTCACCGTCCTCAAAGCGCGCAGCACGAAACACCGCATCATAGGAATTCCACTGCCCTGTACCATTGTACGGCCAGTACTGGGAAGCTTTCTCATTAATAACCGCTGCCATGCCGTGCACGGTTGAATCTCCATCAAGCACTTGGATTTCGTAGCGATTCTGAAGGTAAACGCCACTGTTCCCACTCGTCTCGGTGATCAGGAATTCTACATGCACTCTGAAATCCCGAAATTCCTTCTTGGTTACAATGTCTGCCGCGCCGTAAAGCCCACCCGCTGCCGAGGGATCCTTGCTGCTTACGACTGTCCCCTCGTCCACCGGATCATCCACAATCTCCCATTTTATGGGTAACTCAGCAGCAAAACGGGGACCTTCCCAGTAGGTCCAATTTTCATCCAGGGACTCACGAGTTCCATCAAAAAGCACCATAGCACCTTCTGGTGCAGCAGCACCAACGCCAATCTGTGCACGGACGGGAAGCACGATCACCCCCAAGAGAAACAAAGTTGTTATTGACTTATACATGGTTAGAAGTACTCGTTGTGTTTGGCTACAAGTTAGCGACCCAAGTTAGTGTTTTTTTCGCATAGAATCTAAATCTTCCCTAGAGCGTAGCAATCCGCCCTCAAGTATCTTTATCAATGGAAAAGGCAACATTCGGTGCTGGCTGTTTTTGGGGTGTAGAAGAAGTGTTTCGGCAAATCCCAGGGGTAACCGAAACTGCTGTGGGTTACTCAGGGGGGCAGACAAAAAACCCAACCTACCAAGAGGTCTGCTCAAAACAGACGGGGCACGCTGAGGTCGTGAGTGTAACTTATAACCCGACTCAGGTTACCTATGCACAGCTTCTGGATATCTTCTGGAACAACCATAACCCAACCACACTCAACCGCCAAGGCCCGGATGTGGGCGCCCAGTACAGATCTGTCATTTTCTATCACTCCGATTCACAGATGGCAGAAGCAAAGGCCTCCCTGACACGAATTCAGGAACGGCTCCCACGCCCTATTGTCACTGAAATTGTACCGGCATGCACCTTCTATCGCGCAGAGGAATACCACCAGCGATACTTGGAAAAGCGCGGCTTAACCCACTGTCATTTGTAACCGACCCTGCTCCTAAACCAGTTTTAGAAGAGTCGTGTGCAAGGAACGCATTACATGCAGAATCTCTAGGTGTCCCGGTATTTACGTTGTGACCCTCGTTGAGAGTAAAGGTAGGAAGATCATGCCGTCGGCTTAAACCGCTCAGGTTTAATGATAAAATCGGGCGCTATTTTGCCCCTCGCCATACTCATTC
>VXLY01000120.1:79288-79632 GCA_009841335.1 Rhodothermaceae bacterium | reverse complement strand
AAGTCGCACTACTTGGGCTGTCGATTCTTCCGCGAACATCACCAAAAAGAAAAAAATCTGACCTTCTCCAAGAAATTGATACCGACATTTCTCTATGAATAAATAATTTGTGGATATAGCCTCACTCACCAATTGTCCCCGGAAACATACGGGACTTTTACCATTGAGTTGATCGGTCTGGGAGTCTGGGAATCAGGAGTGTCACAAGGTAAGACCAATCCCGGGGCGATTCAGCCAAGGTAAGGACAACTTGTTTTGGGTCCCTTGGGATTGACTGGACAACTGGGAGCAGCTCCCCGGGTAGGACTCGAACCTACAACCCTGCGGTTAACAGCCGCATGCTC
>VXLY01000120.1:28349-79278 GCA_009841335.1 Rhodothermaceae bacterium | reverse complement strand
CATCAGCCCTGGTGGCGGAACTGGTAGACGCGCAGCATTCAGGATGCTGTGCCCGTACGGGCGTGGAGGTTCGAGTCCTCTCCAGGGCACTCGCTGATCCATGTGGGCTTCAGTCCGCCGGGGTAATTTGGTCATTTCCTTAGCTTTTGAGCATTGTTGCCGCTTACTAATTTAATCTACACCATGGCGGCGTCAGGTTGCGAATCTGCTCATGACTTTACATAAGAGTCGTATCCGCAACTTTTGCATTGTCGCGCACATCGATCACGGCAAAAGCACACTCGCTGATCGCCTATTGGAAATAACCGGCACAGTCGCAAAACGCGACATGCAGGACCAGGTGCTGGACTCCATGGACCTGGAGCGTGAGCGTGGCATCACGATCAAGAGTCATGCCATCCAGATGACGTACCGGGCCGCGGATGGTTTAGACTATACCCTGAACCTGATTGATACGCCGGGCCACGTTGACTTCACTTACGAAGTATCACGGGCCCTGAAAGCCTGCGAGGGGGCTATATTGGTGGTTGATGCAGCGCAAGGAATCGAAGCCCAAACGATCAGCAATCTGTATCTGGCGCTGGATAGTGATCTGGAGATTATCCCTGTATTAAACAAGGTGGACCTGCCCGGGGCTCGCGCGGATGTGGTTGCGATGTCTGTCGAGAGCCTGATTGGTGAACCGGCCGAGGATGTACTATCTATCAGTGCGAAGACGGGCGAAGGGGTTCAGGAGTTGCTGGAAACCATCATTCAACGGGTACCACCTCCCGAAGGGCAGCCTGATAGCCCACTACAAGCCTTGATCTTCGACTCAATCTTTAATCAGTATCGTGGTGCCATAGCCTACGTACGCATCTTTGAAGGCACACTGCGAAGGCGGGAGGCAATCAGGTTTATGGCTGCAAAATGTGAGTATCTAGCGGAAGAAATTGGTGTGCTGAGACTCGGAATGCAACCGACGGAAGAACTCACAGCCGGAGATGTCGGGTATGTAATCGGATCGATCAAGGATGTCAGAGACACGCGCGTAGGGGATACGATCACGCACGCGAATCAGCCTGCCGCCACCGAGATCGCAGGATTTCGAGAGGTTAAACCGATGGTGTTCTCCGGTGTGTATCCCACGAACACCGAGGACTTTGAGGATCTTCGCGCTTCGCTGGAAAGACTTCAGCTCAACGATTCTGCCATAGGATATGAGCCAGAGACCTCAGCAGCTCTTGGTTTTGGGTTTCGTGTGGGTTTTTTGGGTCTCCTTCACATGGAAATCGTTCAGGAACGGCTCGACCGAGAATTCAACCTGGATATAATTACGACGCTACCAAACGTTAAGTATGAGGTCGTAACAAATGATGGAGACATAGAAATCATAGAAAATCCCAACAAAGTACCGGCAGCGGGTAAGTTAGATCATATAAAAGAACCATTCGTAAAGGCAGAAATTATCTCCCCTTCAGAGTACATTGGAAATATCATGAAGCTATGCACGGACCGAAGGGGGGAATTCGTTAATCAGACGTATCTGGGTACGGAACGGGCAACGCTTGAGTACCAGTTGCCGTTAGCAGAAATCGTCTTTGACTTCTACGATAAGCTCAAGAGTTTCTCCCGCGGTTATGCATCGTTTGACTACGACTTCTCCGGTTACCGCCGAAGTGATTTGGTAAAACTTGACGTACTGATCAATGGCGACCCGGTGGATGCGTTGAGTGCAATCGTCCACCGAAGTAAGGCTTATGAAATGGGCCGCAAGCTTACGGCAAAGCTCAAAAGTCTGATTCCACGCCAAATGTTTGAGGTGGCGATCCAGGCAGCTATTGGCAGCCGCGTGATCGCGCGGACAAACGTAAAAGCAATTCGCAAGGATGTGACTGCCAAATGCTACGGGGGGGACATTACACGAAAACGCAAGCTTCTGGAGAAACAGAAGGAGGGCAAGAAACGCATGAAGCATGTAGGCAATGTTGAAGTTCCACAGGAAGCATTCCTGGCCGTACTTTCAATGGAGAACTGACGCCATGCAGCGAAGCTTCTGCACTATACTGATGTTGCTCATGCTAACCCTGCATACCCATGCGCAAAATGGGCGTGTAGCCTGGGATGAAGTTGGCTTTGTTTACGCTCAAGAGAAGTTTCAGCGGACCTATCGGACGTACCTGGAGACCTATGGAGAATATGTTAGTCCTCTGGAGCCGGTCCGATTTCCGGTAGCCAGCGACTCTCTGTTTGGATGGATCAGGCAAGCTATGGGTATGCCCGATCCATCTTTGTCCAAGCCGTTTCAAGGAGAAATAGATGCATGGACGCTGGCGTCAATCGATGGACGAATAGATTGGCTGGCACAGTTTGGTGATGTGCAGTGGGCATATCTCGGGAATAATTTTTTTACGCCGCTTGACACGCTGGCCACGCCCGAAATACGTGCTCACCTGGAGGCATACTTTGGTCCGCCTACCCAGACAGCAGTGGAAACGAAACAAGGCGATGCAACCCCTTCAGACGAGAATGGCCAGTTTGAGTACTGGTTCGTGGTCAATGACTCGATTCCAATGATGGTCATGGATGTTCGGGGGCCGTTTGACCGTGGAGTAATTGTCGCAACGGATCAGCGGTTTCGATCGTTTCTCTATCGTATGCGACAGTCGCTTCTTGCAGCGGCGATGCGCCGCACAGAGCCAGCGCCTTACGTAGATTACTACTATAATTTTGTTACGGAGAAATGGTATTCGACGGGATACGATGGATCGGAGTATTTTCTGAATCAAATACGTCGTCCCAACCTGACATTGGGAAGACCGGTTCAAGCGCCATCATAAAAGTCCAGACGGACGAAATTCACCAGGGAACTAACTGATGCCGGAATCACTTGGCAAGAAAGAAAGACAAAAGCGACGTGCGGAAAGAGCAGCGCAGCGCAGCGGTAAGAGAGAGAAAAAGAAAAAGGGGCCGCTGAGAGAATGGCTGGATGCCGTTGTATTTGCGATCATCTTCATGGTTATTATGCGGACGGTGTTCTTTGATCTGTTTCAGATTCCAACTCCTTCCATGGAGAAGAGCTTGCTCGTTGGGGACTACATCGTAGTGTCAAAGCTACATTACGGTATGAGGACCCCGATGACCATAGGCATTCCCTTCACCCAGATATACGTGCGTGGGCTTGATCTTCCATGGACGCGGTTCCCCGGTTTTTCTGAGCCTAAACGTTTCGATGCCGTTGTCTTCAACTGGCCGGCGGATGAAGATGACAAGCCCGTTGATCGCAAGACGTACTATATCAAACGGATCATTGGCATGCCGAGTGACACGCTTGAGATAATTGACAAAATTGTACATGTCAACGGTGATACGTTGTTTTTCAAGGAGACGAAGGAACCGTTCAAGGATACCATGCAGCGTTTCTGGTATGTCTACAAGGAAGATCCACGTATGCGTCTGCCAAGTGCGCGCCTGGAAGAATTAGGTGTCTCCGAACAGTGGCCGACTATGAACCCCACGGTCGTGCGGATCCAGGCTACTGATGCTGCCGCGAAGGCCATCGAAGAATGGGAATATGTGACGGCAGTCAACCCCGTTGTCAGAGAACCAGCCGCAAATCGGAACTACTCACTATATCCCCCGAGCAGCAACCATTCTACCGATAACTACGGGCCAATCACAATCCCGGGCAAAGATCTTACTGTAGATCTGACGCTTGAAAACTGGCCTGTTTATGAGCCTGTGATCACCAAGTTTGAGGGGCTCACTGCATCCCTGAGCAGTGATAGCACGTTCCGCATCAACGGCGAGGTACGAGATACGTATACCTTCACGCAGGACTACTTCTTTGTAATGGGTGACAACAGGGACAATTCCGAGGACAGCCGTTTTTGGGGCTTTGTTCCAATGGATCATGTTGTTGGACGTGCAGTCGCTGTCTATTTCTCTTGGAACAGCGAAGGGAGTCCTTTCATACTGGGCCAAATTCGCGGCAAGCGAATGTTTCGCGCAATCCAGTAATAGCCCAGCGTACCGGCACACGCTCAGGGATCAATCTGCTGTGATTTGCGAAGTTCGTCAAACCTGATCTGTTGGTCAGTACGGGGAGGCACGTCATAAGGATGGGCGGGCAGATCAACGAGCTTCAGGACCGGGTAGCGGCGACCATGTTCAAATGGTTGCGGCTTGCCGCGTGGCTCTGTGCCGATGACCAGCACGGTGGTACCCTGTTTCAGTATTCTTGCCCCCACAGATGCAATTCCTTCGGACGTACTGGTAGTTTGCCATATATCCGCCCAATGGTAAACCCATTTTGCATCAGCATCAACCAGCCGCACACACCCGTGACTCATCGGGCCGCCGGTGGGCATTTCATACTGGTGAACATGCATGCCCGCGCTTGAATGGAAGTTCATGACCCAGTGCATTTCCCAAGGCTCGCCTTCGGGGCTCTCCGATGAAACGCGGTACTCCTCTCGCCAATTGAAATTGTAGCGGCCGGAGGGGGTTGGCGATTCATCCGGGTTACCGGTATTGATGATTCCCCACCGCATAAGGCGTCCGTATTCGTAGGCAGCAAAGGCTTGAATTGTCTTGTCCATAATGAAGAGCTTGTCAAACTCTCGCCCGCCGGCATAGTAGCGTGGAAATGGTGAATAAGCCCTGAAATCCAGTTCAAATCGTGTAGGCGCGATGATGGTATCGCCGACGGTGTAAGTCTGCATCATGCGACGATTGATCATTTCAACCACCATTGAGCGTCGAGTACCAAGTTGGGTGTTGCCATCACCAATTGTCCGATAGAACACATTCCGGGCCAGGACGCTATTGTTCCGATCATTTTCGAGGACATGGTACCGGTAAAAAACCTCCGGGATATGTTCAAGGCTCTCAAAGCGTAGGTTAAGCAGGTCTGCAACTGCATCCTGATCAATGTACCCTCCCGATTGGGCATAGGAGGCCGGTACAAAAATGAGAATCCAAAGTAGTTGTAGCGAGCGCATCTTAAAGGTTACGGTGATTTTTGCAAGATGTTGTCTGAGGTTCTTTTGCGAGGCAGGCATCCCTCTTTGATGAGTTTCCCAATCATCTCGATACTTCCGAGCACGATCAGGATGTTCCCCACTTCAATCAGAGCATCAGGCCCTGGATAGAAATGCATGTCCTGGTCGGAATCTCCTTTGACGATAGCGATGACGATAGTTTCCCAGTTCCGTCGAAAATCTGCTTCTTTGAGGGTTTTACCGGCCAGGGGGGCCCCTTCTTCTATCACAACCTGCTCCATACTCAATCCCAGATCATCTGCCTGCAGTACGTAAGACATAAACTGGTCTACGTGGGGGCGCAACACCACTTGAGCCATTCTTTCGGCTCCAACCTGCACGGGCGAGACCACCTTTGAGGCACCGGCCTGGAGTATGCGCCGTCGGCTAGCAGCATCAGACGCACGCGCCAGAATAAACAACTCAGGGTTATTCTCCCGTGCGACAAGCGTGACATAAACGTTTTGGGCGTCGTCGGGCAGCAGTGTGATAAGCGCGGATGCATTTTTTATGCCCACCGATAACAGGGCGCTGTCGTGGGTAGCATCTCCACTGAGTGCATCTATTCCGTTTTCAGACAGATGCTTTATGAGCTTTTCATTTTTGTCCAGAACAACGAGGGATTTCCCGGCTCTCAGGAGCAAATCTGTCACATCCTTTCCTACACGCCCGTACCCGCAGATGATATAGTGATTTCGCATGTTTTTGATTCTAAACATCCGGCGACGGTTTCGGATCAACGTGCCTGCTACAAGCAGAGTTGTCCATCGTGCCGCCACTAAAGCTAAGAAGCCTATCCCGATGGTTGCAAAAAGGATTGTAAAGACCCTTCCTGCATTTGATAGCTCTCGTACTTCGGTAAACCCAATTGTGGTTAACGTTATGAAAGCCATATAGAGCGAATCCAGCGGCCCCCAACCTTCAAGAACCGCGTACCCTACAGTGCCGACTCCCATCCAAGCAGTCAAAAACAACGTGCTGTAGGTAATCTCGCGCCGTTGAGGACTTCTGTCGCGCAATTGCCGACGAGGCGTCACAAACATTACATGAAGTAGCTTATGCCGGAAGACGCTTCATCTTTCCCAACAAAATCGCCATTTTGCAGTGCTCTAAAATATAGAACCCCTTCAGTTCCGTTTTCGATCGTTTTTTTGGAGCTGTAGACCACTGCGATTCATCGTATCGGCCTGGGTGATTTTAGTTCCGGGTTGATCCCCCTCTCATTGCAGGTTCCGTTGTAATCTGGCGGTCCAGTTACAGCTGGATTCGAAAACCCAAACTTCACGAAAAGATACAGGCTCATTGTGAAGATTTATTGGCTCTGGTAAACTCGGTTCTCAGTATGTTCCTCCACCGCTCTGATTGTAACTTCGACGCTTGCCACTACCTGCAATTTGCTTAGAACGCGTCCGGCACAATTACTAAAGCATGTTCTTAGATCGTGGTCGCAGGTATGCGATACATTCGGCCATAGACAGAATCTGCTAGTGGAAGCTCAAACTCCTTGGCGCGTAGTGCCCCCAAGGTATGGATCCCGGGGTTAAACACTTTGGTAGCGGAGCTTATCAGGCCTTCAGATACCATTTTTATGAAGTTCCCACGAGAAACATAGTTTACTTCACCGCTCTCGGATCTGTAATAAATCAACAAAGATGAAAGTAGTCGACAGTTTTCAATCGTGGAAGCTTCTTGAATCGCATGCATAAGCGCGTCAATGCCGCAGCCGCTGATGGCACCGCCAGCTACCTCGCCAGCAACCAACAGGAAACGGTTAGCTTCAAGCACAACTGCACCCTGAACAGGGCGGCCGTGCGAGACCCATTGTTTGATAAATTGTCGCGTTCGGGTAAGTAGGCCCCGTAGTCCAGTCTCATCCCCGTCAAGCGCTATGACCCAAAGGCGGGCTTCGTCGGACAGGTTGTTCGGGATACGATCAGATGCAGGTGACATCAGTTGGGAAGAGTAAATTCGTCAGATGGAGCATCCGTGTCGGCCTCAAGAATACTGCGCAATTCAGTTACCCGTTGTTCGGCTGTATCAAGCCGTTTCATACATTCTTTAGCAAGACCGATGCCTTCCTCGTATTTTTTCAAGGCCGATTCCATAGTACCGGAATCTTCAGATAAGTCCTTTGCAATGGACTCCAAGCGCTGCAGAAGCGTATCAAGCGATTCTTCGGTCTCTGTGGTATTGCTCATAGGATCAGGCAATGATAACGGGGAAGTTCGCAAACGATCAACAAATTGTACTCTTAAAGTCTTAGAAAGATGAATTTAGGTCTCAAAGGGAAGGTTGCAGTCGTTACTGGCGCCAGTCGTGGATTGGGCAGAGCCATTGCAATGGGGCTTGCAGCAGAAGGATGTCGTCTTGTAGTTTGTGCCCGCGGCCAAGAAGCGCTGGAGGCTGTGAGAGAAGAGATCACAAGACTGCATGGTGTGCCCGTATTGGCAAAGCAAGCAGATTTAGCGGTACCCGGAGAACCGGAAGCCCTGATCAAAACGGCAGCCGACCACTTTGGAGGGATTCAGCTTCTGGTTAATAACGCTGGTGGCAATCGTCGGGGCAAATTCGCTGATTTGTCAGATCAAGACTGGGATGACATATTAACCTTGAATTTAAAGATGCACCTACGGGCCAGTCGTGCAGCAATTCCATACATGAAAAAGGCGGGAGGCGGCGCCATTCTGTTTATTGGTTCCATTTTCGGTCGTGAAGCTGGAGGTCCCGGGTTGTCGATCTACAATGCGACCAAGTCTGCACTCATGAGTGCCGCCAAAATCATGGCGTTGGAACTGGCGCCGGATAACATCCGCGTTAATACACTGGCTCCTGGTTCTATTCAATTTCCAGGAGGATCCTGGGACAAGCGGGTAAAAAGCGACCCGGAAGGTATGAAGGTATTTATTGCGGACAATTTGCCGATTGGCCGGTTTGGGACGGCTGAAGAAATTGCAGATGTCGCTGCATTCCTGCTTTCTGAGCGGGCGAGCCTGATTACCGGGGCCTGTCTGAATGTTGATGGCGGCCAGTCACGGTCTCTAATCTGATCTCTACGTGAAGCGCAATAAACGCAGGTGCATCTCACGGACATCCGATTCGGGACGCCTCCATTGAATGAGTATTGGGCTTTGGTAAGTGCCGACCATCACGCGTCCAAGGGGATCTTCATCTTTTGCGTTGATGAGCATTCGGATTGAACTGCCCAAATTCATCCACCGTGCCTCCAGAGGAGATGCAATCCGGTCAATTATATGTTCCAACAGGGGTAGATGCATACCCAGACGCTCCACCATGTACTCAAGTATTGAGACGCTTCGATTCGCGACTCTCAGTCCATCCCTGATGGCCAGGTGTATTTCATATTGGAGCATGTTCTTGGCCTTACCTGGAACCCTCAGCGGATTTCGTGCAAACCGGGGAGCATTGGACAGCGTATATCTCAGTGGATTCATAAGCACATCGGTGATATCACGCTCGACAAGGAGTGATTCAAACTCATTCACTGTTACCCCTGCATGTTTCTCGCCTGGAGCCAGTTCAAGAGTAACAAGCCCCCGATGAATCTGGTATTTGGCTACGAGTGCCTGCAGGTCGGGCAGGCTGTTGTTCAGATCCACTGCACACTGATTTTTCTTGGGCAGGTCAACCTTCAATGTTTCTTCGTGCACGCAGGTAGCATTGTTGTATCCCACAGCTATTGATTTTCTGGATCGAAAAGTCTGATTGGACTCACCATCAAGATCAATGAAGTAGACGGGGTGATCTGGAGCAAACTTGTACAGGACGCAATTGCACAGCCCGAGGCATATGAAAGCCAGGTGAGAATCAGCGTTCAGGGGTTCGTGTTTGCGTTGCTCAGCCGTCAATTCACTTCGGAGCTCCATGCGATCATGCCAGTAGGGCGCACCTTCCGGGAAGAGTCTGCGAGCCGAGCGAACGAGTGATTCAATACCTTCGCGAGTGTTCCCTAGTTTCAGGGCCAAAGGCTGCTCCAGAAATCCTGCTGTAGTATGAACCGAACAGAACGCAATCCTGTCAAATTTGGAGAAGATACCGGAGTCTACTTTCTCCACATTTTCCCCAACGTTCATTATATCAAGCCGGGATCGGGGAGAGATCTGGAGTGTGGTTGCTATTGTGGGGCGATTAGGAATGGGACTATCGTATTTGGGGACAAAGGACGAATATAGTTAGTCACTGATTATGGCTTCCCGATGCCCGTCGGCAAAGTGGAGAGCCACTGGGTCGTGTATATTGAGTTCGTGACTAGAACGCACAACTTTTCCCTCCCGTTCTATACGAGCGTAGCCACGCCTTAGGTATCGCCGCGGGTTCAGTGCGGTAATTTGTCCGTTGAGCAACTCCACTTGGTGTCTGCTTTTCTGAATGCGACTATTCAGGGACTCATTCAATAGGTCTACGTAGTTGTTCAGCGTCTGTTGTGCGTCGCGCACGCGATTGATCGGCGTATTGAATGTATATGATTCTGTAATCTGGACAAGTCGCTGGCGCAGCCTGTCTATTCGGGAGACAAAAGATTGATGCATCTGTTGCGTGCATCCTTGAATATTCCAGACGAGTGACGAGAGATCTGGTACACAGGTTTGAGCGGCATGTGTGGGCGTAGCAGCGCGCACGTCAGCCACCAAGTCCGCAATGGTTGTGTCGGTTTCATGTCCAACTGCACTGATAATGGGGATCCTTGAATCGAATATAGCCTGTGCGACTGGCTCTTCGTTGAACGCCCAGAGGTCTTCAAGCGAACCACCCCCGCGTCCAACAATAAGCACATCAGGACGACTGTTTGCCGCTAAACGATTGAATTGTACAATAGCATCGGTGATATCCGGCGCGGCGTATGGACCCTGAACACGAACTGGTGCCAGGATGACCTCAGCAACCGGGAACCGATCCCTCAGGATACGCAGGATATCCTGCAATGCTGCTCCTTCCCCAGAAGTGACAATACCAATGCGCCGGGGGATTGCGGGCAGGGATACTTTGTTGCTATCGTCAAAGAGCCCATCCTGAGCGAGCTTCCTTTGCAGCTCAAGAAAGCGTTTCTGGAGTTCACCGGTAGTATGCCGACGTTCAATTCTTTGGACGTTGAATTGGAGATTACCAAACTTCGGGTAAACGGTAGGCGATCCATACACCCGTAGTAATTGTCCCGGTTCAGGCGTGAATCCCACATACAGTGTTCGACTTTTCCACATTACGCATTTGAGCGCGCTTGAGTCGTCTGCAATTGTAAAATACCAGTGTCCCCGGGAAGATTTATGCTCGGAAAGCTCACCTTCAACCCAGGCAAACCCGTTGGCTTCAATGTACTCGCGCAGGGCCGCCATGTACTTGCCTACAGGGATGGCCGCCTCTCTCGAGTTTCCGCTCATGGATACTGCCCAAAATTTGAATCGCACAAATCGCCTGCTCCAAACAAAAACGCGAGTATTCCTCGAACGATACGACCTCCAAGTAAACGTATACACATACTCGGCCAAATCGAACGGGCGCGCGCACAAAATATACACAAACCTACGACGATTCTGCAAGTACACGGGCCGATGTTATCCTCATCAAAAAAGCCCAAACGCATCATGTTCGTGTGTTTGGGCAATCATTGCAGAAGTCCGCTCGCTCACGGCTATTTCCAGAATCTTGTGGAGAAGCATGGGCTGCAGGATGAAATAGAAGTGGCTTCCTCGGGGACGAGCGGTTGGCATATAGGTGAAGCCCCGGATTCACGGATTTGCTGGGTTGCAAGACGACATGGTGTCCGCCTGAATCATATCAGAGGACAGAAGATCACAAAAGCTGACCTGCGGACATGTGACCTTATTCTGGTTATGGACAGATCGAATCTGAGAGATGTACTTTTATTGGACAGGGATGGCCGTTTCACCGAGAAAGTGAGACTGTTGCGCACCTTCGATCCATCCTCCGTGGACGACGAAATACCAGATCCGTATTACAGCGGCATCTTTGAGGAGGTCTATACGATTGTATCCCGGGCATGTGATTCCCTCTTGGAAGAGATCAAAAGCTCGCTGGGTGCACCTACTGGCTAGAGTTGCGCTAGTCGCTTCTGAAGATCGGTGTGCTGAGATGTACTCGAGCTGATTTTTCAGAATAAAACGCCTAATCTTCACGCGAACTAGGGGCGCTATTTTCGGTGGAGTTTGCATTCGGCAAAGAGAAGCGCCATCCTACGCGCACGGCGAATTTGAGCTACCAGTTTTGGTGTAGTTGTTGCGCTGCCGAGGCATCGGTTTTCACAGCCATGGCAGACTTATTCAGCTCTCTGATGACCCCTGTAATTCACGTGCGTCAATTTTTGAGAATGGTGCAACTTTCTTTCCTACAGAGGGAAACAACTTATATAGTTAATTGCTTATCCGTGCAAATCGAAAACATAATTTGATATTTACAAGGATGTTGTCCCGTAATGCATTACCGCAGGTGCGCAAAGCACTGGATCGACAGGCCGCCACGGCATTACTTGGGCCCCGCCAAGTGGGTAAGACTACACTGGCCTTGGAGATTGCAGGCACGACCGATGCACTGTATCTCGACCTGCAGTCCGGCAGTGATCGGGCACGGCTGATTGACCCTAGGTGGTATCTGCGTCATTACGAAGATCGACTTGTGATTCTGGACGAAATCCACCGCGTGCCTGATCTATTTTCTGAATTACGCGGTCTCATTGACGAAGGGAGGCGGCGTGGCCTGAGAACCCGGAGGTTTCTCATTCTAGGGTCAGCAACTATGGATCTGCTTAAACAGCCAGGAGAGAGTCTAGCAGGTCGAATCGAATTTGTGTCTCTCAATCCTCTTAGTGTCCTTGAAACGGACGCGAATGCCCAGGATTCTCTATGGGTTCGTGGCGGTTTTCCAGACAGTTATCTCGCAGCCACTGACGACGATAGCCTGGTATTTCGTCAGAGTTTCATTCGCACGTATCTGGAGCGTGATTTGGCGGAATTTGTACAGATTCGAACACCTGCTGAAACCCTCGAGCGATTCTGGACTATGTTGGCTCACAGCCAGGGAGGACTCCTGAACATGGCACAGTTGGCGAGCAACCTGGCCATGAGCGCTCCCTCCGTGGCACACTACATTGATGTGCTGACTCGCTTACTCCTCGTACGGCGACTTACACCTTATTCGGTGAACACGCGCAAGCGGCTTGTCAGGTCCCCCAAGATCTACGTTCGTGACAGCGGCCTGCTGCATGCTCTCTTAGGCATCAAACAATTTCACGACCTATTGGGACACCCTATCGTCGGAGCCAGTTGGGAAGGATTCGTAATTGAGAATCTCCTCTCTGATGCATATCCCCGAACGCGTGCCAGCTTTTACCGAACGTCCGCGGGAGCGGAACTTGACCTTGTACTAGAGATTCCCGGATTCCAACGGCCCATAGCCATAGAAATCAAGCGCTCACTCACCCCAAGCCTCGGCAAAGGGTTCCACAATGCCATTAGTGATATTGAGCCGGAGCGTGCCTTCGTAGTGTATGCGTGTGAAGAACGCTATCCGGTGGGGGAATCTACCGAAGTCATCGGACTCCGCGAAATGGCCCTACTGCTTTCTCAGCCTAATCTGCTGCGATCGTAGAAATCTACCGAGTGGAATTCTGGCGTTGCAGCCCAGTTGTTTGCCACGAAAACTCTTCCCAGTGGATTCTCGCTGAGGGGGCGAGGCTCGCTGGTTCACTGGCGACTCAATTCTTCTCACAAGGATCAATGGGCGGTTTGATCACATAGATTCCCAGTGGTGAAGCTGTTCTTTGTGATACCTGGTTGTTTGCAAATGCCGATTTGCTTGCAAAAGAGATCAATATCCGTAAGATCCCGTAGCAGCACGTCTGGATTTGCCGATTCAAGATCCTGGTAACTCGTGTAGCCCGTCGCCACGGCGACGGACAAGGCGCCAACGCCCAGTCCACAGGTTATATCATGAACGGAGTCGCCAATAATTACGATTTCGTGTCCAGGAAATGCCCTTCCACAGTATTCAAGGGCTCGAGCGGCAGCAATAGCTGGAAGTAGGTTTCGGTCGGCGTGATCGCATCCGAATGCGCCAAATGGGAATAAGTGATCCATCCGGGCCGCGGCCAGTTTGCGATAAGCAGTAAGGCGAACATTGCCGGTCAGCAGTGCAAGCTGCACGGTTTCAATGGTTCGTAGATGTTCGAGTAGTGCGCGCACACCATCTGAGGGATGCACTTCATTTGACGCATAGGTAGCGTGATCCGAATACCGTGCCAGTGCGACCGGCAGCAAGTCGGAAATCTGTTTTGGCTCAAGGCCGGCCAATGTCAAGGTCTCCTCCAGAATTTGTGGATCTGTGCGACCAGAAAATGACACCCTCTCGGTGGAGATTGGCTTACCGCAGAGTTTGCTGAGTACATATTCAATATGCTCTCGGCCTGATCCAATAGGCTTGACGAGCGTTCCGTCGATATCAAACAGAAGCAGCTTCATTCCGAGTACTGCCTTTGCAGATATGTACGGTAGGACTCATCCATGACGGCCTTCAGCCAGGGTCTATTGGCCAGATACCACCTGACCGTCGAACGCAGCCCTGCTGCAAGCGTGTGATTGGGCTCCCAACCCAATTCAGTGATGAGCTTACTGGCATCAATTGCATACCGATAGTCGTGTCCCGGACGGTCCTTGACGAAAGTTATGAGACTCCAGCCGGTTCCTTCCGGTCGGCCCAACTCTTCGTCCACTATGGTAAGCAAGAGGCGGAGCAGTTCCAGATTGGAGCATTCTCCGCTGCCTCCCACCAAATAAGTTTCTCCGTTTAATCCCTGATGCAGCATAAGTGCCAGCGCCTCACAGTGATCTTCCACGTGCAGCCAGTCACGAACATTTTCACCCCGGGAATAGACGGGGATTGGTGCCATTTCGAGGGCACGCACGATTGCCAATGGGATGAGTTTTTCTGGAAATTGGTAGGGTCCGTAGTTGTTGGAGCAGTTCGAGATTACCACTGGAAGGTTGTACGTAGTAGCATACGCACGAACAAAGTGATCCGCTGCAGCCTTGGAGGCAGCATAAGGCGAGCGGGGGGCATAGGGTGTATCAATCGTAAACTTGCCGGATTCCCCAAGTGCCCCGAAAACCTCGTCCGTGGACACATGCAAAAAGCGACATTGCTGTTGATCAGAACCAGACCAGGCAGCTCGTGCAGCTTGCAATAGAGAGACCGTGCCCTCCACATTTGATTTTACAAAATCAATAGGCGCATGAATCGATCGGTCGACATGGCTTTCTGCCGCAAAATGCACAACCGTGGTAAATTCGTATTGCGCAAATAATCGTTGCACTAGGTCCAGGTCGCAGATATCCCCATGTACAAAGGTGTAGTTTGGAGCGCTCTCTATTGCACGCAGGCTTTGAAGATTTCCTGCATAGGTCAACTTGTCAAGGTTTACAATAGTCGTTTCGGGGAACCGAGGCACCATGAGGTGCAGAAAACTTGCGCCGATAAAGCCGGCGCCCCCGGTGACTAGAATGCGAAGCGGCCGATGCAAAATGGTGTACTCACTTTGGTAACAAGACTACCGGTAACGCCTAATTCAAGGCATTGATCACCTCCAGCTCGACTTGAACCGAAGGCAAGTAGGCCAATATTGGGCATGCCTGGCGAGCTGAGGTTTTTGATGGGCTAAGATGCTTCAGCATTCACGCGCCGTCTCCAAAAGAAATACGCGGCGGCCGGCAGGCCGGAAAGCACAAAGGACAGGTCAATCAGAGATTGCTGCCAATCCAGTATGCCGCGGCCCAAAATTAAAACCACGAGCAAGACAAAGTAAAGTACGGGAAGTACAGGATAGCCGGGCACCTTAAACACCGCATTATCCTCGCCGACCTTGCGGTATCTCAAAACAAACAGTGCTGCGGTGGTGACTGCGTAAAAGATCAGGATGACGAACACCATACCGGTAGCAATAGACTCAAACGAGCCACGGACCAACAAAATGACGGCTCCCCAACCGCATTGAAGCAGGACAGCCCGTGATGGCGTGCGATAAGTTGGGTGCACATAGTTGAGCCAGCGGAAAAAGAGCCCGTCTTTTGCCATTGCATAGTAAACCCGCGGTGCGGCAATAATCGTCCCGTTTACGCTTCCCGTTGCTGAAATCATTATCAGGATCGCAATGGCCCCTGCGCCGACAGGCCCCATAAGTACGGTTGCTAGATCTGCACCCACACGATTCGTTTCACGTATGGCTTCTAATCCTAGAATGCCGTGGTATACAAAGTTTATGGCCAGGTAAATAACGAACACGACAACAAATCCCATGAATAATGCGCGTGGAAGGGAGCGGTTCGGGTTTTTCATTTCGCCTGCGGCGTACCCGGTTCGTTCCCAGCCGACCATAGCAAACAGGATCAGAAGAATGGTATCAGCTAAACTTCCGGTGAACCCGAGTTGACTTTGGCTTGCAGCGGTCTCTCCAAGTTTATTTTCACTGCCAGGGAGCGCTATAAGGCCAATGATAACCAGAAGCAGCAGCCCACCGACCTTGGCCACGGTCGAAAAATTCTGGTAGATCTTGGCGTATTGGATCCCTGTATAGTTCAGGTAGCCAAGGGCAGCAATAATACACAGTGCCAGGACAGTCTCCTGCCAGGGGAGCAGTTCTACGAAGAATTCGAAGTAAGCAACTGTGACCAATGACAGGCCTGCCAGTGGACTGGAGCGGATAATAAAAATCTGTGCCCATCCAAAAATGAATCCAGCCAGTGGCCCAAAGGCTTTATTGATATACACATACTCTCCACCAGTAGCAGGCAGGCGTGTGCCAAGCTCTGCATAGATGAGGTGCCCAACGAATGCAAGGGCGCCGCAACCCACCCAGAGCCAAATAATCTGGCTGAACGAGCTCATGTTCAGCGCAATTTGCTGCGGAACAGCAAAGATACCAGCCCCGATCGTAATGCCGATGAGTACGGCTGCGGTGTCAACCGTGGTCAGGACTCGCCTGAGTTTTGGAGGTTGGGACATGTTCGTCAGAAGCCGATGGCTCGCCCGTCGTAACTGCGTGAATCCGCAGCACCGTAGAATGTATCGTCTCTAATCATTATGCAATGTGCACGCCCCTGAGAGCCTCGATAACGTACAGTATGCCCCTTGGCTTCGTAAAGGCGTTTCGTATCCGGCGAAATCCCTAATAATTCGAAGCTGGTGATATCCGGGAGCCATTGATGGTGAATCCGTGGAGATTCTACTGCCTGCGCAATGTTCATGTCAAAGCTCAGGACGTTCAGGATAATCTGGAGTACTGTATTGATGATTGTCCGTCCCCCAGGGGTTCCCACGATCAGAAATGGTTTACCATCCCGAGCTACGATGGTTGGGGTCATACTGCTCAGCATCCGCTTTTGAGGAGCAGCGAGGTTGGGTGGCGTGCCAATGTATCCGTTTGTATCTGTGTGGCCTGGGATCGGGTTAAAATCCCCCATTTCATTGTTGAGCAGAAAGCCCGTTCCATCGGCTACGATCTGAGATCCATAGCTGTGTTCAAGTGTGTACGTAAGCGAAACCGCATTCCCCGCAGCATCAACGACGGACAGGTGGGTGGTCTCTTCACTTTCAGCCGGAAGATATAGTTGGCTTAGCTGTACAGGGTCGCTTTTGGAGGCTTGTGTGTCATTGATGGACTCCCTTAGCTTATCTGCATGGGCTTTGCTGATGAGGCGTTCAATCGGCATATCCGGGTTGAAATTTGGGTCTCCCAGGTGCTCCGCACGGTCAGCGAATGCACGCCGCATCGCCTCGGTCACCAGATGCAGGTACTGTGCAGAATTATGTCCCAGCGCTGATAGATCATAGGGTTCCAAAATGTTAAGCATGGTGACCAGTGCCACCCCTCCACTGCTGGGCGGGCTCATGGAATAAATGTCATACTCACCAAAGGTGCCGTGGATGGGTGCCTGCTCCTCCGCCTCGTATAATGCTAGGTCCTCCATGGTGATAAGCCCGTTGTGTCTGGCCATGAATTCGCTTAAAAGCCGTGCGGTCTCGCCGTCATAGAAGCCATCGTGTCCATGATCCCGAATACGTTCTAGGGAGGCTGCCAAGTCCGGCTGTTGCCAGATTTCTCCAGGCTCAAAAACGTCAGTTCCGTTCTTGAGGAAGGCATGGCGAGTAGCCGAGTACAAAGGGGCAGATGTCTGCGCCAGATGTCCCAGGAAGCCCTGCATCGCACGCGTGGAGGGGAAACCTTCTGCTGCCAACTGAATTGCCGGCTCTACAAGGGTGCTCCAGTCAGCACTGCCCAGTCGCTGATGGGCAAGCCACAGGCCTGCAACCGTTCCGGGCACACCGACCGAAAGCGGACCTTCATGGTTGGAATTATCTTTAATTTTACCGTCAGGCCCCAGAAACATGGTAGCGGTAGCTGCCAATGGGGCTTTCTCCCTGAAATTGAAACTGGTTACATGACCGTCTGCACCGTGGTACACCAGAAAACCTCCTCCACCAATGTTACCCGCCGATGGTAATGTTACGGCTAGTGCAAAAGCAGTTGCTATGGCAGCATCCACGGAATTGCCCCCATCACGGAGCACCTCCATCCCCACTTGTGAAGCCAGATAGTGACTGGAAACGACCATACCGCTGTCAGCCGCAACCGGAATACGCCCGGCTTGGCCTGATACCGAGCCCGCAAACAGAATTAACGCGGTAAATACCGCAGCACAATAACGCACCATGTTCGTTGAGGTTAAGTTATAGGGCAGAATGGATTAGTGTGATGAATCCAGTAAAGTTAATGTACACAGCCCTGCCATGGGTATGCAGCCTGCTGCTGATTGCGGCATGCTCGAGCCAAAATGAATCGGAATCTCCGGTATTCACGGGGCTTGACAGTGAATATGTGGGAGATGTTGTTTGTTTTGATTGTCATGAGTCCGAATGGACCGGCTTTCAGGATCATGGCATGGCACGATCGTTCTATCCACTGACCAGTGACAATGTTGTGGAAGATTTCAATGCAGATCCCATATGGCATGAGGAGAGTGGGTTCTGGTACAGGGTTCTGGAAGAAGATGGAGCTTATTGGCAGGAAGAGTACCGGCTTAACGACCAGGGAGAGCGGGTTCACAGCCTGAAACGACGTATGAATTTTGTTATCGGCAGTGGCAATGCGGCGCGTACCTATGTGTCTGAATCCAATGAACGATTGTATGAACTTCCGCTCACATGGTATAGCCAGACAGCTCAGTGGGATTTGAGTCCGGGTTACAGCATTGCTAACAAACGCTTCGGACGTCTGATCCCTGATCGCTGTATGGCTTGTCACAACAGCTATCCCAGCACTGTCGAATGGGTTGAGGGCAAGTATCATGAGGTGCCCAATGGTATTAGTTGTGAGCGTTGTCATGGACCGGGAAGTGCACATGTTGATTTGCGTCTTGCCGGAGGCGGCCCCACCGATGATCCCGATTACTCAATTGTCAATCCGGCCAGGCTGACCCATGATCTTCAGATGGATGTCTGCCAGCAATGTCATTTACATACGAGCATTTCGGTACTTCGGGATGGTCGGGAGCCGTTTGATTTTCGGCCATCAGAGAGATTGCAGGATCATCTTGCGCTATTCTCCGCACGTGACTCAGTCGACCGACTGGATGTGATTTCGCACGCCGAGCGGCTTGCTCAGAGTGCCTGCTACCTGGCCAGCACCCCGCAAATGACCTGTACAACATGTCATAATCCGCACGAGGCTTTTCGAGACAAGGGACCGGAATATTTCAACAACACTTGCATTTCCTGTCACGAGGCCGTCCCTGAGCATGAACTAAGGACGGATTGCGCGGGGTGTCACATGCCGAAGGAGGTTGCCGATGGAACACCTCATGCTACATTCACTGATCACTGGATTCGTATTGTTGAGGATGAAGCTCCGCTGGCGGCGCATCAGTCCCCGTTACTTACTGCTTATTATGACCGTGACCGTACGGAGAGTGGAAAAATGGAAGCCATCGCGACACTGGTACACGCGACACAAACGAGCGACGTTAGCGCTATGGAGACCGGCATTGGTCTGGTGCGTTCGCTAGGGCCTTCAGATACTACTGGGGAGGCCAGATTTTTGATGGGAGTCTCACTTTGGCGTTTGGGGCGCTCGGAGGAAGCAATTGCGCCTTTGGAAGCCGCAGTGGCTGTTCGGCCCAACATTCCAGAACGCTTAAATGCCCTAGCCCAAGCCTATGAGAGTGCAAACGAGAAACAGGATCAGATAAGAGGATTATATGAACGGGCGCTAGATATTCAACCAGCGCTTGCTGACATCAGAATCAATTACGGGCGCTATCTGGAATTGGAGGGGGATCTCGCGGGTGCGATCGCGCAATATCGGCGTGCTGTCAGCGAAAAGCCTTGGCTGGCGCATGCGCACTATAACCTGGGTACGGCACTCTTGCAGAATGGTGAGTTTGCAGAGGCTGAAGCAGTCCTAGAGCAGACATTGGTTTTGGACCCAGACCATGCTGATGCCCTTGGCAATCTCGGACTTTTTCTCCTGACAGAGAATCGCATTCAAGAGGCGGGTGAGCGTTTTAGGCAGGCGGTTGTGTCTGCACCAGAGAATCCAATCGCACTCAGCAATCTTGGCAGCTGGTACTTCAATACTGGGGATTTTGAGGAGGCAATAACTTATTTGCTGCGTGCAGTTGCCATTGAGCCGGAATATATTGGGGCATGGGAGAACCTTGCGCTTTCTTATGCCCGTATGGACAGAGGGGTAGACGCTGTGCGGGCAGCTGAACGGATAGCGGTACTGGACCCCAATAACCAAATGGCGCAGGCTATACTGGACGCGTTCGGAACATGAAGCATGCAATAATCGCCTTGGTTCCTGTGCTCGTTTTTGTAGCCTGCGAGCGGCAGCCGGCGAGTCCGTTTCAGAACCTGAATGCTGACTATGTCGGCATAGATGCTTGTGCGGCCTGTCACCCGGATAAAGCTGCCACATTTACACAATCGCAAATGGGACGGTCGTGGGAGCTTGCCCGACCGATTAACAGCAAGGCTGATTTTGACAATCCTACACCCGTTTACGATGATTTCAATGATCTCTATTACGAGGCCCTGCGGAAGGGAGAAGAACTATATGTAGTAGAATTCAGGCTGAGCGGACAGGATACGGTGCACAAGCGGGTGGAGCAAATAGACTATATCGTAGGTAGTGGTCATCATACGAATTCACATATCATGGATGTGAACGGCTATCTATACCAGATGCCCTTGACGTGGTATGTACAGGAAGGTAAATGGGATCTTCCGCCAGGTTTTAAAGGGCCAAATAATAACCGATTTGACCGACCGATTCCGCTCAAGTGTATGGCTTGCCACAATGCCATGCCAGCGTATGTGGAGGGTTCGGAGAACAGGTATGTTTCCGTTCCGCACGGAATTGACTGTGAGCGTTGTCATGGACCCGGTTCCCTGCACATCGAATCGGTGAGCAGTGGTAATGTTGTCAACACCAGCCTCGAGGCAGACTATACCATTGTGAACCCGGCCAGGCTGTCTGTTGAGCAACAGTTTGACATTTGTCAGGGATGCCATCTTCAAGGGGCTTCGGTTAACAAACCTGGCCACACATTTGCAGACTTTAGGCCGGGGATGCCGCTCTCCAACATTGAGAATATTTTCTGGCCGCGCTACGCAGACAGTTTACGCCAGTTCGTTATGGCCTCTCATCCTGATCGGTTAAGCCAGAGTGCGTGTTTTCAGGCTTCGGAAGCCATGACCTGTAGTACTTGTCATGACCCGCATGTCCCGATTGAGGCTATGGCAGAGGATCATTACCGGGATGTATGTCAGTCTTGTCATACGGAAAGCGAAAGTAGGTTGGTCTGTCCAACACCAGAGGCCGCTGCAGGAGTGGACTGTACAAGTTGCCATATGCCCGTGTCTGGCTCACAGGATATTCCACATATCACGATTACGGATCACTTTATTCGGTCTCCTGGCTCTGACGTATTGGAAGTTGTGAGCTCAGAAGCTCAGGCAGACTTTGTGCGTATGGCAAGCCTGATAGATGAATCCCCAAGTGATGCCGAAATTGCCGCGGGATTCCTGACCTACTACGAAACGATAACCAATGCCCCGGGCTTCCTGGATTCTGCTGCAGTATATCTGCGGCGTGCAGATCGTGCTGGAGAGAATGTAGATGTTCAACTGATCAGAATGCACTTCTTGAAGGGTGAGGCGACCAGCGTGTTGCGAATTGCACGCAATATGGACGAGAGCATATCTGATGCTTGGACAGCTTATCGTATCGGAGAGGCTCATTTGACGCAGGAAATGCCGGAATCGGCGATTACATATCTGGAGCAGGCACTGCAGCTTGCGCCAGAGCATTTGCGTTTTATGGTTCGGCTTGGTGTCGCTTATAGCAATGCCGGGCAGTTGTCCGCTGCACTCGCCATCTTTGATGAAGCATTAGAACGTAATCCAAAGCAGGCGGAAGTCTACAATAATCGTGGCTACGCGCATGTGCTGAACAGAGAATTTGAGAGGGCTGAGGAGGACTTCAAGGCGGCGATTGCACTGGATCCGGATATAGTCATGGCCATAGCAAACCTAGCCTCGCTCTACTACAATACGAATCGTCTGGAAGATGCACGCATTTATGCGCAGCGGCTCATCCAGCTTGACGGGGCTAACCCACAATTCAGGCGTCTATGGGAACTCGTTCGATAGCAGTGATCGTCCTGTTGGGCGTCCTCAGCTCTCCTGTTTTTGGGCAGGATACGACTGTCTTCTGTCTGACGCACTCGCATGTACGTACGGGAGCTGTCTTGCCAGTGACCGGCAAGGCAGGCGCTCGACCTATAAATGAAAATGAGCCGCCAGGGGTGCGAGGAGCTAACGACACCCCTGACACAGCTGAGCCACTTGGCGTGCTGGGGAGTTCAGGGGTTCAAATTTCTGGAATGCTGTCGCCGGAGCCTCCAATTCTGTTTGGAGGCACGGAGGAGGAGGTAGCTGATGATGGGGCGATCCAGTTAGCTCGTGATGTGCACCTAACCAGTGGGACACGTGTTCAGGTGCGGGGCATCATTGGCGATGGTCTTCACGGCAGCCGAGGCGGAGGCACCGGAGATTTTGACTTCTACCGAATGGGTGCGTTGCTTGCGGGACAGCGAATTACGATAGAAGTCGATACTTCTCCTGCTTTCCCAGGACTCAACAGTAAGGTAGCCCTTTATGATAGCACGGGTATGCGACTGAATGCCAGCAAGAATGGTGGAGACGGTGATAGAAACAGCTATTTAGATGTTGTCATTCCGGTAGATGGGGTTTACTTCGCGGTTGTTCGGGGAACTAACTCCTGGTGGCCAGACGATCCTTTTGATCCCGCCTCAGGCCCAAAGGCGGGTAGTGAAGGTCCGTACATCATAACGCTTGGCGTAGATGCAGAAGACTTTGACTGGTATAGCTTGGATATGCAGGAGGGAGATGTGCTGAGTGCAGCAGTTGAAGACTCAGCCCGTCATCTGGTATTTGCGGGTGCTGACGGTATGGTTCATTTGGCGTCAGACCTTGACCGCAGTGATCTGTTGCCCGCCACAAGCCCACTGCTCAAGGGAGGAAATGCGAACCTTGCACTTGTTATCTCTGAGACGGGGAAATATTTTTTTCGTGTAGGTCATGGAGCTGGCAGATATTCGGCAACATTGACCGCCCGTCGTGCGGGGTATGAGCAGAAATCCACCAAGCAGGTTCTATTTGTGGATTTTGATGGCGTTGATTTTGACGCGAGTTTTCTTGGAGGTCGTGCGGATGCACGGCTATCCCCTTTGAGTAGATTTTTGGAGAATCAGGGTATTGCTCAGGACGAAGACTACATCATTGATCTCGCGCTGGCTACACTCAAGGAAAATCTGGTAGATGACGTGCAGGAAGCGCTGGAGGCCGATGTATTTTTGGATATCCAGAACAGCAGAGATCACCCGGATTCCTGGGGTGCGCCTAACGTAAGTCGCGTGATTGTCGGCGGAAGCCGGAGTGAACTGGGTCTAGAAACGATCGGCATTGCCGAAAGTGTGGATGTGGGCAACTTTGTTTTGAATGAAACCGCTGTTGTGCTCCTGGATCGAATTACAGATCCGCTCTGGGAGCCCTCTTTTTCTGCGGTACAGCGTGCTCCGGGTGTATCGATGGCCGACCTGCTTGGGTTGGCGCTGGGTAATATTATTGCTCATGAAGCAGGACATTTAATTGCTAGTTTTCACACCGGACACGCTGACTATCCTTGGCAGATCATGGATGCAAGTCCCGAGGCAGCGGGGTTTCTGGGAGCGGGTCCAGACAAAACACTGGGCACAGAGGATGACTTGGATGTAGATTTAGGTGTATCCCCCTATTGGGAACTTGAAGGCTTTGATGGACTGCAGGATTCCCGTACGGCGACATTCTATGGTCTGGGTGGCGCGTACGTAACGCAATTGGTCTCACGGGTTTTTCCGTTGGACGGAAGGATAGGCGCAGTATATCCAAACCCCTCCCATGACCGGGCATGGCTACCAGTTACACTTGAACGCACTGGGCCGCTACAGCTTGAGTTCTACGATATGTTAGGTCGTCGTCAGGTGAGCTTGGGCCAGAGTATGGTGCCCCGGGGCCACTCACAAGTTCTGCTTCCGGTGAACCTATTGGCACCGGGGACCTACTTGTTGCGTGCAAAGCTGAATGTTGGCACCGTAGGGCGGAAGCTTGTTGTGCTTCGGTAGCCGGACTCTGCGTAGGCCGGACTGATTTGACACTACACCAGAAGACGAGGTCAGTAGGCTGCACACTCATATTTGTCCTGATCATCGCGAATCCAGGCATAGCAGGACTCTCCATAACCAGGACGCGCTTGTGAGGCTCTGTGGTTTTGCAACTATCGTCAGCGATATACAACTTGGCTTGTGGCGAAGTGCCTTGGCGATTTCAATGGGATTCAGTCTGGTATTTGTCTATAATCAAAACTATCAAGCTGTTGATAAAACAATAAAACAGTTGACGCTGTGATTTGGATTTCAGGCTGTTTCCCGGGACAGTTTGTTCTAAGTCGAAGCATTTGCCGGGGGAGGGCGATGGGGTCCTATGGAAAATGCATATCTCTGCAACAGTTTCGGTATTTTGCAGTTTTAGCCTAGCCTAAAAATTTGAAATATCAATGCGCTCGGCTGCCCTGTGTATCACGGTGCTTGGTCTGCTGATGTCTTGCACGTCAGCGGAAGAGGAGGCTCCTCCACTTCGGGATCGTGCAATCAAGGTCGTGGCGACCACAAGCATTGTTGCTGATCTGGTACGTGCAGTTGGCGGGTCGGAGGTGAGTGTCGAATCGTTGATGGGGCCGGGGGTTGATCCGCATCTATATAAGGCCAGTGCCCGCGATGTCAATAAAATGGTTGAGTCTGATATCGTGGTTTACAATGGTCTACATCTTGAGGGTAAAATGGGGGATGTGTTTGAGGCGATGGCTGAACGGGGGAAGCCGACCGTCGCAATCGCTGAGATCAGTGTTCCCGATAGTTTACTACGAGCGTCAGAGCTTTTTCAAGGTAATTATGATCCGCATATCTGGTTTGATGCTGAGCTGTGGGCCCGTGCTGCACATGCACTCGCCAATGCCCTCGGGGCTTTGGATGCTACACGTGAAGCTACGTTTGCAGCGCGAGGAGATGCTTACGCGGACGAACTTCAGGAGGTACACGCCTACGTGCATGAGAAAGCTGACGCGATACCAGGGGAGCAGCGAGTTCTCATAACCTCTCACGATGCGTTCGGTTACTTCGGGCGTGCGTATGGGTTTGAGGTTCTTGGGCTTCAGGGTATCTCCACTGCATCTGAAGCAGGCGCGGCAGATGTACAGAACCTGGCCGCACTTGTAACTGAACGGCGGATTCCGGCGATGTTCATAGAGTCGTCAGTTTCTCCGCGTGGAATTGAAGCCGTTCAGGAAGCGGCAAGGGCCAACGGCTTTGATGTCACTATCGGTGGCACGTTGTACGGGGATGCGCTGGGCGGGCCATCCACACCAGCGGCCACGTACCTGGATATGATTCGCTACAATATTGATACGATCGTTGAGGCACTCTCGAATGGCGAACGCAATTGAAGTACGTGACCTGACGGTAGCTTATCGGGAAAGTCCGGTTTTGTGGGATATTGACCTTGACGTCCCATCCGGTGCACTAATGGCCATTGTCGGTCCCAATGGCGCGGGTAAAACAACGCTGATACAGGCGATCCTATCACTGATCAAGCCAGCTGCCGGTCAAATTCGCATCTTTGGTCAACCTTATCGAAGTGTAGCCTCCAGCGTAGGGTACGTTCCTCAGCGCGGAAGCGTGGATTGGGATTTTCCAACCAGTGTTTTGGATGTTGTTCTGATGGGGTTGTATGGTCGTCTCGGGTGGGTTCGTCGACCGGGGCGCGATCAGCGTACGGAGGCAATGGCTGCCCTTGACCAGGTTGGCATGGCTGAATTGGCCCATCGCCAGATCAGCCAACTGTCCGGTGGACAGCAGCAACGCGTATTTCTGGCGCGGGCACTCGTGCAGGATGCCCGCATCTACCTCATGGATGAACCTTTGCAGGGAGTAGACGCAACGACGGAACGGACGATCATTGAACTCCTTCGTACGCTGCAATCATTAGGCAAAACGGTCATGGTCGTACACCATGACCTGCAAACGGTATCCTCCTACTTTGATGAAGTCCTGCTATTGAATGTGCGCCGGATTGCAAGTGGTCCTGTTTCGGAAGTTTTCACGGAAGCCAATTTGAGACTCACTTACGGAGGCCGTGTTGCAATCATCAAGGGGGCAACCTAGCCATGGAGCAATTTTTAGGTGACTATACGTTTCGTACAGTTGCCCTTGGGACGGCAATACTAGGTGCAATAAGCGGTGCGTTAGGAGCATTTGCCGTACTGCGACGGCAGAGTCTATTAGGCGATGCAGTATCGCATGCAGCTCTGCCAGGCATTGGTCTGGCTTTTATCATTACCGGCAGCAAAGCTCCGCTAATTCTGATGGTGGGTGCAGGGCTCGCAGGATGGCTTGCCACAGTGGTGGTTTTAGTTATAACCACCACGACACGGATCAAGTTCGATGGCGCACTTGGTTTTGTATTGTCTGTGTTTTTTGGTATTGGCCTGGTTCTGCTCACATTCATTCAAAAATTTCCCGATGCTGGACAGGCGGGGCTTGATTCGTTTCTTTTTGGTCAAGCCGCGGCACTCGTTGAGCAAGATGTGATCACAATAGCAGTTTTAGGTGGTTTGGCATTGGCCGTTTTGGTCCTGTTCTGGAAGGAATTCAAACTCCTCTCCTTTGACCCCGAATTTGCAAACAGTCTGGTATTGCCTGTTCGTCGGCTGGATCTCGGGCTGACTACCCTGCTGGTAGTTGCAATTGTGATTGGACTGCAGACGGTAGGCGTGGTGCTAATGAGTGCAATGATCATTGCTCCCGCAGCTGCGGCACGTCAGTGGACAGATAACCTTGGCATCATGGTGCTGATTTCGATGGTGATAGGGGCATTATCCGGGGTCGGTGGTGCCCTCCTGAGTACGAGCATGTCTAATCTGCCAACCGGCCCGACGATTGTTCTGTGTGCGAGTGGAGTTGTGTTGGTTTCCGTGATAATTGCTCCGCGTCGTGGACTGGTTTGGGAGCAGATTCGTCGAACGCTTCAGGCCCGAAGACTCAGGAGTGAAGCCATTCTATTGGATCTCTTTGAACTGGCAAGGAAGCATGACAGCTATGAGCATCCGCATATGGAAGCTGCATTGAAGGTAATGCATCCTAATGCGAGCACATTGCGCCGGCAGTTGCGCAGTCTACATTCCAAAGGGCTGATAAGTGTGCATTCAACCGGGGGCTGGGCACTAACAGAGGAGGGGATGAACACCTGTAAGGGACTCCTGGACAAACGTGTGCGATGAGCCTGTTTCAGCTTGAAATTCAATTGGTTGCTGCAGTAGTTGCGGTTGCATGTGCGCTTCCAGGTACTTTTCTTGTATTGCGGCAAATGGCTATGATGAGCGATGCCATCAGCCATGCAATCCTGCCAGGTATCGTAGTTGGATTCTTCTTGACCGGCAACCTGTCATCTCCAATCCTTATACTCGGTGGTGCAGCGACGGGGCTGCTTACGGTTGTACTGGTTGAGTGGATGCGAAAGACCGAACTTGTGCGCGAAGATGCTGCTATTGGGTTGGTTTTTTCTGCACTCTTTGCAGCTGGAGTAATTCTGATTGCCCGCTATGCAGGTGATGTACACTTGGACACTGATGCTGTGCTCCTGGGGGAGTTGGCCTTTGCACCATTCGACCGTCTACAGATCGCAGGGTACGATCTGGGACCCCAATCCCTGTATTCCACCGGTTTGGTCGGACTGCTGTGTGCAGCGTTCATAATTCTATTCTACAAGGAGCTTAAGTTGGCCACGTTTGACAGCGCACTCTGTGCCACGCTGGGTTTTCTGCCGGGGTTGCTGCACTATGCGCTCATGGGGTTAGTATCCATGACGGCGGTCGCCGCATTTGATGCAGTGGGGTCTATTTTGGTAGTGGCACTCATGGTCGGACCTCCGATCAGTGCATACCTGCTCACGAATCGACTGGATCGTATGATTCTGTATAGTATCCTGTTGGCAGTTACTGCCGCCGTTTCGGGATACTGGGTTGCACACCTGTTTGATGCTTCAATTGCAGGATGCATGGTCGCGATAGTAGGCGTCCAGTTTGGAATTTTGCTTTGTATAGCCCCCAATCAGGGGCTTCTGGCTGCATGGCGGCGCAGAAAACGTCAAAGGTGGCAGTTTGCAATCAAGATGCTTGTGATTCATTTGCTGCAACATGAAGGCACACCCGAAGCTGAGCGGGAATGTCGGGTAGATCACCTCCAGGACCACCTGGCCTGGGAAAAACCCTTTGCCGAGAATGTAGTCTCTCGCGCAAGCACAAAGAGACTATTGAATCCGGTCGGAGAATCCCTTGAGTTGACTCCAGCAGGGCGTGAATTGGCGCGCGAAGCAATCGTGCACCGCTGAGAAATCTGGAGAGAATATACCGGAAAGTCACGCGCAAGATACGTGACAGGGCTGGTAGACCTCCGTTTTTGAAACGGCTAGGAGGCTGGGATTACTTTGTGCGGGTTCCACGCTTGCGGGAAGGAGACCAACGCAATGCCTTGGCTCGCCGGGTTGCGGATAGGACGAACCCTCCACTCAACAGGATAATGCCAATCCAGACCAGACTGATTGCCGGTTTTTCCTGAGCCTGGACAATCACGTAGTCAGGTCCGGTTGCACCATCAAGCGTAAGCGTGATTTCTCCGGTATCTACGTTCATATTTGTAAAATAGTACCCAACCCCATCTGAACGTGCAGGAATAGCATTTACGCTGCGATCTGTTCGTATGGCGTAAATCGGGGTAATCTCTTCAATCAGGTTGGTGGTCGTATTGGCTATCTGCAGTACCGCACCCACGGCAATCTCCAGACGGTCGGCTTCCTCCTCGCTCATAACAGATTGGAGATTCGGTGCGATATCGAAACCGGTAAAAGTGACCCGATATGCGCCATCTCCCACCAGGGTGCTCTGTCCGCGGCGCAGGGTAACCTCGTTGCTTGAATTGTTGCCGTCCACCATAGCGCGAGGAGTGACGGCGACAAAGATGTCCTTTTCGAAGTAGAGTTTTAGATCAGGATGCTGAATCCACTGACCTGTATTTGATTCATAGGCTACGGGC
The DNA here is from genome assembly GCA_009841335.1 of Rhodothermaceae bacterium. GTDB lineage: Bacteria > Bacteroidota > Rhodothermia > Rhodothermales > Bin80 > Bin80. Next base: position 50,474 of record VXLY01000120.1, on the reverse strand, counting down.
TTGAGGCGAAAGGACTGTCCGCCGGGATCCTTGAAGTCAAGCACAAAGCGTGTATGACCCCGTTCGCCAGGTTCGGTGCCAGCGTAGGCCACCTCATATCCTGCGACGGAAACGACCTGACCTTGCTCAACAACAAAGTTGTTTCGATCATCGCCCCGTGGTGCATCAGAAATCGGGCGACTGAACCCGGAGGATGCAATTATGCCGACAACCATAATGCCGAGCCCCACATGTGCTAGTGCTCCGCCAGCCAGCTTCAAGTTCCCTCGCCCAACGCGCCAAAGAACAGTGGCATTGCCGTATAGTGCAAAAAATGACACGAAAAGAAGGAGCATTAATTGTATGCCATATCCATGGCGCTGCCAGAAGCTCTCCCCCGGAGCGACGGTCTCTGCTGCAAACGGTGTCAAAACCAACACAATGCCAGTACTCACACAGGCGAGGAGCAATGGCCAAAACAATACACGATTCACCTTCTGAACGGTCATCTTGGTCCACCAGAAAAGTTGCCCAAGTCCAGCTAGAAACAGGATACCAACCGTTAGCGGGAGCGTCCAGTTGTTATAAAAATCAATGGGTACGGATGCTGGATTGTCGCGGAACAATTGTCCAAAGATCGGAGCACTTGTGCCCAGAATAACGACAGCCGCGACGACGGTCAGGAGTACGGATCCTGAGAACACCAAAAACTCGCGTGACAGAAAATGGGCTTCCTGCTGTGCGCTAGGAAGTTCACGGTAACGCCAGGCAAACAACCCGAAGCCCAACACCCCCATTGCAAGGATCCAGATTAGGAGCTGGTTATACAGTCCAAGGTCAACGAAAGCATGCACGGAAGCATCTCCCAGTATGCCGCTGCGCGTGAGGAAGGTGGAATAAACGACCAGCATATAGGCGAGGATGGACAGGAAAAGTGCTGCCTTGTGACCGATCCCACCCTTTCGCTGAATGAGCATCAGGTGAATGGCAGCAATTCCGATCATCCATGGAACGAAAGAAGAGTTCTCGACGGGATCCCAGGCCCAGTATCCGCCGAAGTTAAGTGTCTCATATGCCCAATACCCACCCATGGCAATCCCCACTCCCAGACACATAACGCTTATTAGCGTCCAGGGAAGTGCAGGACGTACCCATTGGACGTATTGCCGCTTCCATAGCGCAACCACAGCAAAAGCGAATGGTGCAATCATGGTGGTGAAGCCCACAAAAAGCATTGGTGGGTGGATCACCATCCAGTAATTTTGCAAGAGGTCGTTCAGACCGGTGCCATCTGCGGGCACAAAATCAGGATTAGACTGGAAGATTGGGGCATCCGGGTTGGCTTCTGCAATCGTGGCAAAGGGGGCTGAGCCGATTTCGATGGGGCCAAGCTTGACCCCTACAATCATCGTGAGCAGGCAGACCTGGCAGAATGCCACGACAGCCATAACCGGTGCCCTGTAATCTGGCGCGGCCCAACGCAGGAGTGCAAACCCCATCAGGCAGTTCATGATAATCCAAAGCAGGAAGGATCCTTCCTGCCCCTCCCAACTGGCGGAGAACAAAAAATGAAAGGGCAAGTCCAAAGATGAATGAGCCCAAACGTAGTTGTACTGGAACTGATGGGTCGCTATTAGAACGATAAGCAGGAGCCAAGCACTGAAAAGACAGACAGTCATCACTCCCCAGAGCAGTTTGCCCAAGCGAAAGAAGTCTACACCATCGTGCTCGTATTCTGCGGCCCGGTAGAATGCGAACACCGACAGGATGCAACTGACAAAAGCTGTCAGAATCAATAGATGTCCAATAATGCCTGACATATGCAGCTAGTTGCCACAGCTTGTTGAAAGATACTCCAGTAAATCCTGGTGTAGACCGCCGAAGCCTCCGTTACTCATGATAAGAATAACATCATCGGGTCGAGCCTCCTGAACCAGAGGCTCCAGCAACTGGCGTACGGATGCGAAAGCGTACGCTTCAGTACCGGATCTGCGGATATGATCAAGAACTACATCAATATTCATGAATTGTTCAGGAGCATCATTGTGTCTAAAGGGAGGCGAACAGAGGTAAGCCGCTTCAGCGCCCTTGAATGCTTCGCCATATGGAATTTCAAAAATTTTCCTTCGACTGGAATTGGAACGCGGCTCAAAGACTGCCAGGATCCGGCGACTGGGCCAGCGTTCTCCTGCTGCCTGAATCGTTGCACGTACGGCAGTTGGATGATGTGCAAAATCATCCACAACCAGAATACCTCCGGGTTCTCCCAGGACCTCCTGCCGCCGCTTGACTCCAGGAAAGGATGACAAACCATGGGCAATCTCGTCTACCATTAGTCCTTCATGCAGTGCCACAGCACTCGCTGCAAGGGCATTGCGAAGATTATGATGTCCATTCATTGGAAGGAACATGGTGCCCAGATCACGCCCACAATGTATCAGGTTGAACTGTACGCCGTCTTCCGTCGCCTCAGTAATACGTCCAACCACATCATGCTTGTCGCTTAGCCCGTATGTAAGTACGGGGGCAGAACTAGAAAGTCGGGCTGCGGCAGGATCGTCTCCACAGACGACCAGCAATCCATCCGAAGGTAGCAGTTCCGCGAAGGCAACGAACGCTTCCTGATATTCGTCCCACGATGCGTAAATGTCTGCGTGGTCGAACTCTATTGAAGTTACAATGGCGACCTGCGGCGCGTAGTGCATGAATTTAGGCCGCTTGTCAAAATAGGCGCTGTCATACTCATCGCCCTCTATGACAAACTGCGATCCGGTACCTATGGAATAGCTTTTTTCGAGTCCCTGAAGGACGCCGCCAACCAGAAATCCCGGGTCACGGCCTGCCGAGTACAACAAGTGTATCAGGAGCCCTGTTGTTGTTGTCTTTCCATGCGTCCCGGCAACCACCAAACTCCGGCGCTCAAGCAGAAAAAAATGGCGTAAGGCCTCCGGCAGGGAAAGCTGAGGCAGAAACTGCTCCCGTGCTACTGTTGCCTCAACATGCGTTGGCGTACATGCATTGCCGGTGATAACCAGATCAGGTGTGGGGATGAGATTCTCCTTCGCGTACCCTTTCCGTAAAGGTATGCCTCGTTTTTCCAGAAAGGTACTCATCGGCGGATACACATTACTGTCAGATCCGCGTACTGCGTACCCCGCCTCCTTGAGGAGTCCTGCGAGGGCGCCCATGCCCGTGCCACAGATCCCAATCAGGTATATGTCGTGTGTATCGGGTTCAGGTGGGGGCCTTACAAATATTCGCAGATTCGCGTCAGCGAAATCCGCTAGATTTCTCATTCGGACGTTTCGGACATTGCGGCGCTTCTACTGGCTCGAAGGTGCATTAGCAGCGAGTCGAAGGCGGAATACATGACTGGTACAATGACCAGGGTAAGGAAAGTTGCAAAGGTAAGCCCACTGATGATCGCGGTACCCATGGGTCCCCAGAATTGTGTGTTTTCTGATCCAAACTGAATATTGGGAGCCAGATCGGAGAATAGGCCGACAAAATCGACGTTGAGTCCGAATGTAAGCGGTACGAGTCCAATCACCGTAGTCAAAAAGGTCAACAGTACGGGACGCAGACGCGTAGCGCCACCATCTATGATCGCCTCCATTTTACTCAGCCCGCGGTCACGCAACTGACGGATATAATCAATCAGCACAATGTTATTGTTCACAACAATTCCAGCAAGACTGATGACCCCGATAAAGGTCATTAGACCGAAGGGGGTACGAGTTAGAATCAGGCCAAGGAGCACGCCAATGAGCCCCAGGGCTACCGCCAACATGATAATGATGGGAACTATAACACTGTTAAACTGAGCAATCAGGATCAGGGTGATTGCGGCAACCCCGATAGCCATTGCGGTCTGAAGGAATCCAAAAGCCTCCGCCTGATCTTCGCTCTCGCCCGTATAGGTCAACTGGTAGCCCGGGGGCAAGGAGTTTCGATAGTCCTCTAAATGTGCCTGGACCTGCTGTAACACAGCAGCTCCGTTAGCGCCGGCAACAACATCGCCAGTAATGGTTGCAACCCGGCTCAGATCAAGCCGTGTGATAGATCCGTAGCCGCTGGCAGTTTCAAAATCTGCAATAGAGGACAAGGGGATCTGGGCTCCTTCATGCAGAACAGTCAGTTGATTGAGCGCTTCCAGACTTGCACGTTGCTCCTCACCCAGGCGCACAGTAACATCGTATTCGTCCTCTCCAAAGCGATATTTGGTAGCTTCGCTGCCTTGAACGGCTGAACGTACTACGTTGCTGATTTTTCGTGTATCAAGCCCTAAGCGAGCGGCTCTTTCCCGATCAATCAGAATACGGACCTCTGGGCGGCCGGTGTTGAGGTTGTTATTGAGATCCACGAGATCCGGGATCGTACGGTTTGCAGCCGCCTGTCTCAAAGAGGCCGTGACTTCTTCGGTAATGCGTGTTATTTCAGTAAAATCTTGCCCGGTGATTTCAATGTTGACGGGCTTACCCACTGGCGGACCCGCGTTGTCTTTATTGATTTCGAAGGTCACTCCTGGAATTCCCCGCAATGACTCGCGCAACCGCTGCAGAGTGTTGCGACTCGACTCAGGTCGGTCCCCATAATCAACTACGTTCAGCGTAAGCAAGGCCCTTTCTGGGCTACCGGGGCCGCCTCCTGTAAGGCCATCTCCTCCGCTGCCGGTTCCAACATTCACAAGCATGTTTTTGATGTTGTCCCGGTCATTGTTGTTTCTGTTCAGAAGCTCTTCAACCCTCGACTGCGTAACGTTGGCAACATTGTTCGTTTCATCCAGGTGCGTTCCCAACGGCAGTTCCATATCAACGGTAATGAAGGTGGGATCCGTGTCGGGGAAGAATTCCACGCCGGTCGGAGCGGCTGCAAATAGCCCAATAATGGCCACGAAACCACCGGTTACCCCAACGAGAAGTCGTGAACGGTTGTCTGTTAACAGGATTCGGGTTCGATGCCTCAGCAGCTTCCCGTTCAAGAAGAATCCCATTGCCCCGATCATCATGACGATTGCGGGCAGACAGAGCATGATCAGGATCGTCTGAAATTCCGCCCCGCGAATAAGCGACATTAAGCCCAGAATAGTCGAAGACAGCAGGGCAAAGAAACCGCCTGCCTTGATACTTTGGATTCCACCCAAGTAGATGATCTCGCAGCAATGTAGGATAACCATCACGAGCCCCATCACCATCAACAGACCCGCAGGATAAAGAAGGACAGTTCCGGCAGCAGCATTAGCGAATGACATGACTAGTCCGCCCAGAACCATTAGAACGAAGCCCATAGCTAAACAGGCAAGGCAGAAGGAATTGCGCAGATAGGGGTTGGGGGTGCGGAAGACGGCGATAATGGCAAGCACGACAGCTGCCAATCCAAGGAAAATCGCGGCTCCGAACAATGGTGAGGGCCCTTCCGGAGTAGCCATAAGTATGGAGGCTACAGCGGTAATTAATCCCGCAAGATAAGTCAGCGCCACAGTTGACCAAAGTCGTTTGCGTGCAAAGGCTGGAGATCGGACCTCATAGTCACGCTGCAGTTGTGCGTCCAGAAACTTACGGTACCAGATGATGAGCTTAGGCATGCCGTTGGCGACGAAGCCCTTGGCGATGGGGTTAAAGCACAAGCGGTGCAGCACCATGAGCACGGGTATCGCAAGCGAGAGTACCGCCAGTGTTTGCCAGTTGGTAAGTCCGATGATCAGTGCGATACCGGCGAAAAACACAAACAATCCAATCCGCAGGACGGCAGAAAAATGTTTTTTCGGGTCGCTGTCCAAGCGAACGAAGTACCCTGTTATGACAGGGTTGATGATTATAGCAACAAAAAGCGAGCAGGTGAGCGTAATGATGAGCGTCATAGGGAGGTATCCCATAAACTCCCCTGTGATGCCGGGCCAGAACATCATTGGAATGAATACTGCTACGGTGGTTGCAGTTGATGCCACGACGGCAGAGCCTACTTCTGAGGTTCCACGTTTGGCGGCCTCAAATCTGGAGTAACCCAGCTCTTTGTACCGATAAATGTTTTCAACAATCACCACGGCATTATCAACCAGCATGCCAAGTGCAATGATCAGCGAGAAGAGGATCACGAAGTTTAACTCCTGTCCCAGTATCTGAAGCGTGAGGAAGGAGAGGAACATGGAGAGCGGGATAGCGATCCCCACCAGTGTCGCTGTACGGACGCCCAAGAAGAACAACAGCACCAGAACCACAAAGATCAGTCCGCTGATAATGTTATTCTCAAGATCCTTTACGAGTTGTCCGACCTGTTCACTTTGGTCGCCGGTAATCAAAATCCGCGCTCCGCGAGGGAGGGGAAACTCATCAAGGACAGCTTGAATGTCGTCAGCCGTATCAAGTATGTTTGCTCCGCTGCGCTTCTTAACATTAAGCGTAATTACGGGGTACATCCCTGATTCAGACAGTCTGACCAGGCGGTTTCCACGTTCCTCCTGCATGAGCTGCAGTCTAGCGTAAGTGGATCGTTCCTTGAAGCCGAAGTCTACCACAGCCACATCGCCTACGTACACGGGAAATCCGCCTGGACTTTCGATCACCAGATCTTCAATCTCCCGCTCAATTTCCCGGAATTCTCCGTCAATTCGCAGGATATAGTTTTGGCGGTCAACTCTGATCGTTCCTCCCGGTGTATTGGAATTCTCAGCGTTGATAGTCTCAATAAGATCGGTGAACGTGAGCCCATATCCCTGCAGTGCACGGATATCTACATTCACCTGAACCTCTCGCTCGAGTGCGCCAATGACCTGCACTTCCAGGACATCGGGGCTCTTTTCAATTTCGTCTGCCAGATCTTCCGCGACCTCTTTGAGTTCGGTAAGAGTGAACGCTCCACTCAGATTGATACTCATGATCGGGATATCTTCAACATCGAACTCACTGACGACGGGTTCTTCAATATCACCGGGCAGACGAGGCTTCGCGAGTTGCACTTTATCTCGAACTCGTTGGTAGGCGAGATCAAGTGACACATCAGGATTGAATTCCACGATGATCGTAGAAACTCCCTGTACGGAGGAGGATCGAATTTCCTTGATTCCGGACACGGACTGGACTTCCTCTTCCACGATCCGGGTGATCAGGGACTCGATGTCGCTGGGGCTGGCCCCCGGATAAATGGAGGTGATAATAATGGTTGGTATCTCGATAGAAGGGAAGGCTTCCTTCGAAATCGTCAAGTAGCTGACCAGCCCTCCCACCGTGAGCATCAAGGTCAAAATTGCAACACTCGGGCGGTACTTGATCGCAATCTCAGTGATTTTCATGATAGTCGATCAAAGGTCTGTGGTGGAATCCGGGTGTGCATTCAGGATAGGAACCCCAAAATTATCCAGGGCCTCGTAGTGTTGGTCTGTGATTATGCGATCGCCATCTCCCAGGGTTGATTGTCCGCGGATGACCACTGTTTCGCCGGCGGATAGTCCGCTCGTAACTACGACCCGGTTGGCATATTCAGGACCGATGGCTACGTTACGTCGTCGGGCGAAGCTACCCCCTTCACGTTCTTCAACGACAAAAATGGCTAATCCTGTTTCGTTGCGGGTGATGGCGTTGCCAGGGATCACCAGCGCATCTTCAATGGTGAGCCTGACGATTGCCAATTGCACGATCATTTCGGGTTTCAATTTTCCGTCTGAATTATCAACGGCAATTTTTATCTCAAATGAGCGGCTGGCGGGATCAATTACACTGCCGGCAAAACTGACACGTCCGGTACGTGCGGGAGCTCCGGCGCTGCGAGGGCTGATTCTTGCCAGCGTTCCGATTTCGATCTCGCCGGCATATCTCTCTGAGATGCCCGCTACGACTTGAACGCTGCGTGAATCTACCAGGCGGAGCAATTGCGTGCCACCAACAACCTGCTCACCGGGCTCAATGTATCGCTCCTCAACTGTGGCGGTGATTGGTGCAGGGAGAATAGTATTAGCCAGTTGGCGCGCGGCCTGATCAAAAACAGCTTCAGCCAAAGACAGTGATGACTTTGCCTGATCAAGCGTCGTTTCCAGACGTGTGAATTCCAGGGCACTGATGATAGAATCTGCAAATAGGGGTTGTTGCCGATCGTAACTGTCCTGAGCAATTCTCAGTGCAGCCCGGGCATTACTAACCTGTGCTTCAGCTTGACGATACGCAGTCTCTAGGAGTTCATCGTCAACACGCGCGACCGTTTGTTCTGCACGGACAGTTTGTCCCAGGGGGGCTATCATTTCGAGCGTCCCGGCCGTTCGCGCCGAGACGACTACATCATGATTTGCTTCAATTGTCCCGGTGAGGTCGATAAAATCATCAAACGCAATGGGAAGTACTTCGAGCGTCTCAACATGCTTGGCCTCCATCGGGGGAGGCTCAGTTTCGGCGGCTGGGCTATTTCCAGGATCTGTACATGCAGACAAGAAGCCGCAACAAAGCAGTAGGATTAGTGGAGTTCTCATAGGATGATTTTTGTTACTTACCAGCCGAGGCCAGCCTGAGATCGGTCTGCTTCGTGATCGGTACGCCAAGAGCGACCTCCAGGTTGCTTTGCGCAATCAAAAAGCTGTGTACGGCACGCAGATAGTTCAGCTTACTGGTATCCAGTTGCTCGGATGCGGACCTTACTTCCAGGAGGTTAGCCACACCCTCATTGGATCTCGACAGGGTATACTCGTAGTTGAGTTCGGCATTCGCGACGTTTGTCTCCTGGCTACTGATCTGGTGATAGGCGGTAGTCAGTTCACGAAGAGCGGATTCAATTTCCAATCTCATTGCAGCTGTGGCCTGATCAAGCGCCAATCCCGCCTGGCGGGCAGTGACCTGCGCACGCTGAACTGCACGTCTGTTTTGCAACCCGTCAAAGATGGTCCACTGGAGGCTGAATCCGACATTGACTGCAGATTGCCAGTACGCTTCGCTGAAGTAGCTGTTACTGCCCTGCGAAAACCTGAATGGATTCGTGGGATCCGTGACGGTAAAAGTTCGAGTGTCCGGGACCCGACCGGTATAGCTCAAATTGGCAAAGGCATTCAATGTCGGGAACCGGGTTAGTTTGGTTGCTCGGACCTCGTTCAGAGCAAAGGTATAGGCTAGTCTGGCTTCTTCAATATCCGGTCGTCCGCGCATAGCACGCTGGAATGCATCCGTAGCTGCAACGGAGAGGTATGGCGATATCTCATCAAGCGTCAATGTTCCATTAATGACAACATCCTGGTCCATTGGCAGCCCAAGCATGTATTTGAGTTGGTCAACGGCATTGTCGGCCTGGTTTTGTGCACGGACCAAGGCTGTTTCCTGATTGGTTAGCTCTACGTCCATGCTGAGTCGTTGAATTTTAGGCAGAACTCCCCTGCTTACACGGACTGCTGTTTCATTTCGTGAGGCGCGAATCCTTGTCACACTCTGCGCTGCAACGCGCATTTCTTCCTCGGCGAGCAATGCACCATAAAATGCCTCCCGAACCTGACCAATTATGACCTGCTCCTGTCGTTCGGCCGCCTTACTTATTTGCTCAAGTGCAGTCCGGAATCCATCGGGGTGCACGATTCTGACCCAATTCGCCACATCTACAATTGTCTGCGTAATCGAAACCGAATTCAGGTACTGATTAGCAACCGAGAACGGGTTATCGCTGGGCTCGGTGGGTGTGATTCCTGCAGCCGCTAGTCCTCTTCGCTGTCGATCGGCAAATTCAGCGAATGTAATTGGGTGTGTTGCATTATTACCATCTGTACGCGCGGACTCATTGAAGCCCAGCCAATCGATGAAGGCGAACCCGGAGAAGAAGTCTCCAGCGGCGCTACCGGCAAAAGGATTGGCGTCCTTCACGTTTCGCGTATAGGAGCTCGTTCCCTCTATCGTTGGAAAGGCTACTCCCACTGAGCCAAGAATCAGCAACCTGTTATCCTCCTCGACAAGTTTGCTGGCTTGGAGGGCATAGTTGTTTAGCAGGGCTATCTCGACAGCCTCATTCAGCGTGATGCTGATGGGAATATTCTGAGAGCGGGCGAGAGGAACATGCAGGAGTAGGACAATTGCGAAAATGGCAGGCCGCATAGAATCAGTGATGACTGGTATGAGGTTAGGGCGCGCTCAAATTCATTTTGAACGGCCCCCACAGCGAGCGCAGTTGTACGCACGGCCTTGTTGTGTGTTGGCTGTAACTGAGGACTGGAATTATGTTGGGCGTGCACGGGCCTCGAGGGGTTAAACGAAATCCTTGTGTTGGTGCGCATGCAGGTAGTCAACCACGTTCTTGACCTGCTGTGTGCTGCCATTGTGGCAGACAAGCAGTGCATCGTCGGTATCTACGATCACCACATCATGGACGCCTACAACGGCAACCAGACGTTTACCGGCATGCACAAGCGAGCGACTAGTATCGTGCACAATAACATTCCCCCGGAGCACATTACCATGGCGGTTTTTATCACTCAGATCGTAGACTGCACGCCAGTCGCCAATGTCGCTCCACCCAAAATTTCCGGGAACGACGTAAACATTACTGGCCCGTTCCATGACACCGAAGTCGATGGAGATGCGCGTACTCTTGAGGTATGCCCTACGGATTGCTGCGATTTCCTGCTCAGTTCCTATGTGTTGCGCTGCTTTATTGAAGGCGGTCCAAGTGCTCGTCAGGTGTGTCTGCATGTTTGACAGGAGTGAGTCCGCACGCCAGACAAAAATCCCACTGTTCCACAGAAAATCACCTGAATCCAGAAATCTTTCTGCGGTAGCTTCGTTAGGTTTTTCAGCAAACGTTCGCACCCTATGAGTGTCGGTACTATTGTTGCCGGAGGTCGCATACTGGATGTACCCGTAGCCGGTGGCGGGGTAGGAAGGTTGGATACCAATCGTAACCAGGGCATTGGGTTGCTCAGCCGCAGCAATCGCTTTATGCAGAACCTCAATGAAGCGCACTTCATCTTTTATCAAGTGATCCGCCGGCAACACGATCATGACTGCATCGGGGTCAATCGCCAGCAATTTGATGGCTGCGTAAGCAATGCACGGAGCAGTATTGCGGCTTATTGGTTCGCCAAGAATACAGTCCTCTGGGATTGCAGGTAGTTGTTTGCGCGTAAGGTCTGTGTAGCGCTCATGAGTCACGACCAAGGTTCGTTCTGGGGGCGTGATCGGGGCAACACGATTCACTGTTTTCTGGAGTAGGGTTCCCTCTCCTAGGACATTAATGAACTGTTTGGGATGGGCCTCTCTGCTCCGCGGCCAAAATCGACTGCCGATCCCCCCCGCCATGATAACGCTGTAAACCATATCCGTGTTGGTTAAACCAGAAGATATTAACCGATTGTTAGCTGGAAACAATTCTACTGTATACAAGCGGTTAAGTCACAGTTCCATCAAATAAGGCTGATTCCTGCAAAGATTTGTCGAAAGATGGGATGACCCAATAGCAATCGCTTCGCGTACAAGAGGTCCTTTGTTACTTCGGGAGTGTTGATTCATGAAGATTGGGATAGTTGGAACAGGTTACGTTGGCTTGGTGTCGGGCGTTTGTTTTGCTGAAATGGGCAATGATGTCTGGTGCGTTGATGTCGACGAGGTCAAGATTGCCAGTCTGCGCAGAGGAGAAATGCCAATCTACGAACGGGACCTTGGAAGTCTGCTGCACCGCAATCTGCGCGAAGAACGCCTGACCTTCACCACCTCGCTCAACGAAGCCCTGGAAAATGCAGAGATCATATTTCTTGCATTGCCTACACCGCCCGATGCGGAAGGGGATGCGGATTTGTCTTATGTGCTGCAGGTCGCAAATGCGATCGGTACATGGCTCAAGGATAATGGCAAGTACAGGATTATAGTTAACAAAAGCACCGTTCCTGTGGGGACCGCTGCCAATGTCAGTGAAGTGCTGGTTGCGCAAGGGGCCAGACAAGAGGAGGATTTTGACGTAGTATCCAATCCGGAATTTCTCAGGGAGGGCGCTGCCGTTGACGATTTTATGAAGCCGGAAAGGGTCATTTTGGGGACTTCAAGTGACCGTGCGGGCAACATCATGCGACGCCTCTATGAGCCATTCGTTCGACAGGGTAACCCCATCATTGTCATGGACGAACGCTCAGCCGAGGTTACCAAGTACGCGGCAAACGCCTTTTTGGCATCACGTATCAGTTTCATGAACGAGGTGGCCAATTTGTGTGATCGCGTGGGGGCAAATGTGGATAAGGTGCGCATAGGGGTCGGCAGTGATCGCCGTATCGGCAGGCATTTCCTTTACGCAGGGATTGGATTTGGTGGCAGTTGTTTCCCAAAAGATATACGGGCGCTCCTGCGTACCGCGCACAGCAATGGCTATGATTTTAAGATGCTTCAGGCAGTACTTGAGGTGAACGAAAGCCAGCGGATGTTATTGGTTGATCGTGTGCGGGCTTACCTTGGGGACGGTTTACGGGGAAAACATGCGGCAGTTTGGGGGCTTGCTTTCAAGGCCAATACGGATGATGTTCGCGAATCGCCCGCCCATGTTGTTGTTCGCGGACTTTTGGCTGAGGGCGTACGCATTACTGCTTTTGATCCAGAGGCGATGGCAACCTCTGGGACAATCCTGGGAGATTCAGTGACCTACGCCAAGAGTGCTTATGCCGCTTTGGAGGGCGTGGATATGTTACTCATTTGCACAGAGTGGCCGGAATTCAGGCGGCCTGATTTCGAGAGGATTAAGGGGCTAATGCGGCAACCACTTATCTTCGATGGGCGTAATTTATACAATGCCCGCAGGATGGCAGAGCGAGGATTTGATTATCACAGCATAGGGCGTCCAAGTTTGTCTCCTGCTGGAAGAGCGTGAGTTTTTTCGACAAAGTAACCATAGAGGGCGATGGATTGGCAGGCGTATCTGACTATTGCTGTGATCGTCTCGATCGCCGTGGCACTTGTTCGGGATCTTGCGAGGCCGGACCTCATTTTTCTCGCTGCTTTGGGATTGCTCCTAGTTGCGGGAGTGATCACTCCATCGGAGGCATTTGCGGGATTCTCTAACGGGGCGGTGATTGCACTTGGATCACTTTTCGTCGTGGCCGCGGGAATAGAGAAAAGCGGACTTCTACGCCGGTTTGAGCGGCAGTTATTGAGAAGAGTGTCTAACCTGTCAAAGGCTTTGTTTCGTCTCATGATACCGACGGCACTGGTCTCCGCATTTATGAACAATACTCCCGTGGTTGCAATATGGACGCAACCCGTGCAGCGGTGGGCTTATAGATCCAGGCTTTCTCCATCTAAATTACTCATCCCGTTATCGTATGCCGCAATCGCTGGCGGCATGATAACGCTGATTGGCTCCTCCACCAATGTGGTGGTTTCCGGGTTAGCACAGGATGCAGGACATACGCTGGCTCTTTTCGATTTCACCATGATTGGGCTGCCAGCGGCTGTGATTGTATTGATATTTATGGCTTTTTTCGGAGTGCGACTTTTACCAGATCGTGCCAGCGAGCCACCGTTTACCCGTTCCCGTCTGGAAAAGTGTTTATTTGAAGTTCGCGTAACCAGACGCAGCCCTCTCATTGGTCAAACTTTGAAGCAGGCCGGATTGGATGTTGGAGACGAATCTGCTGTAATTGTTCAGATAAGGCGGGATAAGCACGTAATGGCTTTCGATCCGCAAATAATTCTGGATCAGGATGATGTGCTATGCTTTAGCGGTAGTCTCTCGGTTCTAGAGGACCTGCTGAATAGACCAGGATTTGGTCCGGGGAGGGCAATTTCCGAACAACGCCTTGGCAATCTTCTGCCAATGTACGAGGCTGTGATAAGTGAGACTTCCTATTTGATCGGCAAATCCCTTGCCGAAGTAGATTTTCTTGCAAAATATGGTGCGGTTGTACTGGCAGTGCAGCACAAGTCAGGGGTGCTTGAAGGTGCGGGTATGAGAGATACAACCTTAAAGGCTGGTGACCTGTTGTTGGTTGGCGCCGTAGCGGGTTTTGAGGAGCGTTGGCATGCAAGTCACTTAGAATTCTTTTATGTCGTGCCGCGCGGGGTGTCTCGTCGAAAATTTTCGACAGCACGGATGGTAACGTCAGTCAGCATCCTAGCGGCCATGGTCTTGGCTATCAGTACTGGAAGGGTTCCGTTGCCAACCGCGGCATTTACAGCGGCGCTTGCTATGGTAGTGACACGCTGTATAACGGTTGCCACTGCCCGAAACGCGCTGGATTTGCAAGTACTGCTACTTATAGCATCCGCACTCGGACTTGGGGTTGCAGTAGGAAAGACCGGCGTGGCAGAGAATCTTGCCCAGGTCCTGACTGAAATTGGCGGGATCAACCCTATTTTGGCTTTGATCGTACTGTATGCATGTACCAACGTACTTACGGAGTTGATTGCAAACAAAGCGGCCGCCGTACTGATGTTGCCGGTTGCGCTTTCCATGGCCTCGACTTTTGATGCCGAGCCCAAGGCTTTTATATTGACCGTGGCAGTTGCCGCGGCCGCCAGCTTTATGACCCCAGTGGGTTATCAGACAAACCTGATGGTCATGGCCGCAGGGAATTATAGGGTTCGGGATTACTTACGTGTTGGCCTGCCGGTTAGTTTATTGGTAATGCTGGTCTCCACAACTATCATCTCCTTAAGGTGGTTGTAGAAGTCATGTGAACAGATATGTGCCTTGTTGGTGCAACGTCGCTCGCCTGATTTTAGGTAGTCTACTTTCTCCTATCACTATTTCCCCCAACAGAAACGCTATGCCAGCTTTGATTGAGCCTCATGGAGGCTCATTGGTGGAGTCTCTTGTGGATCAAGAGCGCAGGGAGGTTCTCAAAAACAGTTCGGTCAGTCTTCCGTCAATAGTCCTTTCAGATCGGCAGTTATGCGATTTGGAGTTACTGCTTTGCGGTGGCTTTTCCCCTCTTAGGGGTTTCCTTAACCAAGAGGATTACGAAGGTGTTTTGCGGGACATGCGCCTTGCGTGCGGTACCCTTTGGCCCATACCAATCACACTTGACATTACTGAGGAGGATGTGAAGCGAACCGAGGGGCATCGTCGAATAGCACTTCGTGATGTCACCGGGTTACTCCTGGCGATCCTTCATGTCGGAGATCTCTGGAGGCCGGACAAAGAGGTAGAGGCACGGAAGGTTTTCAATACGGTCAGCGACGAACACCCGGCGGTGGATTATCTCTTCAACCGGGCGGGTATGTATTATCTAGGCGGTACACTGGAAGGGGTTCAGTTGCCTCCTCATTACGACTTTCCTGGTCTTCGGCATACGCCCCGGCAACTGCGTGAAATTTTTCGGAGTCAGGGAAGTTCGCGTGTCGTAGCCTTCCAGACGCGCAATCCAATGCATCGTGCGCACAAAGAGCTGACCGACCGGGCCTCCCAGGAGATAGGTGGAAAACTACTGATTCACCCTGTAGTAGGGATGACAAAGTCGGGCGATATAGATCACTACACGCGAGTACGCAGCTATAAAAAGCTTCTAGACTATTATCCTGAAGGTCAGGCCTCAATAAGCCTGTTGCCACTCGCGATGCGGATGGGTGGACCGCGAGAAGCACTCTGGCATGCAATCATTCGAAAGAATTATGGCTGTACGCATCTTATAATTGGGCGTGATCATGCCGGTCCAGGCACAATGAAGGATGGCACACCGTTCTACGGACCGTATGATGCCCAGGATCTGGTCAGGGACTATGCAAAAGAAGTGGGAATAGATGTGGTCCCATTTCGGTTAATGGTTTATGCACCGGAATCAGGCGTGTACAAACCGATCGACGAAGTGGTTGAGGGGGAGAAAACCCTGAATATTTCAGGAACTCAGTTGCGAGGTATGCTTTCGAATGGGGAGGAGATTCCCGAATGGTTCTCTTACAAGGGTGTGATTGAGGAGCTGCGAAAGACCTATCCTCCACGGGGACAACAGGGTTTTGCCGTGTTCCTGACGGGGTTGTCCGGTTCAGGAAAATCCACAATCGCAAATGCGCTTCAGGCACGACTGCTGGAACTCTTGTCGTGTCCGGTCACTCTTTTGGATGGAGACGTGGTCAGGACTAATCTGAGTAAAGGTTTGGGTTTCTCGCGAGATGATCGATCTACGAATGTTCAGCGCATTGGCTATGTCGCCTCGGAAATTGTTAGGCATCGTGGGGTCGTGATCTGTGCACCGATTGCTCCGTATGAAGAGGATCGTGCCATAAATCGTAGGAGAATAGAGCGCGAAGGTGGTTACATCCAGGTTTTCGTAAATGCCTCGCTAGAGGTATGTGAGCGTAGAGATGTTAAAGGGTTGTATGCAAAGGCTCGTGCAGGAATCATTAAGGGTTTCACCGGTATTGACGATCCCTATGAAGTTCCCGATAATTCAGAAGTTGTATGCCGCACGGAGGAAGAAACCGTGGAAGAGAGCACGCAGCTTATCGTTCAGAGGCTGAGAGTATTAGGTTTTCTGTAGAATAATAACATGAATACATCTGCATTTGAGGCGCTTAAAGAGCGTATAGAGTCACGTGACCTAACTATTGCAGTGATAGGTCTAGGATATGTAGGATTGCCGCTTGCAACAGCGTTTGCCGAGGTGGGCTTCAGGGTTGTTGGAATTGACGTTGACGAGAAAAAGGTAAGATTGGTCAATCGGGGCGTATCCTACATAGAGGACATGGATAGCGAACGGTTGAGGTCAGTCGTCGATCAGGGGCGCCTTCGTGCGACGAGCCACTTTGACACCCTGGATACCTGCGATGCCGTAAGTATTTGTGTTCCAACTCCGTTGCGTAAGACTGGAGCACCAGATATTTCTCACATTCTGAGTACTGCAGATGCAATAGCTGAGCATCTGCATCCAGGCATGATCGTCGTATTGGAGAGCACCACATATCCAGGCACGACTACCGAAGTAATTTTGCCGCGCTTTCATCGAGAGGCAGAGAATCTGGAAGTGGGGAAGGACTTTTTCCTGTGTTTTTCGCCCGAACGCGTTGATCCCGGGCGCAGGGACTGGACTACAAGGAATACGCCAAAGGTGATGGGGGGAGTGACACCGGAGTGCCTTCTTGTCGGCAGGATGCTGTACGAGTCCGTCATTGAGTCTGTTGTCCCGGTATCAAGTACGGAGGCGGCAGAGCTTACGAAGTTGGTGGAGAACACATTTCGAGCCGTGAACATCGGGCTGGCAAACGAAGTGCTCCTGATTTGCGATAAGCTGGGCTTGAATGCCTGGGAGGTAGTTGAGGCAGCGGGGACCAAGCCGTTTGGTTTTATGAAATTCCTGCCTGGCCCGGGGCTTGGGGGGCATTGCATCCCCGTTGATCCACAGTACCTGTCGTGGAAGTTGCGCACCTTAGGGTACACTGCCCGGTTTATTGAGTTGGCAACCGAGATAAATACAGCTATGCCCAAGTATTGGGTAGGCTGTGTGCAGGACGTACTTAACGAAGAAGGAAAGCCACTGCGGGGCAGCAATATTCTGGTCGTAGGTGTTGCATACAAAAAGGATGTCGGCGATTTACGTGAGTCCCCCGCTCTGGATATCCTCACGCTTCTTAGGGATAAGGGGGCAAAAATCAAATACCATGATCCATATGTACCGGTTTTCAAGCTTGATGAACTGGAGATGGTATCGGTCGTTGATCTGGACGCTGCTTTGGCTGAGGCAGATTGCGTGTTGATTGCCACGGACCATACCAGTTATGACTGGCCTGCATTGCATAAGCAAGCTCGGTTGGTCGTGGATACGCGGGCTACGCTGGGTCAGGAGCAGGATGCGATCATGAGATACGCATGGGCTGGCGTGCGCGGTTGAGGTAGGGGGTTACTAGTAAAGTGCGACGCTGATTAGTCTTTTTGCCGTAGACCGGTGGAGATCCTATATGGGTGCTAGCGTGCAGATCTATCAGCAGGAGTGTTCTGACCAAATGAGTTACAATAGCTCCTGTTTTCTGATCAATCAATCAGGTACAGATCTGTGCAGGCTTCAATTCATTCGTTTCTGCCAGATGGGTATAACCCTATGTATATAATCCCCAGTGATAAATGGACCCAGGCTTTTAGGAACCACGGTTCAAAGGCTAATGAGTCCGGTCACTTGCAGGTTGGGGCCGCCCAATGAATTTTCGTGCGCGGCGGAAAACTCCAGCATGCGGTTTCCAAGCCGCCGGCGATAGGCGCCGTGCATGTCCAGCGTCCAGCCTTGTGGGCGCATCTTCGGGCCTTGTGTCATGCCGGGTACGCGATCCTGCCATAGAGCGACGCCGGCGCGGGTATGGCCGCCCCAGTGAGGCGCCGCAGTCAGTGAAAACCCTTCCTCATTCTGACCCCCTACCGTGAGGGTCAGGCCAAAGCCGCTCTCCTCGAAATCGGCGGCGGAATGGAATGCAAGCCATCGTCCCTGCAAGCTGAGGCCAATGAGGCTTAATCGCGTCTGAAGGCCACCGGAGATTTCAATGCCTTGACCGGTCTGCCCATCGCCGCCATCAAGTCGCGCATGCACGGCACCGAACGGAGCGAATCCGGCCCGACCGATACCCATTTTACCGCGAACATCCAGACCCAGACGAGCCTGATGAACGCGAGCCTGTATATCATTAATGGTTTCCGATCCTTCGATCGTTGACAGACTTGTCCAGCCCGCGTCAGCCCGAATCCCGAACGCAACAGGGTCGCCGGTCGGTCCCAATTGTCTGCGGTAGTCAAGCAACCCCAGTGCAATCCTTAACGGACTGGTGCCGATTCGGCCGGTAGCCCTTTCATTGCGGGCCTCGCCTCGTCCCATGCCTGCAGTGGCCCAGACATTGGTAGGGCCTCGTGACCAGCGCAAATATGGATACATCGACGTTACGGAGGTAGTCAGCTGCCCGGCGGCTGTTCCGGCCGTCCAGTCGCCCTCTCCTTGGCTGCGTCCCATGGCGATGCCAAAGAGCCAATTCGAAAGCTGCGCGTCGACCCCCAAATACCAGGTATTCAAGGTGCCCTTGTAGTCGCCCGCTATCGTCCCGGATTCTGCAGCAACACCACCGTAGCGTTGAAGGTCACTTTGGCCCCACGCCGACCAAGTGACACCGCTACGCAGTGAATCAGCATGCGGCCCCGTCCAAGTGAACGTAAAGTCCATATCGGACATACCCGCCCCAGGCACTGCAAGATGCAGGGGATTTCGAAAAGCCGCGGGCGCATGGGTTTGCGGGGAAGCTTTGATTATAGGCACCGTGCCCGGCGTCATGTCAGACATATGTTCGCGGTCAAAGGATCGATTACCCATCTGTGGATAGGTAGGCAACCACCCAAAGGCAATTCTTTGCGCCATGGCCCGAAGCGTACGCGAGTTCGGAAGCGCAACGGGTCTGCCTCCCACGCGCAAGCCTGATAGCAGGTTCGTGTCGGTCTGCCCGGAGGGCGCGTTGTTTGACACGCGTCGTTCAAGGGTCATGCGGACACTAGCGAGATGCGAGCGCGCCAATGCGGCGAACGCGTCGCCCAATACCGACCGAACCGGTTGATCGCTGACGCCGACTGACAGGTGCTGGGTCGCGGAAAGACCGCCGCGATCCGTGGCCGTGACGGTAACCGCGGCCTGGCCGAAGGCTACCGGGGCAAGTACGAGCTCCACGCCGTTAATTACTGCGGTTGCAACGCTCGGGTCTGAGCTTTCTGCGCTGAAAGTCAGCGGGTCGCCATCGGTATCGGTAAAATAGGGCGTAACATCTATCGTTATCTCGCTGCCGCCCTCGTCCAGCATTTGATCCGGAATTGAACCAACCGCCGCAGGGCCATCATTGACCGGTGTCACGGTCACTGCGACCATTGCGGTGTCGGTAAGACCCTCTGTGTCGGCGACGATATATGTGAACATATCCGGGCCATTATAATCCGGATCAGGGGCATAGGATACCATGGTTCCGCCCGACGAGATCTCGGGCACACCGTGCTCGGCGGGAGATACGCTTTGCACTCGCAGCATATCGCCATCCAAGTCGGTGTCGTTGCCAAGCACCGGAATCTCAATGGATTCGTCCTCCAATGTAACGGCCGTATCATCGGAGGCAACAGGCGCGTCGTTAACCGAAGCAACCATTATCCTGACTGTAGCTGTATCTATCAGCCCTTCAAAATCGGCAATGACATAGGTAAACTGGTCCTCGCCGTGGTAATTCGGCTCCGGGGCATAGGTAATGCTAAGTCGGTCGGACGTGATTTCAGCCGTACCATGTCCGGCCGCGGAGACACTTTGGATGCGCAAAGCGTCTTCATCTATATCCGTGTCGTTGTTCAGCACGTGAATCTCAACCGCCTCGTCCTCGCTCGTGGCAGCCTCATCGTCGGACGCGACAGGCGCGTCATTGACCGGTGTTACGGTCACCCGTACCCGTGCGGTATCTGTTAGGCCGCCCGTATCGGTGATGACGTAAGTAAAGGCATCCGGGCCATTGTAATCCAAATCCGGTGTATAGGACACCGTGTTTCCGTCCACAGAGACTTCGAGGGTACCGTGCTCGGCGGCTGAGGTGCTCTTTACCCGCAGCGGATCGCCATCGAGGTCCGTGTCATTGCTGAGTACGGGAATCTCAACCTTCACATCCTCCTGTGTGGAAACTTGATCGTCGGACGCAAGGGGCACATCATTAACAGCGGTAACGGTAACCCGGACAATCGCGGTATCGGCCAAGCCTCCCGCATCGGCGATAACATAGGTAAAGGCGTCCGTCCCGAAATAATTGGCATCTGGGGCATAGGAGATGCTCATTCGATCCGGCGCCGTTTCGGCCACGCCGTGTGCGGGGCGGGAGACGCTTTGGACATGTAGCGAATCGCCATCTAGGTCAGTATCATTGCCGAGTACGGGAATCTCAACTTCCAAGTCCTCCATCGTAGAGGCCCGATCGTCGGATGCGCTGGGTCTATCGTTGACAGGTGTAACGGTTACCCGAACAGTTGCGGTATCCGTAAGGCCCTCCATGTCGGATACTACGTAAATGAATAGGTCCAGGCCATGGAAGTTAGGGTCCGGCACATATCGCACGGCTGCCCCGTTGTCCACGAGGCTGGTTTGTCCGTGCTCGGCCGATCCCACCGAGACCACATGAATGCGGTCGCCGGCATCTGGATCGTGATCGTTAGCCAGCACTTCAGCTCGTGTATCCTGGTCCTCAGCCAAGGTCAGGACGTCGTCCGCAACCGCTGGACGTTCGTTCACATTCAATATCTGAACCGTTACGGCCGCTTGGGCTGTGCCTCCAAGTGTGTCGCTTGCCACTACGGTTACCGCCAACTGATTCGGATCGTCTTCAAAATCCTCGCCTGGCCCGACGTACCGCAATTCCCCTGAGGTCTCCCCAATGGCAAAGCGGAGGCTACCGGGCGACAGGGAAAAGGTAATATCTTCATCATCGGGATGTGTAGCGCGAACGAGGCCCAGCACCGCTGGATTTTCCCGTCCATCGGTGTTTTCCGCGAGATAAACTGTCCGCGGAGCGTCAAGGATCGGGAGGCGATTAATTACTTGGATGCTGACTCGTGCGAGAGCCTCAGCCCCATGCTCATCCATGACGGACACCTGGATCACAAACGTGCCTGCGTGGCTCGGTGCCATCCAGGTCGTGTTCGCCTGGTCTGTCGCACCTGTCAGGGTTCCGTCCTCGGTGCTCCAGCTATAGGTGATCTCATCACCATCGGCATCCGACGCAATGGCGCTCAACTGCACTACGCCACTCCTGTGTACGGAGCAAGGCTCGCAGGTCGCGCGGACCGTGGGCGGTTCGTTTACTGGAGGGGGCGGGCCAACATCGCTGATGGTAATCGCAACTGAAGATGGGCTGCCCACCTTAACGCTGGACGGCAGACTGCCGAGTGAAACCGTGAACGTTTCGTCGTCCTCATCAGCATCCCGCGTCGTTTGGATGGTTCCCGTTCCGGTAGTCTGTCCGCCGGTGATTGTAATGTTCGTAAGCGTGCCTATGTCACCTGCTTCCGTGGTTCCCGTCGTAAGCACGACCGGGATCGAAACGCTGCTTGTCAGTGACCTTGACAGTCTCGCGCTCACCGTTACTGGCTGTCCCTCGCCTACCGGGTTGGGTGAAGCCGAAAGGCTTACGGTCGGAAGGGGCGAGCCATCGTCGCGGATGGTAATCTCAACTGAGGACGGGCTGCCCACCTTAACGCTGGACGGCAGACTGCCGAGTGAAACCGTGAACGTTT
>VXLY01000120.1:0-28339 GCA_009841335.1 Rhodothermaceae bacterium | reverse complement strand
GGGCTGCCCACCTTAACGCTGGACGGCAGACTGCCGAGTGAAACCGTGAACGTTTCGTCGTCCTCATCAGCATCCCGCGTCGTTTGGATGGTTCCCGTTCCGGTAGTCTGTCCGCCGGTGATTGTAATGTTCGTAAGCGTGCCGATGTCACCTGCTTCCGCGGATCCCACCGTAAGCGTGACCGGGACTGATACGTTGTTTGTCAGGGCCGCGGATAACCTTGCACTCACCGTAACCGGTTGCCCCTCGTTTACTGGGTTAGGTGAAGCCGAGAGACTCACGGTCGGGACTGGTGGTTGGCGTAGCGTGAAAGTGAGTCTGGCCATGCGGACATTGGAGAATTTACCAGTTCCTGCGATGCTGGTAATTGTGCCTTGCGGGACGGTGGCTGGATTGCTGAGCGAAAAATCAGTCCCGTCTTCGGTGCCGGCGTCGTATGGAAAGAGGTCCACCTCAATTGAGGTCCTCCATTCATCTGACCCGTCCAGCAACGACTGTCCCGATATACCTACGAACCAGTCGGGACTGGGGCCGATCATGGATAGGAGCGTAACCAGGGGATGCGATTTATTGGCGGTAATGGAGAACGATGCGGTACCGGTCCCGCCGCCACTGACGCCCTGCTCAATCACGTTTAGCGTGTGTGCGCTAGCTTGAACTTCGCTCCTGAATGTGCCCGTTGAGCCTAACTCCGCTACTAGCTCCACACCGGCGCTGGCCGTACCGCCGCTCTGCCAGAAGGTGACACCGCTGCCATGGACGCCGCCGATCAGCGTGGTAAAGTGCGCACCGCCGACCACACCGCCGGGCGTGCTCGCCGTGGTCCAATTGCCCTGAAAGCTTACGTCATAAGTGACGTTCTGGGAGATTGCCGGCGTCGCTGCCCATCCTGCGGCCATCAGCACAATCACGAGCATTCCAGCGCACCAACTTCGGTGGATTTTGAGCATTCTTCGGCGCGATTCAAAAACGCAGAAATGTGGCGCGTTCAGCATGGATTGGGAAGTTGCCATTATGATTCGTAAAGGTAAGGATTGCGGGCTGGAATACGGGATGATTTCCGAAACTGGAGCATCTGAACCATTCGTCGATTTGCTGCGACCATCGGGATTCTCGGATGTTGGAATAGAGACTACTGTTAAGTATTCGAAACCGAGATGGGTTCATAGAACGTTGGCTTCACCCCCCAGCTCAGTTTCGGGATGTTCGTAGATTCAATAGCAATCCCCTAGTCTACCCGTACAAAAAAATCGCAAATACTACTATTGTTGAAGTGTCCGGGGACATAACATTCTTCGGTAGGCGTCCTGATGTGCCTTCAAGTAGGCCGTGTCATACTCGTTTTTCCCTTACTCCTTGTAGAGCATTTCCAAAGTCCACGCCTCCATAGACTTGTGCTGGTCAAATTGATTGGAAGCCAAAGTGTCCAGTAACTCAAAGTACTGACAGAGCGGGACGCGGTGACATAGTCATTATGCTCTGCCAAGTACTCTTGGATGTGGGCATCCTTTATCCACACTACATACCTCCGAACGCAAGCTGTTGAACTGAAAAGGAGAGATAGGACAGAACTGCCATGCTGAAAAAATCTGATTTTTCCAGTAGGCTGAGGCAACACTAAGGGGTACTACCACGAGATATTTCTGATCTCTGGCTCGGGAGAAGCAAGAACTTCTGATTTTGAGGTGATGACTGTTGGTGAGTCATGGCTCCAGGGGAAAGTACATCATGATGCACCTGTTTTTTCCCAAAAGAGTTTCACTTCTCCCATCAACCGAACGAAGCGAATAGCACCGGGGTTTGTATTATTATCAAGGGCGAGCTACCCTTTCTCAGACCAGAGCAAATGATCTACGGCGAGGTTTCCGCGCGGGAGTATCCCCTTTACTCCCGTCGAGATGTGTCCAGAGCCCTGCGGATGCCGTATTCCACACTATATTGGTGGTTGAAGCGCAACCACAGGAGATCTTTGATATCGATATCGCCTTATAACCGGGCGCTGAATTTTCTCCAACTCTCGGCGGCGTTTGCGATAGCCTACATGAGGAGAACCCTTGGAATTTCTCTCCCCAAAATACGACTAGCCTCGGAATACCTAAAAAAGAACCTCGGAATCCCTTATCCCCTAATCAATCCAGAGATTCGCGTTGGAACCGATGTTTACTTTGAGCACGCTAGGGAAATTCTGCTGAGTGCATCAGGTCATGGACAAGTGGAGTCAGAAGAGCTTATAGGCGAGTACATCAGCAGGATCGATTTTGAAGGGGGAGGTCTTCCTGACGTAGTTTATCCCTGGATCCCGGGTAGGGAAAGAAAAAGAAAGAGAATCCAAATTAATCCTAGAATCCGGTTTGGACAGCCCACGATAGCGGGGACTGGCATATCCGTCGCGGCTGTCCAAGACCGCTACGAGGCTGGAGAAACCCCGGGAGATATTGCCTCGAGCTATGAAGTTAGCTACGCCAAAGTTGGGGATGCCCTAGCTTATGCCGCGTGATAGTGAGCCCAAATTCTAAGTAGACGAGCGCTTGGAAAGCGACCATTTAATTGATTCTCTAAGGGGTGCCGGGTTGAATGTAGTTAGGCATAGGGAGATACTAAAAAGGGTGTGTCCGATGAAGTGTGGATCAGAGCAGTGTCCAAGGCTGGGTATTTCGCAATAACTGAAGATCACCATATTATGCGAAAAGCGGATCAGTTCGAGCTTATCATAAACAACCGCTTGGGGCTATTTATTGTTAAATACAAGGGTGGCAGCCACTCGGAGAAAGGTAAATTGGTGGTCCAAAACAGCGCAAGATTACTCAGATTTATCAGAAAGAACTACCGCCCTTTCATTGCCACAATAACGCGCTCAGGGGTGAATGGACGCAGGCCAAGAGACAGGAACTGGGGACAAAAGTATCCAGAAATCAAACCTTGATTTCCACTGCGTTTATTAAGAGTGATTCGCGGATCCATGAATATATGGCTTCATGGAGTTGACATGCTTAGCCTAATGTTGTGATAATTGTTGTTGAGTTGTTGCTTCTTATAGATCGAACCTGGGTCCGTAATATCATGGCCGAACCGACAGAATCAGTTCGGTGTCTCAGGGCGATTGTCCAATAATCGCTGCAGCGCAAGGCCAGGCTCATGAGTTGGGTTTGATTGTAGTAGTTCCTGTACCGCCTCACTTGCATGCGTCCAATCCCCACGCAGCATATGATTCCGGGCTAGCTGGAATTGGAATTCGGGAACTCCTGGATCTAAAACGGCCGCCCGCTCTAGATGCTCCCCTGCAAGCTCTAATTGTCTCTTTCGCTGGTATAGGATACCCAATCGAAAATGTATACCGGCAGATTCTTCAAGGTCATTCGCGGCGCCATAGTAGTTCACAGCTTCATCCAAGCGCCCCTGTGCTACCAGTACATCCGCTGCATAAGCATATGGCAATGGTAGATAAGGATACTCCTGGAGCAGTGCGAGACTCGCCTTGAGGGCAAGATGGTACGCACCCTGTTCTGCATAGTGCGTCCGCAGCTGATTTGTAGCATCAAACCAGGTCATTTCTCCATCATCCAGTGCATGAGCAAGCTCCTCCGCAATGGAAGAACCCCCATTGGTATCCAATATTCGTGCAGGGGGAGCATCCAGTGGCTGGAAGGGCCACGAACTCAGAAGTTTCTGTAACCGTAACTCCCCAAGAATGGAATCAACCTGTGTGAAAAGGACTTCAGATCGAGCGACTCCTCTAGGTATGTAGCTTATCCGCTCACCTCCAATCCTATACTCAAATATCGCATCGTAAAACGCATCTGCGAGCAGGAAATACCCATCAAGATTCGGGTGCAGATGCTCCAACATCAAATCGGATCCAATAATATTTTCCTTGGCATGTTCTCGTAGAGAACCCTGGGTATCAACAAGGATAGCTCCTGAATTATCGGCCTCCGCCCTAATGATCAGATTCACCTCTTCTGTAGCCCTAAAACGTAGCTGATCTAGATCTTTTGCCATGATATAGGCTTGACGCGCCTGAACATAGTCGCCCTGCCTGTCTAACAATGTCCCCAAAGCGAACCATGATTGTGCGGCCATTGAGTCCAGGGTAACTACTTCCCGCATTCGCTTAACGGAAAGGGGCAGCGATCCAGAACGCAGCGCCTCTTCATAGGCGCTTTCCCATTGATCTGGATCTGTAGAAGCCATCAGCCCACTTTGGAAAGGAGGATGGGTACGTTCATTACTGGCCACCGTACCGATAAATACCGGTATGCCATGCTGCTTATACCTATTAAGAATATTGCTCAGGTTTCCCCTGAACTGCTGCATACCAGCCTGATACACATCGGAATCTAGTTCAATCTCCTGCCTACTTACCATTCGTTCCATCAAGGTGGACGAACTGTCCTGGTCCCGTGATAACGTCCGTGCAGCCTGGCTCAACCCATTTCGAATCAGCTGGAGTATGCGCCATGACTGAAGTCGGAGATACAGATTGACCACATGGCGGTTGCGTCCCAATGATTGAGAGGAGCCCACACCAAGCGCCCCATAGAATTCATTATGCCCGGCGTAAATTACGACTGCATCTGGAGACTGGGCAAGAATTCCATCTACCTGATCCAGAATCGTGTAGGAGTTGACCGCAGCCATCGCGACATTGACCACTTCCACTTTACGAGTGGGCCAACCCTGCTGAAGGCGCTGCTCCAGCATGCGTGAGAAACTACCTCCATAGTAGTATGGGTAACCGGCAGCACTG
Source organism: Rhodothermaceae bacterium (assembly GCA_009841335.1). Lineage (GTDB taxonomy): Bacteria > Bacteroidota > Rhodothermia > Rhodothermales > Bin80 > Bin80. The sequence goes on along the minus strand of VXLY01000120.1, from coordinate 23,592 downwards.
GAACCTCCCTGGACAAAAATCCGCACCACAGCACTGTCTTTGTCCGCACGAAAGGCATCGTGCAAGCCAGTTGGAACCCGGACTTCCTGATTGAAATAACGAAGAGCTACGTCACGGTTCATGACCAGATATTCCGGGGCAGCCTCCACAGGCACGAACAGTGGATAATCTTGGCCAAAGCCAATGACCCGAAGTCCGCCCTCGACAAGTATAAAGAAGAGCACGGGGATGCTCCACATCAGTGCGTAAAACACCCTTTTTTTCTCTATACCGTCTTTTTGAGGCATCCGCGAAATTGGGTTACGAATACAGTCCGCAAGTTTTTTGACCGGCAATCATTGGAATATCAGACACTTCTGATGGTGTGCTTGCGGGGTTCAAGCAACAGTTCTATTGAATAGATTTATAGATCTTCGTCCACTTCCAAAAGCCAGCCGGCCTGATCACGCAGTACGTAGTGTGGGCGTCCCTTAACTTCATCAAAAATTCTACCTAGATATTCACCTAGGATTCCAAGCACCATCAACTGGACGCCTCCTAAAAACAGAATAAGTACAATCGTGGAGGTCCAGCCTTCCGGCAAATCTTTCCCGCTCACGAATATGCTGAGAGCGTACACGAGATAGCAGAATCCCAGGAATGCTGCACCCGCACCAAGCCAGGCGGAGACTCTCAGAGGAGCTGCGGAAAAAGACAGTAAACCGTCTAGCGCCAGTGCAGTCAGTCGCCGCATATTATAACTTGGTTTGCCCGCGTAACGGGCAGGACGAGCATACTTTACCCCAATCTGTTTGAAGCCGACCCAACCGCGCAGGCCACGCACAAACCGATTGTGTTCAGGCAGAGTATTGATTACGTCCACGACTTTGCGATCCATTAGCGCAAAATCGCCTGCATCCCGAGGAATATGGATATTTGACATCCGGTCCAGTAGGCGATAGAAGCTACTGTAGCATATCCTCAGAAACCAGGATTCCTTGCGATTCGTCCGCACGCCATAGACCACATCGTAGCCTTCGCGCCATTTTGCAATAAATGATTCCAGGAGTTCTGGAGGATCCTGGAGATCGGCATCCAGGACTGCAACGATATCACCGCAGGCGTGTCTAAGTCCGGCGCTGACTGCTACCTGATGCCCAAAATTTCTGGAAAAACTCAGACAGGCCATACGTTTATCCGCAGCGCATGCTTCCATCAGCAAATTGGGTGTGCGATCTTGGCTGCCGTCGTCAACAAACAGGAAGCGTGTCGGAATACCCAGATCCAGAGTAGCGAGTGTGCGCAGCAAGTCAGGCAGGACCTCTTCTTCGTTATAGCACGGAAAAATCAGGCAGATTTCAGGGTTGTCAGCACGGTGATCAGTCATGAATCTGTAAAAGGGTTTCCGTATGCTCCAAGGCCAAACAAAGCGAAGTCGTAGCGGGCGGGATCGTTCCTGTCAAGTTTGCGGCAGGCCTCGGTCAACTCAATGGCGGCCTTCCAGTCATTTGTTTTTCGGTTTAATAACCCGAGAGGACGTGCCTGACGCCCAGAATGAATATCAAGGGGCAATACGAGTTGCCGTGGAGAAATTGAATTCCAGAGGCCTAAATCTACGGGACCCGAGCGAACCATCCAACGCAAGTACAGCGAGAGGCGTTTGCACGCGCTCTTCCGGCTGGGCCGCGCAAGGTGTTTCTGGAGCCGAGGCGAGGTATTCGGGCGGACGGTCATCATACGCAAACTGAATCGCTCAATTGCTTCGCCGGTGTCAGGATCCGAGGGTTGGCCGCCAAAAATATTTTCGACACTCCCGAACTGGTTAATCAAAAGGCTCAGGTTGTGCGTGAATTCAATGCAGTCCTCCGGTTGAAATGTGCGATGTACGAAAGTAGAGAGCTGAATCCCGTCACGCAGGGGATTGAATCCAGCTACAAAACTCCAGGGCCTGAATTGCATTCGGATGCACAGATCTTCAAGCTTTGCCAGCATGATTGCGCGAGATCCCCATGCCAAGGTAGCGGCATAAAGTCCAATAATCTCTCGGTCGCGCCGGTCTGTGAAGGCATGGCACAGGCTTACAGGGTCATCGTTGATGAACTCTGGTTGCTCAAAGTGCGCCACCAGGCTGTCCAGACGGGATTTGTCGACGAGGCAAGTTGACAGTCGTTCTTCTCGTTTATGATTGCGGGTTCCTACCAGACTAGTTTAACACGCGGAATTGTAAATAGTCCTATTGCTCTCGGTTACGTTCGCTAAGGATTGCAAGAACGCTAGCCCGAGCCTGTCACGCACATCAATAACAAAAAATACAGAACTATCCTAATCTCTTTCTGAGACTTTTTTTCGGGATCAGGAGACGGTCAGAAAGCAGTTGAATGCAACCTACAATCAGGAGACCTACGACGAGGCAAAAGCACGCCTGATGTCGATCTGTGGAGAATTGCAGCAGAAGGTCAACAGAAGGCAGTCGTAGCCTGATAGAAGGCATGGATGAGACCCTAACGCAGCATCGAATTTAAGGCAATGGTAGCCAGTCGCCTTCCCCGCAATCTGATGCTGTGGGAGTAACCTCAGTTGGAGGGGGATGTGCAAAAGTCAATACGGCGTGTTGTCTGCAGCGTTCCACCTCACGTGTACGGGCTACCTCCACCGCCCCCAGTTGCAAACGCTCCAAGATGCGACTTGGCTTGGACTTGTAGGGACTGAAGATGGCGGCGAACCAGAGGTGGCGTTGATTCGTGGAACGCCATTGTTATACGCCGCGCGTGTGATGGGATATCACACCGGTGTTGCGGGCACTACGTCAGGGGGAATTTCATAGCTGGATCGGGTCTGTGACACGAGACGCTCTACTATCTCTACCCAGCTCATTTTGAATCAATCTCGTTTGGGCTTGTGTATGACGACTTGCGGAAACGGGGAGTTGGTCGTAGAGAACACGTAGCCCGAATCAATACCTTGCACCACGGCCGGCGCAATCCCCAAGTACGTTCCTTCACCTGTCCGGGCATCAATCTTGAACAAGTGGCCGTGGGCTGGACTATTGTCGAAGCCCTTCTTTTCGAATGTCAAGTATTGCACATAGAAGTCGCCCGCCGGATCGGTAAAGATGGACCGAAGCCAGCTCTGGCCTGGCTCGGGTGGACGCCAGTTCCAAGCCCGAGGAGAATACTCCGCCATGCGCATCGGATCAAAGTCAGCCAATTTTACTTGCCACGCCATCTCGCCATCCTCCCTATACCCGGTCACCACGGGCGCATTGAGCCGATTCAAAGCCACGATGCCGTGCGCTTCGCTGCAGGCAATAAGTCCATTCCGCGAAAACCTTTGTGCAAAATACGGGCGTGGCAACTTGTAGTACTCCAGAAACGATGCCACGCGCTCACCGCCATAGGTGAACTTGTGCAGTACACCTTCGTCCCCTGGGTTGTACCCATAGACCCAGAAGTGCCCATTCATCGCACAACCGTTGTGGGCGATCAATCCTGTATAGAAGCTCCCCTTTGCCGTGACGGTGGACTCCCCTTGAAGCTCAAAGGCCGTGACAAATTTGCCAAAAGACCCGAGCACGAATACTGAACTTCCCTTGTCCACGACGGAAATGTTGTCTGGCTCGTCACGGAACTCTCCTGGACCCTCGCCGGACCCGCCGAACGTGGTGAGCAGGATTCCATCATAGTCATACATACGGACCTCGACGTTTGCGCGGTCTACTACCAGCACGGTTCCATTGCCTGTCAGCGCTAGGCCAGCGATTCTGCCAAACATTTCGTGGTATTCGCCATCAGCCACGCCGATAGTAATCTTCTCGTGACTGGTTTCGCCCACGAAGGTCACATTGGGGTCCTCTTCCAAAATAAAGCGCGGATCGGTCACCTCCGGAATATTCTCTGCCGTTGGATGCAGCTCCACGATCCTATACTGCTGTCCACTTGCGTTAGCAACGACGGGCGTGGAAAGCACCAAGCCCGCCAGAACCAAGCTTACTTGTAAAATTCTAATCATAGAGCATGCGGTCAGTCTGAGCCCATTCTCGGCTCGAAGCCGCATGGATGGCACGTGACGCCGGTGGCTTTTGGTGAATAGGTGCACGGCGACGTGAATGATTGCTTGCATGTGCCGAAATGCCCGGACGCTTCTAGTCATAAGCTTTGCAGGGATATACGCTCTCTCACATGTCCAACGACAACAAAAATGGAGTCGACGACAATCAATAAGACGGCCGCAGGGGTTCAAAGTTTCACTCTAGAAAGGGTTTCTGCAAGACCTAGGAATTGACCGGAATCTTGACGCCACCCGCTTTAAGGGATTTTTGGGCAGCCTCGAGAAGGCGAACAACGGCTAACCCGTTACGGGCATCCGTTCGGGGCGTCTTACCAGTGCGTATACAATCAACGAAATGCAGGCATTCCAGATGTAATGGTTCTGATGTACGGATATTAGGAATATTGATATCTCCAACACGGGTGGTCATGGATTCAGCAAACCCCACATAGCCGGGCGAATCTACTCCCTTATCGTAGATGCGTACTTTTTCCGCACCATGCATTTCGTCAATGACGACCATCTTCTTGCTGCCGACCAAGGTAACTTTTCGGATTTTGTGCGGATCTAGCCAACTTGTGTGGAGATGCGCCAATGCACCATTCTCGAAAAACACAGTTGAGAACGCAACGTCACAAATGTCCGGCTGAAGGTAAGCCTGGGCATGGACCGACACGGCTACCGGTTGCTGTTTAAGAAAGGCCAGCGCAACAGACAGGTCATGGGGTGCAAGGCTCTCCAACGCATTCTCGCGCTGGCGCACAATCCCAAGATTGACGCGCACACTGTACATGTAGTATAGGTCGCCGAGAGTACCGGCCTGGATCAGCTCCTCCACATAGTTGAATGCAGGGTGGTACAGGAGCAGGTGGCCAACCATACAGTGACGACCGGTTTGATCGGACAGACTGACCAAGGTTTCCGCTTCGCTCACCTGCTGAGCCATTGGTTTCTCGACGAAAACATGTAAGCCATTCTCCAGGGCCGTGCGTGCAATTGAGAAATGAGTCGGAGTCTCCGTTGCGATGACCACGCCATCAAGATCATCCCGGGCGAGCACTTCCTTGAAGTCCTTGACAACGGCTATACCAGGGTAGCGCTCGTTGACAAATTGCCTAGCATCAGGATTTTCATCACACACGACCATGACACGACAGGTCGAAATGGCATCAAAATTCCTCAACAGATTCTTGCCCCAGTGCCCGATACCAATCTGTGCCAGTCTGACTTCACGCATGGGCGGGGTGGTTTACGTGAGCGATAACGGTATCCATGATCCTGTCCTGCTGTGCCGTTGTAAGCTCTGTGTGCATGGGTAATGCCAGGACCTCGCTACAGGCTTTTTCGGTTTCGGGTAGCACGATATTCCTGGCCTGCTCCTGGAAGACGGGCTGTTGGTGCAGCGGGACCGGATAATAGATGCCGTACGGGATTCCGGATGCCTTGAGTGATTCGGCGAGTGCATCCCGCTGCGCTACACGAATAACGTACTGATGATAAACATGTCGCCCCCACGAGGCCTCGCAGGGACATGTGATCCCGTCAATATTTCCAAGGCGTGCATCATAGCGTGCAGCTGCTGCTCTACGGAGCTTAGTAAAGGACTCCAGGTGTCGGAGTTTTACTTCCAGGATTGCTGCCTGTAGAGCGTCAAGTCGGCTGTTCAGGCCAACAGTTTCGTTATAGTATTTGTGCCGACCGCCGTGATTAGTGATCATTCGAACACGGGCTTCCAGTTCGGGGTCGGACGCAAGGATGGCCCCTGCGTCACCATAGGCGCCAAGGTTTTTTGACGGAAAGAAAGAACACGTTGCAAGAGTTCCCATACTTCCGGTGAACGCCCCATGGTAGGTTGCTCCAATAGCCTGTGCGTTATCCTCTATGACGGGAATGTTGTATTTCGCCCCCAGGGCCAGAATCTGGTTCATGTCGGCCGACTGTCCGAACAGGTGTACAGGCACGATGGCGCGTGTTCTGGCTGTGATACAGGCCTCTACACTGTCCGGGGCAAGGCAAAAAGTATCGGGGTCAATGTCTGCAAAGATGGGCGTAGCTCCCAGAAGAGCTGCGGCCTCCGCTGTGGCAATAAAAGTGAAGGACGGCGTAATGATCTCATCACCGGGCCCGATGCCGAGTGCCATATAAGCAATCTGAAGGGCGTCCGTGCCGTTCGCAACCCCAACCGCGTACTCGGCTTTTGTGTAGGAAGCAAGTGCTGTTTCAAAGCGTGTTACGACAGGTCCACGGATAAAATGTGTCGACTCCAGAACTTGACCTATGGCATTATCAATTTCGTCTTTGATTCTCAGGTACTGCCCCCTGAGATCGACCATTTGGATACTCATAAAATGACTATTGATTGTCAATCCATTGATCCTCGTGCACTACACGTAGATATCTGGCGGGTACTCCGGCCCACAGTTCACGTGCAGGGATGTTGTGCGTGAGTACGCTGCCCGCAGCCAACATGGCATCAACCCCGATTGTTTTCCCTGGCAACACCGTAGCTCCTGCACCAATTCGGCCTCCCCGGAGTACCGTTACGCCCTTGTAGTACTTATGGCGATCTTTGGTCCGGCCTGCAAAGTTGTCGTTACTAGTGATTACACCGGGAGCAATGAACACGAAGTCTTCAAGTACAGAGTAGGCTGTGATGTAAGCGTTGGTCTCCAGCTTACAGCGGGCTCCAATAATGCAGTCATTTTCGATGGCTACCCCTCGACCAACAATAGTAGACTCTCCAACTGACACTCGTTCACGAACTGTTGCTAGGTCAGCTACCATGACTCGAACGCCAAGGGTGCAGCCATTGTAAAGAACGGCACCATTGCCGATGAGGCAGTGGTCTCCAATCGTGAGGTGACTCCGACCGTTAGACGCACGCAGGGTGCTATGGTGTGCTCGCATCGGCACTGCACCAAGCACACTGTGATCTCCAATCCGCACGTTAGCCCCTACGTGCGTACCGGATTTAATGATTACATGATGGCCGATCACACAGTTCGGGCCTATTTCGACATCGTTTTCGATTACCGAATGTTGTCCGATAACAGTTGTTGACGGGTTCATCAAAGGATAATCATGAAAAAGCCCACGGTCCAGAACAGACCACGGGCTTCAACATCCTTGTGCTTTTAGAGACTATAGTGTTTCCAGATAGTGTTCGGCGGACTGTTTCCAGCTACCATAGACGGCATTCGAAAAAGCATCTCTTGCTGCATCTCTATTCCCGACGCTAACGTAGGCCTCGCCTAAGACATAGTAGATTTTAGCTTTGTCGGATCGGCTACCAGTATGCATACTCAGCGCCTGCTCGGCAGATGCAATGGCTGCCTCCCCTTCGCCCTTAGTGTAGTGGGCAAGGGCGGTATAGTAGTGTACGTCAGCATCCGCTTCCATGAATTCTAACAAGGAGGCAAGTGCTGCCAGTGCAGCATCCGCATCCGCACGGGTAGCGTTACGCTTGGCCAAAGCAGTTGAAGCCAGGTTCATAAAATGATCACGAATAGCTTTTTCCGCTGCGAGACTCGTTTTGCGGTCACCTTGTGCGCCGGCGGCGGTCTTAAAGGCCTCCAGAGCTTCGTCAATTCGATCTAGATTCTTTAATGCCAAGCCTTTACCGTAAGTGTTTTTGATAAAGGTGGGGTAGATGGTCTCACCTTCCGAATAATGTTCAAGGGCAGCTGGGAAATCTTCAGCTCTAAATGCCGCCGTCCCCAGTCTGTAGTCAAGCTGGGCTACGTAATAGCGGGCGCGTTGAGCAATTTCAGTGTCGGACGCTTCGTCAGCACCGGTAGCTGCACTCGCGAATAAGGAACGGGCATTCGCTATAGCAGCCGGGTCCTTTGCTGCCTCTAAGCCGGCATTATAGTCCTCCTTGTACTGCTGTGCAGTTACAGGGCTAGGGGCAACGAGTACCGCTGCCATCACAAAAAGTCCAGGTAGTGTGATACGAAGAGCTTTCATTCCGCAGGTATGTCAGTCTTGTTTGGTTTTAGCGAGTAAGAAAGGGAACCTGATCCAAGAAGTAATCCCAAATGGATTCAGCAACACGGGAATACCACTCTGTACAGATCAGGTTCCAAGGGGCTTTTCATTATTGAGCGGCCAACGTATGAGCGATATCGCAAGAATTGTGCCAATTCATGTGTCAATGGGACGCCGTTTAAGGAAAAATACGCCTTCTCGGCCAGAAGTGACAACGATAGTGCCGCTCTTGAAGTATGGATAGTTACTCCATGCTCCCAAGACAGGGGAGTTATCATTCGGGCCATAGGGAACTGTATCAAAGTGGCCAACCTCGATGGGGTTCTCCGGGTCAGATATATCTACCAAACGGAGACCTTCGACATAGTTGGTCTGGTACATGATGTCACCGTGGATGTACAGGTTATGGTCAATGGCACTCGAAGGGCCGAAATACTCGCCGGCCAGGATTGGATCTTCCAGATCGCTGATGTCGAAGATCAGCGTACGCGTAGCCTCTACCAGTTCCGAAGTCTCATCTCCCTCGTCATTAAGATAAAAATAACGATGGTCTTCGGTAAGCCAGCCCTGGTGAGTATACGCGACATTAGGATACTGTGCGATTGATAATGCGACGGGATTGTCCTTGTCCGTTACATCGGCAATCGACAGGGCATTTCCATTGGAACTGAGGCAGATCTCACGCCCTTGGAAATCGCGATCAGGGCCGTCATAGGTCACACACTGTGCGTCGTGTGTAGATCCGGTTCCTCGTCTGCCGGTCCGTGTATCTGCGAAGCATCCTGCGAATGTCGGATTTACCGGATCCTGAATATTAATCATGTGCAGTGCACCGCCACAGGTCTCTCCGCCGGAGTCATTGCCAACGGCGTAGGCATATCCGGTATCTTCGTTGATAACGATATTGTGGGAGCTATAGACGCCTTTATATATCGCGGTTTCTGTAAACAACTGCGGCTCGGTTACATCTCTCAACTGGGTCAGATCAAAGACCTGCATATGGTGTGCGCCGGCCCCATCGGCTACGATGAAGGCGTGATCCTTATAAACCTTGATATCACGCCACAGGCTCTGATTGGCAGTCGAGGTCTTGGGCAGGTCTCCCAGATAGACTGGATTGTAGGGATCCGTCAGATCAATGAATGACGTGCCATCGGTGCGTCCCACCAAGGCATACTCTCTTCCTGTTTGCGGGTCCTCCCATCCCCAGACATCATTAACCTGAATACCGCGCCGAGCCCCGATCTCTTCCCGGGTCAAAAACGAAACCATATCAACTTCTGCACACGGAAACATCCCGGCAGCGCCGCTTTCGCATTCAGTCATTTCCCCGGTGATTGATGCAATTTCACTGGCAGCGTTAAAGAGTTTTTCACCAATGCTGACGCCGTCATCTGCGACATGGAGTGGATAAACCGCACCCTCAAAATTGTCCTGCCCGGAGGCGCCGACCGCGACGATATTGTTGTCTGCGGAAAGGCTTGCCCCAAACCCGCTTCGGAACTGCGGTCCGTCGGGGGTGATAATCTCCGATACCTGTGGATCAGACAGGTCCACATGGTATACACCCCCGTTTCGTTCATTGAACAAAGTAGCGGAGATCCAAAGTTTGTTATCAGATGCTGCCAATGCCTCTCCAAAACGCTGGTCGTCTGTTGTATCGGGTGAAGCCAGGGTATGCATCTGCTCCCACATACCGCCGTCGTTTCTGGAAAAGAGGGCAACCGTTCCGCCACCGTGCCTTGGTGCACTGAGTGCCAGAAACTCTCCCGCAGATGCAACAGACCACGCAAACAGTGCTCCACCCGTTCCGTTGTCCATTCCAATTTCTTCTATCTGTTGTTCGCCAGCGTCGTTATAGGAGTATACGAACGCCCGACCCTCACCCTCATTCCAGCGGGGAGCACCAACAATAAACTCGTTCCCATGGATCGCAACCGACCGACCGTATCCATCTGTTTCCGATACGTCTTCGGGGGTCAGTTCTTCTGCTAACCGCCAGCCGTTATCGTCGTTTTTGATGTACAGGTATGCTCCCCCAGTTACGTCCTGGCCGCCTGCTGCCCCAATGATCAAATGGTCCCCCTTCAGGGCCAAGGAGCTACCGAACCGGGCATGTGAAAGCGTGATCGTCTCAGATGAAGACCATGTTCCATTATCTTCACGTGAATAAATGTAGACCTCATCGGCAAGCGGGGCACCAATGACCAAAGTGGAATGGTCAGCTGCTAGGCTTTGTCCAAATCCAATCGCGCGCTCTCCACCAGGTGTAATTACCTGGGCTTGGGACCAAGTGCCATCGTCTTCCACGTTGTAGACGAAGACGTTGCCAGGGAGCAGGAGTTGCCTTCCTTCGCCAACAATAATCTGCCCGTCATTTACCGCCACAGCAGCACCGTATTGGACTGCATACTGGGCGTGAAGAGTTGTTGAAGCGCCGAGGAGCACCGCAATCAGGGTTAGTGTGCGTTTCATGTGAATCGAAATGTTGTTCCAGAACTAAAGTACAAATTTTGGGAGTGGGGAACTATTCGCCACTCAGGGCCTGATCTAGGAGAGAGCGGTCTCCGGTCATTTCCCAATAGATCAGCGACATGGGGATGATTCCCGAGGCGTTGAATTCATCCATGAACTCGCTAAGGACAAATTCACCATCTCGCTGTCGAGCGTATTCTGCTATCAGACGCTCAACTACTAGCTTACCGATCACGTAACTGGTTCCGTAAGAAGGCTGTCTGAGGTAGAATTGTTCTTCACCTTGGATGGTGTTGCCATCCGCAGGGAGGAGGTCCCACGGGGTCCAATTTGAAGCGAATGTTGCGGCTTCATCCAGCGACATTTCGTGTCCATGCTGATACAATCCGCCCAGGCCACGGGCGGCCCGTTGAGCCAGGAGTATCCAGATGAGTTCGCGTGTACTGGGCTTATCGTCGAAGAGCCCGGCGTGCATCATCATTTCTTCCATGCCGGTAGCCATGCCTTCGGCCCGGCTGTCGAAAGCGTTGTACAGCAGAGGGCCCTGACGAATCACACTTGAGTGAGGCTCTTCCCGTAAGCGCGCCAGATCAATCCAGTGGTAGTCATGCGTTCTCATAACCAGGGGGTCGCGGTAAGTGATCTCCGAAAAGAACCCGCGCAAGCCTTCAGAAGGTGTGAATGAGTTCACGCGCGCCCGCAGGGCTGGTTCTATGTAATCCTTGATGGGAAGAATTTCGTCTTCCCGAAGGAATGCCATGTATTCATCCACTGCAGCATTGAACTGGCGATCGTACTCTTCCGGTGCCTGTATTTTTGTCAGTCGTGGAAGGTCCCGGTTCCGGTGTTCTTCGAGTCTTAGCGCCGAATGTGCGCGATCAAGCTCGCGCTGCATAAGTAGTACTTGATCCTCCCAACTGTACGGGAGTAGATGTACATTGCGGAGGTTCCATGTATAATTCTCTTTCCCAACACCACTGATGCCTTTTTTGGTATCTGATCGCTCAGCGATCCAGTCAGCAAAATCCTCCGACGCATTCCGTGCACCAAGCGCTGCTGTAGCCAGGTCTGGATGTGAATCCTGTACGCGCTCAGCCAATGCTTCTAGTGCACGGCTCTGTGACCGGATACTGCGCTCACCTGTTCGCCAGAGGTCATGAGCTTCGCCGGTAAGGTTTATTTTGGCCTGCTCAAATAGCGGTGCAGCCCGCCCAAGGCGTGCAGCCAAATCTGCCGCATCATCATTACTTAAGGGTTGCGTGTACTTGGGTAGTTCAATGGCTCCGTGAATATTGGGGGCCTCTCGTTCGGGTACATCTGTTGGTGATGGGTAAAACCAAACGTAGAAGGCGGGATCCCGTCGCCATGGTTGTTTGACGCGATGCGCAAAATCAAGACCATTTATTTCTATCCACACCAGGTACCAGTCAATCTGTTCAGACACTGGCCAGCCGGTAGTATCGGCATACTCCAGCTGCGTTCGCCAGCTTTCGAGTGCTGCATACTGTTTCGCCATGGCCTCGGACGAGTAATCTGGAATGCCATCAATGACGTTAGGCGTGACATATTCACGCCAGTCTGTAAAAAATCCCACAAGATCCTCGTGCGATTCAATCGTAGATTCGGGTTGGGGGTTGGATGGACCAGTGCAGCCGCAGAGTATAAGTATCAGAATGAGTGCTTGCCAACGCATGTGACCTTGTGGAGTAAAGACGCGGACAATTAAGGTAAACACTACGACATTGACTATTTGACTGTATGGATGTTGTCGGATAGCGCAGCAGAAAAATTAGGTTTTGGAACGGTGCGCGAGGCGCTGACGGAGGCCTTGATAAGTCCTCTGGGAACGGAAAAGCTCGCCTCAATGCGTCCGGTCATTGATCCAGATGCACGCAAGATTGCCCTTGCTCACACGGATGCCTTGCAACGCGTTGTATTGCGTGGGGACCCCATTCCCCTGGAAGATTTTTTAGATGTTCATCGATACCTCGTGCAGGCAAGACCGAGTGGTGCAATGCTCAGTGCTGCATCATTAGATCAGGTACGGAGGGTCTGCCGCACAAGTAGACTAATCCACGCCTGTTTCCGAAAAGAAGGGTATGGAACGTTGGCCAAGGTGGTATCTCCGATCTCTGTCCTCAGGGAATTGGAGGAGAGTATTGCGCAGGCAGTTGACCCCAATGGGGCAGTGCGTGAATCTGCGTCCGGTGAATTACGTCGAATCCGGCGCAGATTACGTCAGCGCCGGCAGGCGCTGAGAGAGAAGCTCAGAACCTTACTGGGAGAAGCGGTGCGACAGGGATATGCTGCAGAATCACAGTTGACAGTGCGGGCCGGTCGCATGGTGATTCCGCTTCGTGCAGAGGCCAAGCGGAAAATGCGTGGTTTTGTGCACGATAGTTCGGCAACGGGGCAGACGGTTTATCTCGAACCCGCCGTGTGTCTTGATATGGGGAATGAGGTTCGGATACTTGAGGCTCAGGAGCAACGTGAAATAGAGCGTATCCTTCGCGAGGTGACCGGGTATGTTAGGGACGATATTGATGCTATTGAGTGTAATCTTGATGTACTTGGTACTATTGACCTTCTGCATGCGAAGGCACTGCTCAGTGTAAGGTTGGCAGGTGTTGTACCAAAGTTGTCGGATGAACCCACGCTGGATATCCGTGACGGCAAGAATCCAACTCTGAGCCTTAGAGAGAAAGCCGGGGCAATCATTCCTCTGACGCTATCAATTGGTGGAGAAGTGCGAACACTCGTCATTACCGGCCCGAACGCAGGAGGCAAGACGGTGGCGATGAAAACGTGCGGGCTATTGCTCGTTATGCTGGGGTGTGGTATTCCCATTCCGGTGCATCCCGAATCGGTATTCGGATGCTTCAAGAAAATCCTTGTTGAGATCGGTGACGAGCAGTCAATTGAGCAGGACCTCTCAACATTCAGTGCACGAATTTCGGGACTGCAGAAAATGTGTAATGCAGCTGCCGAAGGCACCCTTTTATTGGTTGACGAGATTGGAACAGGTACGGATCCCGCTGAAGGTGCAGCACTTGCTCAAGCTGTGTTGGAGTATTTCACGGATTCGGGTGCATTGACCATCGTAACCACTCATCATGGCACACTAAAGGTGTATGCGCATGAGAGTGCTGGTACCGTCAATGGGTCCATGGATTTTGATGAGCGCACACTGCAACCGACCTTCCACTTTCGGCAGGGGCTTCCTGGGTCATCCTTTGCTTTCCGCATTGCTGATCAAATGAATTTCAGCTCTAGAGTACTGGCGCGTGCCCGGCAGATAATGGGGAAGCAGGGGGTAAGGCTAGAGTCTCTTATGGCGAGTTATCGTGAGCTTAACGCAAAACTTGAAGCACGGCTGAGTGTACCGGCGATCGAGCAAAAGACAGCAATTGACCACGCCTCCCCAAAATCAGGTCGTAAGGTGCACAGGAAACCGGGAAAAGCAGCGCCGTTACCTGATTCAAAGTTTGCTGTGGGACAGCAAGTCGTAATTGATGCAGGATACACTCCCTGCGAAATAATCTCTGTTGAGGAACGCTATGCGTTGGTATCTGCGGGTAACATGCGTATGAGGGTCGCGCTGGATCGAATCCGTCCCATCGATGCGCCCAGGCTTCGCCAGAAGGGTACGGTAAGAATGAGCACACTCCAGGCGCGTATTGATGTTCGTGGGCTTCGTGTACAGGAAGCGCTTGCGGAGGTGGAAAAGCTGGTGGATCAGGGAATGAGTGCAAACCTTCCCTCAGTGGAAATCGTCCATGGAGTTGGTACAGGAGCACTGCGCAGTGCAATTCACGAGTTCTTGGAAGCGGCTGAGGTGGTCAAGGAAATCGAGTGTCTGGATGTGAATCCGGGCGTAACAAAGGCCAGGATTACCTAGAAGTTTGGTCACTCATATGTTTTTCGGTCGTGAGTCTTTGAATCCTTGCAAGCAGGAGCCGTCTTGCGTCGATTAGTCTGACCAGAGGACTTCAGGAATATCACCAGGGTCTCCGCAGCAACTTTTTTGGAGGTCACGACAACAGCCGTTCGTAGTCCAGTCGGACCGTGGGTAGGGAGGAGTGGTTTGGTACTGTTCAGGCAAGTCCGCTTCGTTTACGAATAACCCACTCTACACTGAGTAGCAGGACGAGCAAACCGAGTACCCAGGGGGTGTGTGACAAGTTAAATTCACGTTCCTGAACAAGCGTGGAAGCGGTGAACAGACTGTCAGATGCGAGTGCATCGGGTAATTCAGTCAGTGCGGTATCAGTAAAGAATTGTCCCCCGGATCGGTATGCAATTTGCCGCATAAGCACTCCATCGCTCCTTGTTACACGCTGCTCCAAACCAAGTGAACCAACCGTAAAGGTTCCATTGTCAGTTCCCAGAGAGGCATTCATCCGCATGGCCTCAGCCGCGTAGGTATATACACCCTCAGGTAAGGCTTCAATCCGTAGGTCAAACAATCCACTGCCACGGTTAGCCATCGTGTAGGGGTACTGGGCTCCATCAGGTGCAGTTAACTCGAGGGTGACAACGGCATCC
Organism: Rhodothermaceae bacterium; assembly: GCA_009841335.1. GTDB lineage: Bacteria > Bacteroidota > Rhodothermia > Rhodothermales > Bin80 > Bin80. The sequence continues at coordinate 8,559 of VXLY01000120.1, read as the reverse complement.
GGGACAGGGTTGAGGCTTTCGTCATATACCTGGCCGGAGAAATCTACGGGTTCGCTTCCATCAAAGGTTATCGAAACTGGTGCTACACGCACTGTTCGGTCATCTTCGGGTGTGGTGAGCCATTGCATCAGGTTTTCGACGAGGTCCAGCCAAATACGAGGAACATCAGCCGGATCGTCTGCGAGGTTAAGCCATCGCCAGGTTCCGCTTCCAAGTACCGCAGCCGTTCGGTATCCAGCTCGACTGCGTATGACCAGCAGGGGCTCCCCCAGATTGATTCCCCGTATATGTGCCTCTGCCAGAACACGGCTGTCTGGTGCAACCTCCCAGTTCCCTGTAGTCGCAGTCAAAGGGGGGAGACGCTCCCATAGCGCCTCAGGAAAGCTCAGCAGTGGATCCCGAAAGCCAGCATCTGTTGGTCTGAGCGAGGCCTCATCATACATCACGAACCCCTCAGCCGGCAGGGCCGGTAACACGTTTGCAAATGCGCGCCTAAGACGCACCAGGTCGGTTTGGCGGGTTAACAAAAAGAGTAAAGGAGTACCAGCTTCCGCGACGCGAACCACGGCATTCAGCGAAGCTTCGTCGACTTCAGTTCCCGGGAAGCCGACCAGAACAATGGCATCGTATTCATCCAGTGTGTCGGGCAGGGGACCTTCATAGAACTGTCCTGCTCCCATTTGCACAAAGCTGTCAATTTCACGCCCCTCACTTCTAGCTAGAATGTTTCGCATCGCGGTGACATCCGGGTGGGGTGCAGCAGCAATGAGGCATATCTTTTGACTTCTTCTCAGGACGCGGACAGTAAACACCGAGCGATTATTTTCTACGGAGGCTTCATTTTCCAGCACAGTTGTCGTTACGGTGTACTGGAAGAGCCCTTCATTTTGTGGAATGAAGCTCAGGGATGCCGTAGACTCACCTTCTGGAAGGGTCAATGTTTCGGTAGAGAGCAAGGAGTCCTGGATGTAAAGGTTGGTCGTCGCTGTTTCATCCCGATAGCCTCGCAGCAGTAAGCTCACATCAACAGGTACAGTCTGGTCGACATAGGCAAATTCGTTTGTTGTTGTGCGTGCGATCATCAGATCCTGCTGCTGCGTAGTGTCGCCAACAACCACGGTGTGGATGGGGATATTGTAGTCGGCTGCTACGTAGAGCGGACTGATGCCCGTATTGTGTTGACCATCAGAAACCAGTAGTACGCTGCCCAGATTCTCGTTACGCAGTAGTGTCTGAATACTCCGTAGAGCCCCGGAAATATTTGTACGGGGGGCATTGTTCGTGGCAGACTCAAGGTTAGCAAGGGGATGCACATCTCCTCCAAACCCAAAGAATCGCACTTCCCCATCAATGGCCGGGAATGATTCCAGCAGCTCCTGGCGAGACATGCTCTGGCTTTCATCAATAAGAACTGCTAGCAGTGGTGGATTCTCTTGTCTAAGTGTGCGGTAGAGGATTGGCTCAAACAGCAGAAAGAGCAGTAGTGTGAGGGAAGCTCCACGGAGCCCAGGAAGGATCCATCGATTCACTCCCGATAGTTTTGGTTCGGTGCGACGGTAGGAAAACCAGGTGAGCAGGCCGGCCAGCAATAGTAGGAAAATAAGTGGCCACGAATAGGCCTCAAATTGGAGCATTTGCTGATCTACGGTATAGCTTACTCAGGCGGATAATCCGTCTTTTACGGGTAAAGTACCTGGATAAGCGCCTGCATGATACTTGCATTACGAAGGGAGATACAGGCAAGTTTGCCTTGCGTGATCAGCAGCGTGAATGAGAGCTCGTGAGGCTTAATGGCGCAGACGTGTGATCATTCCGGACTGTACCCTCCCATCAACCTCCAAAGAGTACGCATAGATGCCGGGAGGCAAGTGAGAGCCGTCAAAAGCTATTGGCATGCCACCCACATTGATTGGCCCTTCATATACGGTAGCGACCTCACGCCCCAACATATCGAAAATTGCAAGCCGCGCATGCAATAAAGGCTCAAACGCTTCAATCGTGAAATGTGAAGTGCTCCTGAACGGATTAGGGTAAGGGGGATGCACGGTCAGGTTGCCGGGCGCAGGTGTAGTTTGATCTGACCGATTTAGTAGGATCGCAGTCATGACTGCTGCATCGGCATCCACAATGCCCCAGCCAAAATCATTATCGGGGTTGTTGGGCTGGCTGGCTGTTGAAGTTAAAGCATGCCAGACCTCTCTCGGTCTCAGTCTAGGGTTTGCTTGAAGAATCTGTGTCACGATTCCAGCAACCATTGGCGCAGAAAATGATGTACCGTTTGAGCGTCCGTACCCTGTACCCCCTGCCAGATACACGGAGGCACCCTGTGCAGAAACGTCGGGTTTTATGCGACCATCAGCTGTTGGGCCGCGGCTGCTGAAGCCCACTAAACGCCCGGAGGAAGTTACGGCCCCCACACTTATCACCGAGTCACCATCTGCCGGAGTACCAATTGATGACGCCCCCCGCAGCCCCCCATTGCCCGCACTTGTTACGGTGGTCACACCGCGCTGCGCAGCCCAGTCAAAAGCGATTGTTGTGAGCCCGGTATCGCCATCCAGGTCACTCGTTGTATAGTTACGTTGATCACTGTCAAAACCATCAAAGTATCCTAACGATGAGGTCATGACATCCACGCCCTCCGACTCCATCCACTCTACAGCAACCACAAAATTATCCTCTTCGATGATCCGCTCATATGGAGCACATTCTGTTTTTGCCGCATATATTGATGCACCGTAACCGGGGCCAATTAACTCACCTTCACGAAAGCCTACTGCCACGGAGGCAACACTCATGCCGTGGGTACTAGTACCGTTGCAAGGCTGGGTTGGATCACGTTCAGAAAAATCCCGAGCTTCAATCAGGCGCCCGGAATCACGGATATGGGCCAATGAAGAGTGACTGAAGGGACGGTCCTCAGGAGTAGAATAATTCGTATCCAGGAACCCCAAGATAACCCCCTGACCGTTTATACCTCGTTCCAGGGGCGGGATAGCGTTCACGACATCCAGTTGTTCGCAGGAGGGTCCGTATAAGTTTGATGGGCAATTGGATAAGGTTCGTTTCGCAATTACGGTGGAAACAGGGATATCCGGTAGCACGGATGGCCTCAGGTGTGCTACGGGGCGTATATTGCGCACGTAGGGCAGGGCAGTCACCTTGTTGATTTCCTCCGCGCTCAGCCATGCTGTAACAGCATTAAACCAGCGGCTACGCTGGGCAACAGTAACTCCCATTGTTGCGAGGTCTGCCTCGTAGGCCTGAGAAATCGGAGCGTCCTGGCGAGCAAACTTGGCAGTCAGATCAGATTCTCCCCTCAGTGCGCGTCGTGTTACCGCGGCTTCGGCAAGATATTCAGACTCAACCAGGGTATGCTTGCTGGCTGCATCCAGCTTGTCAGTCAAAAATATCCAGTATTTGGTTTTTTCCTGGGCAGATGCAACATGAACCGACGAAAGCAGGAGTAGAATAAGTGCAACCTGACGCATAGTATTGAAGGTGATGGTAGTGGATAAAATCAGGACTCATCCCGGTTTACAGCGAAAAAGCCATCGGCAGCAGTTCCGAGGTACGAAAACACTCGGCAGTTTGTTCTCCACGATCCATGCATAGGATCGCTTCCGGAGCAATTTCACAGAGCACCTGTCTGCAGGCACCACAAGGCGTAGCAGTAGCAGGTGCTTTCGGGCACGAAACGTATATATACTGAATATTTGTTTCTCCAGCACCGACAGCTGCAGCGATTGCTGCCCGCTCAGCACAGAGCATTTGTGTCCAGTCGCCGTGCTCCACATTGACGCCCTGATAGCACGTTTGGTCGCGTGTGACGACGAGAGCACCTACGGGAAAGTCTGATTCGGGAGTGTAAGCATGCTGTGTCGCCTTTCGTGCGAGGCGTATACCGGTTGCCGTATCCAGCTCATCTGGAAAATGCCGGCCAGTAATCAGCTCATCACCAGGTTCGTTTATGCTCCCGGAGTGTCCCAGAATATCATCGGCTAGCTGCTCCATAGGACCGGCGAATGATTGCTGGAGCATTGTTTTTTCTTCCAGTTTTACGCTATCACTGAACACAAGGGCAGTGATGTCCTGTCGCCCAATAGAGTTTGCACTTGCAAGTACCGCAGATAGTGCAGGGATGACCAGCGGATAGGAGGCATTTTCGATCCGAACCCCACACATCCAGCGGCCGTCAGACATCAAAGCCAACGCGGCCCTTGGGTGGTCGGAATAAGGTACACGAGAACGTAAGGCAGCTGCACGGACGCGACGGCGAAGGCGATTGGCTATTGATTTTTCCATTCTGCCAAGGAACGCTGATAACGTCAATTCGTTTGCTCAGCGCAGGCCGGGGTGGCGGAATGGTAGACGCAACGGACTTAAAATCCGTTGGCCTTAGGGCCGTGCGGGTTCGAGTCCCGCCCCCGGTACTATATCTTGAAAAGTCCTCCACCAACTGCACTCAGGCGGTAGGTGAGCCGAAGCATGATATAGCGTCCTAGTGTTTCCGTGCGGCGCTCAGAGATATAGCTTGCAGAATTATTGAAGCTCACATCCAGATTTTGGTTGAGCAGATCGTAGACTTCAAGCGTAATAGACGCACGTTCATCCATGAACAGACGTTTAAGTGATGCTCCGATCAGTGCTTTGTTCCTTACCTCTCCAAAAACATCCTGATCATAGGTTTGATAACGCAGGTCAGCATTTATGGTCCAGTTGAAGGTTGGATGCCAACTCACATCAAATGTGTAGGAGCTGTTGATGTATTGCTGGTTGAGGTTTGTATTGATTGAGTAGTCGACATAATTGTAGGTACCCCGAATCCCTGCCTCCAGTTCAATGATATCCTGATCTCGGTTGGATATGGTAATCCCCAGTCCGTTGCGCACGATTCGACTGGAGTTTTCAGCTGAGTTGATGAATTCGGACCCTGTAGACAGATTCAGATTGTTATTCAGTCTCACTTTAATGTTAAGTGGCCGGATGGGCATGCCCACACTTGCATTCATCTGAGTATTCCAGCCGGCATCGGAGTTTATTGCGCTGACGGTTTGACGAAGTGACGTATCAATTGAACGGGTCGGGACAATTTGATTTCGGGTGTAGGTTGTGCGGAGATATGCAAAAATATTCAGGTAGGTCCATGGATCAAAGGACTGAAAGGATCCAGACACCCTGTGACTGGTCTCGGGTTCGAGATCAGGATTTCCAGCATATATCCGAAGCGGGTTACGGTTATCGGAGAAGGGCTGCAGTTCCTGTAGCGTAGGTTCGCGCGTATCTGTTCCGTAGCGCACCTCCACAGTTTGATTCTCCTTTAATGTTCGCTTGTATTGTACTTCGGGAAGGATATGTGTATATCCAGCGGTCACGGCAGGTAAATTGTTATCCGACGTGCCATCAAGTTGTGATCGTTGCAAGTGGACTTGAAGTGCGAGCCATCCGCTATCATTGTCTCGTGTCAGCCTCACTCCTGTCCTGTAATAGGTATAAGTGCGTTCAAAGGCACTGCTAAGTTGAGGGTTCAGCCGACGGATGCGGTCTCTCGTATCGTAGAAGCGTTTATCCTCCTCTCGCCGTGAAAAGTCCCATTCTCCGAAGGTTAGAATTGAAAAACCATTATCCATGGGATGCGTCAAGGACAACCGGATGTCGGTCCCTTCAGATCTTCCGAACTGGTCCTGATCCTGCTGGACCTCTTGCCAAGTCATGATATTTCCAGTACTGGCGAGACCCGTACGGGTGAGTAATTCTGCAAGCTCGTCACTGTCGGATAACGACAGGCCAGCCGTCGCAACCAGGCTGGTTCCGCTATCTGAGAGTTTTTTCCTCCAGGTCAGTGTTCCAGATCCGTTGATCCTGTTAATTTCTGAATCAACAGCACTTTGGGCTTCATTGATCAGAAGCTGTTGACCACCGAAGGTTTTTTGTACCCCAGTCTGCGCAAGGCCGGACAGGCTCCATCGCATCGTACCGCGGGCCCGAATTCGATGGCCGGGTGATAGTTGTACCTGTGCGTTGAGGTTGACTCTATGTCCAAGATTGTCCGTGTTTGCCGTTGAAAAATCGTCTCCGAAAGCGGAAGCATTCTGACCTGCGAGCTCGTTGCGTTGGGTCGTACTGTTTCGCAACTGATCCTGCTTGTCTAGGGAATAACTGCCGCGCAAGTAGTTGTTTTCAGAGAAATCATGACCGGCATTAAAGCCCACAGTAATGGACTCTGAAAATCCGCCACCACCTGAACCCAGGGATCTGAGCATTTCAGGAGAAATGAAGCTTGTTCCGCCACCTGCCATCACCATGCCGACGATGTCTTGGAGACCAAGACCGGATTGCCCTACATTATTTGCATTACCGAGAAGAGAAAGTTGGGTGTTTGGCGAAAATCGCATGAGATTCACGCGGGTAGCGTAACGCCCACCCGGTGTTTGCTCTCCTCCGATAGCCCCCGTCAAATTTCCCATCAGTCCTTGTTTCGCATCTTCCTTGAGCAGAAGATCAATGGTCTTCTCCTCCTGTCCGTCCGGTACACCGGTGAACTCTGCCTGATCACTGTCCTTATCGTACACCTGCACTTTATCTACTGCCTGTGCGGGCAGGTTTTTAGTAACAGCTGAGGGGGTATCAGCGAAGAATTCTTTGCCATCAACCAGAACGTTTTCAACAGTCTCCCCTTGGGCTTTGATGGAGCCGTCCGCCTCCACTTCTATACCAGGTAGGCGTTTCAGTAGATCTTCAACCACATCATTTGGACGAACTGTGAATGCATTGGCATTGTACTCGAGTGTATCACGCTTAACGACAAACGGGATATGGTCAGCGCTGACTATGACCTCGCCCAGTTCCTCGACAAGCGTTGCCATGCTTAGTTTGCCGACATCAAGATCTTCATCCAGCAGCGCAATATCCTGACGGAGTGTGGAGAAACCGACGTACGTGATTTGGAGGATGTACTCGCCAGCTATAACCCGTCTCAGTATGAATTTACCGTCGGACGCAGATGTGGTGAATTTGGTCAGTACCGAATCAGTGCGGGTGAGCAGCACCACTGTGGCCTGTGGCAGTGGGAGTTCTTCGTCATCAAATACGCTGCCGCTCACATTAAAGCGTTCGGTTTGTGCCACGGTGGCAGGGGCCAACAGCAAAATAAACAGTACCGTACTCGCAAGGACAATTAATCTCATGTGCATACTAGTTTCCACGGATAATAACTCGATTATTCCATCCAGATGCTCGTTCTTCCATCCGTTCCTGCACGAGTTTTTCAAACTCTTCTTGAGTGACAGGCCGACCTTTATCGGGGACTGTAATTTCTATTTCGGTGTCAAGTGTAATGGATGTGGCTTCGTAGAGTTTACTTCCATCATCAATAGACAGCATTAGAATCAGGCCGGGTAGTCCCCCATAGTTATCTGGACCAAAGGGGGCGGGGATCTCGGGTGCAAACCACGCTTCCACCGATACGGTGTCCATTGTAGCTGTTGCTTTCATGACCTGTCGATCAAGGAGCATTCCTTCTTCTCCTGTCAGTTTCCAGGCCAGTTCAGGCAGTTCCCCTGCAACCAAAAAGTCACGAGTAAGAAATTTGTAATGATTTGTATAGGTTCCGTCATCCAGGTTTCCTACGGAAGCAATCAACTGGGGTCCTAAACCGCTCGAACCTGAAGCGGCGAACGAGACCGCTATATTCACGTCCCCGCCTGCACTTCGCGTCTTAAACCCAGTTGTGCTTTCGCCTTCCTCCTTATCCTCGAGGAGGCGCATACTGCTCAGCGTTTCGTTGAAATCCAGCACGTATGAGGTGGTAACCGATTCTGGAATCATATCCTTGAACTGCTCCATGAACTGGTCCATTTCGGGAGGCAGCTTAATATCCAGTACAATAGTATGTGCGTACGTAACTGTACCAGACTGAGCGACAGCATGCTGCGGGGAGCGTACTGCAAGGGTCATCGCTGCCAAGAAAAGGAGCGATAAGAGTTTAGGGGAAGGGCGGATCATTGAAAAATGACAGGTTAATTTCGAATATGTGAAGCACGGCATATTCGTACACAAGAGGGCATTGGCGAAAAACAGCCACTGCGAAATTGCTACGAACATTTTCGCTTATAGGTTGCAAGGCATAACAGAAGAAGAGATTCCCAGATCTATAATCCGGGATGTTTCCAAAGCTGACCAGCCCCTCAACGTTTGTGATTCCCTGGATATTGCATGTTGCGCTTTAGAGCGGATCGCTCAGGGCAAATCGCATTATCAACTCCGTCGGGGTGTCGGTACAATATGAATGCATTTTTTGGCTTCTTGTTTGCCGGCGTTGTTTACACCTGTGTCACTGTCAATTTAAGGGGTGTGCTTCGGCAAATGAATAGCTTCCAGAATGAAACTGAACTCCTAACGCAGCCGCCAGGCAAGTTGCTTTGGAAGTTGGAGGGGATTTAGAAATCACTTCTGTGTTAAGTCAGTTCAGGTGAGGAATGGTGGCAGATTCCAGTGCAACGTCTGTCCTCGACCGTCCAGAACAAACCCCACGCATCATAGCCAAGATGTGTTGCGTGC
>VXLY01000020.1 GCA_009841335.1 Rhodothermaceae bacterium | reverse complement strand
CTTTCGCGTAGGAAGCCAAAGCCGACTCTTTCACAGTCGACGCATCGGTCTGGATGAGGCTGGTCAGCCGGTGCGTATCTGGGGCGGCGGACGCATGGTGGGCCGGATCGGCGGATGGGATTTCGGGCTGCTGGGTCTGCAAACCGGCGTCAGTGACACACGATCCTCGGAGAATTTCGGGGTCTTACGGCTACGCCGCCAAATGCGTGACGGACTAAGCCGCCTCGGTGGCATGCTCACGAGCCGACTGGGACGGAACGGCAATTACAACTTGGCCTTTGGCCTCGATGGTATTGTCCATTTGAAGGGTGAAGACTTTCTGATCTATCAATGGTCGCAATCCATAGATCACGAAGCGCAAGATGTCGACATATTTGATGCTACGCGCTTTGCCATATCTGCAGAGCGGCGGAGGCGGCACGGATGGGGATATACCTCGATCGCAGAATGGGCCGGTCCCGCATACGACCCGGGCATGGGATTCACGCAACGAATCAACTACTTCCTTCTAGATAATACGATGTCGTACACCTGGGTCAAGGGCTCTGACTCTCCCCTTATCTGGCACCGGCCCGGCTTGCGCGGATTTGCTTATTTCAGCCCGTCCTTAGAGATCGAAACTGCCGAAATAGGTCCAGAATGGGATTTCGCTGCCAAGAGCGGCGCGGGAGGCGGTGTAGAATTCAAGATCCAGACGGAACTCCTGAAGGCACCCTTTGCGCTGTCAGACAAGGTACAGATCCCGGCTGGTCGGTACAATTTTTTTCGAGTTGGGGCAGAATACAACGTGTCACACACAAGACTCTTCCAGGTACGTCCTCACGTTCAAACCGGCGCATTTTACGATGGCTGGCAAGTGGCCGTAGGTGCCGCCCCTGTCTGGTATGTATCGAAGCATCTTGAACTGTCGGGTTCCTACCAGTTGACGCGCATCCACTTTCCGTCACGCAATGACACGTTTCTGGCGCACTTGGGTAGGCTTAGAATTGGCAGTGCACTGAATGCCAAGTTCAGCGCAAATGTCTTTATCCAACTCAATAGCATTCAGCACGTAGTCAGTGGCAACATACGCGTGCGGTACAATTTCAGGGAAGGTAACGACCTGTGGGTCGTCTACAACCAAAACGTGGATACGGATCGGGACCGAGTGCTGCCTCGTCTGCCAGCGATAGAAGGGCATACCGTGCTCGTCAAGTACACGCACACCTTTCGCTATTAAATGCGGTACGAAAACGACAGGGTCGTCGTCGGACCAGGTCTGGCGGGCTTACCGCAGCAGCGGTGGCCGCAAACCTTACACGCTGTAAGAACAGATATACCATACTACATTGGAAACCAGGTTGTGATTACTACCTTGCCAGGCTGACCTCTTATTCTGTAATTTCGTAGGCCACAACTAAGGGCGCACCCTGCTCCTCATCACTTGAAGTGCCGATTGCACGGTCGCCTGCAACCACCTTTAGCCAGATAATCGAGGGCAATTTGGTCGTGGCCTCAATCTTTCCCTCAAGATTTACGACGATCCAGCGCGCCTCGAGCGCACCTTTTGGTGCACTTAGCCTCAGCCAAATGCGCCCGGAATCATCCAGTACAAGCGCTTCATAGGCCGGCCTTGTCTTAGGCAAGACGGACCGCATTTCATCTTGCGTTCCGTCGGGGTAGGCGCTTACCCAATTGTATCTTTCGTCGTCTGTTACTGGCACCGGGTCGTGGGGGACACGGACACTGCGACGTGTGGTGCCGTCTATGGAGTGGATCCGGATTTCGATCGCGTCATTACGGCCGTAGTACAACAGGTTATCCGGGCTCAGCGCCATGAAAGCGTCACGCCCAAATGGAATCTTTGCCATCATAGACCGTTGGCCACGAGCTTGCGCATATACCATATCACGGTTAGGCATCTTAACGAGGGTGTCTGCGGATACTTCCCCGTTCCAGTTTAGCAGCTTGAGAACTGTATGTTCGGGAGCATCCATATCCGACATTAGCGGGATTTTTGCATCCCTATACTGAACCAGAAATCCATCCTCTACGACACCGATTAGGTATCGCACTACCTGAATGGTCTGAAATTCTGCGTCGAAAGCCTCCGTGCCCGAAATGTTAATGGTCTCCATAGGCGTATGATTATTCGGTGCAAACACGGTCAGTTGCTTAGCCCGAGTATCCAGTGCATAGATGGTATCTCTTGGTCCAACGTGAACCAGTGGCGTGCTCTGGAACTCGCCCGGCCCATCACCAGCTCGGCCTATCCTTTGCATCAAGGCTCCAGTGTTGGAAAATACCCTAATGCCCCGTATTCCCCGATCAGTCACAAATAACTGTCCCTGTGAGTTAACGGCCACTTCAAGACCACCACCGAAAAGCACGGTATCTCCAGTCGTCTCGTCCCCGATACGGAATACTTCGGTCAAAGTGAGCTCGGTTGCCCGAGCTATGGATGCCTCGCTGGACACGTCCTGTTGTTGGCAGGCCCCCAGAACCAGAAGTGACACAAATAGTGTGCAACGTAGAAGGTTTTTTGCGTACACAGCGAAGAATGACATTTCAGATCTCATGTTAATACAGTCCAATTGTAGGGTGCGATTTGTTAGAGGTTCCGAAGGTCTGTGTGGTTGGGATGTCGTCACGAAATTGTCGCCTCTTGCCCTCTACTCATCTAAGGCATGAGAGGTGGTGATTTCCCAGCGTAGCCTAGTCCAATTGAGCACAGTTGGCAAGGCCGAGATCCCAAGTCGCGACAGTGTAATGTCTCAACCTAAACTATCGCAGCTGCAATCCTCCATACCGAGAGGCCTCCTTTGAGCTCATTGGTACAGTTTACAGCATCAATAGCCAGGCTACATGGGTCGAAATACGGTCAACAACTCGTTGAAGAACCCCACAGACACATTACTAAAGCGACTGACATTTGACATCGGGCAATCGCTGAATAAATGAAACCATGGGTTAATGAGAATTGGGAGTATTTTCTTCGGGCCTGTCTGTTCGTGACCTTGATGTTCCAAATACGCTCACACCGTTTACTACTGAATGAGGGTAACACTTCGACAGGGTCGTCATTCGAGGGGGTGGGGCTACCGGCACGATCGCAGCTGCGGAGGCCGCAAGCCTTTCACGCTGTACGAACAGCCATACCGTACTGTATCGAAGGGCAGGTGGTGGACAATGCTGGACCCGGCTGGCCGGGTGTCCCCCTTATTGCGTGATTTCGTAGGCCACCACTAACGGGGCACCCTGTTCGTCATCAATTGAAGTGCCTATTGCACGATTGCCCGCAACCACCTTCAGCCAGACTGTCGAGGGCAATATGGTCGTAGCCTGTACCCTTTCCTCAAGATTTACCAGGATCCAGCGGGCTTCGAGTGCACCTTCCGGTGCACTTAGCCTCAGCCAAATGCGCTCCGAATCATCTAGTACAAGCGCTTCATAGGCCGGTCTCGTCTTTGGCACGACGGATCGCAGTTCATGTTGCACGTTGTCGGGAAGTTCGCTTAGCCAGCTGTTTCTTTCGTCTTCTGTTACTGGTACCGGATCGTGGGGGACACGGACACTGCGCCGCGTGTCGCCGTCTATGGATCGGGCCTGGATTTCGATAGCATCATTGCGGCCGTAATACAACAGGTTATCCGGGCTCAACGCAATGAAGGCATCACGCCCAAAGGGAAGCCTTCCCGCAACGTACGACCGGGCACCAGTGCGCGCATGAAACATGTCACGGCTGGGCATCTGCACAATCGTGTCTGCGGATACTTCCCCTTTACGGTTCAGCAGCTTGAGCGTTGTAAGTTCAGGCGCATCCATATCTGACAATTGCGGGGTTTTATCTTCCTCATATCGAACCAGAAACCCATCCCATACGACGCCGATTAAGTTTTGCGTGAACTGGTAAGCACGCGATTCGGTGTCAAAGATCTCCGTGCCCGAAATGTCAATGGTCTCCACTATCGAAAAATTGTTTGGCTCAAACACGGTCAGACGCGCGGCAATAGTATCCAGTGTATATACGGTGTCTTTTGCTCCTACATGAACCATTGGAGTGTTCTCGAATTCGCCCGGTCCTTCGCCAGCTCGGCCAATCATCTGCATCAAGGCTCCAGTGTCGGAAAATACTCGAATGCCCGCGATTGCCTCATCGGTCACGAATAACTGTCCCCTTGAGTTAACGGCCACTTCAAGGTCACCTCCGAAAAGGATGGTATCTCCAGCCATCTCGTCACCAATTCGGAATGCTTCGGTCAAGGTGAGTTCGGTCGCCCGAGCTATGGATGCCTCGCTGGACATGTCCTGTTGTTGACAGGCCCCCAGAACCAGAAGTGACACAAATAATGTGCAGCGTAGAAGGTTTTTTGAGCACGCAGCGAAGTATGACATGTCAGATCTGGTTGTAAGACGGTCCGGTTGTAAGGGGAAGGCCTAGAAGAGGTTCCGATGGTCTGTGTGGTTGGAATGCCATCGTCAAATTGTCGCCTCTCGTCTCCTACTCATGCGGGGGATGAGATGCAGTGATTTCCATTGCAGCCTAATCAAATTGAGCACTGTTGGCTAGTCCGAGATTCCATGTCGCTGCTGCTAATGTCCCAACTAAAATAGTCGCGGCTAAAGTTCTCCGTACGAGAGCTCTCTGTTGTGGGCATTGATACAGTTAGCAGCATTGGAAACCTGGCTAAATGGGTCGAAATACGGTCAACAACCCATTGGAGAATCCCACAGACACATTCTAAACCGACTGATACTTAACTTCCGGGCAACAGCTAAATGAAAGTAACCATGGGCAAATTAGAATTGGGAGCATTTTCTGCGAGCCTGTCTGTTCGCGATCTTGACGCGTCATGTGCGTTCTATGAAAAACTCGGGTTTGAGGTAACGGGAAGGGGGGAGGGCTACCTGATTATGGTGAATGGTACTACGATCATAGGGCTTTTTCACGGAATGTTTGAAGGTAACATCTTGACCTTCAATCCCGGCTTGTTGGCTAAGGCTGGTGCTAATGCAGAAGATTCATTACTGGAAGCCTGGCGAGTTCACGAGTTTACGGACATTCGGGTGATTCAGGAACACCTCAAGGCTTCCGGCCTTGTGCTTATGTCTGAGGTGGATGAGCAGACCAACCCCGTCGGGCCTGGGAGCCTTATGCTCGCAGATCCTGACGGTAATATGATCCTAATAGATCAGTTCTTCAACCGCCCAGACGGATCAGAGGAGTAGAATTCTGACAAGATTCTGACAAGAAACCGCCAAGTAGCAATATAGGTGTTCAGTAGGTGAACATATAACTAATAGTATTGTAATTTAACATCGTATATAACAAAACAATGGTATAGTTATGTCTCAACGGTTGACTGAAAAACAGCGAGCTGTGCTTGATTTCATTGCGGAGCGCGTAGAGGAGGGCCGGGAGTGGCCCAGTTACGACGATTTTAAGCGGGAGTTCGGTTATAAATCTTCCAACAGTGTCACGCAAAACCTCAAGGCGCTTGCAAAGAAGGGGTATCTGATCAAGACGCAAGCGGGTTATCAGTTGCCGCCCGAAAACAGGCGGGAATCAGAATCGGCCATCCCTGTTCTTGGCGAGATTACTGCTGGGGTACTCCAGGAAGCCGTGGGTGCCAATTTGGGTAATATTACGCTCGGAACGATTTTCCCCAGCCTGGATCGGATCTTCGCATTGCGGGTGAGGGGGCAATCTATGATTGGGGCAGATATTCACGACGGAGATTACGTGCTGCTGGTGGACGACGATATCCCTAACGGAGGCATTGGCGCTGTGCTGTATGACGGTGAAACTTCGCTCAAGCGCGTTTACATGGATTATGGGGGCCTTCGCCTAGAGCCTGCGAATCCCGAGTTCGATGATATTCGAATTGACCCAGATATCTTTGAGGAGGTAAAGATATTGGGAAGATATATAGGGCACGTGAACAAGCAGGGACTGTACAGGACCCCCTCTACACACCAGATTTCCACACGGAATTACTCGCCGTTCAAGCGAGATCTATGGCCTTCGGCATAGGTTTTTCAGCGTGCATCAGGCGGAAGTCAAGTACTTCTGCAATTTCCTGAGGTACTGTGCCCAGCAGTAGCTGGTATGCCTGAAGTGATCGTTCATTGTTCGCCAGCCGGTGTGCTCCATTCGCAATAAGGCCCCCCTGTCGGTGTTGACTATGCTAAAGCTGAGCTTGGTGCCGGTCCAGTCTTCATCTGCCTGTGTGAAGCACCAAACAACATGTTGAGACCAAGACCATTCTGCAACCTCGGCATGCCAATCATAGTCCGGTTCAAAGTGGAAGTAGTATTTTCCGCCGGCTCTTCGCTCGGCACTACAAGCATCCGTCCACCAAGTATTTAATCCGGCTTCAGATGTCACCGCGTCGAAGATGTGGTCAGGAGAAGCGTCAATGTAGACATCGTGATAGATTCCATGCATGGTCGTCTTGGTATATCTTCCACATACTACGATTGTACGTGAGAAATGCTGCACGTTACTAATGGAGATTCGGCGGCGGACCTGATTCTCAGGTCCGGGATTGGAGGCAGTGTGCTTCCTTGGAGGGATGTGCTTCATATAGGCCCCGTGCCCGGTAAGCTGTCTATGCGGGAACTGAGTGAAAAGCGAACAGCATTTCTGGCGTCGTTGGGATGGGGGATAAAAGAGGAACTGGTACAGAGCTTTCTGCTTCGAAACTCGACGTTGCGCAAGCACGCTGCAGATGATGAAGTTGTTCTCTGGTTTGAGCATGACCTGTATGATCAACTGCAATTGATTCAGATTCTGGCATGGTTGATAGGCAACGAGCAGCACTCGACCGAGAGACAGTTTCTGATTTGTATTGACAGGTATCCAGGAGTCAGGTCCTTTCGTGGTTTGGGAGATCTTAACCCCGTGCAGATTCGCCATCTATTCGACATGCGCAAACCGATTTATCTGCTACAGTTTAATGCTGCTGCTGACGCATGGGCCCGCTTTACCAGCGCTAAACCGGAACGGCATCAGGCAGTAGCTGATAATCCCAGTACTGAGCTGCCATTATTACAGGCTGCATATCTGCGCTTTTTGCAAGAATGGCCGTCGACACACAATGGATTATCTCGAACGGAAGAGCATGCGTTGAGAATTATTGCAAGTGGAGTGAGTAACCCGGAAGAAATTCTTCATGCACATTGGGCTAATGAGCGCGCCCCATTTATGGGTGATTGGACGTTTTGGGAAGTGATTCTAGATATGGCCCGCGGAGGATATCCTCTAGTGGCTTTTGAGGGAGATCTCAGTCACAAAGACTTTCGGGATGCAAGTGTCTCCGCAACTCCAGAAGGATTGGCGGTACTTCGTGGAGATGAAGATAACATTACTCTCCGCGGAATTGATCGCTGGTACGGGGGATATCACGCCACTCGAGCGGAAGAGGCTGCAAGATGGGATCCGAAACAAGGGAGACTTCAGGTTCCAAGTGTGGATTCGTAGTCCGGGATAAGGATTGCAACTTGCAATGGAACGGCTTCCTTTTGGCAGTAACCGCTGAGGAATCAAATCCGTATCTGAGCGGCGGATAATTCCTTCCAACGAAAGCCTACCCAAAATTGAATAGGTACAATCAAGAAAGCCAATCAGGAAGCCAGTTGGTCTTATTCGGGCATTGGAAGCCAGGTCGCGAATGCGAGTGCTGCTCCTGCAGGATTACTGATGTGAAGTAAGCGGCCAACCTCCGGTACGTCGAAGGCGGGTGCTGTGATGGTGGCTCCTAATTCAGCAGCCTTAGCCTGAATGGCATCAACATCATTAACGGTAACATAGCAGTTCCAATTGGACGGAACATTAGGATCAACACTTTCCATAATTCCACCAATCTGTGTATCCCCCACGGAAATCACCCAATAGTTTCCCCCCGGCATTTGCTGCTCGTTAATAGTCCAGCCAAACAGCTTGCTGTACCAGTCGGCTGCTGATTTCGGGTCAGCTGTCTGGAGCTCAAACCAGGCGAATGCACCATGCGTGAGAAAAGCCTCTTGAGTACTGGTGATAGTCTGATCATCCTCTTCATTTCCATCATGGTATTGGATGACGAACAGGGAAGCCCCTTGTGGATCCCGGAACCCAGCAAAGGGGCCGACGGGCGTATCTTGAAGAGGCAGAATCAGGTCTAATTCGTTTTCCCCAACCAGTTTCTGGATATCAGTCACGGTTACGTAGTAAGTCCAGCAAGGTGGAACACCAGGAGGGCAGGCCATCAAGCCCCCTACACGCTTTGATCCACTATGCAGAAGATTATACACCTCGCCATCGGTTGTGGGCATATCGCTGGTCGTCCAACCAAGAAGCTCACTATAGAAATTGAGCGCCAAAGGTATATCGGCAGCGAGATACTCATGCCAGCTAATGGCACCGTGTGTCTTAAATGGGTTCATTCTGATGACGTTAGTTGAGTTTGTCGATTGATCGTGTACCCTACCAAGGGCGCCGGATATACGCATCAGGTATGCAATTGGTCCAGGTCGGAGTTGCAAACCCAGGCTGATTTTCAATGGGCGCGAACTAGAATTTTTCGTGAATAACAGACAGCTTCCCAGTGATACTATATTTTGGACACGCGCCGATTGTCAAGGTGAGTGGCCTCGCAGGGAACGGGTGCGCAATAGGGCCAAATTTCATCAGTCGAGAGTAAGGACAGTGATCGTCGCTCCCGGTTCAACAGCTTTGAAGGTGAGGCCTCCACATTATCATATCAATGATAATACAGTGGTTCTACCGGGACGAAATGCAGGGATCTACGAGGTCCTAAACCCGTCAGTCCTTGTGCCACCACGCAAATCACAGAATGGATTTCCTCGGTACCTGCTTCTCAGCGATGATCAAATCAATCCTATCCGCCCAAGAATCCCAAGTTAATTTGCGACATTAGTTCAACTCATGCTGTTGGCGGGGACGCAAGCTTCCACGCCTGCACGAAACGGAAGGCTATTGCACCAGTCCTGGACGCCCGCCCTCATACAGGCATTTCCTAATTCAGCCCGGATCGTCCGGTGTTTCAGAGGACGTCAAACGACGATACTGGGCGTAGGTCTTGGGTCCCGGCTGTACCTTCAGCCACATCCAAGCATCTAGCACTTCTTTCCGTGGGATGCCGGCGTTAGCCGGATCCGCCCAAAAATCGGTGATGAAATTGATCATGCGCCCGGAGGGAATCCGTGGCAGTCGACCATCGTTCTGCATCAGTGCGCGAAGATGATCGGCCATGTCGCGGTAGGTGAACCGCTCCTTCGCCCCCTGCATCTTGCGCCGCCAATCGTTAAGCCAGTACCACTGACCCGACTTGCTTCCTAAGCCGGGTACTTTTGCATGGACAAGCTCCAGTAAGAAGTCCTTGGTTCTCCTGTCCCCGACATAGTTGGTGACGACCGAATCGGGTTTCAGTTCATCGCGCGCCCCGCCGGCCCTGCGCGGCATGACCGGCTTGTGGTCCGGCACCTTTCCCGTCCGCAGGAACTCTCGGATCAACTCCTCTAGTTCAAACTTGCGGAAGTTGCCGACGGTAATCCCGATCTCACGGGCGAATACCTTCAGATCAGCGGCGTAGAAGTAGCCGTTGTCGAATTCCTCGAGGCTCATCCCTCGATGAAGCACGCTCATCCAGATCCTCTTACTCTCATTTTCAGGCGTTCGGAAATGTCATTTCACCAGTTCTTATAGGAAAGACTCAATTGGCTCTCTCGCAACCTTATAAGAAATGCATCCCCTTTGTGGCTGGAAGCACCTCCATCGCATCTCGTCCAGTGCTCCCACGCGCGACGCCAACAGATAAAAGCAATAGCATTGCATAAATAGAGAACGCCAAGAACTCGTAGAAGGACTCCCTCCGGTCCCAATGATTATGGACACGCACCCCACGAAGCATCAAATCGGAGAGGACTATCGTAAGGCGAAGTGAGCTAACTGGTCAGTTTTTGTGCACGCTACCAGGGATGACCAAGTGTACGTGTCAGATACTCCATGTATCCTGCCCCAGAGCTGTAAATTCCTGCCAGAGTAGGAATAAAATCATCCGAGCAAGCTAGCTCTTCTGTCAGCGGGCACATCCCTACGAAATGCTTGCACCTGAGGTCGTCAATGAGTGGGTGATTGGGATCGAATCCCTTAGGGGCACGCTTCAATTTATCATGCTCATACTTCGTCGAGTAAACTTTCAGGAAACTCGGGTTCTGGCTAACCTGAGTCCATAATTCAGAATCGTCCACAATGTGTTCTCTGATCGCGCGTAATTCCTTACTGCCAGGCCCCCAGATCCCGACAGCGGCAAAGACCTCTCCAGGCCCTAGGTGCAGATAAAATCCTGGAGCATGTGCGCTTTTGCCAAGTTGGTGTCGAAAATGCACGCCAGCAGCTTCCTTATACGGTCTCTTGTCTTTCGAAAATCGAATGTCACGATAAATACGGAAGAGAGAGCCCCCGACTCTGGGATTGGCCAGGAAGTGAGGGCTGATTGACCGAAGGGGAATTGCAAAATCTCTTATCAAGGACAGCAACGGCTCCTTTACATGGTCCTCGTAACGGGAACGATTCGCATTAAACCAATCGCGGTTATTATTAGCTTTGAGGTCTCGAAAGAAGGTGAAAAGCTCAGGAGTGATCATGGCAGGCAATTTTAAACCCGCTTTTACGGGGCTAGGTACGGTCTGATTGATTCAGGTTACCTTACAGAGGTTTATTCTCACAATTTGATCATGTCAAAATATTCTCCACGAACACAAGCCGTACATGCAGGCGAAGCTGCTGAGGGAACGATCCTACCAGTCGCACCCCCCTTGCATATGGCCAATTCTTATTTGGTTGATGCGGGAGAACCCTTTTCTGCAGAGGGTTTGGATGCTGACGCACCGTATATATATGGTCGGTGGTCAAACCCGACGATTAAGCGATTGGAGCGGCGGATTGCAGCCCTTGAAGAAGCAGAAGGTGCAGCCTGTTTTGCCAGTGGAATGGCCGCAATTACCGC
>VXLY01000110.1 GCA_009841335.1 Rhodothermaceae bacterium | reverse complement strand
CCTGGTAATGGGGCTCTTTTGGTCTTCAGAGAGTTACAAACTGTCGAAGTCAGGAGTGGTGATTTCGTTCATAGAGATCACATCCTCCATGTTGCGTCCAGCCATCGCAAGCATTCCTGGCCAGTCTCGAAGCCCGCTGGTATGATAAAGGAGATGCCGAAGGGTGATTGTATGTCCAAAATCCGGCAACTCCGGCATATGCGTTCGGACATCATCATCAAGTGCGATCCTTCCCTCATCAACGAGAAGGGCAATAGCAAATGCACAGAATTGCTTCGATACCGATGCAACATCGAAAACGCTGGTAGATGTGATTGGTATACGGTGCTCCAGGTTAGCCATGCCATATCCCTCGTGATGCAGGACTGCCCCACGGTAAAGCACGGCTACTGCAGCCCCCGGACTTTTATCGGTATCCCAAGCCCTGAAAAGCTCATCTACCTGTGCGTAGGCTGGTGTCTGTACAACGAGAAACAGACAGATTAGTACACGAATCATTGATTCAACTTTTTAAACCAAACCTCCTGAGTACGACTGGATGAGGCGTTAAAACCGACTAGGCTATCCCCCTCCTGTTTGAATTCAAGCGTACTCAGGTACCAGGCATCGCTGTAAAAAGAATCCAATCCGGTTCTTGATAGAGTTGCCAACCTGCCTCGGCGAGAGTTCAATCGCAGCGTATCAGCTTCCATGGTGATGTACAGTGTACTCCCAAGTTCCTCGCTGTAGTAAGTGCCCTCGTACGCATTCAGGTGTTTATCGTCAATAAATAAAGCGGCAATATTCATTGCCATTTCCGAGGGATTGAACTCTTCCAGATTACCGAGCACTACGATACCTAAATCGTACTCGGGGAATCGACCGGCCCAGGCACGAAATCCGCGATGGGAGCCACTGTGCCCTACGGATCGTGTGCCTCTGAATTGCCCGTGGCTGAGGCCAAACGCGTATGCAAGCGTGTCACCATTTGTGAGTATGCCGCGGGTGTGTGCCAGATCACGTGTTTTCTCTCCACCGATTGTGCCGTGCTTCAGCGCAGTCAGCCATTTCCCGAGGTCCAGTGCGGTTGTATACAACCCGCTTGCACCAACACTGGAGTAATTCACACGCTGTGCTTTATAGCCATTAGGCGCAGTGATATAGCCGGATGCAACACCGGGGATCACTTCCCCATGCTCAGATCTGAATTGGGATTTGCTCATTCCCAAGGGCAGGAACAGGCTGTCACGCATCCAATCACTGAATGACTGTCCACTCACACGTTCAATAATTTCAGCCATCAATGTATAACCGGAGTTGCTGTACAGGTATTCTGTTCCCGGATCGAAATTGAGCGCACGTTGACGATAGATCAGTCGCAGGATGTCGTCCTTGGTAATTACATCATCCATTCGGTACCCAGCTAATGAGAGTAACCCAAATTCGTCACGCAGTCCACTCGTGTGGTGCACCAGGTGCTGTGTTGTAATGGGGGGTGTGAACGTGTGTAGCTCGGGGACGTATTCTGTCACTGGGGCATTGAGTGAGATTTCGTCGTGTGTCGCAAGGAGTGCAATACCATATGCTGTAAACTGTTTGGATACACTCGCTACCAGGAACACCGTCTCGGGGGCGACGGGGATATTGTACTCGAGGTTGGCTATACCGAAGCCTTTGGCAAAGTGAACGCTGTCTCCACGCATGATCACGACAGCCGCGCCGGGGGCATCGGGTTTATCCATGGAGGAGAACAGTGAGTCTACTTGGGTCTCCAGTGACTGACCGAGGGCAAGATGGCCGAAGGGCAGGAAGCAGAGAATCAAAATCTTGCGTACCATTAGGGTTGTGGACAAAACTAAAATTTAACTCATGTTGATGAAGTCTCAAAACTTAGCCCAATGGACACGAAACTTTCTTGGCCTGTTTTTGGGCACGCTAATTTTTGCAGGTTCAGCTGCAGCACAGGACCCGCTTAGAATAATTGCATTCGGTGGGCACCCAGATGATTGTGAGGTGCGTGCCGCCGGAGTTGCTGCTATGTGGGCCGCAATGGGGCATAAGGTAAAGTTTGTTTCGGTTACGAATGGAGATATCGGTCATTATGCTATGGCAGGAGGTCCGCTTGCGCTTACTCGTAAGGCCGAGATTGAAGAATGTGGCAAGATACTGGGAATTGAGGAATCGGTGATGCTTGACAATCACGACGGTGAGCTCATGCCCACATTGGAAAATCGTAAAACAATTGCGAGACTGATACGCGAATGGCAGGCCGATATCGTGTTGGGACCGCGTTCAAACGATTACCATCCAGACCACCGGTACACGGCAATACTTGTTCAAGATGCTGCTTTCATGGTTACGGTGCCATTCTTTACGCCTACCGTTCCTCGTGTAGAAAAGAATCCCGTATTCCTGTATTACCATGATCGCTTCCAGCGGCCTTATCCATTTACTCCAGATATCGCTGTAGATATTGGTCCGGTGGGGGATCAGAAGTATGCGTGTATGGCGGCACTCAGAAGTCAGTTTTCTGACTGGAATGCGTGGCTTGCAGGTTACCACGACGAGGTGCCTGAGGAAGAAGAAGCGCGGAAAGCTTGGATACGTGAACGCTTTCAGGCTCGGGATGCGCACGTAGCCGACAGTTACCGAGAACTGCTAATAGAGTATTACGGGACTGAACGCGGTAATGCCGTGGAGTTTGCTGAAGCGTTTGAGATTTCCGAGTATGGAAGTCAGCCTACTCGGGAGCAGCTAAAAGCGTTATTTCCATTTTTTGACGAATAGTTGCTGACGGATTCAGTCTGTAACGTGCGTTATCGGTAGGCAAAGCACGAGTTCCTAATCTTTGTAAGTGAGGATTGACCGCACTATTGATCTGTGCGGTCAATCAAATTAGGAGAAGTAGCGCGGTTTGTAATTCACTCCTGCACAGGTGGTGATCTGCCGTTCACCTGTTTTTCCTGGATCCAGCTTTGATGGGAAGCCATCGGAATACGGGTTTCCACGCCCCGTTACATTGTAGGGGAGTGCCCGGGGATACTGGCTGAACAAGTATGGGTTGTCGAGCAGTATCAGGGGCACGATGGGGGATGGTTGCTCGAGAAGTCTGGGTGCTAACGAGACGTGAACAGACGCTCCGCCCTTATTGGGAGCGGCAAAGTATCGTCAATTCGGTTAAGGGAAGCTCCCTCCCACTCCAGTTTGACATCACTCATCATTTCCCGCATACCTGGTTTTCCCTGAGCCTTCAGGAATGAATCAAGGAGTGCGGGTCCATCGGATTTCAGCAGGATCATAGCACCGTTCTGGCGCAGATACAAATCTCGGGTGACATTCCCATCACGATCCATTGCGCCATAGTATCCAAGTGCACCTGTAGCTTCAGCAACGGTAGCGAACAATCCAATCCATCCACGAACCGTTTTCCGCTCGTCCGAATTTTCGTCAAACAGTTTGAGGGCAATGGCGAGTGCATCAATGTTCACAACGGTTTCCTGAGTGCTTTGCAAGCGTTGCCGGGCTGAGAGCCGGGCCAGCCCATTGTCTCGAAGGAATCCTCCTTTATAGGGCCCCGCCGAATAGATTCCGGGTACTCGATCAAAAACTGAAGCGTCAAGAAAGGAATACAGTGCATTATACAGGCCATTGTACAGTGACGGAGGGATAGCTTCGCGCTCAAGCGTTAGAAGTGCATGAAAAAACTGGAAAGCACTGCCATTTTTGGCGAGAGGGGTTTGAATGGTATGCACACCCGTCGTTGAAGCTTGGTGTTTTCCCATATAGTTACGTTGTTCTGCGATCATGCTGTGCCATGAGGTTCGTCCAGCATTGGCATCCGGTATTTGAGATGTACCACCGATGATGTAGGACAATACGAAGGCTACGCTTGCATAGTAGCCGCCAAATAGCAAGTCCATATATGTGGGACTGAGGCCAAAGACACTTGCATCTGCTTCAAACGGAAGAAACCCCTGCCCTTGTGCAAGAGCCTGGTTGTAGCCGGTTTTTTGTTTCTCCAGAAACGTCAGAGCCTTATCCGCGGTAGGTGTTCCATTGAATCGCTGCGCAGCCATTGCTACGCGCGCAGCCAAGACAGCATTTTCCACGATTGAATACCGGGTTGTAGCTGGTGCGGCCGTACCGTTTTCAAGTTGCAGGCGTGGGATCATGTTGCGGTAATTCCTCGGCGGCCGATCGGATATCTGTGCCGCGAGCAACCGTGTCAGGAGGGCATCTACTTCGTCTACCCGCAACGGCTCGTCCACCAGGTACTGAAGGCGATAAGCTATTGCAAGGGGATCAGTTTCACCAGAGGGTGAACCATTTTTGATTGCGCTGAAAGGCAGTTTGGTTGCAGGGTCAATGCCTTGGTTATAGTACCGTCTATTGAAAGAGACGAATTCATCCTCATTGATTTCGGGGCCATCAAAAAGCGGCGCGGGTTCGTCCAATCCCAAATCTGAACAGCCAACTGCGAGGGCGCTCCCACAGGCTGTGAGTTTCAGAAAATCACGTCTTGAAAGATGACTTTTTGGTTGCATTGGCTGTACCAAGTTCCAGAGCAACGAGATCAGTCAGGGAAACTTGCGGTAAGCAACTAATTGACCTCTAATTAGCTGCTGTTTCTCGAATAACTAAGGCACATGCAGTCGAGTCTATAGAAGTTACGTGTGTAATTTCCCTATTCGGATTAAAAGACACAATTACTACCATCCGATCCACTTATTGCATCACAGGATCAAAGATAAGAGGTATGTTACTCGGGAACCCCCCCAAGTTCAATCGTAACTGTTGGGTCAGCGTGCACAATATTGATCGGAGTGAGGCCTATATTGGGCCGCAGGGGTAGTTCCGATGAGTAGCAGCAGTCGGGGCGAGCCTCGTATCGTTAAAGTTCTGGCAATCAATCCAAGAAAACGTGCAGTTAAATAATAAGACGATAATTATCACTGGCTCAGCAGGTGGCATAGGTCGAGCTATCGCGCTTGCTTGCGTCCAAGAGGGTGCGCAGGCGCTCTTAGTGGATCGCAATGAGGTTGGCTTGCGTGAGACGAACGAGATGCTGGGGGAGCGTAGTAGTGTGCATGTTGATGATCTTTTAGACACCGCATCTGCGAATCGCATTGTTAAAGCGGCTGTGGATCGTTTTGGCGTGCTTCACGGGATAGTGAATAATGCAGCGCTTTTGACAAGATCCAACATCGAAACCACCACGCCAGAGCTACTTGCAAGGGTGTTTAATGTGAACGCCAGGGCCCCAATGCTTCTGATACAGGCGGGACTTAAGCACCTAACTGAAACTAAGGGGAGTGTCCTCAATATCGGGTCAGTCAACGCGTACTGTGGAGAGTTACCGCTGTTGGCCTATAGCATGTCCAAGGGTGCTTTGATGACTATGACGCGGAACTTGGGCGACAGCCTTCACGCGGAATACGGGATACGAGTGAATCAGATAAATCCCGGCTGGGTTCTGACTGACCATGAATTCAAGATCAAGGTGGCCGACGGATTGCCGGAAGACTGGCCGAGTCGAATATCGCACAATATTGCTCCCTCGGGAGGATTGATCCCCCCAGAAACCATTGCTTCGGCTGCGGTTTATTGGCTGAGTGATCATTCCCGTCCGATAAGTGGTACAGTTATGGATTTAGAGCAATATCCTGTTATCGGACGGAACCCTGTCAAGGAGGTGGTATGATCCAAAATATTTGCCAAAGGAGAGGGAGACCGTCGCAAGGCCGTCATTTGCACAGAACGCATGAAATCCACACGTACGAAATATGCCGGGAACGCACTAATTTGTACAGGATCTTCGTGGGGATACCTTTTGTGCAATGCTCCGATATTGGTAGCAGTCTTTGCTTGGACAAGGCAGCACTCATGAACTGTGCATTACAAGGTTAGGCCTTGTCAGTTGATGAGGCCTACAAGAAGCGGGGGTAGTTGTCAGCCTGTGTTACCAGATTCTATTGATCAGTTGGACAATTTACAGAGTGAAGCATGAAAGTTGTGGCACGTGATCTCACCGTTGCACTAATAAGTGAGATTTTCAGTTCAGAGCGCGAGTTGGTTGATTGTCTTGAGCACGCGCATGACCAGGATGCGGCATTGGCAATTCTGCCGGAGCTACCATTCAATTTGTGGTCTCCAGCAACGAAGGCAGTGTGTGCTGAGGATGCTGAAGGGCCGGGAGGCCTGCGTGAAAATATGCTTTGCGCTGCTGCCAAAAAAGCAGGTATAGCAGTGCTGGGGGGCGTGATTCGCAGGGACAGTGGTGGTCTTCGGACGAATCTGGCGTTACTCTCAGATTCACACGGCTGTATAATAGGGTCGTCTGCGAAACATGTATTGCCGGATGAAGAAGGGTTTTGGGAGTGTGATCATTACCGGCCATCTGAGGATCCTCCACGTATAATCGAATTCACAGGGATTAAGCTGGGTGTTCAAATATGTTCGGATGCTAATCGCCCCACAGCAGCGCAGCTTCTCGCTGCACAAGGGGTGCAGGTAATACTTGCGCCTCGGGCGACCAGCCCCTCTTCATGGAAACGATGGCGGCTGGCTTATCAGGCGATGGCCTTGACCTGTTCGGCGTGGGTTGTGTCAGTTGGACGCCCCCGTCCAGAGTTTGGAGTGGACATGGGAGGACCGTCATTGGTTGTCAACCCCATGGGTGAAGTTTTATTAGAGACGACGGATCGTATTGCCGTAACAACACTGAATTTGAGCGCCGTGGAGGATGCCCGGCAGTCATATCCAGGGTACCTTGTGTGGGCGGCAAAAATGTATGTGGCCGGATGGGCCGAAGTTCACGAGAATCACATTCAGCAGAGAGTTACATGAAAACGAAGTTTGTATTACTTGCGTTCGTTCTTACCCTTCTACCTCAGACGCTCATCGCACAGAGGACTGAGATTATCAACTCGCTGGATGCCCGGGCAGACGAGTACTTTCAGGTAGCGTATAAAATTTGGGAATGGGCCGAGCTAGGGTACCAGGAAGAGAAGAGCAGCGCACTTCTAAAAGATGTACTTGCACAGGAGGGGTTCTCTATTGAGTCAGGGGTAGTAGGCATTCCCACGGCTTTTGTAGCTGAATACGGCAGTGGAGCTCCCGTCATTGGCATACTTGCTGAGTTTGATGCCTTGCCGGGATTATCACAGAAGGCACTCCCTGTTCGGGAGGCTCGTATGAAAGATGGAGCAGGGCATGCGTGCGGTCATCATTTATTCGGTGCAGCCTCGGTAGCGGCTGCTGTAGCTGTAAAGGACTGGTTGGACGCCAGTGGCCAGAGCGGAACGGTCAGACTTTATGGCACACCCGCCGAAGAAGGGGGCGCCGGCAAAGTGTATATGGTTCGTGAGGGGTTATTCAATGATGCGGATGCCGTGCTCCACTGGCATCCGGGTGACAGGAACGATGCCAGCCCGGCGACGACTCTGGCAAATCGGTCAGCAAAATTCCGGTTCTATGGACGCTCTACACATGCTGCTGGCGCTCCCGAACGGGGCCGGAGCGCATTGGATGGAGTAGAAGCTATGAATATGATGGTCAATATGCTTCGTGAGCATGTACCTCAGGAAACACGTATCCACTATGTAATCACGCGCGGGGGACTGGCACCGAATGTTGTCCCGGACTATGCAGAAGTCTACTACTACGTGCGGCACCCACTCGCTCAGACATTGGAAGAAATATTTCCGCGTGTAATCAAAGCCGCTGAAGGTGCTGCCTTGGGAACCGGCACGACGATGGACTTTGAAATCATTCACGGACTTCACAGTGTATTGCCTAATGATGTTCTGTCTCAGGCAGTTCTGTCCAATTTGGAGTCTCTGGGGGGAATCCAGTACGACGCAGAGAAACAGCGTTTTGCCGAAGAGATTCGAAAAACGCTAGATGCGACGTCGATTCCCTTGGGGTCAGAATCTACGGTTCAGCCGTTCCTGCCCAAGATCACTAAAGGATCCACGGACGTTGGAGACGTGAGCTATATAGCACCAACTGCGGGTTTTACAACGGCCACATGGGTCCCTGGAACAGCAGCACACAGTTGGCAGGCTGTGGCCGCAGGAGGAATGAGTATTGGGAAGAAGGGACTTAGTCTCGCTGCAAAAACCCTGGCGCTGACCGCGCTCGATCTGCTGCTGGATGAAGAACTGTTAATAACAGCACGAAGGGAGTTTGAAGAGCGAAGAGGGCCAGACTTTGAATATCAGCCGCTACTTGGTGATCGAGACCCACCCCTGGACTATCGGAATTAGTCTCGGGCCAGCTCATCTGACATTATAGGCAGACGGTGCAGGATTAGTCATATTCTGCGTGGTGGTCGTTCCTTCCAAAAAATGCTTCCAAGGCACGATCTGTGTTTGAGCGTCCATAACGTGTCCCGAGCCAGGCCGCCAGGAGAGAGGCAAGAAGTCCCCAAATAAATGGGTCAAGTTCAAGTGGGCGAACAGGGCTGGCATTGCCAAGGGTTACGAATCCAATGAGATACAGGAGCACATAAACCGCTATCCCAACAACCATTGACATGAGGGCGCCTAGCTTATTGAAGCGGGGCCAGTACAGCCCGAGCCCCACGGGTGTCAGGAATGCTACTGCAAGCCCCCCTCCAGTAAATACGATCACATACTGTAGAAATTGCGGTGGATAAAGTGCTCCAATCGTAGCCAGTAGTCCAACAAGCATCGTTGTGCCATAACTGAGACGCTTCAGCAGACGTTCGGTAGCCTCTGGTCGGATGGATTGCTGGTAAACGTCACGGACAATACTGGATGTGATCATCAGCATAAAACTGTCTACCGTACTCATTGCGGCAGCAAACGGGGCAGCAATGAGAATCCCGGCCATCCATGGAATACCGGCCCCATCCGAGAGCAGATAGGCCATCACGGGCATAATCCTGTCTGGGGTGTGGTCCAGTCCGGGTGCGAGCAGCCGAGCACAGCAAAAGATGATGATCAGTGGAAAGTAGATCAGCGAGAAATAAACTGCCAGAGAAGCGATCGCACGTCGCAGCGTACGCGTGCCGGTAAAGGCCATAAGGCGTATCATGTTGCCGGGCTGCCCAGTTCCGGCTAGTGCCCAAAATGCGAAGAAAGACACGGCCACCCCGAGTGGTAGGAACCCATTAGGATCCGACGGACTGGGGCCAGGCGGACGCATATAGGTACCCACTGTATTATCTCCCCGGGCATAGGGGGTCAGTTGACCGACGCGAGGTTTCGCGGGCAGGGAAGGGAGTTCAGTCTGCGTAATGCGTGCAATTTCCTGCGGTGTGACGATCTGTGTAATTTTAATTGGTGCGGACTCAGTATCACCCGCAGGAATGAGTGCTGCTTCGTTCGTGCGAAATAATCGTTCCTCGTCCATAAACCAAGTGTCCATATCAATCCTGATGCCTTCCAGTGGCGCCGGTGAGTCAACGACAAAAGATGCTGTTCCAAGGCGGGGGGGTTGCATAGAACTCATTTCCAGGGAGGCATTTCGTAGACCGCCTACCTGTACGAGCGTAAATACCAGCATCAGGAGCACTCCAATGAGCATAACAAAGCCCTGGAGTACATCGGTCCAGACGACAGCTCTGAATCCTCCAAAGGTGGTGTAAGCCACAACCAGGATGGCAAACAGGAGTAGACCGAGTACATACTCGGGGCCTGTGCCGGTCGGGATCAAATTCGGTAGATCGTTTTGAAGCCAAAGGGCTGCTTCCTGATAGAGGGGAGAATCCCCTAGTAACTGCTGCATGATCAGTGCTGCAAGTGTAAACTGAGGCACAAGGAATACACAGAGCAGAACCGATAGCAGTATCGTACTCATGAGCGCCAGCGAGCGACTTTCGAAACGCGCGCGGAGGATGTCCGGTAGCGTGATTGCCCCCGTTCGACGGGAGACAATGCTAAGGCGTTTGCCCAGCAAGCCCATGCCACAGAGGGGAAAAATCATGTAGCTGGCTATCCAAAGTGCCAGCGACCACCCATGAGCGTAGATCAGAGATGGAAACCCCGCAAAAGAACCCGCAGATGCACTGGTTGCTCCAAAAGTAAGTGCGAGCGCGATGACGCCCAGTCCGCGGCTTCCGAGAAAATACTCGCTAACGAACGCCCGTTTCTTAAAGGCATAGTTCGAAAGCACCGCCAGGCCAAGAACGATAGCGGTATAGCAAACAAAGGCAATTAGCGGGGCATTGGCATCACTTCTCATTGTTCCCCATCCTTCATGTGAAATAGGGCGAACCAGAGGCTGTAGATTGTAGCAGAGAGCCAAGGTAGAACTATACCGAACACTACCCATGAAGGCATGCCCCACAGCAGCGTAACGTCGCCGGGTCTGTATGCAGAGATGGCACAGTAACCGATTGTCCAGACCAGGCAGACGGCCCAGGCTATCAGAATATGCAGGGCTTCCCGGCGTGCACGTCGAAAAGCTGAGGGCATTATCGTCGGATCTCCAGAATGAGCTCGGTTTCAACAGCACTGCCCAACGGCAACTGCGCCACGCCAACGGCAGAGCGTGCACCGATTCCAGCATCTCCAAAGACCTTTTTCAGAAGCTCGGATGCTCCGTTAATCACCAAATGTTGATCCGCAAAGTCGGGTTCAGAGTTGACGAAGCCAGTCAGTCGTAGAACTCTGGTAATACGGTCCAGTGATCCCAGGGTCTGGCATGCCATGCGAAGGTTGTTAGCTGCACAGAGGGCCGCTGCCCGTTGTGCAACGGCAAGGTCCAGGTCTGATGGGACCTTGCCTGCAAACTGGAGCTGGCCTCGTGCTACCGGCACTGCGCCGGATACATATGCAATGTTGTCAATCACTGTAACCGGTTTATACAGGCCACCGGGAGCAGGCACATCATCAATCGGGTAGCCGAGCGATTCCAGACGTTCGATACGGTTAAGCATTGATTTGAGGTAAGCAGTTGCGAAAGAATTTAAGCCAGTTACCGTGAAAAACGTTCTCGATGTCGGCAGGAGAATACCCACGTTCGAAAAGAAGTTTCTCTAGTAAGTGTAAATCCGAATAGCGGTCCAGTCCAGCAGGAGTCTGATCATAGCCAAATCCACCATCCAGATCGCTGCCGATGGCGACATGCTTGGTATTGCCGGCGAGTTCACAGATATGATCTATATGATCTACAGCGGCGCTCATATTAACGACGTTGCGATTGGTCTTGCCACGTACCCAGCCGGGATACAGCATCCATGCATCAAATGCAATGCCGATAACTGCATTTCTGGCAATCAATTCACGAATCTGCCCATCAGAGAGTTGTCGTTGTCCGGGGACTAAGGCCCGGCAGTTATGGTGGCTGGCCAGAATGGGTCCGCTGTAGTGATTCAAAACTTCGGCCATCCCTTGGTCACTCAGATGCGTTACATCTAACGCAATATTCAAGGACTCAAATTCGCGGAGCAACGCAAATCCCCGCGAGGTCAGTCCGCCGGTTGTGCCGGTACCGAAGGCGTATTGTCCCGCACCGTAATGTGTTAATCCTGCTGCACGGACGCCCATTTTGTACCAGCGGTGCACATCATCAAGATCTAGGATGGGGTCACATCCCTCAAAGCTGACAATGAGTCCCAGCGTTTCTGGATTGCTCCAGTGCATATTCA